>NZ_JAIQDE010000029.1 GCF_020037015.1 Corallococcus sp. AS-1-6 | reverse complement strand
CTTGCCGTGGTCCACGTGCCCAATCGTTCCGATGTTCACGTGGGGCAGGCTGCGATCGAACTTTTCCTTGGACATGAACCGCTCCTCACGACGCCGCCGGTGCGACCCCGGCGGTATAGGACTTCGGGAGAACTTCCGAGGGGTGCTGCGTGTGCTTCAAAGCCGCTGGAACGTCAACAGAATTCGCCCGGCGGCTCCCCCTGCGGGCGGGAGGTCAGTAGCTCGGGTTGAGCGCTGACTTCGGCGCCGGTGCGTAGTGCTTGAACTGCATCGTGTAGGTCGCCCTTCCCTGGCTCTTGCTCCGCAGGTCGGTCGAGTACCCGAACATGGCGGCCAGGGGCACCTCCGCCTGGATGGCCTGCACGCCGCCGGGCCGGGGCACCATGCCCAGGATCTTCCCGCGCCGGCCGTTCAGGTCGCCGATGACGTCGCCCATGGCCGCCTCCGGGGTGACGACCTCCGTGGCCATGATGGGCTCCAGGAGGACCGGGTTCGCCGCGCGGACCGCGTCCTTGAAGGCCAGGGAGCCGGCGATCTTGAACGCCATTTCCGACGAGTCCACGTCGTGCATGGAGCCGTCGTAGGCCTCCACCTTCACGTCCACCATGGGGTAGCCGGCGACGGGGCCGTTCTGCATGGCCTCCCTCGCGCCGTCGCGCGCGGCGTCCACGAACTCCTTGGACACGGCGCCGCCGGCGATGGTGCTGACGAACTCGAAGCCCTTGCCGGGCTCGTTCGGGGACACGCGCAGGTTGATGTGGCCGTACTGCCCCTTGCCGCCCGTCTGGCGGATGTACTTGCCCTCCGCCTCCTTCGTCGCGGTCACCGTCTCGCGGTAGGCCACCTGCGGCTTGCCGATGTTCGCGTCCACCTTGAACTCGCGCAGGAGCCGGTCGACGATGATCTCCAGGTGCAGCTCGCCCATGCCGGCGATGAGCGTCTGGCCCGTCTCCTCGTTGGTGCGCACGCGGAAGGACGGGTCCTCCATGGCCAGCCGCTGCAGGGCCTGGATGATCTTGTCCTGGTCCGCGGTGGACTTCGGCTCGATGGCGATGTCGATGACGGGCTCCGGGAACTCCATCCGCTCCAGGACGATCTGCTGCTTGTCGTCACAGAGCGTGTCGCCCGTGGTCGCGAGCTTCAGCCCCACCACCGCGCAGATGTCGCCGGCGTAGCACTCCGTCAGTTCGTCCTTCTTGTCCGCGCGCATCTGCACGAGCCGGCTGACGCGCTCGCGCTTGCCCTTCACCGAGTTCCACACCGCCGTGCCCGCCTCCAGCTTCCCGGAGTAGACGCGCAGGAACGTCAGCGTCTGCGAGGAGAAGGACGGGTCGTTCATGATCTTGAACGCCAGCGCGCTGAAGGGCGCGTCGTCGCGCGTCTCGCGGATGGCGTCCTCGCCCTTGGGCGTCTTGCCGTGGATCGGCGGGATGTCCAGCGGGCTCGGCAGGTAGTCCACCACCGCGTCCAGGAGCGGCTGCACGCCCTTGTGGCGGAACGCCGAACCGCAGAACACGGGGAACAGCTTCAGCCCCACGCAGCCCTTGCGGATGGCGCCGCGGATCTCGTCCTCGGTGAGCTCGTCGCCGTTGAGGAACTTCTCCGTGAGCGCGTCGTCCTGCTCGGCCGCGGCCTCCAGCAGCTCCCCGCGCGCGGCGGCGGCGGCCTCCTGGTACTCCGCGGGGATGTCCTGGAGGTCGAAGCGGCTGCCCTGCTCCCCGTCCTGGAACACCAGCGCCTTCATGCGGACCAGGTCGATGACGCCCTTGTGCTTGTCCTCGGCGCCCAGGGGCAGTTGCATGCGCACGGGACGCGCGCCCAGCTTCTCCTTGATGGTGCCGACGGACATCTCGAAGTCCGCGCCCACGCGGTCCATCTTGTTGATGAAGCAGATGCGCGGGACCTTGTAGCGGTCCGCCTGGCGCCACACCGTCTCCGACTGCGGCTCCACGCCGTTGACCGCGTCGAACACGGTGATGGCGCCGTCGAGCACGCGCAGCGAGCGCTCCACCTCGATGGTGAAGTCCACGTGCCCCGGCGTGTCGATGATGTTCACGCGGTAGCGCTGGCCCATCCGCTCCCAGAAGGCGCTGATGGCCGCGGAGGTGATGGTGATGCCGCGCTCGCGCTCCTGGACCATCCAGTCCGTGGTGGTGGTGCCTTCGTGCACCTCGCCCATCTTGTGGATGGCGCCTGTGTAGAACAGGATCCGCTCGGTGGTGGTCGTCTTGCCGGCATCGATGTGCGCCATGATGCCGATGTTGCGGTAGCGCTCGAGGGGGAACTCACGGGCCATGACTCGGTTCCTTCCGGACGTCTCTTGGGCTTCTGCCAGGGCTGACAAACAAAACCGCCCGGACGCTGGCAGCGCATCCGGGCGGCAACCGCGAAGCCCCTGACGGGACCTACCAGCGGTAGTGAGCGAAGGCCTTGTTGGCTTCCGCCATCTTGTGCGTGTCTTCACGCTTCTTCACCGCGTTGCCGCGGTTGTTGGCGGCGTCCATGATCTCGCCGGCCAGCTTCTCCTGCATGGTCTTCTCACCGCGCGCCTTGGCGTAGGAGATGATCCAGCGCATGCCCAGCGCGACGCGGCGGTCCTGACGGACCTCCACGGGAACCTGGTAGGTGGCGCCACCGACGCGGCGGCTCTTCACCTCGAGGACGGGCTTGACGTTGTCCAGGGCCTTCTTGAACGTCTTGAGGGGGTCTTCCTTCGCGCGCTCCTCCATGAGGGCGAAGGCGCCGTAGCACACGCCCTCCGCGATGGACTTCTTCCCCTTGCGCATCAGGTCGTTGACGAACTTGGTGACGAGCCGGTCCTGGAACTTCGGATCCGGGAGAATCTTCCGCTTGGCGACTACGCGACGACGAGGCATCTCTTCCCTTACGCCCCACTCTCCTCGCCTGGAGGAAAGCCTTGTTCAGGGGCTTCAAGAACGACTGCTTGGGAACTTCCAGGGACACTCCCCAGGGTGTGGGGCCAGCGTCCAACACTGCTTCAGGTACCGCGAAGGTGTTCCGCGCCAACGACGCGCGGGAGAACCGGACTAGCTCGGGCGCTTGGCGCCGTACTTGGAGCGGCTCTGCTTGCGACCGGCAACGCCCACGGAGTCCAGCGTGCCGCGGATGATGTGGTAGCGAACGCCCGGGAGGTCCTTCACACGGCCACCGCGGATCATGACCACCGAGTGCTCCTGGAGGTTGTGACCCACGCCGGGGATGTAGGAAGTCACCTCGATGCCGTTGGTGAGACGCACGCGGGCCACCTTGCGGAGGGCCGAGTTCGGCTTCTTCGGGGTCGTGGTGTAGACGCGCGTGCAGACACCGCGCTTCTGGGGGCACTCCTTCAGGGCAGGGCTCTTGCCCTTGATGTTGAGCTTCTCGCGGCCCTTGCGGACGAGCTGGCTGATGGTCGGCACTGAAACCTCTTCTTCGTGGGAACCCCGCGTCCGGCTACACGAAAGCGGAGCATATCTACCTACAGGCTACACAAAAGGCCCGCGAGTATAGGGAGGGCCCCCCGGGTGTCAAGCATGGCCTGCCCCTGGGCCTGAACCGGCCAGAGGACCCGGGTGCATCCCCTCACACCCGAAAAACCTGGGACTGCGACGACGGCCGGACGCTCTACTCCCTTAGGGGACTAGAAGTCGAGGACCATCACGATCGCGTCCTCGCCCTCGTCCGCGTAGTAGTTCGGGCGGATGCCGACCGGCCGGAAGCCCAGCGAGCGGTAGAGGTTGAGGGCGGACTCGTTGCCCCGGCGGACCTCCAGGGTGGCCAGGGAGCAGCGGCGGGCCACGCCCCGGCGCAAGACTTCCTCCATCACGGTGCGCGCGACGCCCCGGCGGCGGTGCACGGGGGCGGTGGCGACGTTGAGGACGTGGACCTCGTCATGGACGATCCAGAAGATGGCCAGGCCCAGCAGGGCGACGCCGCCTTCGGGCAGCGGCTCCTCCACGAGGAGGATGGTGGACCAGTCGTGCTGGAGCTCGCGCCCGAGCAGCTCCGTGGACCAGGGGTTCTTGAAGGACGCCTTCTCCAGCGCCATCACCGCCGGCATGTCGTCCACGGTCATCTGCCGGATCAGGAAGCCCTTCCCCTTGTCGGGCGTCCCGTCGTCCCGCAGCCGTCTCATCGCCGTGCCTCCCGCGCGAAGGGCGCCACCCGCCGCACCTGCGCCGACTTGCGTACTTCAGCCAGGGCCTGGGCCGCCAGCTCTCCGTAGCGCGCCCGCACCAGTTCCTCGCGGATGGCCGTGCGCGCCGCCTGGTCGAACTCACCGGGGTACAGGTCCCGGTGGGCGTCATAATGGTGACGGACCTCCGCCTCGCTCACCTGTGCCTTCAACCGGACCCGGCTGTCGAGGATTCGCTCCGCCCGCAGCCCCCGCGCCAGCACGGCCTCCAGGGCATCGCGGTCCACGCCGTGCCGGTCCAGGAAGCGCCGGAGCGCCGCCTCCCCGCCCAGCCGCGCCCGGACGGCGTCCAGCCGGGCCGCCACCTCCGCCGGCTCGGCCGGGAAGGCCTGCAGGCGGTCCGCGCTCAGGACCTGGAGGCGCTGGTTGATGGACAGCTCCAGCGCCCCCCGGAGCGTCTGCTCATCCAGAGGCAGGGCGGCGGCCTGCACGGCCCCTCGCTGGATCAGCGCCACCCGGGCCTCCATCTCCAGCTCGCTCTGGGTGAGGACCTGGCCCTCGATGACCGCCACGACGCGGTCCATCACCCTGCCCTCCTCCACGGCGGGAGCGGGCGGCGGGGGGGCGGCATGTGCGGTCACCCCGGACCCCAGGGCCGCTGGGAGGAGCCCGTATGCCAGCCACAGGGGGGCCTTCCGGCGGGCGCGCGGTGCTGGCATGGCCTTCCTCATCTTGCGGCGACTGTAACCATCGCGGTGCTGTCCGGACATCCCGTGCTGGCGCTCACCTCACCGCTGGTTACGTTCTCCCTTGTCGGGTACTGCACCACCCCAAAAACCTATGGCTGACGACTACTACCAGATTCTGGGCGTGCCACGGACGGCCTCGGCGGACGAGCTCAAGAAGTCCTTCCGGAAGCTGGCGCGCCAGCACCACCCCGACGTCAACCCCGGCGACAAGGGGGCGGAGGAGAAGTTCAAGCGCATCAACACCGCCTTCGAGGTGCTGGGCGACCCCAAGAAGCGAGCGCTCTACGACGAGTTCGGCGAGGACGCGGAGAAGATCGGCTTCGACGAGAAGAAGGCCGCGGCCTACCGCCAGTACCGCGCCGCCCAGGCGGCCGGGGGCAGCGGCGGCGGTGGCATCCCCTTCAGCACCGAGGGCGTGGACCTGGGGGACCTCTTCAACGACATCTTCGGGCGCTCGGGCGGAGGCGGCGGGGCCGGCGGCTTCGACATCAACGACCTCTTTGGCCGGGGCCGGGGCGGCAGCCGGTCCACCGCGGCCGAGCGCGGCGATGACCTGACGACCCGCGTGCAGATCTCCCTCGCGGAGGCCGTCACCGGCACCGAGCGCACGTTGACGCTCCAGCGGCCGGGCCGCTGCTCCAAGTGCCACGGCGAGGGCAACACGGGGAAGCTGGTGACGTGCCCCACCTGCAACGGCACGGGGCGGGCCCGGCGGGGCGGCGCCATGTTCGGCGGCTCCGGCGTGTGCCCCACCTGCCGCGGCAGCGGGAAGGCCCCGGAGCCCTGCTCGCAGTGCGGCGGCAGCGGCATCAAGGAGGAGACGACCCGGCTGACGGTGAAGATTCCGGCGGGCGTCGTCACGGGCTCCAAGGTGCGGCTGGCCGGCCAGGGCGCGGCGGGCATCCAGGGGGGCCCTCCGGGGGACCTCTACATCGAGACGGAGGTGGCCGAGCATCCGCTGGTGCGCCGCGAGGGCGACGACCTCTACCTGGACCTGCCGGTGACGGTCTCCGAGGCGCTGCTGGGCGGCGAGGTGCGCGTGCCTACGTTCCAGGGGGAGGTGACGCTGAAGGTGCCTCCCGGTTCACAATCCGGCCGCAAGATGCGGCTCAAGGGGCGCGGCGTGCCGTCGCTCCGGGGCGGCACTCCGGGCGACATGTACCTGCTGCTCCAGGTGAAGGTCCCCGAGGAGGCCACGGACGAGGTCCGGGCCGCCGCGGAGACGCTGGCGCGGGCCTACCGGGGCGACGTGCGCCGGGAGCTGACGTTGTAGTTGTCGTTGCCACTTGTCCTGGAAGGCGCACCGTCCTACATGGCGCCTCCACTCTTCCGAATCCGGAGCGGGTACGTACCTATGGGTCTCTTTGATTTCCTCACGGGCGGCTCGGGCCCCGAAAAAGCCCTCAAGCTCAAGTCCAAGGTGACCCAGAAGTACGGGGAGCCGTCCACGCGACAGAAGGCCCTGCAGCAGTTGGGGGAGATGAAGTACCCCGAGGCCGTCACGGTGCTGCTCAGCCGGTTCACCGTCACAGTGGACCCGCTCACCACCGACGCGGACGAGAAGGAGCACACCTTCGAGCTGATCAAGCACTTCGGGCAGGACGCCGTCGCGCCGGTGAGCGCCTTCCTCAAGACGAGCGATCAGGCCACGTCCTGGGCGCTGCGCATCCTCCAGGAGCTGCTCGCCGAGGACGCGCTCATGGGCGTCATCGCGGACACGCTCCAGCACCTGTCCTCCCGCTACACGCGCGACCCGGAGAAGAAGGTCGTGCTGCTCCACCACGTGCTGGGCAAGCAGGATCCGCGCGTGGCCCCGGCCGTCCTCCCCTTCCTGGAGGACATGTCCGATGACGTGAAGATCGCCGCCATCAACGTCCTGGGGCCCCTGAAGTACGAGCCGGCGCGCGAGCCCCTGCTCCAGTTGCTCACCAACGAGGACACCGCGCGCCGCGTGCAGACCGTGGCGCTGGCGGCGCTGGCGGAGAGCGGTTTCGCCGTGCAGGGCTACCAGGACAAGGTGCAGGCCGCCCTCGTGGAGCCCTACAGCCTGGACAAGGACGGCCGCATCCAGCGCCGGGCCTGAGTCACTCCTGGACCCCAGGCAGGGAAGCGGCCGGAGGGGCTGGGGGGCTGTCGGGCACCTGACACGCTCGGCGTTGATGGAGGGCACCGGGCCCCGGTGCGGTTCCCTCCCACGCGACACATGAAGCAGGATTCACGCGTGCCATCGAAGAAGAAGGGTCCGCAGCTCGCAGAGGTGGTCCAGCTGCGTCCCACCACCACCGCGAAGAAGGCCCCACCGAAGCGGGCGGCGAAACCGCCTCCTCCGGTGGACACCGACGCCGCCGCCCAGGCCTTGCTGGAGATGGGCCGGCAGCTCACCGACAACGCGGGCCCCACCGAGGCCCTGCGCGCGCAGTTGCAGACGCTCCACACGCTGCTCAAGCCGAAGGTCTGCTACGTCGCGCGCCACTTCCCGTCGCGCAACCAGTTGCACGTGGAGCACGTGCGCGGGCGCTACGACGAGCGCGTCACCGCCGCCGTCCCGGGCGAGGGCGTGGTGGGCCGGTGCTTCACCGACAAGGCGCTCCTGCGCGAGAACGACACCGTCGCCGTGCCCCTGGAGGGGCCGCAGGGCGTGACGGGCGTGCTCGTGGTGCTGGGCGCGCGCCGCAAGGCGTCCGACGTGCTGATGCAGTCGCTGGCGTCGCAGCTCACCGCCGCCTACGAGGTGGCCCGGCTGCGCGACGACAGCGCCCGCCGCAACAAGGACCTGCAGACGGCCATCGCGGGCCTGAAGAGCCTGGAGCAGAACCGCGAGGAGCTGCTCGGCAACGTGTCCCATGACTTGAAGAACCCGCTCACCACCATCAAGGCCTACCTGGCCATGCTGGGCCGGGAGAAGCTGGGCACGCTGACGGACGGGCAGCGCCGCGCAGTGCAGATCTGCGACCGGAACGCGGACCGGCTGCTCCAGCAGGTGAACGACCTGGTGCTGATGTCCCGGCTGTCGTCCGGGAAGATGCAGCTCAACCAGCGCCCCTTCGGCCTCAAGGCCGTGGCGGAAGAGGTGGTGCGGGGGCTGGGCGCCGTCGCGGAGCACAGCCACGTGCGGGTGGTGATTCCCCCCTGCCCTGAAGTCTTCGTCCGGGGCGACCGCGAGCGCATCTCCGAGGCCATCCACAACCTCGTGGAGAACGGCATCCACCACAGCGAGACGGACGACGTCGTCGAGGTGAGCGTGTCGTCCAGCGAGGGCCTGGGCATCCTCACCGTGAAGGACTCCGGCCAGGGCATGACGGCGGAGGCCCTGGAGCACGTCTTCGACTCGTTCTACCGCGCGCAGCCGGGCATGCCCCGTCCGCCGGGCACGGGCCTGGGCCTGCCGCTGGTCGCCAAGATTGTCGCGCTGCACGGAGGCCGCGTGGACGCGACCAGCGTGCTGGGCGAGGGCAGCACGTTCCAGATGGTCCTCCCCCTGTTCGCGAGCGCGGTGAGCGCCCCGGACGTGAACCAGGCCGCGCCCAAGGCGGGCGGCATCCTACTGGTGGAGGACGACGTGGACTGCCGCGAGGTGCTGGAGCAGGTGCTGGAGCAGGAGGGCTACCGGGTGATGGCCACCTCCGGCGCCGCCGAGGCGCGCTCCATCCTGTCCCACATCCGGCCGGCCATGGTGCTGCTGGACCTGCGGCTGTCGGGGGAGGATGGGCGGTCCGTGCTCCACTACATCCGCACCACGGAGTCGCTGGCGGACGTGGTCGTCTACATCATCTCCGGCGCGAGCGACGTCGCGTCCCTCACCTCGGGTGAAGGGCCGGACCGCATCGACGGGTACTTCGAGAAGCCGCTGAAGCTGCCCAAGCTGCTGGACACCGTGGCCTCGGTGGTGCGCCCCAAGAGCCGCGGCCCCGCCGTGCCCTGAACGACGCTCCGGCGCCTTCCCCACAGAAGAGGTGGATGGAAGGCGCCCCGCCTTGGGTAGTATCCGCGCGGTCCATGAGCACTTCTGTCTATAGCCGCTATCGCGCCGCGTTCGCCCAGGCCCTCGCTGGGGCGCTGGGTGTCCCCGCCGCCGACATCGAGTCCCAGGTCAAGCCCGCGGATCCCGCGCACGGCGACCTGAGCTTCGCCACCTTCCCCCTCGCCAAGGCGCAGAAGAAGGCGCCCCCCGCCATCGCCGCGCAGCTCGCGCAGCTCGCGCAGGCGCTCCAGCTCCCGGGCCTGGAGGTCAAGGCGGTGGGCCCCTACGTCAACGCGCGCTTCCTTCCCCTCCCCTTCACCCAGGAGGTCATCGACGGCGTGCGCCTGGCGGGGCTCGCCTACGGCAGCGACGCGGAGGACGGCAAGGGCAAGACGGTGGTCATCGACTACTCGTCGCCCAACATCGCCAAGCCCATTGGCTTCCACCACATCCGCACCACGTTCCTGGGCCACTGCATCGCGAACCTGTACCGCGCGCTGGGCTGGCGCGTGGAGGGCATCAACTACCTGGGTGACTGGGGCAAGCAGTTCGGCCTCGTGGCGGTGGGCTTCCAGGAGTACGGCGACCCGGCGCGCATCGACGACATGGCGCACCTGGTCCAGGTCTACGTGCAGGCCAACAAGCGCGCCGGTGAGGACCCGGCCTTCGACGAGAAGGCCCGTGAGTTCTTCCGCCGCATGGAGGCCAACGAGCCGGAGGCGATGAAGCTCTGGAACCAGTTCCGGGAGACGAGCCTCAAGGGCTTCAAGAAGGTCTACGCGCGCATGGGCATCGACTTCGAGCACATCGAGGGCGAGAGCCGCTACCAGGGCAAGATGGACGCGGTCATCGACCAGATCGCGAAGAAGCCCGGCGTGAAGGAGTCCCAGGGCGCCATCATCGTGGACATGCCCTACGCGGACGGCGAGCCGCCCGTGCTGCTCAAGAAGAACGACGGCAGCACGCTCTACGCCACGCGCGACCTGGCCGCCGCCGAGGACCGCCACGCGCGCTTCAACTTCGACAAGTCGCTCTACGTCGTCGCGCAGGACCAGGCGCTGCACTTCCGGCAGGTGTTCCGCACCCTGAAGGAGATGGGCCAGCCGTGGGCGGACCAGTGCGTGCACGTGCCGTTCGGCCGCATCCACGGCATGGCCACGCGCAAGGGCCAGGTGGTGGAGCTGAATCAGGTCCTGGACGAGGCGAAGGAGCGCGTGCTCCAGCGCGTGAAGGAGAACATCGCGCAGGGCAACCTGGAGACGGCCGACGCGGAGGCGCTGTCGGAGCAGATCGGCCTGGGTGCCATCGTCTTCGGCGACCTGAAGCACAACCGCGCCAGCGACTACTCGTTCGATTGGGACGAGGTGACGAGCCTGGAGGGGCACACGGGGCCCTATCTCCAGTACGCACACGCGCGCTGCGCGAACGTGCTGCGCAAGGGCGGCGGCGTGCCCACGGCGTATGATCCGGCGCTGCTCACGCTCCCGGAGGAGCAGGCCCTGGTGCGTGAGCTGATGCGGCTGCCGGACACCGTGAAGGCCGCGGCCGAGCAGTACGAGCCCAGCCTGGTGGCGCGCCTGCTGCTGGACGTGGCGGCGGCGTACAGCCGCTACTACACGGCGGGCAACAAGGACCGCGACAAGCGCATCCTCGTGGAGGGGAATGACGCGGTGCGCGCGGCCCGGCTGGCGCTCACGGACGCGACGCGCATCACGCTGGCGGCGGGGCTCACCTTGCTGGGCATCCCGACGCCGGAAAACATGTAGCCTGGGGGGCTGCGATGGACACCGCGCTGGCGCAGACCGCGACGCAAGGAGAGGCCTTGAAGGAGGAATTCGGTCCCATGTCCCGGGTGCTCGGGGCTCGGTACTTCGACGGGGTGCACTTCCCGCCGGAGGTCGAGAACGAGCTGCGCGCGCTCAGCGCCCGGGGCTTCGTGGTGCACGTCATGCGCACCACGGCGTGGATCAACTTCCTCTACATCGCGTGGGCCATGGTCCGCCGGGCCATGCCGCCCATCCGCGCGGTGGTGAACCTGCGCCCGTGGTTCACCCGGCCCTGGCGCCAGACGGCGCAGGGCGGCGCGGTGGAGGAGCGCTTCCGCTACGCCCGTGAGCAGGGCGGCAGCGGCCTGGTGTTCCTGCGCCGCACGGCGCTCCTGCACGCCTCCGGCAAGGAGACGCGCGAGGACCCCTTCCCCGCCCTGGTGCGGCTGGCGCGTGGCTCCGAGCGCCCGGTGTTCCTGGTGCCAGAGCTGTTCGTCTGGGAGAAGCGCCCCGCGAAGCTCAAGCCGGGCTGGCGCGACGCGCTGTTCGGGAGCCCGGAGGCGCCGGGCTTCGTGCACTCCATGGTGGCGTTCTTCCGCAACTACAAGCGCGCGCAGTTCCGCGTGGGAGAGCCCATCGACCTGCGCAAGTTCATCGAGGAGAACCCGGGCGTCAGCGACGAGGTGCTGGCGCGCAAGGTGCGCAGCACGCTGCACGTGTTCCTCGCGCGGGAGACGCGCGCGGTGTTCGGCCCGCCGCAGAAGCCCACGGACCGGCTGATTGAGGAGACGCTGCGCGACCGGCAGTTGCGCAAGGTGCTGGACGAGCACGCCGCCGCCACGGGCCGCAGGCCGTCCAGCGTGTACCGCGAGGCCCAGCGCAACCTGGAGGCCATCGCGGCGAAGCCCAACCCGTCCGTGCTGGCGCTCATCGCGCCGGTGCTGGAGTGGGTGTTCAACCGCATCTACGACGGCATCGGCGTGGACGAGGCCGGCCTGCACCGCGCGCTCAAGGCCGCGGGCAAGGCGCCGGTGGTGCTCTGCCCCAGCCACAAGAGCCACGTGGACTACCTGGTGATGAGCTGGGTGCTCTGGAACCGGGGCTACACCGCGCCGCTGGTGGCCGCGGGCGCGAACCTGTCCTTCTGGCCCCTGGGCGTGCTGTTCCGCCGCTGCGGCGCGTTCTTCCTGCGCCGCTCGTTCAAGGGCGACAAGGTCTACGCCGCGTCCTTCAAGGCGTACATCAAGAAGCTGGTGCATGACGGCATCCACCAGGAGTTCTTCCCGGAGGGTGGCCGCTCGCGCACGGGCAAGCTGCTCACGCCCAAGCTGGGCATGCTCACGTGGCAGGTCGAGGCGGTGCTGGACGGCGCGCGCAACGACCTCTACTTCGTGCCCGTCTCCATCGACTACGAGAAGGTGGTGGAGTCCGACAGCTACTCGAAGGAGCTGGCCGGCGGGGAGAAGAAGCCGGAGGACCTGAAGGCCCTCCTGAGCGCGCCCAAGGTGCTGGCCGCGCGCTACGGACGCATCCACCTCACCTTCGACGAGCCGCTGTCGCTGGTGGAGTTCATGAAGGCGCGTGGCCTGTCGCCGCAGGAGCCGGTGACGGACGAGCAGAAGAAGGGCCTGGTGCGCGCGCTGGGCAATCGCGTGATGTACGGCATCAGCAAGGTGTCCACCGTCACGCCGCACGCGCTGGTGAGCGCGTCCCTGCTGGCCCACCGCCGGCGCGGCCTCACCCAGCGCGAGCTCACGGACCGCATCAGCCTCTTGCGCCGCATCGCCTCCGAGGACGGGGCGCGGCTGTCCAAGGAGCTGGCCAACGCGCCGAGCAACCCGGAGACGCTGGGCCCCATCCAGGACGCGATGCGCGAGTTCATCTCCGACGAGATGGTGCGCACGCAGGAGGCGCGCGGTGAGGTCAGCTACCAGGTGGAGGACTCACGCCGCCCGGAGATGTCCTTCTACAAGAACACGCTGATGAACCTGGTGGCCGCGCGCAGCCTGGTGGCCAACGCGCTGCTCGCGGGCACGCCCGCGCCGTACGACACCGTGAAGGCCCGCGCGCTGTTCCTGTCGCGCCTCTTCAAGGTGGAGTTCATCTACCGGGTGGGCGCGTCCTTCGACACCATCTTCGCCGAGTGCGTGGAGCGGCTCGTGCGCATGGGCCTGGTCATCCACGAGGGTGACACGCTCACGCGCGCGCCGGAGGCCCACGCCCAGCCGGACCTGGAGTTCCTCGCGGACCTGCTGCGCGACTTCCTGGAGGCCTACCTGCTGGCCGCCATGACGTTGCCGGACGTGGCCGCGGGCGTGGCCACCGACCGCAAAGCGTTCGTCAAGCTGGCGCTGGAGACGGGGCGCGGCGAGTACAACGCCGGCCGCATCACCGCCGCCGAGTCCCTGGCGAAGACGACGCTGGAGAACGCGGTGGAGTACCTGTTGGATCAGCGCATCCTCGTGGAAGAGGACAAGAAGCTGCGGCTGGGCGACCCGGCCACGGCGGCGGAGCTGCCCCGGAAGAACCCGCTCGCGGAGGAGATCCGCGGCTACCTCCACCGGGCCTGACGCAGCGCCTCGAAGCGAACGCGGCACCCCACCCCTCTCCGCCTGACGGAAGAGGGGGCAGGAGACGACACGGTGGACGAAGCCTCCCCTTCCAGCGACCCGCGGCCGGCGGAGGCCCCCGCGCCGCTGTCGCCGCCCCACCCCGTGCTCGCCGCGGCCCTGGCCTTCGGGCTCTTCGTGACGGTGGGTGCCGTCACCCAGTTGCTCAACCCCGCGTTCGGGGTGTGGTTCACGGAGGTATTCCTCTTCCTGGGCCTCGCGTGGATCATGCTGCGCCGCTCGGGGTACCGGCCCGCCGTGTACGTGGGCCTCACGCCGTTTCTGGGCGCGCCCACCCTGTTCGGCTTCCTGCTGGGCGTGGCCAACTTCGTCGGCGTGGTGGTGCCGGTGCAGTTCCTCGCGCAGAAGGTGGCGCCCGCGTGGCTGCGGGAGATGTTCGACGCCTCGCGCCTCTTCGAGGGCCAGACGCCGGTGGAGCTGGCGCTGCTGCTGGGCGGCGTGTCCGTGGCCGCGCCGCTGTGCGAGGAGATCTTCTTCCGCGGCCTCTTCCAGCGCTCCCTGACGCCGCCGGCCCCCGCGTCCCCGTGGCGGGCGTTGATCATCACGTCCGTGGTGTTCAGCGCGTTCCACCTGGATCCAGTGGGCTTCCTCGCCCGCGCGGAGCTGGGCCTGCTGTTCGGCTGGCTCTTCTGGCGCACCGGCTCGCTGTGGCCGGGCATCGCGGCGCACGCGGCCAACAACATCGTGTCGTCGGCGCTGTTCCTCATCGCCACGCACTCGGGGCTCGCGAAGGACGGGGCGCCGGACGACGTGACGGACTGGCGCGCCGTGCTGGGGCTGGCGCTGGTGGGCTGGACGGCGCTCCTGGGCCTGCGCGCCGCGTCCCGGCACTTTCCGTCCGTGTGGGGGCGCGGCGCTCCTCCCGGCGATGAGGAGGTGCGCGCCACGAAGCCCGTGCCCCTCTTCACCCTCCAGTTGCTGCCCTGGGTGACGGCGGCGACGCTGTCGCTGGTGGGGCTGGGCCTGGTGGACGGGCGCGGCGTGTCGCTGAGCGTCTACGACGTCCAGCACCCGGTGGAGCCGCTGCCCAAGGACGCGGACCCGGCGCTCCAGGCCGAGCGCAAGGCCCTGCGGCAGCTCCGCGAGGCCGTGCGCAAGGGCGAGGTGCCCATGGAGGCCTACGAAGAGGAGCGCCTCCGGCAGTCGGAGGCGTATGGCCCCGGCAAGGACAAGGGCAAGCTCAAGGCCAGGAGCAAGCCCGAGATCCAACTCTGAGGCCCGGAGGGGTGGTTCCCCCGGGCGCCCGCGTCACTCCGCCGTGTACGAGCTGACGTGGAACACCGGCCCCACCATGGCGGTGGTGACGGCGTCGCGCTGGATGCTGCCCTCGGCGGAGATGCGCTGACCGTCCTTCTTGATCTTCCGGTCACCGCCCGCGAGCTGGTACGTCCGGCCGTCGTCGGCCTTCAGGACCCACACGCCGCCCTCCAGGTCCTGGTACTGCACCGTGCCGGAGAGCTTCATGCGTCCTCCCGCTTGAGCATCGCGCGGGCGATGACCAGGCACACCACCGTGTTGAAGCCCAGCCACGGCTTCGCCAGGAAGGTGAAGGGCATCCACGCCAGCGCCGGCGCGCCCACCCACGCCGCGTAGGCCAGGAAGCCCGCGAAGCCCAACGCCAGGCCGCCCACCGCCGGCCGGAAGCCCCGCCATGCGATGGCCGGCAGCGACAGCACCAGGGGGATGAGCGCGCTGTAGAACAGCGGGTTCACCGCGCTCCGGCCGAAGATGATCTTCTGCCAGTCCGGGATGGGCAGCGACGCCACGCTCACCACGTCCCGGGCCGCGCCCGCCGCGCCCGCGAACCAGGTGCGCAGGAAGAAGAAGCCCACCGTGGAGAGCACCAGCGGCACGAGGAACGCCGGGCGGAAGAGGACGTTGAGGTAGCCCGGACGCTCGCGGCCGCGCAGCGTGAGCAGCACCAGCGCGAGCAGCGCCGCGGCCCAGCCCAGCGACGGCCACCGGGGCGAAGCGCCGTTGAACGCCTTCAGCGACGCGTTCGCGTTGAGGACGCCGTGGCCGTACTCCTCCGTCCAGGCCTGGTTCTCCGTCGCCCTGGCGCCGGCGTAGAGCGCCTGCTCCACCTCGTCCGGCGTGGTGGCGCCCGCGCCGTAGAGCATCGCGGCGACGGCGGCCACGTGGGGCGCGGCCATGCTGGTGCCCTGATACCAGGCGTAGATGGAGCGCGACGGGTCGCGCGGGTCGATGGTGTTCTGCAGGATGCCGCCCGTGTCGCCCCGGCTCTTGTCACCACCGGGCGCCGCGATGTCCAGCTCCTTGCCGTAGGACGAATACGGCGCGCGCGTGCCGGACGGGCCCACCGCGCTCACCGCCACCGCGCCCGGGTAGGCCGCGGGGAACTCCACCCTGCCGCGCCCGGTGTTGCCCGCCGCGGCCACGACGGTGACGCCCTTCTTGCGCGCGTACTCCACCGCGCTGGCCATGACCTGCGAGTACAGGCCCCCGCCCAGCGACATGTTGATGACCTTCGCGTCGTGGTCCGCCGCGAAGCGGATGGCGTCCGCGATGTCCGCGGAGGTGCCGCTGCCGAAGTGGTTCAGGACCTTGAGCGGCATCAGCGTCGCGTCGAACGCCACGCCCGCCACGCCCTCGCCGTTGTTGGTGGCCTGCGCGATGGTGCCCGCCACGTGCGTGCCGTGGCCGTGGTCGTCGTTGGCGTGCTCGTCGTCATTGACGAAGTCATAGCCCTTCACGAACGACACGCCCTTGAGGTCCGGCACCTGCTTGAAGTCGTCGTGGTCCTCGTAGGCGATGCCCGTGTCGATGACCGCCACCACCACGCCCTTGCCCCGGTTGCCGTCCCAGGCCTTCGGCATGTCGAGCATCCGGAGGTTCCACTGGGCTTCGTACTGGGGGTCATTCGGCGTGTAGCTGGTGCGCACCTGCATGAGCGGCTCGGCGGACTCCACCGCCGGGTTCTGGCGGATGCGCTGGAGCACGGCCTCCACGTCGTCCACGCCCACCGCCAGCGTGACGCCCGTGCGGGGGCCCTCCAGGGAGTTGAACTCCAGGTCCACGCCCCACTCCTGCTCCCAGGCGTCGAACTGCTCCTTGCTGATGCCGTCCTTGAAGTCCACCACGATGGCGCCGGACACCACGTCGTCCGAGCCCTCCGCCACCGCCCGGGACACCTCCGCCTCCGCGGCCGCCAGGTCCTGCCCGGCCGGGGCCTCCGGCTCCCGCGACGCGGAAGCGCACGCCGAGGCCGACAGGGCCAGCGCCGCGAGAACCACGTTCCATCGCCTCATCCGCATCGGGACACTCCTTGAACGAAGACGCCTCGAAGACCCACTACGAACGCACGGCGGGACGATTGGGTCTGCGCTTTGAGTCTGTCCGCCCCCCGGCCGGCCGTGCAAGGCGCCGGGGTTGAAGAAACGTGAAGAAGTCCAACGGTTTGCACGCCAACGCCCTACCCGCCCGACAGGCGCTGGAGCCACGCCGCCGCCGCCCGCCCCACCTGGGGAAGGTTGCGATGGAAGGTGGCCCCGGCATCGTCGATGACCTCTAAATCCCCCCCGGCCTCCGCGACAGCCGCGGCCAGCGCCGCCCGGGGCACCCGGGTGTCCTGCGCCCCGACAATCACCAGCAGCGGACACGACAGTCGCACGAGTGACAGCGGGTCCACCTCCGGCGCCACCAGACACAGTCCGCCCACGGCCGGGTGCCGCTCCTGGAGCGCCAGCGCCACCCGGGCCCCGCCGTGCAGGGACGCCACCGCGAGCGCCGTCGTCCCCGCGTTCTCCAGCGCCACGCGCATGGCCGCCTCCGCGTCCTCCACCAGCGCCCCGCCGGTGCCCCGGACGCCCTGGCTGGCCCCCACGCCCCGGTGGTTGAAGCGCAGGGTGGGGAAGCCCGCCCGCGCCACCGCGAAGGCCAGCTCCGCCGCCACGACGTGATCCATCCCGCCCCCTTCTTCCGGCCGGGGCGGGAGGATGAGCAGCGGCGGCGACTTCTGGCCCCGGTGCACCGTGCCCTCCATCACCGCGCCGTCCGACCCCACGGGGATGAGCGTGGAGCGCTCCAGGAACTGACCTTTCTGGACCATGCCCCCACCTTAAGCCGTCCGCCCGGCCGCGCCCGGGCCGGATTCCCGCCTCCGTCCCCTGCCGGACCCCTGATGCCGCAGTGCGTTGCACACATTCCGTGACCTGCTCGCAACTTTTCGGCGCTTCGGATGAGAATGGATCAACGCAGCAAGCTTTCCCTCCCCCCTTCAAAAATCCGCACACCGCAGGAGCCTCAAGCCATGGGAACCATCGGGCGCACCTCCAACAACACCATCGCGCGCACCACCACGACCACGGGGACGACCGGCGCGGCCGCCCCCGCCAAGACGGCCACCCCGGTCACGGCGAAGCCGGCCAACACCGTGAAGGACGGCTTCGACACCAAGGCGTCGAACAGCGCGGTGCGCACCGCGGCCCCCACGGGCGTGTTCACCGCCCCGGCGGGCGCGAAGGACAAGGCCTATGACGGCAAGATCGTGGGCAAGGGCGGGCAGGCCTTCGACGCCAGCACCCCGCTGAGCCAGATCCCCGCCTACGAGCCCAAGGGCGGCGTGAAGCAGCCGGGCACCATCATCTACGTGAACGGGATGATGACGGACAAGGCGGGTCAGGAGACCACGCTGCAGGCCATCGCGGACAAGACGGGCCAGAAGACCATCGGCATCCACAACTCCACCGAGGGCTTCTTCAAGGACCTGGGCCAGTGCATCACGGACAAGCTGGACAAGGGCAAGAACCCGGCCGTGGACACGCTGGCGGACTCGCTCTACACGGAGCTGAAGGCCGGCCGTGACGTGCACCTGATGGCGCACAGCCAGGGTGGCCTCATCACCAGCCGCGCGCTGAGCGACGTGGCCAAGCGGCTGCGCATCGAAGACGGGCTGTCCCCCGCGCAGGTGCAGGAGAAGCTGGGCAAGGTCTCCGTGGAGACCTTCGGCGCCGCGGCGGCCACCTACCCGGACGGCCCCAAGTACGTCCACTACGTCAACGACAAGGACCCCGTCCCCGGCCTCTTCGGCCTGGGCACCAGCGGCAAGGGCCCCCTGGACCTGCTGAAGCACGCCGGCAAGGACGCGAAGATCCGCTACTTCTCCGAGAAGAGCATCTTCTCCGGCGCGCACAACATCAACGACACGTACCTCAACCAGCGCGTCCCGTTCGACCAGGCGCGCGCCGGCTAGTTCTCATCCGGAGCCTGGACTGGTATGACTGCACGTATGACGCTCGAAGATGCCCAGCGGCTGGTGCAGTCATTCATCCAGGCTCACGGAGGCGATGCGCAGGCCTCCGGGTTGAACGCGAAGGGGTTTGGCGGCGCCGCCCTCGGCGAAGCGCAGATCTACTTCGAGCATGTGAAGGACTCGGGGGCGCTGAAGTGCAGCGCCCTCATCTACCGCTTCCGCGACGCGCCCCGTCCGGGCGTCATCGACGGCTTCCGTGACGAGGAGAAGAAGGGCACGGACGCCGGCGGCGGCAAGGTGGACTACGAGACCGAGAACAAGAGCCTCTTCCTGAGCCGCACCTACGGCGTGCTGCCGTCGGCGCAGCAGTTCAAGGAGGACATGGACCGGCTCGTGGAAGCCAGCCTCGTGTGGGGCGACGAAGTGTTCAACCGCGTCGCGGACCGCGTCATCCCCGCGAAGTGATCAGCACGTTCTCCAGCAAGATCCAGTGGCTGCTGTCCTCCATGGGACTGGCGCGTCCTGCGCCGCCCGCGGGGGGCCCGATGACGCGCGACGCGGCCCGGCAGTTGGTGAAGTGGTACCTCCAGTCCCAGGGGGCCGGCGTCACGGAAGGCCTCAACGAGCAGGGGCTGGGCGGCATGATGAACGGCGAAGGCCAGTACGCCTTCGAGCACGTCGAGTCGCCTCCGGCGCTCAAGTGCAGCGCGCTCATCTACCGGTTCCGTGAGCCGCCCAAGCCCGGCATCATCGAGGGCTTCCAGCAGCAGCAGGAGGAGGGCACGGACACCGGCGGCGGCAACGTCGACTTCGAGCCCGACACCGGCAATCTCTTCCTGACCCGCACCTACGAAGTCGTTCCGGACGGCCGCGAGTTCACCCGCGACCTGGACCGGCTGGGCAAGGCCAGCGTCGTCTGGGGCAAGGACGTGCTGGACCGCGTGGCCCACAAGGTCTTCGGCACCTGAGCACTGCCGGGCACCCGTGGAGCGCGCCTCACGTCAGGCGCGCCCCGGGGCCGGGCCGCTACACCGACTGCATCACGTAGAGCTTGAGGTACTTCCCTTCCGGGAACTGCAGGCGCACGGGGTGGTCCGGCGGCTGGTAGCGCTCCTCCACCAGCGCCAGGTCCACGCCGGCCTTGAAGCCCGCCTCGCGCACGGCGCCCATGAACATGTCCCCCGTCACGCGCGCGGAGCACGACGCCGTGGCCAGCAGGCCGCCGGGACGCAGGAGCGCCAGGGCCTGCCGGTTGAGGGACGCGTAGCCGTCCACGGCCGCCTCCACCGCGCGCTGGCTCTTCGCGAAGGCGGGCGGGTCCAGGATGATGAGGTCGAACGTGCGGCCCTCCTCCTTGAACGACTGGATGAGCGCGAACACGTCCGCCGCCAGGAAGTCATGCTTCGCCGCCGGCAGCCCATTGCGCGTGAAGTTCTCCCGCGCCAGGGCAATGGCCTCCGGGTCCTGATCCACGGAGAAGACGCTGTTGGCTCCGCCCAGCGCCGCGTTCACGGAGAAGCCGCCGCTGAAGCTGAAGCAGTTGAGCACGTCCCTCCCCTGCCCCAGCCGGCGGATGAGGTAGCGGTTCTCACGCTGGTCCAGGAAGAAGCCCGTCTTCTGCCCCTTCCACGCGTCCACCAGGAAGATGGCGCCGCGCTCGCGGATGGGGATGAGCTCCGGGGCCTCCTCGCCCCACAGCATCTTCCCGCTGCCGCGGCCGTCGTCCTCCTCCACGTCGTCGCGCCCGACCTCATCGCGGCCGAGGATGCCCTTGAGCCCCGGGACGCCCGCCTTCAGCGCCTCCACGATGAGGGGGCGGTACGGGGTGAGGCCCGCGGAGTAGAGCTTCATCACCGCCCAGCCCGCGTACAGGTCCACCACCACGCCGGGCAGGCCGTCGCCCTCGCCGTGGATGAGGCGGTAGCTGTCCGTGTCCTTCAGGTCGATGAGCGCCGTGCGCGCGGCCAGAGCGCGCTGCACGCGCTGGGTGATGAAGCGCGCGTCCACCGTCTCGCGCGAGTCCCGCGTGAGCACGCGCACCGCGATGGCCGAGTGCGGATCGTAGTACCCGCGCGCGACGAACTTCCCGTTCTCCGTCAGGTCCACCACGCTGCCGGGCGGGATCCTCGGCATGTGCTCCAGGGCCTTGCGGAACACCCACGGGTGCCCCGCGCGCAGGTGACGCCCCAGCCCCCGGGCCAGCTCCAGCTTCACGACATTCACGTTGAAACTCCTCGACTGCTGCGGGCCGTCCGGCGGCGGGAGAGGAGGGCGGAAGCCAGCTCCTCGAAGCCCCGCCCCTCGGGCGCCCGGGTGATGAAGGCCGGCGGCGCGTCGATGCGATCCAGCACCGCGCGCACGTTGGCCACGCCCACGCCCAGCTTGAACGCCTGGAACATCGGAGCGTCGTTGAAAGAATCCCCCGCGTAGACGTACCGGCCGTCCGCGGGGTCCAGCTTCTCGCCCCACGCCACCCTGGCGAAACGCCGCGACGCGGAGAGCTTGTCGAAGCGGCCCAGCCAGCAGTTGACGTGCACCGACGAGCGCACCGCCGTCACGCCCCGGGCCCGCAGCAGCGACTCGATGCGGGAGGCCCCTTCGTCGCCCAGCCGGACCTCCTCGTTGTAGTCCACCGCCAGGTCCACTTCCGTGTAGCGGCTGTCCACGGACAGCCGCGCGCCGGGCACCTGGGCGAGCACGCGCCCGACCTCCTTCTCCAGGCGCTGGCGGTTCGCCACGCGCTGGGTGGGCGGCTCCAGGTACACCTTGCGCAGCTTCCCCCTGGCGTCCTTGAGGAAGAACAGCCCGCCGTTCTCCACGATGACGCCGTCCACGGGGAGCTGGCGGGCCCACGCCTCGCCCCACCCCGCCGGCCGGCCGCTCACCAGCACCACGCGCAGGCCGGACGCGGAGAGCCGCTCCAGGGAGCGCACCGTCTGGCTGCGCAGCTTGTGGCCCGTCGTCAGCGTGCCGTCCACGTCGGTGAAGACGCCCTGCACGCCGGACAGGTCCGCCTGCCGCAGGGGGCACGGCTCCAAGGCCTTCTTGTCCGCGGCCTTCACATCACGTCCAGTTGCGCGAGCTGGGACTGGAAGGACTCGATGGTGGAGAGCAGCTCCGGGCCCGTGAGCGTGGCGAGCTTCAGCTTGCGCGCCTTGCGCAGGAACGCGTCCATGGTGGGGTCCCGGCCATAGAGCGACTGCGCGCTGGCAGCGGCCTCCGCCAGCGCCTTCGCGGACGCGACCGGGTCCTTCTTGGACTGGGCCAGCGCGCGCTCCAAACGCACGCCGCACGCGGCCCACACCTCGCGGTCGTGGAGGATGAGCAGTTGACGCTGGTTCACCGCGGACAGGCTCCGCACCAGTTCATCCAGGCCTTCCGTCACGGTCAGCAGCCGTGCCTGCTCGGGGGCGGACTCGAGCGCGAGCGCGCCAATCTCCGCGCGGGCCTCCACGATGTGGCGCTTGTCCTGCGCGCGCAGGTTCCGGTACGCGGCGGTGCGGCCGAAGGCGTCCAGCTCCGTCTGGAGCTGCTGCGCGTTCCACAGCACCTCGTCCGGCTTCGCGTCGCGCACCTTGTTGAGCCGCGCCGCGACGATGCGGGACAGGTCGGACGTGATGGCGCGCACCGTGACGGCCGCCTTCACCTCCGCCTCGTAGCCGGGCACCACCTGGGCGCGCGACACCTCGCCGAAGGTGCTCGCGGACTCGAAGACGAGCTGGCTCATCTGCTCGCGGTAGTCGGACCGGAAGCGTTGGATTTCCGCCAACAACTGCCAGCGGTCGCTCACCACGGACGGGTTGCGCATGGCCTCACCCAGTTGGGTGATGCTCTGGGCCAGCCGGGCCATGCCCTCCTGGAGCATGGCGGGCACGTCCCCGGGGCCCTTGCCGGACGCGGCCGGCGGCGGCGTACCGGGGAACTGCTCCCGGATGACGTTGAGCAGCACGTTGACGTCCATCACCGTGTCGCGGATGACGGGCGCCATCTCCTCCCAGAGTGACAGGTCGGGGCTGGCGTCGACGACGGGCGTCTCGTACTTCACCAGGTCCAGGTCGCTCAGCCGGGAGATGGCCTGGGCCGCGGCGAGATACACCGCTCGCAGCCGCGCCGCGAAGGCACGGTCGGGCAGCGACTGGAGGATTTGTTCGAGCCTCGGGGTCAGGGAGGCCGGCGGTGGATTCTCGGCGGCAGCGGACACGTTGGCCCCACTCTACCGCTCGACATCGCGTCCGGGGAGTTCTAGCAAGCGTCCCGGCCCCGCGAGGTGGGCCGGGGAGTCCACGGAAATGATCCAGGTCTGTCTGTGGGAAGACGGCAGGGTGGTCTCGGGGGGCGAGGAACTGCTCGACAGGCCGGGGCCCAAGTGGATCGACGTCCTGGAGCCGGACGCGGAGGTGATGGGCCGCCTGGCCGAGCGCTTCCAACTGCACCGCCTGGCCGTGGAGGACTGCCTGCACCTGGACCAGCGGCCCAAGCTGGAGGAATACCCGCACCACCAGTTCATCGTGATGCAGGGCTTCAGTTGCGGCTCGGACGTCACGGAGCTCACGCTGCACGAGCAGCACTACTTCCTCGCGCAGGACTGGCTCATCAGCGTGCACGCGCTGCGCCTGCCGGGCCACGACGCCATCCTGCGGCGCGTGAAGGACGACCCCTCGGGCACGCTGGGCCGGGGCGTGGACGTCATCCTCTACCTGCTCGCGGACGCGCTCGTGGACGCGCAGTTCCCCATCATGGACGACTTCGGCGACCGGCTGGACGACCTGGAGGACGCCATCTTCGCCGATCCGGATCCGGAGCACCTGCAGCGCATCTTCCAGCTCAAGCGCGCGCTGGTGACGCTGCGCCGCGTGCTGTCCCCGCAGCGGGACGTGGTGGGCATGCTGTCGCGCCGGGGCATCCCGCAAATCCAGGAGAAGACGACGCTGTACTTCCGCGACGTCTATGACCACCTGGTGCGGCTCTACGAGCAGATCGACGCCAGCCGCGACGTGGTGGGCAACGTGATGGACGGCTACCTGTCCATGGTGGCCCAGCGCACCAACGACATCAGCAAGCAGCTCACCATCTTCGCCACCCTCTTCCTGCCCCTGTCCTTCATCGTGGGGTTCTTCGGGCAGAACTTCGAACAGTTGACGGGACCGGTCTGGTACACCGCCATGTGGGTGACCATGGTGGGCTTCCCGCTGGGGCTCGTCGGCTGGTTCAAGTACAAGAAGTGGATCTGACGCCGCCCCCTGCGGCGGGCCGCGAGGAGGCACGCATGCTGACGGTCGCCGTGGATGGGGTCGCGCTGCACTACCGGGACGTGGGCCAGGGGTTGCCGGTGCTGCTCATGCACGCCTTCCCGCTGGATGGCTCCGCGTTCGACCGGCAGGTGGCCGCGCTGTCCGGGCGCTACCGCTTCCTCGTGCCGGACCTGCGCGGCTTCGGGCAGAGCCGGCGGGGTGAAGGCCCCACGGAGATGCGCAAGCTGGCGCAGGACGCGCTCGCGCTGCTGGACGCGCTGAACCTCGACACGGCGGTGGTGGGCGGCGTGTCCATGGGCGGCTACGCGGCCCTGGCGCTCCTGCGCGAGGACCCGGGCCGGGTGCGCGGGCTGGTGCTCTCCGACACGCAGTGCACCGCGGACGACGCCGCCGGCAAGGACAAGCGCGAGGCCACGGCGCAACAGGCGCTGAAGGAAGGCACGGCGTCCGTCGTCCAGGGGCTGGTGCCCAAGCTGGTCCACGCGGGGCCGGACTCGCCGGTGGGCCGCGAGGTGACGAAGCTGGGGCTGTCCGTGTCGCCGGAGTCCATCGCCGCCGCGCAGCGGGGCATGGCGCTGCGGCTGGACAGCAAGGACCTGCTCGCGCGCTACGCGGGGCCCGCGCTGGTGGTGGTGGGCGAGCACGACACCGTGACGCCCCTGGCGAAGGCGAAGCAGATGGCGGACCTGGTGCAGGGCGCGCGGCTGGAGGTCATCGCCGGCGCGGCGCACCTGCCCAACCAGGAGCAGCCGGAGGCCTTCAACTCGGTGCTGGACAGCTTCCTCGCGTCGCTGGCCTGATGGGCGTCCCCGTCCTTCGCCAGGGAAGTGCCCGATGAGGAAGTCCCCCGCTCCGGAAAACATGTACCTGCCCGACGTGGAGTCGCACGAGTCCGACGGGCACTACGGGAAGATGATCGCCATGGCGCGGGCCGGGGGCATGACGCCGCCGGGCATCTGGCACCTGTTCGCGTTCAAGCCGCGCATGACGGACGCGCTGTCCGCCTTCACCCATGAGGTGATGCGCGGCCCGTCCCCGCTGTCCGCCGGGCTGCGGGAGCTCATCGCCGCGTACACGTCGCGGCGCAACGCCTGCGTGTTTTGAACGGGCTCTCACGCCGCGGTCGCGGCGGAACTGCTGGGCAGCACGCAGCACGTCCAGGCGGTGCTGGACGACGTGAAGACGGCCCCCATCCCGGAGGCCGAGAAGGCACTGTTCGCCTTCGTGGACCAGCTCAACGACGCGCCCGGAGACGTGCGCCGCGAGGACGTGGAGCGCCTGAAGGCGGCCGGATGGTCGGACGAGGCCGTCTACGACGCGGTCTCCGTCTGCGCCCTCTTCAACTTCTACAACCGGTGGATTGACGGCACCGGCGTGCAGGGCCTCTCACCGGCCATGTACGAGCGGTCCGCGAAGCGCATGGCCGCGGGCGGATACCTGCCCGCGCCCCCTCCCGGGTCCCCACCGAAGTCCGAGGGGGAACCGGAGCGCTGAGGCTCAGGGCTGGCAGACGGCCTGGTTGTCCTGCACGGCGCAGGATGAACAATCCGCCGTCTTCACCAGCACGCCCTGCTGGCACGTGAGGAGCGCGGCCCCGTTGGGGCTGCACACGCCCTTGCCCTCCGCGTCCATGGCGCACCCGTCGTTCTCCTGGTTGAGGGACGTGTCGCACCGCACGCTGTCCGCCAGCTCCCGGCAGCCCAGCGGCCCGCGGCACGCGAGCGGGCGCCAGGTGCCGTTGCGGCACTCCAGCGCCTGCGCGTCGTCCTGGCACACGTAGTCGCCGCCGTCACACGAGTCGCCCGAGCCCGGCCCACCACAGCCGGAGAAAAGGAAGAAACCGACGAGGGACAGGAGCGCGAGGGGAAGACGGTTCATGGGTGCCGGCGACTCTTTTCGACAGGTTTTTCGCTGTCAACCGCCGCCGAGCGTCTCGCGAAAGTAACGCCGCAAGTTGCCACCCATCACACGTTCCACCCAGGACTCCGGGTGTCGTTTGAGCAGCGCCTCCGTGAGGCGGGGCAGATCCGTCACGTCCCGCATGCCCCGGGGCAGCGCCACCATGCCGTCGTAGTCGCTGCCCACGCCCACGCCCTCCTCCCCCATCACGTCCACGGCGTGCTCCACGTGGCGGACCACGTCGTCCCACGTGTCGCCGCCCAGGTACACCGGCGCCAGGATGATGCCCACCACGCCGCCGCGCTGGGCGATGGTGCGCAGCGCCGCGTCGGACAGGTTGCGCCAGCCGCCGCCCGCCGCGCGCACGCCGGTGTGCGAGCAGAAGTAGCGCACCGTGGGGTGCGCGAAGAGGTCCGTGAGCGTCTGCTCGGAGGCGTGCGCCACGTCCACGCTCATCCCCAGGCGGGCCATCTCCTCCATCACCTGGTGCCCCAGCGGCGTCAGCCCCCGGTTGCCCATCATGGGAAAGGACGAACCGCCCAGGTCGTTGTTGGACAGGTGCGTGAGCCCCATGAAGCGCACCCCGCGCCGGTGCAGCTCCGCCAGCCGCTCCACCTGGCCTTCAATCGCGTGGCCGCCCTCCACGCCCAGCACCGCCGACAGCCTCCCGTGCGCGAGGTTGTCCTCCAGCCCCGCCCCGGTGGTGGCGACGCGCACGGTGTCCCCGGAGCGGGCGCAGAAGGCGTCCAGCCGCTCAATCTGCCAGAGCGCGCGCGTCCACTCGCTGCCGCGCGCCTCGGAGGGCCACTTGCGCCACGCGGCGAACAGCGGGAAGCCTCCAATGAACGGGAAGCCCCGGGTCACCAGCGTGAAGCACTGCAGCTTCACCCCCGCCTCGCGCAGGCGGGGGAAGTCCACGTGCCCCTCCGTCGACCGCTCGCACAGGTCGCGGTTCCACATCAGCGAATCCGCGTGTCCGTCCGCGATGCACCACTGGCGGTGCAGCTCCATCACGTCACCCATGCCAGCAGTCTTCGCCACGGCCTCCCGCGATGACAAGCGCCCCGGGGCGTCCCGCCGTCACGCCTCACGTCCAATCCGCGCCGTCGTCATCGCAGCCATCCCAGAGGTCGTCCTCCAGCGGCAGCCCGGCCTCCGCCTCCCCCGCCGGGCCCACGAGCGCGTCCGCGCGCACCTCCGCCACCTCGCGCAGCGCTTCCGGGGGGCCATAGGGCCGCCCTTGCGCGTTCAGCAGGTCCCGCAGCGCGTCCCGCAGCTCCGCGCCCGTCTGGAAGCGCAGGTCGCGGTCGCGCTGGAGCACCCGCTGGAGCACCGCCCGCATGCCCGGCGAAAGCCCCCGCGTGGCCTGCTCCACGTGCTCCGGCGTCAGGCACGCCATGCGCGCGGCCATCAGCGGCGCGGGGAGCCAACTGGGCGTCTCCGCGCACAGCCCGCGCGTCCCGGGCACGGGCTGGGCCTGCTGCGCGGCGCGCTCCACGTCCTCCAGGTCCAGCAGGTGCAGTCCGGTGAGCAGCTCCAAGAGCACCATCCCCAGGGAGAACAGGTCCGCGCGGCCATCCAGCGGCAGGCCGTCCAGCGCCTCCGGCGACGCATAGGCCACGTCCCCGCGCACGAGCCCCGGCTCCGTCACCACGCGCCCGGGCAGCCGCGACCACGCGAACGCGAAGTCGGACAGCCGCACCCGCCCGTGCACGTCCACGCGCAGGGAGCGGGGGTTGATGTCGCGGTGGACAACGCCCACGGGCAGGCCGCGCGCGTCCTCCAGCGCATGGGCGTGGTGGAGCGCGTCCGCCACCTCCGCGCCCACGTACGCGGCGAACGCCTCCGAGAAGGGCCGCCGCCGCAGCGCCGCGAAGCTGGACAGCGTCTCCAGGCACGGCCCGTCCACGTACTCCGTCACCAGGTGGGGCGCGCCGTCGTGCACCCGCACCAGGTACACCGGCGCGATGGCCGGGTGGGACAGCCGCATGAGCAGCTTCACCTCTTCGCGCAGCCGCGCCCGCGCCACGTCATCCGTCACGTCGCGCAGGCGCTTGATGAGCACCAGCCCTCCCGGCGTGCGCGCGTAGTGCCGGCGGGCGAGCAGCAGCTCCCCTCCGGCGCGCGACCCCAGGTAGCGCACCAGCTCATAGGACGTGGCCCCGGTGGTGAAGAGGATGAAGGGCCGGGACGCGGAGGACGCGGGGGGATGGGTGGCCATCGTGGGTGACGCTCCTGACGAAGAGGCGCTTCCCGGGGGTGGGAAGGCATGAGGAACTCCTCACGCCCGCGTCCTACCACCCGGGTCAGACATCCCCATCCGACCCCACCGGGCATTTCCCCGACTAAAAAGGAAACGGCCCCCACCGCGAGGGTGGGAGCCGCCGCCTTCAAGTATCTCCCCTGTCCGGAAGGACGTCAGGCGCTGAAGGCGCGGGGATTACTTGTCCATCTTCTTCACCGGCGCCACCAGGGTGACGTCGCGGGCGACCATGTCCTTGCCGTCCATCACGTAGGAGGCGCGCACCTGCGAGCCCTCCTGGATGTCGTCCAGCTTCACCGCGCGGCTGGCGTTGTCCATCATCGCGGTCTTGTCGTTGGTCTTGATCTTCAGCTCCTTGTTGGCGCTGTCGACCAGCGTCAGCGTGTCGCCGGACTTGGAGAGCACGCGGCCGTTGACGGTGGTGGCCGCCGCGGCGCTGGTGGTGCCGGCCATGCCGGAGCCGCCCTCGGCCAGGTCCTCATTGCGGTTGGCCCGGGCCTCGGCCAGGTCCTGCTCCTCGTCACGGACCTCCTCGTTGGCGCTGGCGATCTTGTCGTTCGCGTCCTTGCGCGCCTCCGCGATGTCCTCGTTGGCGTCCTGCTGCGCCGCCGCCAGCTCCTTGCTCTCGTCCTGACGCGCCTCCGCCGTCTCCTGCGCCGCTTCCTGACGGGCCTCGGCGACATCCTCGCGCTGCGCCTGGACGTCATCCTTCTTGCAACCGGTGACCATCGTCAGACCCGCGACCGCCGTGACCGCAATCATGAGCTTCCGCATGTGTGACCGCCCCCTGTGAGTGTGTCTTGAGTGCCGGTGATTTGTTCCCCGGCGTTGGGCAGAAACTGGTCGCTCCCCCCGTACCTGCACAGCGCTTGGCAACGCGGGGCGGTATGAGCAGGGGCGCCCCGCGCACGAGCCAGCCCCTGGTCGCCCGCCTGCTGGGGTAGCGGAACAAAACGCAAGAGCGCGCGAAAAATCCGTTCCCGTGCGCTGAAGCAGGGCTGTTGCGTGGAGGAGGCTGTGCGTTGACAGGGCAGAACCGCCCTTGTACTGGCACCGGCGGGTCCCGTCCGAAGCGGGCCGGAAGGAGCCGTGAGGCCGTGAACGTGTGGGTCAACGGAGAAGCGCGGACGCTGCCGGAGGGCAGCACCCTTTCGTCCCTGCTGGCGCTGTTGAATCTGGGCAGCGGCCCGGGGGTGGCGGTGGAGGTGAACGCGGAGGTGGTGCGCCGCGCCCGTCACCCCGAGCACCGGCTCCAGGACGGGGACCGGGTGGAGATCGTCACCTTCGTGGGTGGCGGGTGAGCGCAGGCCCTGGAGAGGAGACGGTCATGAGCGGCATCGCGGACAAGCCTTTCACGCTGGCGGGGGTGACGTTCACCTCGCGGCTCATCGTCGGGACGGGGAGGTACCCCAGCCACGAGGTGATGAAGCAGTGCCACGAAGCGTCGGGCGCGGAGCTCGTCACGGTGGCGGTGCGGCGGTTGGACCTGAAGGCGACGGGCGAGGCGTCGCTGATGAACTGGATCGACCGCGACAAGATGCGCCTCTTGCCCAACACGGCGCTCTGCTACACGGCGGAGGACGCGGTGCGCACGTGCCGGCTGGCGGAAGAGCTGGGCATGAGCAAGTGGGTGAAGCTGGAGGTGCTCGGCGACGAGAAGACGCTCTACCCGGACGTCGAGGAGACGGTGAAGGCCGCGCGCATCCTGGTGAAGGAGGGCTTCACGGTGCTGCCGTACACCAGTGACGACCCCATCACCGCGCGCAAGCTGGAGGACGCGGGCTGCGCGGCCGTGATGCCGCTGGCGGCGCCCATCGGCAGCGGGCTGGGCATCCGCAACCCGCACAACCTGCGGCTCATCCGCGAGGTGGTGAAGGTGCCGGTCATCGTGGACGCGGGCGTGGGCACGGCGTCCGACGCGGCCATCGCGATGGAGCTGGGCGTGGACGCGCTGCTCATGAACACCGCCATCGCGGGCGCGAAGGACCCCGTGCGCATGGCCGTGGCCATGAAGAAGGCGGTGGAGGCCGGCCGCGACGCGTACCTGGCCGGCCGCATCCCGCGCAAGGCGTACGGCTCCGCGTCCAGCCCCATCGAAGGGCTCGTGGAGTAGCGGTGCCCGCCCTGCCCCGCCTCGTGGTCATCACGGACTGGCGGCTGCCCCGGGCGCGGTTGCTCACCGCGCTGGAGCGGGCGCTGGAGGCGGGGCCGGACGTCGCCGTGCAGCACCGCCACCCGGAGGCCTCCGGGCGGCGGTTCCTGGAGGAGGCGCGGCTCCTGGCGGAGGTGTGCCGGGGCCGGGCGCTGTTCGTGAACGGCCGGCTGGACGTCGCGCTGCTCGTGGGCGCGCACCTGCATCTGCCCGCCTCCGGCCCTTCACCCCGCGACGTGCGCCCGTTCCTGCCCGCGGACCGGTGGGTGAGCGCGGCGGTGCACGACGCGCGCGAGGCGGATGCAGCGCTGGGCGCGGACCTGGCGCTGGTGAGCCCCGTGTTCGCGCCGGGATCCAAGCCCGGGGACACGCGTGACACGCTGGGGCCCCGTGGATTCAAGGCCCTCGCGGACCGGCTGCCCTGCCCTGCCCTGGCGCTGGGAGGCATGACGCCGGAGCGGGCCCGGGAGGTGCCGGGGGCCTGGGGTGTCGCGGTCATCTCCGCCGTACTGGAGGCGGAGGATCCGCGCGCGGCGGCCCGGGCGCTGCTGGATGTATGCGCGCCGCCTCGCGGCTGAGTGCGCGGCGCAAGCGGATGCCTGGGCCTTGCTCGTGATGGGTGAACCCGTGCGCTGAAGGCGGCGCTATGCTGCGCGGCCGTGACGCCCTCCCCGACCTCCGTTGAGCTGCGCCCCCTCGCCATCGGAGAAATCATCGACCGCGCGGCGACCTTCTGGCGCGCGCACCTGAAGCCCCTGTTCGTGCTGGTCCTGGGGTTCGACCTGCTCAACTACATCGCGGTCAAGGCGTTCACCGTCGCGATGACGCGCACGGTGGGCGTGCTGCCCGGGCTGGGCAAGGCCCCCTCGGGCGCGGATCCCTCGCAGACCCTGGCCCAGTCCGGCATCGTGCTGGGGCTGATGCTCGTGCTGTATGTGTTCCTCGTGTGGAACTTCTGGGTGGCCACCACGGCGGCGGCCCGGTATGTGATTCCCGCGCGGCTGGGGGAGCCGGTGCGTCCCTCGGAAGGTCTGCGGCGGGCCGTGTCGCGCCTGGGCACGCTGACCGCGACCTATCTGCTGTCCATCGCGTGGGCCGCGGGGGTGACGCTCCTCTTGTGCCTGCCCGGCTCGCTCATCATGGGGATGGGCGTGGTCGCGGCCGTGACCGGGAGGGGCACGGGCGGCGGCACGGCGCTGAGCATCGCGCTGATCATCATCGGCGCCATCGTGCTGGGCCTGGGCGCGCTGGCCGCGGTGCTCTGGTACTTCCTGCGCTTCATGCTCCTGCCCCCCGTGCTGGCCATGGAGGACGTGGGCGCGTGGGCGGCCTTCAAGCGCTCCGGGGCCCTGCTGAAGGGCCGCGTCGAGCCGGGCTTCATGGGCCGGGGCACGGTGCGCGCCATGGTGCTGTCCACGGTGGTGGGCGGCATCCTCATCGCGGTGAGCCTGGTGTCGGGGCTGCCCGCGTGGATCGTCCGGCTCGCCTATGGCGGCAACCTGTTGGATCCGGCGGCGCAGGCGGCCATTCCGCAGGCGCTGCTCGTCCCCGCGGAGCTGTTGCAAGTGGTGGGGCAGTCCTTCTTCACGCCGCTGAGCTTCGTGGTGTCCGCGTTCTTCTACGTGGACATGCGCGTGCGCCGCGAGGGCCTGGACCTGGAGCGGCGGATCGCGACCGCGGAGCCGGCGACGCCGTCCCCCTGACCGCCCGTGCCCACCCTGCCCCTCGTCCTCCTGCTGGCTGCCCTGCCCCCGTGCGCGGACCGGGAGGCCGTGTCGCGCCGGCTCGAGGACACGGCGCGCTCGCAGCCCGCCGCGTTCAACGCGGAGGTGAACCGGCTGGTGGAGGCCCTGGACGGCGTGCCCCTGCCACCCGGAACCTCCGGACAGACGCAGCCTGAACGAGCCCGGCAGCTCACCGTGTACCTGGAGGCCGTGTGCGCGCTGGACGCGGAGCCGTCCGTGTCGCCCGGCGTGACGAGCGAACCGGAGCGGCTGCGCGCCATCCTCGACCGGCCGGAGTTCGCGAGAGCCCGGCAGCGCAACAGCGACCTGCTGACGCGCCTCTTGCGAGAGTTGCAGAACTGGCTGGAGGGCCTGTTCGAATCCCGGGGCGCGCAAGGCTTCGCGGTGGCCACGCGCGCGGTGATGCTGGGGCTGGCGCTGGCGGTGGTGTTGTTCGGAGTGCTGAGGGTGCGCTGGCGCCGGAGCAGGAAGACCGTCACCGCGCCGGGAGTGGAGGGCGAAGCCGCGCCCCTGGAGCTGGACACACCCGGAGAACACCTGGGCCGTGCGCGCACCGCGCTGGAGACGGAGGACGCGCGCGAGGCCATCCGCGAAGGCTTGTTGGGCCTGTTGTCCACGCTGGAGCAGCGCAAGCTGGCGCGGCCGGACCGCGTGAAGACGAACCGGGAGCTCGCCGCGGAGCTGCCCACACGAGGCGCCCCCGCACGCGTGACGGGTGAAGTGGAGCGGCTGGTCGGCTGGTACGACCGTGCCTTCTATTCGCTGGAGCCGGTGTCACGCGAAGAGGCCACGCGCTTCGTGGAGTCCGTGGAGCAACTGCACGGCTCGCTCGCGGAGGTCCGCCCGTGAAGAACGCGCGCGTCGCGGTCGTCCTGGGGTTGATGATCGCCGTGGCGCTGGCGGTGGGCCTGGCCTCGCACGAGGCCCCGCCGGATTCCCCCGTGCCGTCCGTCACGAACCCGGGCCCGTTGGGACTCAAGGCCCTCTTCGTCTACCTGCAAGAACGCGGACGGGACGTCAGCGCGCAGACGTCGTCCCTGGACTCGATTCCGGCAGGCACGCGCACGCTGGTCATCGCCGCACCGCAAGCCCAGCCCGTGACGAAGGAGGAGGTCGCCGCGCTGGAGCGCTTCGTCCGAGGCGGCGGCACGCTGGTGTACCTGTCTCCGCATGCGCTGGCGGAGCACCAGCCGGGCATGGAGGACTGGCTGCACATCGTCTCTGGCGCGCTGCCCGGCACGAACCACCAGGGCCTTGCCTCCGAATGGGTGGATCCCGCGGGCGTCACCGTGGACGTGTGGCTGCCCGCGGGCGCGCTGCGCGACCTGTCGCTCCTGCGCGTGGCCCGGGACCGGAGCATCCGGTTGGAACACGAGGACGCGGTGCCGCTGGCGGGCCTGGGCAGCGCGGGCGTGCTGTGGCGCTGGGGCTTGGGCCAGGGCGAGGTCTACGTCGCCGCGGGCCCGGACCTCGCGGAGAACCGGCGGCTGGAGCTGCTCGACAACCTGCGGTTCTGGGATGCGCTCGCCGCGCGCGGCCCCCTGCGCTTCGACGAGTTCCACCACGCCGTCATCACCCGCCCGCCCCTGTCCCAGGGCCTCTGGGTCTTCATCGCGCAGAGCCTCGCCGTGGGGCTCGTCTACGTCGTCTCGCGAGGCACCCGCTTCGGCGCCCCCCGCCCCGTGCGCGTGGAGCGGCACCGCTCGTCTCGCGAGTACGTGCGCTCCCTGGGCTGGCTCATGCGCCGCGCGAAGGTGGAGGCGGAGCTGCTGCCGGAGCTCGACACCGGCCTGCGGCGCCTGATGCACGAGCGCCTGGGCATCTCCCCCTCCCTGCCAGACACGGAGGCCGCGCGGCTCCTGGAGGAGACCTGCGGCGTGCCCGCGCGCGACTACCTGGACGCGAAGGAAGACCTGCTGCGCACGCGGGAGCGCACGCCCATCCGCCCCGCCGACTACACCCGGCTCGCCCGCCGCTACGCCCTGTTGGAGCGCCGCGTGACCGGCCGCGGGTGACCTCCGGGAATGACGAAGGCGCGGTGCCCGGGGCGCTCGCACGCTCCGGACCCGCGCCCTCTTGTCGCCCGGTACCGGACCGGACCTACAGCTTCTTGCCCGCCGCGAGCATCGCCTCACCCACGTGCTGGCGGATCTCCGCGACGCGCGCCTCCCAGCTCTCGTGGAAGATCTTCTCCGCGCGCTCCCGGTTCGGGCCCGGGTTGTCCGCCAGCGCCGCGTTGACCTGCTTCACGTAGTCCTCCGGCGTGGTGGCGATGCGGCACAGCCCCACCTTGCGGACCTCCGGCAGGTCGGACGACACCACCGGCAGGCCGGACGCCAGGTACTCGCGCACCTTCAGCGGGTTGGAGTTGAGCGTCAGCTCGTTGATGACGAACGGGTTGAGCGCCACGTCGAACGCCTTGTTGTAGCCCGGCAGGTCCGCGTACGGCTTGCGCCCCAGCATGTGGATGTTGGGCACCGTGCGCAGGCGGCTGTCGTCGCAGTCCGGCGTCGTCTTGCCCACGATGACCACCGAGCCCTCCGGGTGCGCCTTCGCGCACGCGATGATGGCGTCCTGATCAATCCAGTCCGCCACCAGCCCGAAGAAGCCGATGATGGGCTTGGGCAGCTTCGCGATGTCCTCCGGAATCTTCGTCGCCGGGTCGCACGCCTTCACGAAGTGCGAGAAGTCCGTGCCGTGGCGCACCAGCACCGTGCGCGGGTTGAGGCGCTTCTTGTTCTCGTACAGGCGCTCCGCGGACGTGATGCACATGTCCGCGCGGCGCAGCAGGCGCTCCTCCAGCTCCGCGATGTGCTTGCCGTTCGTGTCGCTGAACGCGGAGAACTCGTCCACGCAGTGGTACACGACGAAGTCCTCGCCCAGCGTGCCGGACACCGGCGCGGACGCGGGCAGGAAGCTCCAGGAGATGGGGCGCTCGAACTTCAACTGCTTCATCGCGCGCAGCACCTGGAGCCGCAGCAGGTGGCGGTTCGCCTGGCGCACCGTCTCCGAGCCGTAGAACGGGATCGCCAGCGGCGCCAGCACGTGCAGGTTGGGCTCCACCTCGCGGATGCCCTGGGTGAACGTCTTCAGCTTCTTGATGATCCGCTGCGCGTCGTGCGCGTTCGCCTTGGGCGCGCGGTTGCCAATGCTGTTCACCCACAGCACGCGGTTGTCCCGCGAGAGGATCCGCATGATGTGGACCTTCGACAGCGGATCCCCGTCCCAGTCGTTGGAGAACACCACCAGGTCCCGCCCACGAAGGGCCCGCTTCGACAGGTCCATCTCTTCACTGCGCCGCATCGTCTGCTCCTGAAGTCAAAAGTTCCGTGCTGAAAGCCCTGAAGCGCGCCCTCTCCCTCGAAGGCGCCCCAACCCGTCCCCACTCCGTCACGCCGCGTTCACGGTTCCTGCACCCGCCATGCCGGACGGCAGCAACTCCGCGTACAAGTCCAGCATCACCGGCCCCGCATCCGGAGCCGTCACCTTCGCCGGGCCCGCCGCCAGCGCGTCGCGCACCGCCTGCGCCAGCGCCCGCGCGTCCCCGGCATTGAACAACCGCGTGCCCTCCGGCCGGGCGCACACGTCGCTGGCCACGCAAGGCACGCCCAGCGCCAGCGCCTCGCGCACGGAGATGGAGTCCCCGTCGTGCGTCGTGGGCCGGATGAAGACGTCGCTCTGGGAAATGAGCCCCAGCGCCTTCGCGTGCTCCAGCTCGCCCAGGTCCTCCAGGAGCCCCGCCACGCCCAGCTCGCGCGCGTCGCGGATGAACTCCTCGGAGCGCGTGCCCGGGCCGAACAGCGCCAGGCCCACGCCCGGGTGCGTCTCCGCCACGAGCTTCAGCGCGCGGAACATCTGCTTGCGCCCGTACACGGGCGAGGGGTGGTGCGCCATCGCGATAAACGGATGGCGCCGGGCCCGCGCGGCCTCCACCTCCGGCGTCACCGGGCCGGGCTGGACCTGCGAACCGCAGAAGGCCGGATGCACCAGGACCTTCTCCGCCGGCACGCCGCACGCGACCACCGCGTCGCGCACCGCCGGAGATACGGCCACCACCCGCGCGTAGCCCGCCAGCGCCGTGCGCGCGAAGGCGCGCCGGGCCTGCGACTCCGCCAGGTAGTCCGGGATCAACCCCGAGTGCAGCGTGATGACGCGGGGCGAACGCGGCCCGGGCATGGTGCCCACCAGCGCCGCCAGCACCCACGCCTTCGGGTTGTTGCCGCTGGTGTGCAGGTGGACCGTCCAGCCCGCGGCGGTGAATCCCGCGAGCCGCAGGCCGAAGGCGGCGGCGCCGTGCACGGGGAGGACGTCCGGAGCCGGCCGGCCACCCTTCCCGATATCGAGCACCTTCGCCTCGACCCCGCGGTCGCGCAGAAATTGATGGAGTTGACGGACATGGATGGCCACGCCCCCGTACGGCGGCGGGTAGTCCCCGACGAGCAGCACGCGCATGAAGGAAGTCCCCTTCTCCAACGAAGCGAGGTGCCTAGCGCGCGGAAGCCTGCGCGGAGGGGCGTGGAACCTGGGTGAGCTTCGGCGTCGTCCGCGTGGGCAACAGGCCCATCTCACGCTGGTACGTGGTCAGCGGATCCGCGTCCTGGCGGATGAGCTTCGCGGGCACGCCCGCCACCACCGCGCCCGACGGCACGTCCTTCACCACCACCGCGTTGGCGCCAATCACCGCGAAGTCGCCCACGTGGATGTTGCCCAGCACCTTGGCGCCCGCGCCGATGCGCACGTAGTCGCCAATCACCGGCGCGCCCTCCAGCCCGGAGCGTCCGCCAATGGTCACCTGCTGCGAGATGAGGACGTGACGGCCCACCTTCGCCGCCTTGTGGATGACCACGCCGATCCCGCCGTAGCCCAGTTGCGTCCCCTCGCCCAGCTCCGCGTCTTCAGGGATGTAGGAGCTGTGCAGGTAGTAGATGGCCTTGCGCAGGACCGCGGGCAGCAACGGCACGCCGCGCTTCTTCAGTCCATGCGCCACCCGGTACAACGTCATCGCGTCGAATCCCATCACGCCTCTCCTCGCCCTCACCCGAACTCCGTGACGCCTGGAAGGTAGGTACCCACGCGTGGGGAGGGAAGTGCCCCCCACGCGTGCGGTACCCGACGGTGGCTCAGGCCGTCCGGCGGGGGCGGAGGGACTGCAGTGCGCTCCAGGGACGAACGCCTTGCGCATACAGGCCCACCACGTACCCCACCACGAACAGCAGCCCCGCCACCGCCAGCGGCAGCACCCGCCACAGGAACCCCGCCGGCAGGTTCACCCACGTGTCGTGCACGCCGGAGCGCAGCAGGAAGATGCTCCCGCCCGCCGCGAACGCCGCCAGCGACGCCTGCGCCAGCTCCCGCCACGGGATGACGTCCTTGAGGACCAGCTTGCGCTCGGGCGTGGACAGCGCGCGCGGCACGCGGATGAGCAGCATCCCCTTGCCCACCATCTCCGCCAGCGCCCAGGACGCGATGCCGCCCATCATCCCGAAGTGCTTCACGCCGAACCACAGCAGCGGCACCGTCACCACCGCCTTCACCAGGTACGACGCGAAGATGGCCCGCGTCTGGCCCCGGGCCCGGAGCGTCCCGTCCATGGGCAGGATGGACAGCACCACGCCCAGCACGCTCACCCGGAAGATGGGGACCGCGGGCAGGAACTTCTGGCCGAACATGGCCCCCACGAACTCCGGCGCCGCAGCGAAGAGGAACGCAGCGAAGGGCAGGAACACGTACGCCAGCTTGCCGGCCGCCTCCCGGAAGGCCACCACGCCCTCCTCCAGCCGGCCCTCGCGCTCCAGCTCGCCCAGGCGCACCATCAGCACCTCGCTGGTGGGCGTGTAGAGCAGGTCCACCACCGGCAACTGGAAGCAGCCCACCCGGTAGAGCGCGTACACCGCGGGGGCCACCACGCCCGCCACCGCGTACATGTGCGCGTTCTGCTGGGGGATGGCCAGGCACATCGCCGCGCCAAAGGGCGCCGCGTACACCAACTGCTCCTTGAACAGCTTCCAGTCCACCAGCGGGCCCGTGGACCCACGCAGGGACACCACCCACGTGGCCACGTAGCGCAGGCCCGCGAAGCAGGCCACGGCGATCATCATCCCGTGCAGGGAGAAGCCCAGGAGCGGCGGCAGCACCATCACGCCCGAGCGCACCGCGTCCGACGCCAGGTACACCACCGCGGACGCCTTCGTCTTCCCCTGGCTGGTGAGGGAAATCTCCAGCGGGTAGCTGCCCAGGAAGAACGCCGTGTAGAGCGCCAGCGCCGCGCGGTGGTTCATGAGCGCGGGGTTGTTGAAGTAGGCCGCCACGTGGCCCAGGAAGAACCACACCAGCCCCGCCGCCACCACGCCCGCGCCCGTGACGAAGAGCAGCGCGTGGCCCAGGTACGGCCGCTTCGCCTCCGCGCGGGGCAGGAAGTAGTAGAGGCTCTGCGCCACGCCGAACGGCAGCACGTACGACAGCGTCGTGGCGATGAGGAACAACTGGTAGTAGGTGCCGTACTCGTCCAGGTGCAGCACCCGGGCGAGCACGAGCGGGATGGACAGCGTCAGCCCGGCGGTGAACAACCGGGCCAACACCAACGGGCCGGCCCGCCCCAGGAACGACGGGGACGGGGCCGGCTTGGGTGACGCACTCACTGGAGCTCCTCCGGCTTCGCCGCCTCCGGGGCAAGGGCCACGTTCGGCGCCACCACGACCTGCGCACCCGTCACCGCGGCCGCAACCCGGGGGTCCGTCACGATCACCGGAGCTGTCACGTCCACGACTTCCACCGGCGTCGCCCGGGCGAGCACGGCCTCCGCGGCGGCGGCCTCCTGGACCAGCACGTTGGTGGTGCCCGTCGCCTGCGACAGCACGTGGGGCCGGCGGCCCAGCACCGGGTGGCTCATGCCCAGGACGCCGAAGCAGTCGTCGAACTGGCACACCGTGAGGGACGAGGAGTAGTCCCCCATCATCCCCAGGCTGAAGTTCTCCCACATCACCTTGCGCTTCAGGGTGAACGGGTCGCCGCCCACGCGGTTGGGCAGGTCCTCCGTGGTGACGCCGGAGCGGAAGCCGTTCTGGCTGAGCACGCGGATCATCTCATCCGAGTACCAGCCGTTGCAGTACGCGAAGTCCTTCACCTGGACGCCCACCTCGCGCTCGATGGTCTGCTTGGACTCCAGGATCTCCTTCTCCACCACCGCCGTGGGCTCGAGCGTCAGCACCGTGTGGCCCAGCGTGTGCGCGCCGAACTCGAAGCCGTCGCGCGCCATCTGGCGCACCTCGTCCCAGTTCATCACGTCGCCCTGCTCGGGCAGGAGGTCCGCGCCGCCGCCCAACTGCTGCTCCAGCGCGTCGATGATGCCCGTGAGCACGCGCGTCGGGTGCTCGCCGATGAAGTCGTCCAGCGCCGCGGACGTCGTCTTCTGCCCGGTGAGGATGGGCCCCAGCAGCTCCACCGACGGGCCGGGCATGGTGGCGTAGTCCGGACGGAAGCGGCGCTCCTGCACGCGGCGCAGCAGGTGGAACAGCCGGTCGTGGTTGAAGCGCTTGTCCGTGTTGATGAACGCCGTGGGCAGGTAGGTGATGGCCGGCACGCCCATCTGCTTCAGCACCGGGTACGCGTACCGGTACACGTCGCGGTAGCCGTCGTCGAACGTCACCACGAACAGGTCCTTCTTCGCGGCGCGGCGGCCCGCCATCACGTCCACCGCGTCGCCAAGGCTCGCCAGCTCGAAGCCCGCCGCGTGCGCCTGCTCCAGGTGACGGCGGAACGTCTCCTGGGAGATGAGCAGCCCCGGGATGGAGCGCTGCAGCTCCCCGGTGAAGTCGCTCACCACGCGGTGGTAGCTCACGATGAGGATGCGCCGGCCCCCCGACTGCGAACGGCGGTACGCCGCCATCGCCTTGCGCGCCCCGCTGTAGTGGAGGAATCCCGCCGCCGCCGCCTTCGCCGCCCGCCGCAACACCCTGCCTGCCATCACGCCTCCCTCGCGGCTTTCGCCGTCTGCCCGCTCCCCCCAATGGACCGGGCCCCGCGCCGCCTGTGTGCATGCTGGATGCCAGGGCAGGAAGGTGATGGAAACCACCCGTAACCCCGGGAAACCCCGTGCCCCGGAGGGCAGGAACGCACCTGTGGGGGTCGTACCTGGGTGTACCAGGGCAGTCGAGCGCCCACCCGTGGCGAAAACCTTTCAGCCCCCCGGCGAAAGCGGCGGAAGAAGCAGGCGTAAAAACTTCTTGTCCTCCGGCGGGCGACCCCGGGGGTTTCACTGGTGAACAACGGGGTTTAAGGCTACGAAACGGCCCGCCGATGCCCCCTCTCCCCTCTGGATCAGCGCCCGCGCTCGCCCTCCATGACGTGAGCAAGCGCTATGGACGAAGGTGGGCGCTGGCGCGGCTCACCTACGCACTGCCCGCTGGCCGCTCCCTGCTGCTCACCGGCCACAATGGCTCCGGGAAGACGACGCTCCTGCGCCTCGTCGCCACCGCGCTCGGGCCCACCGCGGGCCGGGTGGAGGTGCTGGGCCGGGACGCCGTGACGGACCGTGAAGCGGTGCGCCGTGACGTGGCGCTCCTGTCCCACGCCAGCTTCCTCTACGAGGACCTCACCGCGCAGCAGAACCTGATGGTGCTGGGGCGCCTGTTGGGCGTGGACGCGCCGCGGGACGTCGCGGACGCGCTGCTCAACCGGGTGGGCCTCAACCGCCGCACGGACAGCCCGGTGCGGGGCTTCAGCGCGGGCATGCGCAAGCGCCTGGCCATCGCGCGACTGTTGCTGAAGGCACCGGCCCTCGCCCTCCTGGACGAGCCCTTCGGGGAGCTGGACCCGCAGGGCATCCAGGACATGGAGGGCGTCATCGCGGAGCTGAAGGCAGGCGGGACCACGGTGGTGCTGGCCACGCACCTCATCGAACAGGGCCTGAGCCTGTGCGAGGAACGGCTGCACCTGCAGGACGGCCGGGCGGTGGCGGCATGAGCCCCCCGAACGCGAAGCGCCGCCCGGGCCTGCTGACGACGACGCTCGTCCTGATGCGCAAGGACCTGCTCATCGAGTGGCGCACCCGCGCGCGGCTCAACGCCCTGGTGTTCTTCGCCATGGCCACGCTGCTCCTCTTCTCCTTCGCGCTGGGCCCGGACACGAAGCTGCTGGAGCGCAACGCGGGCGGCTACCTGTGGCTGGCCATCCTCTTCGCCAGCGTGCTGTCCCTGGGCGAGTCCTTCCGCGTGGAGACGGAGAACGCCTGCCTGGACGGCGTGCGGCTGGCCCCGGCGGACGCGCGCGCCATCTTCCTGTCCAAGGCGCTGGGCAACGCCCTGCTGCTGTTGGCACTGGGCGTGCTGCTGGTGCCGGTGATGGTGGCCCTGTACGGCGTGCGCATCGTCACCGGGCTCGGTGACCTGGCGAGCATCCTGGTCCTGGGCAGCCTGGCGCTCAGCGCCCCGGGGACCGTCTACGCGGCCATCTCCAGCAATGCCCGGGCCCGGGATGTGCTGCTGCCTCTGCTATTGTTCCCGCTCGTCATCCCGGCCCTCCTTTCCGCCGCCAAGGGCACCACGCTCGTACTCCAGGGTGACCCGATGCAGCAGTTGGGCTCATGGCAGGGGCTGCTGCTGGGGTTCAATCTGATTTACTGGGGCGTGGGCTTCGTGCTGTTTCCCCGGGTCATCGAGGACTGAAGGATGAACAAGTTCGTCAAGTTCGGGTTGCCGGCGCTGACGCTGGCGCTGCTGGGCGCGGGCTGGTGGCTGGGGCTCGCGTGGGCGCCGCCGGACCGGGAGATGGGCGAAGTGCAGCGCATCATGTACGTCCACGTGCCGCTCCAGTGGATGGCCATGATGGCCATGTTCATCAACTTCGTGGCCGCGGTGACGTACCTCATGCGTCAGTCGTGGAAGACGGACGCGATGGCGGAGGCCTCCGCGGAGGTCGGCCTGCTCTTCGGCACGCTGGGGATGATCACCGGCTCCATCTGGGGCCGCCCCACCTGGGGCGTGTACTGGTCGTGGGATCCGCGCCTGACGTCGGAGGCCATCCTGCTGGTCTCCTACACGGGCTACCTGGTGCTGCGGCGCTTCGTGGAGGACCCGGAGAAGCGCGCGGTGTGGAGCGCGGTGGTGGCCATCATCGGGGCCATCAACCTGCCCATCGTGTGGTTCTCCGTGCGCTGGTGGCGCAGCCTCCATCAGGTGCAGTCCAGCCCCAAGACGGTGGACCCGCAGATGGTGCTGCCGCTGCGCGTGTCGGCGTTCGGCATGCTGGCGCTGCTCATCGTCTTCATGGTGCACCGCTACCGCATCGCGCTCGCGGAGCGGAAGGCGGAGGTGGCGCTGCCGGAGGCGCTGCCCACGGATGACCCCGCGCTGCGCGCGTCCCATTCCTCGAAGGTGGCCTGAACATGACCTCGCTGACGTCTTTGATGCTGCTGGCCCAGGTGGGCAGCGGCCGGCTCCAGGGCGGCTGGGGCTATGTGTGGGCCTGCTACGGCATCTCCGTGGCCGCCTTCGTGCTCTACTCGGCGTCCCTCTGGGCGCGCCGTCCCCGCGCCACCGACTCGAAGGAGTGAGCCCATGACGCCCGTCAACCGCAACCGCCTCATCGCGCTGGGAGCCCTGCTCTTCGCCGGCGCCGGCCTTGGCTTCATCGCCTTCGGCAACATCGGGGACAACCTCGTCTACTACTGGAGCCCGTCGGAGCTGCTCTCCAACGGGGACAAGGCCTACACGGCCACCATCCGCCTGGGCGGCGTGGTGCAGCCGGGCAGCATCCAGTGGAACGAGGGCCACACCACCCTGGACTTCCGCGTGGCGGACGGCCCGAACGCGGACGCGAAGAGCGTGCACGTGCGCTCGCTGGAGACGCCCCCGCAGATGTTCCGCGAGAAGATCGGCGTCGTGGTGGAGGGCACCTACGACAAGTCCGGCGTCTTCACGTCCAACCGGCTGATGGTGAACCACTCCAACGAGTACCGCGCGCCCAAGGAAGGCGAGGAGCCGCGCAAGTGGCAGGACACGCTGGCTGAAGGCGCCACCACCGCGACCGCGACTCCGCCGGGGGCGCCGTGAACGGAATGCTGGGCTACGGGCTGGTCCTCGCGGGCCTGGCCTTCGCCGCGTTCGGCGCCATCCTGGGGCTGGTGGGCGGCATGCGCCGCAACGACGCCAGCTACCCCTGGGTGCTGCGCGCGGTGTGGGGCTTCGCCGCGTGCATGGTCGGCAGCAACCTGGTGATGGTGGAAGCGCTCATCAACCACGACTTCAGCGTGAAGTACGTGGCCCAGGTGGGCAGCCGCGCCACGCCGCTCATCTACACCATCGTGTCGCTGTGGAGCGCGCTGGAAGGCTCCATCCTCTTCTGGGGCCTCATCATGGGCGTGTACCTGGCGGCGTTCGCCTGGGTGCACCGCAAGGAGCACGCGCGCTACATGCAGTTGGCGCTGGGCACCATGCTGGCCGTGGGCGTCTTCTTCGCGTTCCTCATCGCGGGCCCCGCCAACCCCTGGGGCGCCGTGTCGCCGGTGCCGGCGGACGGGCCGGGCCCCAACCCGCTGCTGCAGAACCACTTCCTGATGATCATCCACCCGCCCATGCTCTACGCGGGCTACGTGGGCATGACGGTGCCGTTCGGCGTCGCCGTGGCGGGCCTGCTGCGCGGGGAGATTGGTGAAGCGTGGATGGCGCCCCTGCGGCGCTGGACGCTCATCGCGTGGATGTTCCTCACGCTGGGCATCGTGCTGGGCTCGTGGTGGGCGTACGCCGTGCTGGGCTGGGGCGGTTACTGGGCGTGGGACCCGGTGGAGAACGCGTCGTTCCTGCCGTGGCTGACCGCGACGGCGTTCATGCACTCCACCATGGTGCAGGAGCGCAAGCGGATGCTGAAGCTGTGGACGCTGAGCCTCGCGCTGGCGTCGTTCGTGCTCACCATCCTGGGCACGTTCATGACCCGCTCCGGCATCTTCAACTCGGTGCACTCGTTCACCCAGTCGGACATCGGGCCCACGTTCCTGGTGTTCATCGCCATCCTGCTGGTGGTGTGCATTGGCCTGCTGGCCACGCGCGGCCACCTGCTGGCGCCGGAGGGCCGCCTGTCGTCGATGATGTCGCGCGAGGCGAGCATCCTGGTGAACAACCTGGTGTTCGTGGCCATCACCTTCACGGTGCTTTTGGGCACGCTCTACCCGCTGGTGTCGGAGGCCGTGCGCGGCATCCGCGTGAGCGTGGGCGAGCCGTACTTCAACAAGATGGCCGTGCCGGGCGGCATCGCGGTGCTCTTCCTCATGGGCGTGGGCCCGGTGCTGCCGTGGGGCACGCCGGACAAGGCCACGCTGCGCCGCCAGTTCCTCATCCCCAGCGTGGTGGGCGGGGTCATCACCATTGCCTGCTACGCGGCGGGGCTGCGCGGCGTGTACCCGCTGCTCACGTTCGGCCTGGCGGGCTTCGTCACCCTCATCACCCTGCGCGAGCTGGTGGTGCCGGTGCGCGTGCGCATGACCGAGCGCAAGGAGGGCTTCGTCACGGCGCTGACCACCGCGACGGGCAAGGCGCGCCGGCGCTTCGGCGGCTACGTGGTGCACCTGGGCATCGTGCTCATCATCGTCGCCGTGGCGGCCTCCAGCGCGTACGTGAAGCACACGTCCGGCACGCTGAAGAAGGACGGCACGATGATGCTGGACGGCTACCAGTTGAAGTACGTGGGCCTGTCCAGCGGCGAGGAGCCGCACCGCACCTACGTCGCCGCGCGCCTGGAGGTGACGGCGCCCAACGGCGACGTGACGGAGCTGCGCCCGCGCATGAACTACTACGAGCGGAGCACGGACCCCGTGGGCACGCCCGCGGTGCGTGAGTCGCCGAAGGAGGACCTGTACATCTCCCTGATGGCCTTCAGCGAGACGACGGGCACGGCGAGCTTCAACGTCTGGGTGTTCCCGCTGGTGGGATGGATCTGGTACAGCCTGCCGCTCCTGCTGCTGGGCACGCTCATCGCCGTATGGCCTTCGCGCCGGGCGGCGGTGCTGCGCGCGGACGCGGCGCCGGTGGGCGCGGCGCCTCCCCTCCCGGGCACGGACGCCGAGCGGGGTGCGGCGTGAAGCGCTGGCGGCTTCCCCTGGTGTTCGCCGCCGTGGGGGCGGCGCTGCTCTTCGTCCTCTTCCAGGGCTTCGGGCGCGACCCGCACGAGGTGCCCTTCATGCTGAAGGGCGCGCCCGCGCCGGCGTTCTCGCTCAAGCCGCTGGACGGCGGCGACGCGGTGACGCTGGCGGACCTGAAGGGCCGGCCGGTGGTCATCAACTTCTGGGCGTCGTGGTGCGGGCCCTGCAAGTACGAGCACCCGGTGCTCGAGTGGGGCGCGCGCGAGCTGGGCGCCCAGGCCGTGTTCATGGGCGTCGTCTTCGAGGACACGGAGCCCAACGCGCGCGACTTCCTGCGCCGCATGGGCGCGAGCTTCCCGCAGTTGATGGATGAGCGCTCGCGCATGGCGGTGGACTACGGCGTCGCGGGCGTGCCGGAGACGTACTTCATCGACGCGCAGGGCATCATCCGCGGCAAGCACGTGGGTCCCATCGACCCGCAGACGCTGGCCACGCGGGTGAAGGAGCTGTCCCAGCCCGCGCCCGGCAAGACCGCGGAAGCCGCGCGCCGGGACTGAAGTCAACGGGAGCCCGCTCGGAAGGCAGGCACCCGGGGACCCCCAGGGGGAGTCCCGGGGCCGCCTCGCGGGAGGCCTGGAATCCGTAGTAAGTCCCTGCTGTCGGCGTCGTTCGCGAGGGCTTCCCCCGGCCCCTGCTCCAGCGAGGTGGGCTTCCCATGCAGTGCCCCGAGTGCGGTGAAAGCGCGGCGGACGTCCGCCTGATGTACTGCGAGAACTGCGGCGCGAAGATGCCCCCGCGCCCCGCGCCCCCGCCCCGCGCCAGCAGCGCCAGGAGCCAGCGTCCCAGCCGCCCCATGACCGAGCCGGCCTACGCGGCGGAGATACTGGACGAGGAGGAGGAGGCCCGGCGGCAGGGCAGCGGCGCGCCCCCCCCGCGCGGCTCCAAGGCGCAGCCCCCCCCTGACGAGGCCTTCGAGGACGAGGATCCGTACACGGGGCCGCGCTGGCTGAAGGACGTGCCGGGCCACTCGCAGAGCGTGCTGGGCGTGGGGCTGGTGGCGTTCTCGCTGGTGCTGTCCATCCTGCCCTTCTTCCCCAGCGTGGGCGTGCTGGGGACGCTGCTGACGCTCGTGGGCAGCGTGGCGCTCGTCGCGCGGGAGCTGCGCCGGGACGGCAACGCGCCGGGCTGGGTGGACTCGGTGCCGCTGGTGCTGATGCGGCCGGAGATGCCCGCCGCGTTCACGCTGCTGCTGGTGGCGCTGTCGGTGCGGCTGCTGTCCGGGTTCAACCTGCTCTTCCCCCTCTGGGCGGCGGGGACGCTGCTCATCGCCGTGGAGCAGTACAAGCTCGTCATCGCGGAGCCGGACGGCGTGGCGCGCCACTTCGACCCGCGCTCGCTCCTGGGCTTTCCCCGGGTGCTGGCGCTGGCGGGCGTGGCGGTGTGCGTGGTGGCGCTCTTCCTGTCGTGGGGCAAGGTGACGGCGGACGGCTCGCCGGTGCCGGACAACGCGCCGGTGCCGGGCAGCGTGCGTGGGGGGCCTCCGGAGCTGCGCGTGATTCCCTCGACGCGGCCCTCGGATGACTCGCTCTACAGCGCGGGGGGCGGCGTCGCGTCGCGCTCGGGCTGGGACCTGCCCCTGTCGGAGCTGCCGCTGCTGGCGCTCCTGTCGGTGCTGGTGCTCGCGGCGCTGCGGCCGGACGTGGAGCGCCCGGCCTTCCTCAGGTGGGCGCCGGTGGGCGCGGTGAGCGTGAGCCTGCTGTGGGCGCTCGCGGGGGTGAAGCTCGCGGTGGGGCCCATCGCGTTCCTCGCGGGCCTGGGGGCGGTGGGCTTCCACGCCGTGCGCCACGCGCTGGGCCGCGACGCGCCGGCGGAGTACCTGCCGCCCGAGGACGACCCCTACGACCCGGACCAGGACCTGGAGACCGAGCCGGACTCGGGCTACCGGGGCTAGGCCCCTTGCCTTTCCGTCGGAGGGGCTGCCCGGGCGGCGGGCGTGCGGCCCAGGATTCCGTGTGCAATACCCGTCAGGGGGCGGTAGTTAGGGACGGCCCCCGCTGGAGCCCCCGATGAATGCCGTCCTCGTCTCGTTGACCCTCGCCCTGAGCCTTGCCACGGGGCAGTTCGCACCGCAGCAGGCCGCGAGTGAACCGCTCGCGCCGGCCCAGGAGGCGCGGGTCCAGCAGTTGGCGAAGAAGCTGCGCTGCGCGGTGTGCCAGGGCCTGTCGGTGGCGGACAGCCCGTCGTCCATGGCGCGCGCGCAGTTGGACAAGGTGCGCGAGCTGGTCTCCGACGGAAAGACGGACACCGAAATCGTCGACTACTTCGTGGCGCGCTACGGCGAGTGGGTGTTGCTGGAGCCGCGCGCGGAGGGCTTCAACTGGTTCGTGTGGCTGGGGCCCGTCGCGCTGGTGCTGGGCGGCCTCTTCGTCATCCTGAAGCAGCGTCAGCCATTGCCCGAGGGCGCCGCGCCCGCGGACGCCGCGCCGGTCCCCTCCCCTTCCACGCCCGCGCCGTCCACGGACGAAGCGGACCCCTACCTCCAGGCCGTGCGCCGGGAGCTGGAGCGCTAAGCCATGCAGCCCGAGCCCACCAACTGGTTGCCCGGAATCATCGTCCTCTCGGTCGCCTTCGTGCTGGCGGCCGCGTGGCTCCTCTACATGAAGATGAAGACGGGGAGCGCGCTGCCGGACACGACGCCGAAGACGGACGGCACGGTGGACGACCTGGCGCAGCGGGCGCAGTCGCTCATCGAGCAACTGCGCACGCTGGAGGCGGAGAAGCACCACTTCACCGCGGAGCACTACACGGCGGAGAAGGCGCGGCTGGAGAAGGAAGCGGCCGCGGCGCTGCGCGCGAAGGACGAGCACCAGAAGCGGCAGGCGGCGGGAGTGAAGGCGCCCGCGCGCAACGTACCGGCGCCCACGGGCTGGGCGTCGCGCAACCCGCAGATGGTGGGCGCGATGTGGGGCGCGGGCGTGGTCGTGTTCTTCGGCGGGCTGGGCTACCTGCTCGTGTCGGAGCAGAAGCCGCGGGAGGAGGGCCAGATGGGCACGGGCGCGACGCCGCCGGGCATGGCCCAGCAGCAGATGCAGCAGATGCCCGAGGTGAACGACGAGCTGGAGCAGGCGCGTCAGCGGCTGGCGTCGAACCCGGGCGACGTGGAGGCCGCGTCGATGCTGAGCCACGAGCTCATCCGTCAGCAGCAGTTCGACGAAGCGCTGAAGGTGACGCTGAAGGGCCTGGCGGTGGATCCGTTCAACGTGGAGCTGCGGGTGCACCGGGGCGTGCTGCGCGCGGCGTCGCAGGGCGACCTGCAGGGCGCGGAAGCGGAGCTGACGGAGCTGGTGGACACGTGGCCGGACGCGCAGGAGGCGCTCATCTTCCTGGGCAGCCTGTCGCTGCGCCGGGGCGACAAGGCCGGGGCGCTGGAGCATTTCGAACGCTTCACGGTGGAAGTGCCCAAGAACATGCAGCCGCCGCAGTTGGCGCCCGCCATCGCCCAACTGCGCGCGGAGGTCGCGCAGCAGTAGGCGTAGGCTGTGCGCCGTGAGGGGCCGGGCTTCCGGCCCCGTGAAGTGTGTCACCCCTGGAGGTGGGCCATGGGTGCATCCGGCTGCTGGAAGGCCGCTGTCGCGCTGTGCGGCGTCGCGTTGTCATCCGCCTGCGCGACGGGCGGTTCCGCGACGTATGTGGAAGGCGCCCTGCGCCCCCGTCACTTCGTCTTTCATGAAGTGGTGAAGCAACGCGGGAAGAAGCCGGGCGGATGGATGGCGGCATGCCTCCACGTCGGCATCGCCCGCGACACGGGAGAATTGTTCTACTGCAGGTTCGGCGTGGAGATGCCCATTGCCAATGGTGCGCAGGGAGCGATCTCCATGGAGCAAGCCCAGAGCCTCTCCGCGAGCTGCGCGAACCAGGCAGCAAGGGTCACCTTTTCTGGTGTCACGCCAGCTACGCCGATCGGAATCGCCTGTGAGGAGTTCAAGACTTTCTACGAACTCACGCTCAAGGCCGCCATTGCGGGTGCACGTGTTCCCAAGGTCTGTGCCCAAGGCATTGAGCCCGTGGTCGTGACACCCACGGGGCCGACCACCAGCGGAGGCAGGTAGCCCATGGTTCCATCCACCAAGGAGTTGCTGGAGATAGCGAGAACCTATTGGCCCTCGTATGAAGATCCCAATCAGGAACCCAGCCCCGAAGAACATGTGCTTCATGCACTCTGGCGCAAGAAGCTCGCGGAGCCTGGGCCCTGGGACGTATTGATGGATCAGCTCGATCAAGCATTTCCCCAGAACCCCATCGGAGACATCACGACGTCTCGGGATGGATGCTTCTGGTGCGCCATCTATCCAAGTCGGGACCGTGAGCGTTCCGGCCTGCACTGGGTCTACGTCGGCTGCGCCAGCATCATCGCGCCGGTCTACACGGTGTATCGGGTCCAGTTTGAATACGGCGAGCGCCGCATCTTCCGGCAGCTCGACCTGGAGCCTCCCGCGGTGGAGCCAGCGGTCACGATGGCGAGACTCATGGAGTCCACGATGGGGTTGAGCCTGCTGCCCCCAGATATCGCCAACCATCCAGCACCCGTCTTCGTGGGCTGGAAGTCCCCTCCGAAAACGACGCTCTTCCACGCCCTCTTCACCAGCTATCCAGACAACCTCCCCTGAGCCTCACCCCAGCCTGCGGATGGGAGCGCCATCCAAGAACGCGCGGATGTCCTCCACGGCTTCACGGCAGTAAGTCGCGTAGTTCCCCTGGGACACGTAACCCAGGTGCGGCGTCGCGAGCAGGTTCGGCAACTTCCGCAGCACGTCGTCCACGGGCACCGGCTCCGTCTCAAAGACATCCACCGCCGCCCCCGCGATGACGCCCTGCTGCAACGCCTCCACCAGCGCCGCCAGATCCACGATGGCCGCGCGCGACGTGTTGATGAGGTACGCCGTGGGCCGCATCCTCGCGAGCTCCGCGCGCCCCACCAGCCCCCGCGAGCGCTCGCCCAGCACCAGGTGGATGGACACGAAGTCGCTCGTCTCCAGGAGCGCCTCCTTCGACGCGGCCCGCGTCACCCCCACCTCCGCGGCCCTCGCGTCCGTGAGGTTCGGGCTCCACGCGACCACGTCCATCCCGAACGCCGCCCCCACCCGGGCCACCCTGCTCCCAATCTTCCCCAGGCCCAGGAGCCCCAGCCGCTTCCCGTGCAGGTCCACGCCCACGGAGTGCTGCCACGGGCCACCCTGCCGGAACGCGGTGCTCTCCCCCACCACGTTCCTCGCGAGCGCCAGCAGCAACGCCCACGTCAGCTCCACCGGAGGCTCGGTCGCGCTCGCCGTCCCGCACACCGTCACGCCGCGCGCGGTGGCCGCGGCCACGTCGATGGACGCATTCCGCATCCCCGTCGTCACCAGCAGCCGCAGCCGTGGCAGCCGTTCAATCAGCGCCTTCGGAAACGGCGTGCGCTCCCGCATGACGACGAGCAGGTCGAACGGCGACAGCGCCGCGACCAACTCCTCCTCACCGGAGAAGTGCTCGCGGAACACCGTCACCTCGACCTGTCCGCTCACGGAAGACCAGTCCGCGAGCCTTGTCGAAACACCCTGATAGTCATCCAGGACAGCGCAGCGCAGCTTCTCCACGGCACCCGCCAGGATCCGCCGCGCCGCCACCAGGCGTCAATTCACCGCGGCCTTCCGCCGGCGGAACCGGCGCACCTTCTCCACCAGCTCGTCGGACAGGACACCCTTCACCGCGTTGCGCGTCTGCCGGGCCCACTCCTCGGAGCGGGTGAACCAGGTGCCCGCGAAGCCCGCGCCGTGCGCGCGCAGGGACACCGTCTGGCGCTGCTTCGTCACCCAGTCGGACTTGTACGTCTCCGTGCCTCGCAGGAAGTCGTACTCCGTCAGGCCCATCTCGATGGCGTCCTTGAACGTCTCGCCCACCAGCACCAGGCCCACGCTGCGGTTGCGCCACGCCGGGTCATAGCCGGACTGGAAGTACACGAACGTCTGGCCATGCAGGATGCCGTACACGGACGCCACCGCCTGGCCGCCCACCTTCATCGTGTACATCCGCAGCCGGCCCCGCTCCGCCAGCCACTGCGTCGCGTCCCGGTGGAACGCCTCCACCCCGGCGCCCTTGATGCCCTGCGAACCGCCATCCGAGGACCAGCGCAGCGCGTGCAGCCGGAAGAAGTCCGTCATGGGCCCGGACAGCGCGCCCGGCGCGTCCGTGCGCTCAATGCGGTAGCCGTCCTGCTTCTCCAGCCACTTGCGCCGGCGCAGGTAGTTGTCCCGCCGCCCCGTGCGCTTCAAGAACGCATCGAACGGCTCGCCCGGCACCAGCGTCTCGTACGGGCACACGTAGCGCTCCGTCACGCGCACGTCGCCGAACACCTCGCGCGCCACGCCGAGCGTCGTCGACCCCTCGCGCAGGTCCGTCAAGTCCAGCACGTCCCACTCGTCGCGCAGCCCCTGGAGCACGTTGAAGAACGCCCGGGCCACCTCCGCCTCGCGGCCCTTGCGCGCCACCACGTCCAGGTAGTCGCTGCCCACGTGCGTCTCACCCAGGAAGCCCAGGCGCCGCACGCGCACGCCGTTCACCCAGCGGTGCTCCAAGCCCAGCGGCAGCAGCCCCACCAGCGTGCCCAGCCTGTCGCGCGCCGTCAGCACCAGCGGCCGCACGTCGGGCGCGATGCGCCGGCACCACGGGTACAGCCACTCCCACGCGTTGAACGGACCGGCCGTGCTCGCGTCCAAGAGCGCGTTCCACTCCGCCCGCATCCCCGCCAGCCGCGAGGCACTGCCCACCGCCGCCACGTCCAACCGCGGCGTCAACCTTGGCCCCGACGTCAACTCGTCTTCGCGGATCACCGCGTCACCCTGATGCCTTTCCCGAAGCAATGCCCCGGCCCCCGGGGGCCATTGCAACCCGGGAGCCAGCCCCTGTTCCCTCACGACGCGCGCTTGCTCGGCCGGCGCTCGGACTTCAGCGCCTCCCGGACCACGTCCACCACCTGCCCCATCACCTCCGGCGTCAGGTCCTGGTGGCAGGGAATCTCCAGGATGGTGCGCCGCAACTGCGCGACCTCCGGGAACTCCGACGGGTCGCACGCGGGATGGAAGCGCTTCCAGAAGTCGATGGCGTCGATGCCCCTCTCGCGCAGCTTCGCCAGCAGCAGCTCCTTGTCCTGCACCACCATCGGGTAGAACAGGGGGCTGACGCCCGGGGGCAACTGGTTGAAGAGCGGCGGCGACACGTCGCGCAGCCGGCCCAGCAGGAGGAAGTAGTTGCGGCGGCGCGCCTCGACGATGGCCTCCAGGTCCTGCGCCAGGGCAATCCGCTTCGTCAGCGGGCTCATGCCCAGGTCCACGTGCCGCCGGTCGAAGTGCTGCGTGCCCGTGGCCACCCGCTCGATGCTCGCGGCCTTCACCGTGCCGTGCCCCACCGAGCGCACCAGGCCGCGCAGCCCCCGGCCCACCGCCCCGCCGCGCAGCTCCAGGTTCTGCAGCAGCGCGGACACGGTGTGGCTGAAGGTGGACGCCAGCGGCGGCGCGGGCGGCTCCGGCAGGCTGTAGGAGCGCTTGCCGTTGACGACCAGCGCGCCTCCATTGGGTACCGGGAGCGTCTTGTAGAGGCAGAAGATGCCCACGTCGCCCGTGGTGCCCAGCGGCGTCGCGCCGTCGGACGACAGCAGCGACAGCGCGCAGTCCTCAATCAGCGGGATGCCGTGCTCGTCCGCCAGCTTGCGCATGGCGTCCACCGGCCCCGGGAAGCCCGCGTAGTGGATGAGGTAGAGCGCGCGCGTCTTCGGCGTGATGCGCTTCGCCACGTCCGCCACGTCCACGTCCCAGCGGCTGCCCACGCGGTAGAAGCGCGGAATGGCGCCCGCGTCCACCACCGCCTCCACCTCCACGCCGTGGTGGTAGGCGGGCATCAGCACCTCGCCGCCGTCCAGGCGCAGCATCTTGATGGTCAGCCAGACGGCGTTGCGCGCGAAGTAGAAGTAGCGCGCGTTGGGAGACGAGAACGGCGGCAGGGCCCCCGGGCGCGGCGGGGCCACCAACATGCTGGGCCACAGCGTGGGCAGGGACGGCACGAACAGCCTGTCGGTCGACTTCACTTCTTCCATCTCGCCACCACCTCTTTCGCCGCCGGTACCCACCGGAACTTCGCCGCGCACAGGGCCCGGCCGAAGGCGGTGTCGTTGAACACATAGAGCCAGGTGTGCCGCCGGACCTGATCCGTCCAGTCGCGCTTCCACACCATGTCCGGCCCCAGGAAATCGAACTCGGTGAGCCCCCGGTCCAGGCAGTCCCCCAGCACCTCCTCCATCAGGAGCTGCCCCGGGCTGCATTCCTTCAGGGACTCGTCGTAGCCGGGCTTCAGCAGGAAGTAGCGCCCGCCGAACTCCAGGCCGTACTGGAACGCCACCGCGCGCCCGTCCAGGCGCAGGAAGTACAGCGCCAGGCGGTTGCGGTAGGCCGCGTCCCGCGCCAGCTCCGTGTAGAAGCCGCGCGTCTTCACATCCTGCGCCATGGCCGTGCCATTCGCGCCCTTCCAGCCGCTCTGCTCCAGCAGCAGCCCCTCCTCCAGCGTGCCCTCCAGGTCCAACCCGCCAGGGACGCGCTCGAAGGTGACCTTCCCCTTCTCCTCCAGCTTGCGGCGCCGGCGGCGGCAGTTGGCCTTGAACTTGGACGGCAGCTTCGCGAAGTACGCGTCCTTCTTCGCGGGCAGGGGCACGTAGGGCGATTGCAGCGACTCCCACTCGCCCACCGGGAGCCCGCCCTGCTTCGCGGCCTCCAGCAGGCGGAAGCCCACGCCGCCGTCCGGCACGTCCGTCAGCCGCAGCACGTCCCAGCCGCCCGTCGCGCGCAGGTGCGCGAGGAAGGCCCGGGCCGCGGCATCCGGCTCCCGCGCCAGCATGTCGAAGCGGCAGGAGTGCGCGTTGGCCGCGGAGGTGAGCTGGCGCACGGGCACGCCGTACATCGACGTGCGCTCCTCCACCAGCGGCAGCGCGGCGGTGAGCGCTCCGTCCTCGCCGCGCAGCAGCAGCACGCGCATGCGCGCCCCGGCGGCGAAGTTGTCCAGCCACAGCCGCAGGAACTCATGCCGGTAGAACAGCTCGTGGGAGGTCGTCTCCACGAGCTGGTTCCACTCGGCTTCCAGGGACATGAAGGCCGCCCGGTCGTTGACTTCCACGACCTGGGAGGCGGTCGAAAGTTGAATGGCTTCCATGTTCGAGGGCCCCAAGGTGGTGATGGACAGGGCGGCCTACAACCCGCTGCGCGCCATCTTCAGCAGGCAGGCGGCGACCTTGCGGCTGTCGTGTCGGATCTTGGAACCTTCCTTGAGCAGATCCGCCTGCACCGGAATCACCCCGGAGGACAGCAGCTCCCGCGTCTCCGCCGTGACCATGAAGGAGCCCTTGCGCGCATAGCGCTGGATGGACTCCTCGGAAGGCATCCGGCCGTTGACGAGCACCGCGTCCAGCACCGGCCCCACGTGGTCGATGACGGCCTGCACGTGGTCCAGGCAGTTCATCCCGTCCGTCTCGCCCGGCTGGGTCATCAGGTTGGCCACCATGACCTTCAGCGCGCGCGTCTCCTTCAGCGCCTGGGCCACGCCGTCCACCAGCAGGTTGGGCAGCACGCTCGAGTACAGCGACCCCGGCCCGATGGCGATGAGGTCCGCCGAGTAGATGGCCTCCAGCAGGCCGTCCACCGCCGGCGGTGAGCGGGGGCTGAGCGACACGCGGCGCACGCGGCCCTGGGCGCGGCAGATGTTGCGCTCGCCCACGACCTCCGTGTCGTCATGCATCTGGGCCACGAGCTGCACGGACGCGAGCGTGCTGGGCAGCACCTGGCCCTTGGCGCCCAGCAGCTCCCCGGACAGCCGCACCGCCTCCAGGAAGTCGCCCTTCAGCTCCGCGAGCGCCGCGATGAGCAGGTTGCCCACCGCGTGCCCCGCGAGCCCCTTCGCGCCGCCGAAGCGGTACTGGAACACGTCCCTCAGCGCGCTCTTGCCGCCCGCGAGCGCCACCAGGCAGTTGCGGATGTCCCCCGGGGGCAGCGCGCCGTGCAGCCGGCGCAGGCGCCCGGAGCTGCCGCCGTCGTCGCTCATCGCCACGACCGCGGTGATGTCCACGCCAGGCTGGCCGCCCTTGGGGGCCGCGCGGCGGGCCAGCCCCTTGAGCACCATGGGCAGGCCCGTCCCGCCGCCCATCGCGACGATGCGCGTGGGACGGTGCTTCGGCGCCTGCAGCAGCTCGTTGCGCTCCACGCCCTGCTGCCTGTTGCGCGCGTCGTCCTGGCTCCACTGCTCTGAGAACGGTGCGTCCACGTCCATGCCCACCATGTGCCAACCCCCTCGCCCATCCCAATCCATGGCTACCCACCCTTGGCATCCCGGCCTCCCCCGACAACCAGAGGCCGCGGATGGTCATCCCCATCCACTGCTGAACGGTTACCGCGCCCCTCGTCCCAGCAGCACGTGCCGGACCGTGTGGAAGATGATGCCGACGTCCAGGAACAGCGACCCGTTCTTCACGTAGTACAGGTCGAACTCCAGCTTGTTGCGCGCGTCCTCCACCGAGGCCCCGTAGGGGTAGCGGATCTGCGCCCAGCCCGTGATGCCCGGCTTCACCGCCTCGCGCACGCCGTAGAACGGAATCTGCTGCTTGAGCTGCTCGGTGAACACCGGGCGCTCCGGCCGGGGGCCCACGAAGCTCATGTGGCCCAGCAGCACGTTGAACACCTGCGGAATCTCATCGATGCGCGTCTTGCGGATGAACTTGCCCACCCGCGTGACGCGGTCGTCGTTGGAGCGCGCCCACACCGCGCCGTTCTTCTCCGCGTCGGTGCGCATGCTGCGGAACTTCCAGAGCGGGTACGCCTTGCCGCCCAGGCCCACGCGGTCCTGCCGGTAGAAGACGGGGCCCTTGGAGTCCAGCTTGATGGCCAGCGCCACCAGCACCAGGAAGGGCGACGCCAGCAGCAGGAGCAGCGACGCCACCGCCACGTCGAACACGCGCTTGAAGGCCCGGCGCAGGGGCGACACCGTCATCTCATCCGCGAAGGCGAAGTCGCTGGCGCGCAGGAACTGCACCGGGATGCGGCGCAGCACGCGCTCGCAGAAGCCCGCCGCGTCGTACACCCGCCGCCCGTCCAGCCGGCAGCGCAACAGCGAGTCCACCCAGTTGGCGCCGCGCATGTCGTCCGCGGCCTGCACCACGTAGGAGGCGTTGAGGCGCGCCGCCATCGCGTCCAGCGGCTCCTCCACCTTGCGCGGCTCCACCAGGGCCACCACGCGGAAGGACCCCTCGCCGCCATCTTCAATCGCGCTGGCCACCGCGCGGGCCTTGAGGCCATCCCCCACGATGAGCACCGCGTCGGGCTCACCCACCAGCGCCCGGATGGACACGCGCACCACCAGCGTGCCGGCCAGGGCGCCCATCGCGCCGCCCAGCAGCGTCCCGGGGGGCAGCACCACCGGCAGGGCCAGCGGCAGGAGGAGCATCACGCCGCCCGCCACCATCGCGGTGACGCCCGCGGCCTTGAGGAAGCGGTAGCCGCGCGTGCGGTCCTCGGCCGCGATGCGCAGGTCGTACAGGTCCAACAGGTACAGCGTGAACTGGAAGGTGACGACGAAGGCCAGGCCCAGCCCCACCAGCGTCGGCCACATCGTGGCGAACGGGGGCGTGGAGCCCAGGGGCGCGAAGAGGGCCGCGCAGGCCGCGGCACCCGCGACACAGGCCAGCGCGATCGCCGAGGACTCGGCGAGGAAGAACGTCAGTTTCTTGGCTGAAAAATAGTGGTGGAAAACGCGAAGCACGTGACTCCTCCAACCCCGACCCGCCGCCGCTCCAGGCCCCCCGCCCTTCGCACCTCATCGGCGCGAGGAGCGGGTCCGGGCCCGTGAAACACTCACCTCGACAACCGACCGCTACTTCTTCACGTAGTTCTTCAGGTACGGGGTCGCGTTCACCTCCGCCCCGTTGAGCACGCAGCCCACCAGCGCCGCGCCCGCCAACTGCTCCACCGCCTGGTTCACCACCTTGGAGGGGGTGACGTTGGCGCGGATGACCATCAGCACGCCGTCCATCTGGTGGCCCAGGATGGCCGCGTCCGCGAACGGCAGCGTGGGCGGCAGGTCCACGTACACCTCGTCGAAGCCCTCGCGCACCGCCTTGAGGAACTGCTTCATGCGGGCGCTCGCCAGCACCTGGGTGCTCTCCTCCGGCGTGGCGCCGGCGGGGATGACGGCTAGGCGCGTGGAGTTGAAGCGGCGCACCACGTCGCGCACGTCGCACTCACCGGCCAGCAGCTCCGCCAGGCCCTGCTTGTTGCGCATGCCCAGCGTGGGGGCCACCTGCCCCCGGCGCAGGTCCGCGTCCACCAGCAGGATGCGGCGCTCCGGGTTCGCCCGGGCGGCGGCCAGGGCCAGGTTCACGCTCGTCACCGTCTTGCCCTCGCCGGGCATCGCGGAGGTGAGCGCCACCACCTTCATCGGGCGCTGCTCGCGCATCCGCTCCAGGCGGTAGTACAGGCTGCGGTACTGCTCGGCGGCCGCGGAAGCAGGGGCCGTGAGCGTCACCACCCGGCGGTCCACCGCGTTCGAGGAAGCCGCGCTGTCGTCCACGCGGGGGAGGAAGTTACCGGCCCGCTCCATCGTCGAATCCATCTGAGTTCTCCAATCCTTTCCGTATGGGGGCGGCAATTAGTTCAGGGAAGTAGGCGAGGAGACGCTGTTCTTGCTCCCAGCCATTGGCATCAGAATCCGCTTCTCCGTCTTGCCTTGCATGTTCGGGACCACCGCCAGGACCGGCAGCGTCAGGCGCTCGCGGACCTCCGTGCCGTCGCGCAGGCTGTCGTCGCGCATCTCCAGGACGGTGCCGGTGAGGACGCCCAGCGCCAGGGCCACCAGGGCGGCGATGAGCAGGCCCGTCATGCGGTCCGGGCGAGCAGGCGAGGAAGGCACCCCGGCGGGCGAGATGACATTGAACAGGCTCTTGGCGCTCTTGGCCTCCAGCTCCTGGGCGATCTCCGCCTCCACCTTGCGGCTCACCACGCTCTGGTACTTGGTGCGGGCGATCTCGTAGTCCCGGTTCATGACCGCCAGCTCCTGGGCCCAGCGCGGGGTGTTGTTCAGCCGCGCCTGGTACGCCTCGGCCTGCTTCTGGAGGTCCACGATGTCCTTCTGGATGTTGGTGATGAGCGTGGCCACGCGGGTGCGCTCGTTGCGCTCGGCGAACATGCGGCCCTCGGCGTCCTTGCGCTGGGCGCTGATGTCGTTGAGCTCACGCTCCATCCGCTTCACCTCCGGGTGGTCCGGCGTCCACTGCGTCTTGGCCTGCGTGAGGGTGCGGGACAGGCCGCTCTCCGTGGCCTCCAGCCGGCCCGCCTCGCTGTCCGCGGCGTTGCGGGCGCGGGCCAGGTCGGAGCGGCGCGCCTCGGCCGTGCGCAGCTCCTCGGACTTCGTCTGCAACTGGGCGCTGATGCGCTCCAGGCCGCGCATGTTCATCTCCATCTGCTCGGGCAGCTCGCCCAGGTGGTCCACCTTGAACTTGGAGATCTTCGTCTCCCAGGAGGACACGGCCTTGCCCATGGAGACCATCTCCTCGTTGAAGAGGTCCGTGGCGCGGGCCGCCTGCGCCTGGCGGATCTTCAGCGTCTCCTCGGAGAAGATGGCCGGCAGGCGGTTGGCCACCTGCGCCACCACCTGCGGGTCGCGGCCCGCGTAGGTGAGCTCGAAGGCCGTCTCACCCTCGACGCGCACGGTGAGGTCCTTGCGCATCTGCTCCACCGCCGCCTCGATGCCCTTGTCGGACACCAGCTCCGGGTAGAGGTTCATCTCCTCGATGGCCTTCTGGAGCACCGGCCGCGCCAGCAGCTCCTGGCGGACGGTGACGAGCCGCTGCTCGATGAGCTCGCTCACCGTGCGCTGGACCATCTCCTCGCCGGGGCGCTGCGGCTCCACGCGCACCACCACGGACGCTTCATAAATGCTCGGCCGGGTCATCACGATGGCCGCACCCAACACGAAGATTGCTGCAGCGATCGCCCCCACCAGGGCCTTGCGGCGCCACAGCGCCGAAAGCAACTGGTCCGCCGTCATCCCACGCTCCATGATCCGCTCCTCCATCCTCGTAGCTCTCAAAGGTTGCCTACCAAGCTGTCATGACCAGACGGAGGGCGAACACGTTGCGTGTCAGGTCCCCCGCCCCAGCGACATCCGCCGCACCCACCTGCGCGATGCGGTCGAACGCGCCCTGCAGCGCCAGCTTCCGGCTCAGCCGGTACTCGACGCCTCCACCCACCGCATAGCCCTGCGACACGTTCGTGGTGTTGCGCCACTGCGTGTAGTTCTCATCGGGCGCCGTGCCGTTCCGGAAGAAGCTGGCCGCCCCGAAGGCGGACAGCTTCTGCGAGAAACGATGCGCCCCCATCACCGACGCGTAGTCCGCCCACACCGCGCCGGAGAAACCGCTCGCGCCCACCAGGTCGTGACCGATGGCGAAGCCGAAGTCACTGCGCTCGCCCTCGCGCACCAGCTCCAGCGCCACGCGGGGCAGCCACCCGCCGCGCGACGCGTCCGACGGCATGTAGCGCACCGGCCCGCCCCGGACGGTGAGCGTGGTGGGCCGCGTCAGCCGGTAGCGCAGGGCCGCGGAAGCGCCATGCGCCTGGCTGTAGTCCTGGTCGTACAGGAAGCCCTGGTAGCGGTACTCGGCGCCCAGGGACAGCCGGCGCGTGGTGCGGTACCACAGCTCCACGGACGGGGTGTGCGCATAGCCCGCCACCCGCCCCGGCTCGATGATGCGCGTCGCCTCGAACATGTAGTTGCCGCGCACGTCCATGCGCTCGGTGACGCGCCCCGTGATGCCCACCTTCGTCTGCGCATAGAAGGTGGGCGCCGTGGAGCGCGCCAGACCGTCGCGCGGCAGCGACGTGGGGTCGGTGACGCGGAACACCCGCGCGCTGGCGTCCAGCCGCAGCCGCCGGGACAGCACGTCCCGGAAGCCCACTCCCGCGCGGTGGTCCACCGTCGTCGTCCCGGAGCCGTGCCGCGCGAGCAGGTCCGTGGCGTAGAAGGACTCGAGCGTCAACTGCTCGTTCTTCACGTCCAGGCCCAGCCGCGGGGACAGCTTCGTCATGAACTGCCCGTTGGTGCCGGCTCCGCCCAGACGGATGTCATTGTCGAAGCGCTCCTCCGCCGTGAGGCGCAGGCGCGGCTCCAGGATGGTGGCCGCCTGCGCGGCCGGCGCGGCGATGAGACAGCCCGCAATCACTGCTCGCTTCCAGTTGCCCCTCACCGCCGCCCTCCCGTCCTGACCCACGCCCACGTTCGCTGCTTCCCGATGTCTGTCCTTGCCGTCCGCGCGCCCGTCCCGCTTCACGGGACGACGACGGTGTCACCCGGCCGCAGGATGACGCTCTCGCCGTCCGGGGAGACCAGGTCGCTGTAGCGCACCGGGATCTGCCCGCCCTTGCCGTCCGTGCGGATGACGACGATGCCGTCGGAGTTGGCGAAGTCCGTGAAGCCGCCGGCCAGCGCGATGGCCTGCAGCAGGGACACGCGGCCGCGCAGCGGGTAGGCGCCCGGGTGGGCCACCTCTCCCGTGACGAAGACGCGGCTGCTGTTCACCTCGCGGACGATGACCGTCACGCGCGGCTCCTGCACGTACGGCGACAGGCCCGTCTTGAGCGCCTCGGCCAGCTCCGTGGGCGTCTTGCCCGCGGCCTCAATCTCGCCCACCATCGGAATGGAGATGTAGCCGTCGGGGCGCACCGGCACCGTGCGCGACAGCTCCTGGTCGCGCCACACGCTCACGTCGAGCACGTCCTCGCGGCCGATGCGGTACGGCTGATCCGCGTTGTCGACCTTCAGCGTCTGCTGGTGAGCACAACCCGACAGGAGGAGCATCCCCATCACCGTCCAGAACCCCGTGCGCCGCATTCCCATCTTCCGCTCTCCTTCGTTCACTGATGTTCCGCGCGATCCACCGTTCACACGCCCTGAAGGGCCGGGTGGTTCGCTTCTGGCGGAGGCTCCTAGCAGCGCGTGTGCCAGCGCTTGGGGGGAGGGAAATCCCTTGGAATGCAGTGGGTTACGGCGTGCCACATCAGGCGCACCTGGGCGCATCCGGGAAAAATTCCGGTCCTACCCCGGTGTTCGCCCCTGTGCTTTCTGCCGATCGCTTCCACGGGGTGGAAGACCTTTGCCCAACGTGAGCCCCGTACCTTCCTCGCACTTCCGGGCTCCCTCTGGGGCACCCGTGCCAAAGCCCTGGCACGGGACTTGATAAGGGTATGGGCGTCGGACAGCGGTACTGTTTCAGGGGACCAATTCAGTCCAGAGGGGGACAGCGGATGGGCAAGGTGGCAGGGGCGGTGGGGGTGGTCTTCATGCTCGGAACCAGCATCGTGGGGCTGATGGGAGCCTCGCTGGGCGGCGGCGTCGAGGCGGGCGTGCTGGGCATGGTGGGCCTGGCCCTGTACGGCGGCAGCTCGCTCTTGAGCGGCAAGGCGGCGGAGCCCACGGGGGTCGCGAAGCAGGCGTAGCGCCACACGCCAGCGCGGTCTGAAGCGCTGTAGGAATCACAGGGCCTTCGGGCCGGCTCAGCGGAGTGGGAAGCCCTGCTTCCACCCGCTGCCGGCCCGTGGGCCCTCTTCGTTTCCAGGCCCTGCCCTTCCCTTCACCTCAAGGCTGGCGGGGCCCGGCCTCCGGAGCGTGGGAGGCGTGCGCCTCCGGCAGCGCGGGCGGCTCCGGGACGGCGGCCTGGGGCGGCACCTCCTGCTCCGGCAGCGGCTGCTGTTCGGTGCCCTGGGCCTCCTGGCGGCGCAGGCGCAGGGCCCGGCTCCACAAGGCGATGCCGGCCCACGCCCCCAGGAGCGCCGCCGGCACGGCCACGACGTGGGGCCAGTAGAGCGCCACGCCCGCCAGGGCCAGCGGCACCACGCCCGCGCCGAAGACGACCTTGGATTCGGTGCGGCCCAGCTCGCGGTGGTTGGTGACGGCGGCGCCCACGGTGTTGCCCAGGCGCACCGCGCCCGCGGCCGCGCGGCTCATGCTGCCCCGCCGTCCGGGAGCCCCCCTTCGCGCGCGAGGCAGCGCGGGCGCTGCGACCAGGCGGCGCTCCCTTCCGCTGAGCACCACCTCCGTCGCGTGCTCCAGGTCCTGGAGGTACATGTCCTCCATGCACCGGGCGAAGGGGGCGTCCTCCACGGCGACGTCGATCTCGGAGTTGCCCAGCCAACTGGCGGGGTTGAGGTTGGAGGAGCCGACGCGCGCCCAGGTGCCATCCGCCACCGCCGTCTTGGCGTGGAGCATGGTGCCGTTCCATTCATAGACGCGGATGCCGGCCTCCAGCAGCGGGCGGTAGCCGGCCTGGGTGAGCGGGCGCAGCGCGGGGATGTCGCTGCTGCCGGGCACGAGCAGCCGCACGTCCACGCCGTCGCGAGACGCGGCCCGGAGCGCCTGGACATAGGTGGCGGTGCCCACGAAGTACGCGTCGGTGAGCCACAGCCGCTTGCGCGCGAGCGACGCGATGAGCTGGTCCACGCGGAAGAGGCCCGCGCTCCAGGGCACGCCGGCCACCACGCGCAGGGACACGTCGCCCATGGGCTGGGAGGCGCGAGCGGACAGGCAGCCCTCCTCGTCCAGCGGAGGGCCCACGGTGCTCCACCCCTGGGCGAAGGCGCGCACCAGGTCCGCCACGGCGGGGCCGCGAATCTCCAGGCCGGTGTCGCGCCACGGGGCCACGCCCTTCTGGGCGTCGCCCACCCACTTGTGGCTCACGCACAGGCCGGAGACGAAGCCCACCTCGCCGTCCACGGTGAGCGTCTTGCGGTGGTTGCGGCCCAGCCACGCCAGGGGCCGGTCGAACTGGAAGGGATTGAACGAGCGCACCTCCACGCCCGCGTCGCGCAGGAAGCGCCAGTAGCGGCGGGACGCGGGGCCCTGGCAGCCCAGCCAGTCATAGAGGACGCGGACCTGCACGCCGTCGCGGGCGCGGGCGGCCAGCGCGTCCGCGAAGGCGCGGCCCACGTCATCGTCTTCGATGATGTAGTTCTCGAAGAGGATGGAGCGCTGGGCCTGCTGGATGGCGCTCAGCCACGCGGGGTAGTTCTCGCGCGCGTCGCGCAGCAGGCGCACGTCGTTGCCCGGCACGAGCGGTGCGCCCGCGGCGCGGGAGAAGACCTGTTCAGCGAGGTTGTGCTGCCGGCCGCTGATGCCCGACGACTTCACGATGGCCACGGCGTGTCTCCTCGGGAAATCGGGGCGCGCCCGAAGGCTCTGGGTGAAGTGCGGTCCCCTGGGGACGGTCGCAAGGGTTTTGCGTGAAGGGACTCCAGCGCGCTCGCGCTGGCGTCGAGGGCCTGGCTGCCCGGCTGTCCTCCCCTCGAGCCCCGGGGCCGGGGGATGCGCTTTGTGGCGCGGGCCTGCATGAGCAACCTCTCCGCGAGGGCGATGTCCGACGGATTCCTGCTTCCTACCCTTTCCCGCGCGTCTCCGCCCAGGGAGACGGGAGCGGAGGAGACGACGGCGTGAATGAACCAGCCCCTGCCCTGCCCCGCCTGTCGTTCGACTTCCCGGACGGCGCCGACTTCAGCGACAGCGTGCACCACGAGTGGCTCCTGACCAATGGCCGAGGAGGCTACGCCTCCGGCACGGTGGTGGGCTGCAACACGCGCCGCTACCACGGCCTGTTCATCCCCACGATGGAGAAGCTGGGGCGCACGGTGCTGATGGCCAGGCTGGAGGAGACGGCGCTGGTGGACGGGGAGCGCTACCGGCTCACGTCCGAGGAGCACGACGACGGCGCGTGGGAGGACGGCGCGAGGCACCTGCGGCACTTCCACCTGGAGGGGCTGATTCCCGTCTGGGAGTACGCGGTGGGGCGTGCGCGGCTGAGGCGCCGCTGCGTGATGGTGCATGGCGAGGACACGGTGTTCCTCCAGTGGGAGCACCTGTCCGGTCCGGAGGTGACGCTGCACCTGCGGCCGTACCCGGTGCTGCGCCCCCATGACGGGCCGCTGTTGAAGGAGGTGGGAGCGCCCATCGTCACGCTGCGAGGCCCGCTGGTGGAGCTGCGCAATGGCGAGGACGGCCCGCTCCAGCGGATGCGGCTGTATTCGGACGGGCCCACGCCGTACGTGAGCCTGGCGGAGACGTCCCGGCCGCAGCACCTGCGGACGGAGAAGGCGCGCGGCTACGACTTCACGGAGGTGCAGCACTCGCCGGGTTACTTCACGGCGACGCTGAAGCCGGGGGGCACGCTGTACTTCGGGCTCACGGTGGAGGCGCCGGGGCACCTGTTGGAGCGGAACCCCCAGGAGGTCTTCGAGCGGGAGCTGGGGAGGCAGGAGCGCCTGTTGGAGCGCGCCCCGGAGCATGCGCGCACGGGGGTGCCAGCGCGGCTGGTGTTGGCGGCGGACCAGTTCATCATCGACCCGCCAAGGCCCGCGGACGCCGCGTGGGCGCGGTCGATGGGTCTGGACGCAAGGAGCGTCATCGCGGGCTACCCGTGGTTCACGGACTGGGGCCGGGACACGATGATCAGCCTGGACGGGCTGACGCTGGCCACGGGGCGCTACCGCGAGGCGGCGGCCATCCTGCGCACGTTCCAGCACTACGTGCGGGACGGGCTGATTCCGAACTACTTCCCGGACGGAGAGAACGAGGGCGTCTACCACACGGCGGACGCGACGCTCTGGTTCTTCCACGCGGTGGACCGCTACCTGGAGGAGACGGGAGACGAGGCGCTGCTACGGGACTTGTTCCCGACGATGCAGGACATCGTGGCGCACCACCAGAAGGGCACGCGCTTCCACATTGGAGTGGACCCGGCGGACGGGCTCCTGAGGCAGGGGCAGGACGGCTACCAGCTCACCTGGATGGACGCGAAGGTGGAGGGCTGGGTGGTGACGCCGCGCCGGGGCAAGGCGGTGGAGATCAACGCGCTGTGGTTCAACGCCCTGCGGCTGATGGCGGGCTGGGCGGAGCGGCTGGGATTGGAATCAGGGCCGTACCGGGCCGCGGCGGAGAAGGCGCAGGGCAGCTTCAACCGGCGCTTCTGGAACGAAGCAGCCGGGTGTCTCTACGACGTGGTGGACGGAGAGGACGGCCGCGAGGACGCGAGCGTGCGGCCGAACCAGGTCTTCGCCATTTCGTTGAAGCATCCAGTGCTCAAGCGGGACAAGTGGGCGCAGGTGCTGGAGGTGGTGCGCCGCGAACTGGTGACGCCGGTGGGCCTGCGCAGCCTCGCGCCGGGGAGCAAGGACTACAAACCGAAGTACGACGGAGACCTGCGAGCCCGCGACGCGGCCTATCACCAGGGCACGGTGTGGGGCTGGCTGATGGGCCACTACGTGGACGCGACGCTGAAGGTGTCCCCGAACCTCAAGGCCGCGAGGGCCCTGCTGTCTGGAATGGAGGACCACCTGTCGCACGCGGGGATTGGACAGATCTCGGAGATCTTCGACGCGACAGAGCCCTACCGTCCGCGAGGCTGCTTCGCCCAGGCCTGGAGCGTCGCGGAGGCCCTGCGGGTGTTCAGCAAGACCAACGTGGGTTGAGCGGTCACAGGAGGTGCTCGCCTGATGGAAGGCGCATGGCATGCTGTAGGGTGCGCGCGCCATGACAGCCCCGAAGCACGCCCACTGGCGGCGGCACCTCGCCCCCATCCTCGCGGCCTTGAGCCTGGGATGCGCCACCGTCGCCATGGACACCAAAACCGACTGCATCCAGCGACACCCCGGCCTCCCGGAAGCATGCGGGCTCACCGCCGCCGAGGCCGCCGCCCTCATGGCCGCTGCCGTCGGGGCCACGGGCGCACACTCCAGCGCGAACGCAAGCGACTACGTTGACGACCCGCGCCTTCCCGACTGGAAGAACAGATGCCTTCGAACCTGGAACGAGTGCGCTGACGGCCGATATGGCGGCGACTGCACCGCCTGCTTGCGACGATGCGAAGGCCAGCACGAATGGCCCATCGACATGTGCGGTCCGAAGAGGAGGCGTTAGATGGCCACCCACCCCAATTGGGATGAGATCCGCAACCTGTCACGGCGAGTGCTCCGTGAGGGCGCCCCACTGGTCGTCACCGACGACGTGCGCGCGCTCCTGCTCCGGACCGCCGATGAAGTGGCCGTCTCAGACGCCGCCGCGGCACTGCAAACGGAAGCAGGGGCTCTTGCGCTCCTCCGCGAGTGTGCCCGCCGCATCACTGACGGCTCCAACCGACTCGTGGACGCACTCTATCGGATGCACCGGCTCCAGGACTCGGGCGACTGGGAGGGCGCGCGTCAGGAGATGCGCGACGTGATCGCCGTCGAAGTCGTGCCCTTCTATCGTGAGACGGCACAGGGGCAGCTTGACGACATGGCTGACGAGCCGTGACGTGCTGTTGGGAATGGAGGACCCCTTGTCGCATGCGAGGATTGGACAGATTTTTGGAACTCCTCGCGCGACCGAGTCCTACCGTCCACGAGGCTGCTTCGCCCAGGTCTGGAGTGGTGCTCAGGCTTTCTCAAGCTTCCGCAGCCATCTGGCGGACTTCGCATGTCCCTGGCTCGCGGCATCACGAAAGTGACGCATGGCGCGCGCCTTGGACTGGGGCACGCCCTCTCCGTTCGCGAACATCAAGCCCAGATTGAAGGATGCGCTGGCGTTCCCCTGCTGCGCTGCCAGCCGGAACCAACCAAAGGCACACAAGGCATTCGTAGGAAGGCCCACGCCGTTGGAATGGTTGTAGCCCAGGGCCAACTGGGCTTCCGCGTAGCCACCCTTCGCGGCCATTTCGTAATACGCATTGGCTCGCTTCAGGTTCTTGCGGACGCCCTTTCCCAGCTCATACGCAAGCCCAACGTTGTATGCCGGGATCGGGTGTCCTTGCCGAGCGTGCTTCCGGTAGATCCGGACCGCTTCCTGCTGCAGATGGGACTCGGTGCTTTCGAACAGGAGATAAGCCAGGTTTCCCTCGGCGACGGCGAACCCCATGTTGGCGGCCCGGCGATACCACGCCTCCGCGAGGGTCTTGTTCTTCCGGGCTCCCCGTCCATTGTCATAGGCGAGGCCCAGGTTGAAGGCAGCGACGTCGTCTCCCAGGGCGGCTGCCTTTTCCGTCCACATCCGGGAGCGCTTCGGGTCACGCCGGACGCCGTCTCCGTAGAGGAAATGGAGCCCCACGTTCGTCATGGCCTCCATCTTCCCGAGCCGCGCCGCCGCGAGGTAGGCCTCGAAGAGGGCCTTGCGGTCGTCAGGCCGCGTCTCCTCGATCGTCCACGCCCGGTCCATGGCCGCGTCCGCCAGGGACCTGACGGTTGGAGCCTTCCTTCGCATACGCGTTTCCATTCCGGCCTACACGACATGAGCCAGACAGACCTGACCCGTGCGGTCATCACCCCGACGAATGCGCCCGGCCTGAAGCGTGTGCGGCAGTTGGGTTCCCAGCTCAGCTCCGTCCTCTGGGACAAGCTTTGCTTCGACCCCTCAGGCGCCCGGCTGCTCGCGAAAGCCGACTCCCGCCTGCGGTGGTGGAACCTGGACGCGGCCACGGACGTCCCCAGCGGCTCGGTGGAACTGAAAATGGAGCCCATCGAGGCCCTCTTCCACGGCTCGAATCACATCGTGACCGCGGGGCCGCCGGTCGCGGAGGCCGCTGTCACCTGGCGGCCCCGGCTCATGGCCTTCTCCACGACGGACGGTTCACTCTGGCGGGAGGAGACCCTCTCCGCGCCCGCCATCGGGCTGGCCATGTCCCGGGACGGCATGCTGCTGGCCATCCTCGAACGTGGAGAGGCCCTCCTCTGGGACGTGGCGGGCTGGAAGCGGATTCGTGACCTGCTCGGCGTTCAGTGGCAGGCCTCGGTCAAGGCGTGTGCATTCTCCCGTGACTCACGCTTCGCGGCGGTGATCGTGACGTATTACGACCATGACCAGGCGGCGCTCTACCTCTGGGACCTGAAGGCGAGCTCCCATCCCTGGGTTCATCCCCTTGGGTTTCAGTTCGCGGCGGGCGTTGCATTCCACCCCACGCGGCCCCTGCTCGTCGCGAGAGGTGTCCACGAGGTCGTGGTGATGGATGTGCATGAGCGTCGCGTCTTGAGGACGTTCACCGACGACACTCACTACGTGAGCAACGTCGACTTCAGCCCGGATGGGGAGTGGATGGTCTCCGCCTCTGACAACCATGGCTTCGCGCTCTACCACTTCGATACCGGCGAGGTGCTGTTCAGCCACTCGGACGACAGTGAGCTTCCTACAGGTGATGCGATCTCCTCACCCGATGGCCGCCTCATCGCCTGTGCCCAGGGGGATGGAACCGTGGGTCTGTGGAGCACCGAGTCAGCCCTGAGCTAGGGTGCGCCGCCATGGCGACTCCGCGGTACTGGTTGATCAAGAGCGAGCCCTCCGTCTACGCGTACGCGAAGCTGGAGGAGGATGGCAGGACGGAGTGGACGGGCGTGCGCAACTTCGAGGCGCGCAACAACCTGCGGGCCATGACGCCCGGGGACCTGTGCCTCTACTACCACTCCAATGAGGACAAGGCCGTCGTCGGCGTGGCGCGCGTCCTCTCCAAGCCCGGCCCCGACCCCACCGCTCCCGGCGAGGACTGGGCCTCCGTGGACGTGGGCCCCGTGGTCGCGTTCACCACGCCGGTGACGCTGGCCAGCATCAAGGCCACCCCCGCGCTCAAGGACTTCCCCCTGCTCACCCGCAGCCGCCTCAGCGTCACCCCCACCCCCGTGGAGCACTTCGAGCTCGTCCTCAAGATGGGCAAGACGAAGCTCCCCAAGGCCACCACCGCCACACCCAAGCCGAAGGCCAGGCCCAGAGCCCGCCCATGAGCGCAGCCCGCGAAGTCCGCGCCGACTTCGACCGAGCCACCATCGTCGTGTACCAGGCCTACTCCGACGCCATCGCGGACGTGGCCGTGAAGCAGCAGAAGTTCGGCCCGCCGTTCTCCGTGGGCCGGATGACGTGGATCAAACCCAGCTTCCTGTGGCTCATGCACCGCTCCAACTGGGGCCGCAAGAGCGGCCAGGAGCGCACGCTCGCGGTGCGCATCAAACGCTCCGGCTGGGAGGAAGCACTTGCTGCCGGCGTCCTCACCGGCTTCGAGCCGAAGGCCCACGGCTCGCCGGACGCGTGGCGCAAGGCCTTCGACTCCGCGCCCGTCCACATCCAGTGGGACCCGGAGCGCAGCCTGCGCGGCGCGGGCCTGCCCCACGACAGCATCCAGGTGGGCTTGAGCCGCGCCGTCATCCAGCGCTTCGTGGACGACTGGACCGTGTCCATCACCGACCTCACGCCCCTGGTCCAGAAGCTGCGCAAGCACCTGGACGACGGCCGCTCCGACCAGGCCACGCGCCACCTGCCGAAGGAGTCCGTCTACCCGGTCCCTTCGGACCTCGCCCGGCGCCTGGGAATGTGAACGGCGCGTCAGAGGAGTCCGCGCCTTCGACGCGAGTTGTTATGTTCCGGGCATGGCGGACATCCCCTCCCTGGAGACCCTGCGGACGCAAATCGAACGCATCGACGAGGACGTCCTCGATGCCCTCCAGCGGCGCATGGCCCTGGCCGACGACGTCGCGCGCGCCAAGCTGGTGACGGCCTGGCCCTTCCGGGACCCGCAGCGCGAGGACCTGCTCTTGCGCAAGCTGCGCGGCCGGGCGGCGGACCGCGGCCTGGACCCGCATGAGGTGGAGCGCCTCTACCGCGTCATCCTGGACATGTCCGTGGCCCGCCAGCAGGCCCTGGTCACCCGCCTGGACACCACGCCCTTGCGCGTGGGCTACCTGGGCGTCGAGGGCTCCTACAGCCACCTCGCCGCCCGCCAGCGCTACGGCCACCGGCCGGGCGGCGTGCTCCTCACCGGCTTCGACACCGCCCGCCAGGCCGCGGAGGCCCTCAAGCAGAGCGAGCAGGACGTGCTGCTCCTGCCCATCGAGAACACCACCGCCGGCAGCATGAATGAAACGTACGACGTGCTCGCCGCGGGCGACGCCGTCATCACCGGCGAGGTGGTGAGCCAGGTGGACCACCGGCTGCTGGGCGTGAAGGGCTCGAAGCTGGAGGACCTGCGCGAGGTGCTGTCCCATCCGCAGGCCCTGGCGCAGTGCGAGGACTTCCTGAGCACGCACGTGCCCCGGGCCCGCGCCGTGCCGGGACCGGATACCGCCATCGCGGCGCAGATGGTCGCGGACCGCAACGACCCGACCGTGGCCGCCATCGCCAGCGAGTCCGCGGCGGGCCGCTTCGGGCTCGTGGTGCTCGCCAGCGACCTTCAGCCCGGCTCGGACTTCACGCGCTTCGTGGAGGTGTCGCGCCAGCCCACGCCGCTCGCGCCAGACGTGCCGTGCAAGACGTCACTGCTCGTCGTGCTGGAGCACCGCCCGGGCGCGCTGGGCCAGGTGCTGCAGCGGCTCACGCAGCGAGGGGTGAACCTCTCCAAGCTGGAGTCGCGCCCCATCCCGGGCTCGCCGTGGAAGTACCGCTTCTACCTGGACGTGGAGGGCCACGCCGCGTCCGCCGCGGTGACGGCGGCGCTGGAGGACCTGCGCCCGCTCACGTCGTCCCTTCGCGTGCTGGGCACCTACCCGCGCGCGGAGCCCATCGATGGCTGACGCCGCCCCCCGCCGCATCGCCTTCCAGGGCGAGCGCGGCGCGTACGGCGACGAGGCCACGGGCGCCCTCTTCGGCGCCTCCGTGACGCGCATCCCCTGCCCCACCTTCCGCGACGTCTTCGAGGCCGTCGCCCGGGGCGCGGTGGACGGCGGCGTGGTGCCCATGGAGAGCGCGCTCGCGGGGCCGGTGGCGGAGGTGGTGGACCTGCTCCTGGAGTTCACCCCCACCCTCTCCGGCGAACTGCGCCTGCCCGTGCGCCACTGCCTGCTCGCGCCGCCGGGCCGCACGCTGGAGGGGCTCACGCGCGCGCTGTCACATCCCCAGGCGCTGGCGCAGTGCGGAGGCTGGCTCAGGAAGCACCACCTGCACCCCGTGCCCGAGGCGAACACCGCCGTGGCGGCTCGGCGCGTGGCGCAGGAGGCGCTGGAGGGCACGGCCGCCATCGCCAGCCGGACCGCGGCGGAGCTCTACGGCCTCGCCGTGCTCGCGGAGGGCATCGCGGACTCGCCGGACAACGCCACCCGCTTCCTCGCGGTGGGCCCGGCCGTGCCGCCGAATCTGGGCTCGCGGTGGAAGACGTCCCTGGTGCTCACGCTCGACAACGGCCCTGGCGCACTCGCGGGCGTGCTCACGGCCTTCGCCGCGCACGGGGTGAACGTCGCGCGGCTGGAGTCGAGGCCCGGCGGCGTCCGCGCCTGGGACTACCGCTGGTGCCTGGACGTGGAGGGCGCGCTGACGTCCGCGCCCGTGAAGGCGGCCCTGGCGGAAGCCCGGAGCGCCTGCACGTCGCTCCGGGTGCTGGGCAGCTACGCGCTCAGCGACTGACGGCCTTGGCCGGAGCGGCGGCCTGCGTCCCGTCGCCGTTGCGCACGGCCTCCGTGTACGCGGAGCGCACGATGCTCGTGTAGCGCTGGAGCGCGGCCAGTTGCTCCAGGCGCAGCGCCTGCGGCCCGTCGCACAGCGCCTTCTCCGGCGTCGGGTGGAAGTCCACCAGCACCATGGACGCGCCCGCGATGAGGCCCTGGCCAATGGCGTGGAAGATGTCCGGCAGCCCGTCCGGCGGGGCCTCCGCGCGGCCAATCGCGTGCGAGGGGTCCACGCACACCGGCATGCGCGTGAGGCGGCGCACCACCGGCACGTGCGCGAAGTCCACCATGTTGCGGTGCGGGTCGCCCAGGTGCGTCTTCACGCCGCGGAGGCAGAAGACGATCTTCGGGTTGCCCTCGCTCGCCACGTACTCGCACGCGTTGAGGGACTCCTCCAGCGTGATGCCCATGCCGCGCTTGAAGAGCACCGGGAAGGTGCGCTGCTGGCCAATCACCTTGAGCAGCTCGAAGTTCTGCGCGTTGCGCGTGCCCACCTGGAGCATCACGCCCGTGGGGGCCCCCGACTTCTTCAGCGCGTCATTGATTTCGTCGATGTGGCGCGGGTGCGTCACCTCCATCGCGATGACCTTGATGCCGTGCTTGCCCGCGGAGTCGAACACCCAGGGCAGGCACTTCGCGCCCAGGCCCTGGAACTCGTACGGGTTGGTGCGCGGCTTGTACGCGCCCATGCGCGTGGTGTTGATGCCGCAGCGGGCGAGCGCCGCCATCATCGCGTCCACGCTCTCCAGCGAATCCACCGCGCACAGGCCCGCGAAGAGGTTCACCGAGTTGTCGTCGAAGGTGACGCCGTTGTACTCGAAGCCCGCCGTGGTGCGCTGACCGCCGTGCCGGCCGATGATGCGGTACTTCTGCGAGACGCGGACCACCTGGCGCACGCCGGGCAGTTGCTGGAACGGCTCCAGCGGCACCTGCGACGTGGAGCCCAGCAGGTACAGCTCGGTGATGGTGGACTCGGCGCCCTGGACCACGTGGGCACGCGGGGTGACGCCCTCGTACTGCGAAGCGAGTTGGAGGACGGCGTTCACGACGGATTCGGGGGAATCCGGCTCGAGCATCACGATCATGCGAAGGGTTCTCCTGGTGGGGGGGCCACTTCGGCATTCAACACCGGCACACCGCCCTTTCCCTCCGCATTTGTATGGAATTTGACGCGGGGCGACTCAGGAGGAGGCGGGGCGCAGCCGGGTCGCTAGCTGGGTGTAGTGCTCCCGCTGGGTAGGGTCGCCCAGGTGCTCCCACACGTCCGCCAGGGCCTTGGCCGCCTCCACGTAGGCAGGCGACAGCTCCAGCGCCAGTTCGAAGACCTGACGGGCCAGCCGGTAGCGGGCCTTGTCCGGCCGCCGGCCCTGGGTCAGCAGCGCGTTACCCAGATGGTAGACCTCGATGGCGGCGGCCTCGCGGTAGCCGGGGGTGGGGTTGAGCTGCACCGCCCGGTTCATCAGCAGGGCGGCGGCCTCCGGCTCCCCCAGCTCCAGTTGGCAGAGCGCGGCCTCGCGGTGGGGGTCCGCCGCGGTGGGGTCCAGCTCGATGGCGCGCTGGAAGCCCTTCAGGGCCTCCTCGGTCCGCCCCAGTTGCTTGAGGGCGAAGGACTTCGCGGTGAGCGCGGGGAAGTGGCGTGGATCCACGGCGAGGACCTGGTCGAACGACTGGAGCGCGGCCTCGTGGTGGCCGGCCATGGAGCGGTGGACGCCCTCGTTGAACGACGCCAACAGCAACGACCTGGACATCTTCGGTTCCCCCCTGGGACAGGGTTCGCAAGGCCGCGCACTTCACGCGGCCCGAAAGCGCAAGCCTGTCACCGGGGGCCCACGCCTCGCAAAGGCGCGCCCCTTCCCCGGCTGATGGCACCCATCGCGTTCGGCTGATGACGCGGCCGGCCTCCCGTGGGACGCGGGGTTCCGCCGTCCGGAATTCGCCACTGTCCCCCGCAGGCCCTCCTGCGCTAGGTCGCCGGAAGTCCAGGGTGGACTGCTCCCGAGGCCCTCATGCTGGTGTTCGAGATCGTCATCGCGCTCCTGCTGGGAGGCGCGGGACTGGCGGCGCTGTCCCGGCGGGTGGGCACGCCCTACCCCGCGCTGGTGGCGCTCGCCGGGGCGGTGCTGGCGCTCGTGCCGGGCAGCCCGGATCTGGTGTTGGATCCAGAGCTGGCGCTCACCCTGTTCGTCGCGCCGGTGCTGCTGGACGCGGCGTTCGACGCGTCCCCTCGCGACCTGCGCGCGAACTGGCGGCCGGTGGCGAGCCTGGCCCTGGGGGCGGTGGTGCTCACGGTCATCGCCGTCGCGGTGGTGGTGAAGGCAATGGTGCCGGAGATGCCCTGGGCCGCGGCCATCGCGCTGGGCGCCATCGTCGCGCCTCCGGACGCGGCGGCGGCCACGGCGGTGCTGAAGCAGCTCAAGCCCCCGCACCGGCTGATGGTCATCCTGGAGGGCGAAAGCCTCTTCAACGACGCGAGCGCCCTGCTCATCTACCGGCTCGCGCTGGGGGCCGTGGCCGCGGGCGGCGTGCTGGGCTGGAGCGCGGTGCCCACCTTGCTCGTCGTCACGGTGGGCAGCGTGCTGCTGGGCGTGGTGCTGTCCCGGGTGAGCCTGCGCATCAACGCCGGCGTCGAGGACGTGTCCACGGCCGTCATCACCCAGTTCGGCAGCACGTTCGCGGTGTGGATGCTCGCGGAGCGGCTGCACCTGTCCGGCATCCTGACGACTGTGGTGTACGCGATGACCATCTCCCGCACGGCCTCCGTGGTGACGCCCGCGCGGATCCGCATCCCGTCCTATGCCGTATGGGAGGTGGCGACGTTCGTGTTGAACGTGCTGGCCTTCGTGCTCGTGGGCTTCCAGTTGAAGGGCATCGTCGCGCGCTTCGACCGGGAGACGTGGTGGGAATACACGGCCATCGCGGCGGTGGTGACGGGGGCGGCCATCCTCGCGCGCATCGCCTGGGTGATGGGGGCGGCGGCGGTCAACCGCTGGAGGCAGCGCAGGTCGAAGTCCAGCCCTGTCACGCTCTCGCCGGGCGCGGCCGTGCTGGTGGGCTGGTGCGGGATGCGGGGCATCGTGACGCTCGCGGCGGCGCTGGCGCTGCCCACGGGGCATGACGGGGTCGCGGCCTTCCCCTACCGGGACCTCATCCTCTTCACGTCGTTCTCCGTGGTGCTGGGGACGCTCGTGGTGCAGGGGATGACGCTCCGGCCGCTGATGACGCGGCTGAAGCTGGACGATGACGGCGAGGTGGACCACGAGGTGCGGCTCGCCCGGGTGGAGACGCTGCGCGCGGGGCTGGAGGCCACGCAGGACTCACCGGGCACGGAGATGGCGACGCTGGTCCGGCGCCGGTACGAGCTGCAACTGCGGCGCGCGAGGCAGCTCCTGGACGAGCACACCCTCACGAGCTCCAGGAGCCCCAGCGCCTCCCCCTGGGGGCCGCCCACTGCGGACGCGGAGACGGTGCGTGCAGCGATGGCCGCGGGGCGGCGGAAGCTGGCGGAGCTCCGGGCGAACGGCACCATCGGGGACGCGGCGTTCCAGCAGGTGGAGCAGGAGCTGGACTGGTCGGAGCTCGACCTGCAACAGCTCCTGCGGGCGGAGTCACCCGGGTAGTGCTTCAGCCGCGCGCCTCCTCCTCCATCGCCGCGAGGAAGCCGGTGGTGAAGTCCGGGTAGCGCGGCGTCCAACCCAGGGCCTCCAGCTTCGCGGCGCGGATGGCGCGGTCGCCGCGCAGGGACTCATGGAGGGATTCCAGGGGCACGCGCGGCGGCATGGGGAGGCCCAGCCGCTGACAGAGCCAGGAGGCCGTCTCCTCCTGGGTCGCGGGCCGGCGGTCGGCCACGCAGTACACCTCACCGGGCGCGCCGCGTTCGAGCACCACGCGCACCGCGTCCACCAGGTCGTCCACGTGGATGCGCGACAGCCGCCCCCCACCCGATTCCGGGATGCGCAGCGTGCCCGCCTTCAAGCGGCCGGAAGTCCCGCGCCCCGGGCCGTAGATGCCCGCGATGCGCATGACGCTCGCGCCGAGGGGAAGGAACAGTGCCTCCGCCTCAAGGCGCGCGCGGGAGGCAGGTGAGGTCCTGTCGACCGGCGTGGACTCGTCCACGTGTCCGCGAGCGGAGCCGTAGACGCCCGTGGACGACAGGTAGACGAGCCGGGAGGGACGAGCGCGGGACAGCGCTTCCGCGAGGCGGGCATCCAGCCCGGCATCCGGAGGAACGGAGTCCACGACGTGCGCGCCCCCGGCCCGCGACAGCGCGTCGTCAATGGACACCACGTGGACACCCGCGCCCTCCAGCACCGAGCGCCGAGCAGCATCCCGGGTCGTGGCCAGGACCTCCCGGCCCGCGCGGGCCTCCGCCACCGCGAGCCGCGTCAGCGTATAGCCACAGCCAAGCAGAAGGAGCGGAGCGGTCATGGCCCCCGCGATACCGGGCAACGCCCGCTCCACGCAAGACCGCACGAAGAGAACGACCCTCCTCCCGTCATCCGGAAGAAGGGCCGTCACCTCACTTCGTCAGTCGCGGCTCAGAACTCCGCGCTCGCGCGAGGGTCGATGATGCCGCACTCCTTGATCTTGTAGAGCAGCGCCTTGTAGCTGATGCGCAGCTTGCCCGCCGCGCGGCGCTTGTTCCACGCGGTGCGCTGAAGCATCGCGAGGATGGCCTCGCGCTCCGCGAGCATCGCCGCGCGCTTGCCGATGTCCTTGAGCGACAGCTCCCCGGCCGGAGGCGGCGGGGGCGGAGGCTGCGGCGCGTCGAACGGGTTCGCGTACCGCTGCGGCGCCACGGCGTTGAACGGCGTGGCCTCCGTCATCACCGGAGGCGGCGTCATCGACACGCCGCGCGCGGGCATCTCCAGCACCTGCACACCCGCGCCCGAAGACGTCGCGAGCGAGGACGGCGGCGCCGCGAAGACGCGGGCGGACTCCTCCACGTGGCGCGACTGGGGCGGCATGTACTCGTCCCCACCGCCGAACGACGTGGGCAGCGACGGCGCGCTCGCCGGAGCACGGCCACCGGCGTGGATTTCATCCAGCACCAGGGTCGGGTCCTTCAGCACGCACAGCCGGCGCACCATGTTCTCCAGCTCGCGCACGTTGCCCGGCCACTCGTAGTCGCTGAACGCGTGGAGCACCTCCGAGGGCAGCTCCGACACGTTCGTCATGAAGCCCCGGCCGTACTTCTTCAGGAAGTGGTCGGTGAGCGGCACCACGTCCTCGCGGCGCTCGCGAAGCGGCGGCAGGCGGATGGCCACCACGTTGAGGCGGTAGTACAGGTCCTCGCGGAAGTTGCCGAGCGCGATCTCCTTCTCCAGGTCGCGGTTCGTCGCCACCACCACGCGGCTGTCCACGCGGACGCTCTTCTTGCCGCCGACGCGGAAGAACTCCTCGTCCTGCAGCACCTGGAGCAGCTTCGCCTGGAGGCGGATGGCCATCTCGCCAATCTCGTCCAGGAAGATGGTGCCCTGGTCCGCCAGCTCGAACTTGCCCGGCTTCTCCGCCGTGGCGCCCGTGAAGGCGCCGCGCTCGTGGCCGAACAGCTCGCTCTCCAGGAGCTCACCCGGCAGCGCCGCGCAGTTCACCTTGATGAACGGCCGGCCATGGCGCTGGCTGCGCGCGTGGATCTCCCGGGCAATCACTTCCTTGCCCGTGCCGGACTCCCCCAGCAGCAGCACCGGCACGTCCGTGTCCGCGATGCGCTCCACCAGCGCACGCGCGCGGCGCATGGCCGGCGACGTGGAGATGAGCACGCGGGCCTCCGCCGCGGCCTCCGCGGGCGTCAACACCACGCGGGGCGCGGGCGCGGTCGCCTGCCGCTCCGGCACGCGGGTCCCCAGGGCGCGCGCGAGCACGTCCTGCAGCTCGTCGTTGCCAAAGGGCTTCGCCAGATAGTCGGAGGCGCCCATCTTCAGCGCGCGCACCGCGTCGTCCGCGCCCGACAGCGCGCTCAACACGATGACCGGCGCCGTGCCGCCCGTGCTCCGGTAGCGGCGCAGCACCTCCAGCCCGCTCATCTCCGGCATCACCACGTCCAGCAGCACCGCGTCGAACGAGCCACCAGAGAGCATCTCCAGCGCCTGCGAACCACTCGACGCACAGCGCACCTGGTACCCCGAGCTGCCCAGCAGCTCGGACAGGAACGTGCGCACCGACTCCTCGTCATCCACCACCAGCACCGCGATCCGATCCATCCCCACGCCTCCGCTCGCCCTGTGCATCAAACCCTCGTGAACTGAATCAAACCGACATCAGACGGGCTGGACCGGCCGCCCGCCGAAGCTCGCGTGTACGCCTCAAGGTCTGCAGTGCCGCGCCCAGCAACTGGGTAGGAGCCCCCACCGTGTCCGGGAAGCTCACCGCCCCCAGCTCCAGCCCCGTGCGCACCACCCGACCCTCCATCTGGAACCGGGCGGCCTCGAACCGGGCCTCCACCCGCGCCAGCACCTCCGGCACCGCCTCCGCGGGCGTGCCCGGCAGCAGCATGGCGAACTGACTGTCCCCCACCCGCGCCACCGCGTCGGCCTCGCGCACCGTCTGCCCCAGCACCACCGCGCTGTAGACGAGCAGCCGCTCCGCCATGCTCTTGCCGTGCTCCTTGCGAAGCGCGCTCCACCCCGTCACCTCCGCCGCCACCACCGAGAACGTCCCGCCGTAGCGCTCCGTCCGCCGGGCCTCCAGGCCGATGAGGGCCAGCAGGAAGGGCCGGTTGTAGAGCCCCGTCACCGGGTCGTGCAGCGCCAGCGCCGTGCCGGCCTCCTCACCCGAGGCCGCGCGCTCCACCGACTGCTTGAGCCGCATCTGCGCGTGCAGCTTCATGGACAGCTCCGCGCCATCCACCGTGCGCGGCACCACGTCCACGCACTGCCCCTTCTCCACGCAGAACTTCCACGCGTCCCGGTCGTGCGAATCCACCAGGTACATCATCGGCACCGTGCCCTTGCCCACCTGGCGCAGGCGCCGCGCCGTCTGGATGGCCGCGAAGTCCGGCGGCTGCGCGGCCAGCAGGACGGCATCCGGACGGATCACCTCGAAGAGGGGCACCGCCGCGTCGAAGCGCGTCAGCGGCACCACGCGGAAGCCGGCCTCGCCCAGGAGCGCCCGGGTGCGCTCCAGGTCCTCCGCCCGCGGCTCCACCAGCAGCACCGTGGGAGGCTGGCCCGACCTTCCCGCTCGCTTGCGCTTCACACCCACCGCCGTGCCCTCCCTTCCAGCATTTTCTTCCCCACCACCCTGCCCGCCTGCCCAGATTTACAGCCCCGCTACTTTCGCGCCCTACGTATCCCCTTGGATTTCTTAGGGAAGGGCACTCCGTTACCCATCCTGGCCCACGGTTTTAGCAATGGGTATGCCATTCATCACCTCGCGGATCCGGACTTCCAGGGTCTCCGCGTCGACGCGGTGTTTGAAGGCGGGCACCCCGTCGAGGAGGACCACGGGGATGTCGTAACGCCAGGTCTCGAAGAGGTCCGGGCTCTGGAGGATGTCGGTGACGTAGAGCTCGAACGGCAGCCGGGCCTGCACCTCGGTGACCACGGCGAGGGCCTGCTCACAGAGGGAACACCGGGGTTTCGAGTAGATATCGACTCGCATGCGTTGCAGGATGGGCGCTCGATGCGCGGCGTGTGTGGTGATTTTTCGACGATGCCCCTCAAGGACCTGGTCGTCCACCTCGGGAATCGCCGGGCCACCGGCACCCTGAACGTGGAGCGGGGAGACGTGCGCAAGCAGTTGCTCCTGCGCGACGGCAACGTCATCACCGCCAGCTCCAACCAGCCGCGCGAGTACTTCGGCCAGTTCCTGATCAACCAGGGTCACCTGACGGAGGACCAGTTGGAGCGCGCGTTCGCCACGCAGGCGGAGACGCACATCCTGCTGGGGAAGATCCTCATCATGACGGGCACGGTGTCCGAGGCCACCGTGCGCACGGTGCTCTCCCACAAGTTCCGGGAGATGCTGCTGGATGCCTTCACGTGGGAGGAAGGCGGCTTCGACTTCCGGCCCACGGACGCCGCGCCGGAGCTGGAGGGCCTGGACGTCAGCGTGGACCTGCTGGACGTCAGCCGCGAGGGCGAGTTCCGCGAGACGGCGTGGCAGGCCATCCGCGCGGTGTTCCCCTCCGGCCGCGTGCGCCTGGAGGTGGACGAGCGCAAGCTGACGGACCGCAAGGCCGGCAGCATGGACGAGCGCATCGTGCAGCTCGCGAAGGACGGCCTCAGCATCGACGGCATCGCGCTGGCGCTGCACGCCACCGACTTCTTCCTCTATCAGCGGCTGTACGCGCTCTACCGCCAGGACGCGCTGCGGGTGTCGGACGAAGCCCCCCTGCCCGCCCCGGACCCCGGCGCGCACACCGTCGTCGTGGTGGAGGACGACGACGAGGACGACCTGAACGCGGGCGGCGTCATCGGCTCCGAGTCCTCCTCCGACGAGGTGCTCCAGGCCGCCCAGCTCTTCCTGGACGCGGGCAACCTGCGCGACGGCGAGGCGCTGGCCCGGCGCGCGCATGAAATCGCGCCCACCGAGCACACCACGAAGCTGCTGCGCGACGCGGAAGGCCGGCTGCTCGCGGAGCTGCGCAAGGCGCTGATGGAGCCGTCGCGGGTGCCGGCGCTGATGGTGACGCCCGCGCACCTGAAGACGCTGCCCCTCACGTCACCGGAGCGCTACCTGCTGTCGCGCATCGACGGGCGGCGGGACGTGGCCGCCATCGTGCACGTGTCGCCCCTCCAGGAGCTGGAGGCGCTGAAGTTCTTCCAGGGCTTCGTGGACACGGGGCTGGTGAAGCTCACCGCGCGTCCGCTGTCCTGACGTCGCGCCTCAGTGCTTGCCGGCGGCGCCCGCGGGGGCCGTCAGCTCCACCGGCGCGGGGATGCGCTCCAGCGCCAGGCGCAGGGCCTCGCGGCCCAGGTAGGAGCCGCGGATGCGCCACTTCGGGTCGTTCACGATGAGGGCGGCCACGGCCACGCGCGGGTTGTCCTTGGGCGCGAAGCCGACGAACCACGAGTAGTCGCGGAAGGGCTCGCGGTCCGCGAGCGTGCCCGTCTTGCCCACCGCGTCCTTCACCTGGAAGCCGCGCTCGCGGAAGACGCCGCGCGCGGTGCCGTGGGTGACGGTCTCCTCCAGCATCCGCGTGAGCTCGTGCGCGGCGGTGGGGGTGAGCACGGGCTCTGGCTCCGGCAGGGGCATGAAGGGCTCCGGCTCCACCAGCACGGGGGCCACCCAGCGGCCGTCGTTGGCGGCGACGGCGGCCAGCAGCGCGCCATGCAGCGGGGACAGGTACACGTCACCGAAGCCCGCGCCGGTGTTGGCGAGCGCGAAGCCGTCCTCCGGGATGTACGCGAGCGACACGTCCAGCGGCTGGGCGAAGGGGATCTCGCGGTTGAAGCGCAGGCGCGCCGCCATGCGCTTGAGGGACTCCGCGGTCAGGTGCTTGCTGGTCATCTTGGCGAAGATGACGTTGGCGCTCTTGCCCATGGCCAGCGCCAGCGAATAGCAGGCGCCATCGCGGTCGGTGTCCTCCAACTGCCGCTCGTTGAGGCGGCGCTTGCCGCCGTGGAAGCACGCCTCGGTGTCGGGCGACACGCCGGCCTCCAGGAGCGCGCTGCCGGTGACGATCTTGAAGATGCTCGCGGCCGGGTACACCGCGCGGATGGGGAGCCCCCGCAGCTCCGGCTTCGCCTCCGAGTGCTCCGCCATCGCGAGGACGCGGCCGGTGGAGGGCTCCAGCACCACCGCGGCGCCGTAGGGCACCTGGTAGTTCTGCATGATCTTCGTGAGGGACGCCTGGAGGCCGGGGTCGATGGTGAGCACCTGATCCGGCGCGCTCTTGCCGCCCTTCACCACCAGCTTGTTGCCCTCCAGCTTCGCGCGGGCCACCAGGTCCTGCGCGCGAGGCAGCCCCTGGAGCTTGCCGAACGGCGGCGCCTTCTCCCGCGACGGCACCGGCATGGGAGGCACCATCCCGGGCTCCAGCGCGGCGGCGTCCTTCGCGGCCAGCGCCTCCGCCAGCGCGCGGGCATCCACGGGGCGCGTGTCCGGGCCCTGCGCGACGGAGGCCTCCTCCGCCCCCGCCACGGCAGCCGCCCCCGAAGCCTGCGCGGTGGCGGCCTCGCTCGACGCGGGAGCCGCGGTCGCACCCGAAGCCTGCGCGCTGGCGGCCCCGCTCGACGAGGGCTCGGCCGGAGCGCCCGGCGCCTTCGCGACGCTCGCGGAGGCCCCGGCGTCCGGGGAGGCCGAAGCCTGGGCGCCGCGCTGCTCGGCCTCCACCTTCTCCACCAGCGCACGGGCGCCCACGGGCCCCGCGTCCATTCCCAGGGCGCTCAACGACTGCGCCAGGGCCTGGGCATCCGACGGTGCGGCGGGTGACGGCGCGGTGTTCGCGTCCGGCCCGGGCGCGGAGGCGCCCAGGAGCAGCGTGAGGGGGAACAGCGGCAGGGCGGCGAGGAGGCGGCGCTTCGTCATGCTTCGGGGCTCTCCTTGGGGGGGCAGGGAGCAGGCCGCCGGATCCTAGTCGCTGAGGGCGCGCTGTCCACGGCTTGCCTCCTCGACTGCTGCCTTCGTCCGCGAGAAACCTGGGAAGGTGCCCGGAGGTCCAGTAGGGTCCTGTGCACCTTGGACGGACTCAAAGAGACATTGGTGATCTGGGGAGCCGAGCTGCGCCGGGCCGTGCGAAGCGGCCGGGCCATCGTGCTGCTCGGGCTCTACAGCATGTTCTCCGCGCTGGTGCTGCTCGTGGTGGGCTTCGTCACCCGGGAGCTGCAGGCCCAGGTGAACGCGAAGCTCGCCGAATCCGGCGGCGACTCGGAGATGGCCACGCAGGCCGCGGAGCAGATGCGCCAGGGAGTGCTGGGCTTCCTCGCCAGCAACGACGCCGCGATGATGGAGGCGCTGGCGAAGGTGCCCATCGTGGTGCTCATCGTCTTCAAGATCACCCTCTTCTTCCTGCCCGCCTACGTCGCGCTGATGGGCTTCGACCAGGTGAGCGGCGAAGTCGGCCCGCGCTCCATGCGCTACCTCACGGTGCGCGCGCGCCGCTCCTCGGTACTGCTGGGCAAGTTCCTCTCCCAGGCCACGCTGCTGGTGGGGCTGGTGCTGATCATCGACCTGGCCATCTTCATCTACGCGCGCATCATCAACGAGGACTTCGCCTTCGGGGTGCTGGTGCTCAACCTCCTGAAGTTCTGGAGCGCCACCATCGTCTTCTCGCTGGCGTACGTGTCCCTCACCACCCTGTGCTCCAGCCTCTTCCGCGTCCCCGCGGTGAGCCTCGTCTTCAACTTCATCCTGCTCTTCGTCTTCTGGCTGATGGACTCCGTGGGGCGCGCCGTGAGCGAGGACAACGTGCTGCGCTTCCTGCGCTACCTGTCCCCGTCGTACTACTCGGGCAACCTGCTGCACCCGAAGCTCGCGGAGTTCGCCATGAGCGGCGCGGCCTACGCGGCCTTCGCGGCCCTCTTCCTCTTCGGCGCCTACGGCGTCCTGCGCGCGAGGGACCTGTGAGCGACCTGGCCATCCAGTTGAACAACGTCTCCAAGCACTTCGGCCCCAAGGTCGCCGTCAAGGCGGTGAGCCTCCAGGTGCGCCAGGGCGAGGTGTTCGGCCTCATCGGCCCCAACGGCGCCGGCAAGACGACCACCTTCTCCATGATGTGCGGCTACCTCTACCCGTCCGAGGGCTCGCTCCAGGTGATGGGCGTCTCCCCCACCACGCCCGGCGCCCTCAAGGGCCGCGTGGGCGCGCTGCCCCAGGACGCGGTGCTGCCCCCCGGCTGGGAGGTGGGCGCGCTGCTCACCTACTGGGCCCGCCTGTCGGACCTGCCCCAGCCCGAGCACGAGGCCCGCGGCGCCCTGGAGAAGGTGGGCCTGATGGAGGCCTGGAAGGTCCAGACGCAGGCGCTCAGCCACGGCATGGCCAAGCGCGCCGCCATGGCCCAGGCCCTGATGGGCCGCCCGCCGCTCGTCCTCCTGGACGAGCCCACCGCCGGCCTGGATCCGCGCATCGCCGCGCAGGTGCGCCAGATCATCAAGGACATGAAGGGCACGCAGACGGTGGTCGTCTCCAGCCACAACCTCCAGGAGCTGGAGGAGCTGTGCGACGCCGCCGCCATCCTCGACAAGGGGACGCTCGCGCAGTCCGGCACCATGTCGGAGCTCACCGGCCAGGGCGCCGAGTTCCGCGTCCAGATCGCCCGGGGTGACGTCATCATCCCCGAAATCACCTCCCTGCCCGGCGTCACCGACGCGCGCATGGAGGGCACGGACGTGCTGCGCGTGCGCTTCGACGGACAGGCCTACAAGGCCGAGGAGGTCATCAGCCGCACCGTCGGCCACCTCCTCCAGCACCAGGTGCTCATCCTCGGCGTCAGCCGCGGCCGCCGCCTGGAGGACCGCGTCCTCCAGTTGCTGTAGGCCCTCGCCCCACGGGCGCTCACCCCGCCTTGCGCACCCAGCCCACGTAGTGGGCGCCCCGGCGCTCCATGCGGACGAGCTCGTTGCCCGTCGCGTCACACCACGCGGGCAGGTCCGCCTCCAGCCCGCGGTCGGTGGAGACGAGCTCCACCAGCGTCCCGGGCGCGAGGCGGCGCATCGCCTTGGCGATCTCCAGGATGGGCACCGGGCAGAGGGCCCCGGACGTATCCACGCGCACACCGGCTTCCATGGCCGCGCATCCTGGCACGGAACCCAAACGGACGAAGCGTCACGACACGCGCGCTGAGAGGGAATTTTGGTGTCCCCAGCGTCGTTGTCCGCCCCTTCGAGGCCTCTGGATATCGGGCGGACGCAGGCGGTCATCGCGGCTTGCGTGTCTGGAATTCCCTCTGTTAAGTACCCCGCCCTTTCCCTACCCAGACACCCGCTTGGGGCCCGGAGTCGGACCTATGGCGCAGGAGCATTCCCAACCCATGAAGCCCAATGTCATCGTGGCCTTGCTGGTCGGCCTGGTGCTCGGGTTCGTTGGCGGCCGTGCCGCCACCGGCTCGAAAGCCACCCCCGGCAACACGCCCTCCGTCGCGCAGGCGGCCAACAAGCCCGCGCGCGCCGTGGACCCCACCGTCTTCAAGGTGCCCGTCGACGGCGCCCCCACGAAGGGCAGCGTCAACGCGCTGGTCACCATCGTGGAGTTCTCCGACTACGAGTGCCCGTTCTGCAGCCGCGCGCACAACACCGTCGAGCAGCTCCAGAAGGACTACGGCAGCAAGCTGCGCGTGGTGATGCGCCAGAACCCGCTGTCCTTCCACCCGCACGCCCGGCCCGCGGCCCTCGCGGCGCTCGCGGCCGGTGAGCAGGGCAAGTACTGGGACATGCACAACCTGCTCTTCGCCAACAACAAGAAGCTGGATGGGGAGAGCCTGGAGGGCTACGCCAAGCAGCTCGGCCTGGACGTGGCGAAGTGGAAGGCGGACATGGCGGATGCGCGCCTGGGCGCCACCATCGACAAGGATCAGGCCCTGGCCCAGCAGATGGGCGCCAGCGGCACGCCGGCCTTCTTCATCAACGGCCGCTTCCTGTCCGGCGCGCAGCCCATCGAAAACTTCAAGGCCCTCATCGACGAGGAGCTCGCCAAGGCCGAGGGCCTGGTGAAGAGCGGCGTCGCGCCGTCGCAGGTGTACGCGCGCATCATCGAGAAGGGCGTCGAGCGCGCCCCGTCCCGCGCCGCCCAGCCGCAGGCGGAGCCCGCCGCCGCCGCGAAGAAGATCGAGATCCCCGCGGACTCCCCCTCCTTCGGCCCGGCCACCGCGAAGGTGACCATCGTCGAGTGGTCGGACTTCGAGTGCCCGTTCTGCAGCCGCGCGGTGCCGACCCTCAACAAGATCAAGGAGACCTACGGCAAGGACGTGCGCGTGGTGTTCCGCCACCAGCCGCTGCCCATGCACTCGCACGCGAAGCTCGCCGCGCAGGCCTCCATGGCCGCCCACGAGCAGGGCAAGTTCTGGGAGATGCACGACAAGCTCTTCGCCAACCAGCGCGCGCTGGACCGCGAGAGCCTGGAGAAGTACGCCCATGAGCTGGGCCTGAACATGAACAAGTTCAAGGCCGACCTGGAGTCCGGCAAGATCTCCGCCAAGGTGGACGCGGACTCCTCCGCGGGCAACGCAGTGGGCGCCAACGGCACCCCGGCCTTCTTCATCAACGGCCGCTTCCTCTCCGGCGCGCAGCCCTTCGAGGCCTTCAAGCCCCTCATCGACCAGGAGATCGCCAAGGCCGACAAGGCGCTCGCCGCCGGCACCAAGGCGGAGGACCTCTACGCCAAGCTGAACCAGGACAACGTGAACGCCGTTCCGGCCGCCCCCGCGGCGCCCGCCGAGCCGGCCGTGCAGAAGGTGGAGCTGGGCAACGCGCCGGTGCGCGGCCCGAAGAACGCGCCCATCACCATCGTCGCCTGGTCCGACTTCGAGTGCCCCTTCTGCGGCCGCGCCGTGCCGACCATCGAGCAGGTGGAGAAGGCCTACAAGGGCAAGGTGAAGTTCGCCTTCAAGCACCAGCCCCTGCCCTTCCACCAGCACGCGAAGCTCGCCGCCGTGGCCTCCATGGCCGCGAACGAGCAGGGCAAGTTCTGGGAGATGCACGACAAGCTCTTCGCCAACCAGCGCGCGCTGGACCGCGAGAGCCTGGAGAAGTACGCCCAGGAGCTGAAGCTGGACATGAACAAGTTCAAGGCGGACCTGGACTCGGGCAAGTTCGACAAGCAGATCGAGTCCGACATGGCGGACGGCTCCGCCAAGGGCGCCAACGGCACCCCGACGTTCTTCATCAACGGCCGCACGCTGGTGGGTGCGCAGCCCTTCGATGCCTTCAAGAAGGTCATCGACGAGGAGCTGAAGAAGGCCGGCGTGGCGATGGCGGCGGAAGCGAAGTAGCCCTCCCCCGCTCCTGAAGCACCCAGGCCGTCGGCTCCCACAGCGGGAACCGGCGGCCTTCGTGTTTCCAGCGACCGCCGCGTGCGTCAGGAGACGGCGATGGCGTCGATCTCCACCTTGGAGCCGCGCGGCAGCGCGGACACCTGCACGGTGGCGCGGGCCGGCGGGGCGCCCGCGAAGGCGCGGCCGTACACCTCGTTCACCTTGGCGAAGTCGCCCAGGTCGGTGAGGAAGATGGTGCAGCGCACGACGTGGCTGAAGTCCAGGCCGCTGGCGGCGAGCACGGCCTTCAGGTTCTTCATCACCTGCTCGGCCTGCGCGACGACGTCACCGGGGACCAGCTCCATCGTCTTCGGGTCCAGGGGAATCTGGCCGGACAGGAACGTCATCTTCCCGGCGTCCACCTGCACGGCCTGGGAGTAGGGGCCAATCGCCTTGGGGGCGTCGTCGGAGTGGATTGCCTTGCGCGCCATGCAGCACACCTCGCGTTGAGGCGGCCCCCCAAAGGGGACGGGGGCCGCGGGTCCGCCGCGCGCTGTAGCACAGCCTGAGGCTAGATTCGCTCGACCGAGTAGACGCCCGTCAACCGCTCGATGGAGCGCATCAGGTCCGTCAACTGCTTGAGGTCGGAGATGGTGACCTCGAAGGTGTTGACGGCCCGGTCGTCACCGGTGGCCCGGCAGTTCGCCTGGGAGATGTTGACGCTCTTCTTGGAGAACGTGTTGGTGATGTCCGCCAGCAGGCCCGGCCGGTCCGCCGTCAGCACGCGCAGCGTGACGGGCCGCTTGAAGTCGCCCTTCACGTCCCAGGACACGTCCACGCGCCGCTCGGGGTCCGTGGCCAGGGCCTTCTCACACCCCACCGTGTGCACCGTCACACCCCGCCCCCGGGTGATGAACCCCGCGATGGGGTCCCCGGGAACGGGGTTACAACAGCGCCCGAAGCGCACCAGCACGTCGTCCACGCCGCCAATCTGGACGCCGCTGCGGTTGTTGCGCCCCACCAGCCGCTTGGCCAGGTCCGTCATGCGCGACAGGCCCGGCAGCATGGAGGCGTTCGCCCCCGACCCGCCGCCCGACCCACCGCCGTCCGACGGACGCGGCTCCGCCTGCGCCAGCTTCTCCTGCGGCACGATGCGCTGCACCAACTGCTGCGGCGTCACCTTCCCGTAGCCGATGGCGACCAGCATGTCGTCCTCGACGCGGAAGCCCAGTTCCTCGGCGACCTTCTTCACCTCGCCGGAGCGCATCAGCTTGTTGAAGTTGAGCTGGAAGCGCTTGAACTCGCGCTCCACCAGCTCGCGGCCCAGTTGCAGGCTCTTGTCACGCTGCTGCTGCTTGATGAAGCCGCGGATGCGCTGCTGCGCGCGGCTCGTCTTGACGAAGGTGAGCCAGTCCTTGGACGGGTGCGCCTGCGGGCTGGTGAGCACCTCCACCGTGTCGCCGTTCTTCAGCTTGTAGCGCAGGGGGACGATCTTCCCGTTCACCTTGGCGCCCACGCACCGGCCGCCCACGTCGCTATGGATGGCGTACGCGAAGTCCACCGGCGTCGCGCCGCGCGGCAGGCTGCGCACGTCGCCCTTGGGCGTGAAGACGAAGACCTCGTCGGTGAAGAGGTCCACCTTCACCGTCTCCAGGAACTCCTTGGGGTCCTTGAGGTCCTGCTGCCACTCCATCAACTGGCGCAGCCAGGCGAACTTCTCGTCGTCCTTGGAGATGGGCGCGCGGCCTTCCTTGTAGGCCCAGTGCGCGGCGATGCCCTCTTCCGCGATCTTGTGCATCTCCGCGGTGCGGATCTGCACCTCCACGCGCTCGCTCAACGGACCAATCACCGTGGTGTGCAGGGACTGGTACATGTTGGGCTTCGGGATGGCGATGAAGTCCTTGAAGCGCCCGGGCACCGGCTTCCACATCTGGTGCACCATGCCCAGCGCCTCGTAGCAGGCGGGCACCGACGGCGCGATGATGCGGAACGCGATGATGTCGTGGATCTGATCGAAGTCGATGCCCTGCGACTTGATCTTCTTCCAGATGCTGTAGACGTGCTTGAAGCGCCCGCTGACGTCGCCCTTGAGGCCGCGCTCCTGGAGCTTCTCGCGCATCAGGTCGCAGGTGTCCTCGATGTACTTCTCGCGCTCCTTCTTGCGCTTGTTGAGCTGCTCCTCCAGCGCGAAGAACTCCTGCGGCTTCACGTAGCGGAAGGACAGGTCCTCCAGCTCCGTTTTTATCCAGGAGATGCCCAGGCGGTTGGCCAGGGGCGCGTAGATGTCCAGCGTCTCCTGTCCGATGCGGGCCTGCTTCTCCTCGGACATGTGATCCAGCGTCCGCATGTTGTGCGTGCGGTCCGCCAGCTTCACGAGGATGACGCGGATGTCCTGCGCCATCGCGATGATCATCTTGCGGAAGTTCTCCGCCTGCTTCTCCTCCTGGGAGAGCGTCGCGGACGCGGAGAACTTGGACAGCTTCGTCACGCCGTCCACCAACTGCGCGACCTCCGGCCCGAAGAGCTCCGTGAGCTCCTCCGCGGTGGCGAGCGTGTCCTCGATGGTGTCGTGGAGGAGCCCGGTGACGATGGACGCCTCGTCCAGCTTCAGCTCCGCCAGGATGCCCGCCACCTCCAGCGGGTGGATGAGGTAGGGCTCTCCCGACTTGCGGAGTTGCCCCTGATGGACCTTGGCCGAGTAGACGTACGCCTTCTTGATGATGTCCAGGTCGGGGTCCGGGTGGTACGACGCAACCCGCTGCAGGATGTCGTTCAGGCGAATCATCGAGGCGGTGACAATCGTAACTGCCTCAAACAGCAGGGGCAACGTTACCCTGGAACATCGCGTGCCCCGCCGGGCCCCGGGAGGCCCGGGCGCCTCGGAAATGGTCCGAGGCTTTCGTTGACCCGGCGTTTCACGCCCCCCTAGATTGGCCCTCCGCCCATGTCTCAGCTTCTGCTGTCCGCGCTCCCGGTGGTCTGCCCGAATTGTGACGGCTTCAACCCGCCACGCTCGGTCACCTGCGTGCTGTGCGGCCAGGCGCTGGAAGAGGCTGCCCCCGCCCCCCGTCCGGCGGCCGCGACCCCGCCCCGGCCGGTGACGCCGCCCCCCGCCGCGGGGCCTGGCCGTCCCGCCGCCGTCGCCAGCTTCCCGCGCCCGGGCGAGCCCACCACGCCGCCCACGCCGCCTCCGCCCCCCAGCGCCGTGCCGCCCGGGCTCAAGCCCTCCGCGCGCACCCCGCCGCCCACCGCCGCCCAGGGGCTGATGGTGGAGGCCCGCCGGGCCGCGCAGCCGCCCGCGGGGACGCCTCCGCCTCCGCGCGCGGGGTACGGGCCGGCCCTGCCGCCCGCGAACACCCGCCCGCCCCCGCCCGTGCCGGACAACGCCCTGCCCCCTCGCGGCGGGACGGGGGGCACGGCCCCGGTGCCCGGCACGCCTCCCTCTCCCACGGGCGCCACGGCCCGCCCCGCGCCGGTGGCCTCGCGCTTCGGGCTGGCGGTGATCGCCGGGACGACGCGCGGCCAGCGCTACAAGCTGCCGGTGACGGGCTGCGTGGTGGGCCGCCAGCGCGGCGCCATCCTCTTCCCGGACGACGTCTTCGTGTCGCCGCTGCACGCCACCTTCCTCGTGAAGGACGGCGCCCTCTACGTGCGCGACGAGTCCAGCGCGTCGGGCGTCTACGTCACCTTCGCCGGCACGGAGCCGCTGGCGCCGCGCGCCCTCTTCAGCGCCGGCCAGCGGCTGTTCCGCTTCACCGGCCGCGTGGAGGCCCCCGCGCCCGTGGCGGGCCGCCCCACCCCGTATGGCTCGCCCGTGCCGCTCGGCCAGGCGCTGTACGGCGTGGAGGAGGTGCACATGGGCGGCAGGGCGGGCCGCGCGGTGGTGACGGCCGCCGCACTGCTCACCATCGGACAGGCCCACTGCGACCTGGCGTACCCGAACGACGAGGGGCTCGCCGGCCGGCACTGCGAGCTGAGCCCCACGGCGACCGGCGCGATGCTGCGAGACCTCTCCGGCGGCCTGGGCACCTTCGTGCGCATCCCGCCCGCGACGGAGCGCCCCCTGCGTCCGGGTGACCGCGTCCGCCTGGGCCAGCACGTCATGCAGGTGGAGACGCTGGGCTGACGGCAGTCGGCCCGCCTCAAGGCAGCGGGCCGGGCGCTACCGGCGGCACTCAGGGCGACGAGGGCCGCGCCACCGGGCTGCCGAGCCGGACCTCGATGTAGGCGCGCGCACGCGAGTCGGGCATGTCGGTCAGGTGGCGCACCCACCAGCCGCGGGCCTCGTCGGTGTTGTCGCGCTGCCAGTACAGCTCGCCCAGCTTGAGGGCCAGCTCCGCTTCCGGGTTGAAGTTGAAGGCCTCCTTGTAGCTGGAGGTCGCGCGGACCAGCTCCCCGGCCAGCACGTCGCGGTCCCCGTCCTGGGTCAGCTTGCGCGCCTTGTCCACGTTGCGCGCGTTGCTGGGGATCTGCCGCAGGTAGTCCGGCTGATCCGAACCGGAGGTGAGCAGGCGGGGCGCGTTGGGCGGCGCCACGTACTGGTTGCCCTCGGAGCCGCTGCCCGCGCCAATGCCGAAGTAGTAGACGAAGAAGCCCACCGCCCCCAGCACCAGCACGGTGGTGAGCGCCTTGAAGAAGAGGATGATGCCCTCGCCGCCACCCGAGGCGGGCGCGACCACGGAGGTCTGGGTGCCCTCGCGCGCGAGCGTGGCCTCTTCGGACACCGGCGTGCGCGAGTGGGGCAGGCCCTGCACCGTGGCCTCCACGGTCACGTCGTTCCAGGCCGTGTTGTTGCGCGCGGAGTTCTGCGCGGCCTGGGACTTGCGCGGGATGGGGGCCAGCACGCCCGAGGCCTGCGGACGGCGCCCGCTCGTCTCGTTGGCGGCGGCCCCTCCGCGACGGCGCTCCTTGTCGACCGCGAGCAGCTCCGCCTTGAAGGCCGCGGCGTTGGCCGGCCGGTCATCCGGGTCCTTGGACAGGACGCGGAGGATGAGCCGCTCCATGCCCGGGGAGATGCGCGCGTCCGGACGGCGGCGCGTGGGCGGAGGCGGCTCCTCGGTGAGGTGCTTGGTGGCGAAGCCCACCGCCGAGTCGGACTCGAAGGGGAGCAGCCCCGTCATGAGCTGGTAGAGGATGACGCCCACCGCGTACAGGTCCGAGCGGTGATCCAGCACCGCGCCCCGCGCCTGCTCGGGCGACATGTACTCGGGGGTGCCGCACACGAAGCCCGCGCGCGTGAGGGCCGGGCCCTCGTCCTGCGAGTCGGTGATCTTCGCGATGCCGAAGTCCAGCACCTTCACGAAGTCCGGCTCGTTGCGGCGCTGCTCCACCATGATGTTCTCGGGCTTCAGGTCCCGGTGGATGACGCCCGCGCCGTGCGCGTCCGACAGCGCGCTCAGGATCTGGAGGGCGATGCGCACCACGCGCGCCTCGCCCAACGGCCACTCGCGGCTGAGGATCTGATGCAGGTCCTGCCCGGCCACGTACTCCATCGCGATGAAGAGCGCGCCGTCGTCCGCCTGACCGAAGTCCAACACGCTGATGGAGTTGGGGTGGTTCAAGCGGCTGGCGGCCTTGGCCTCGCGCTGGAAGCGCGCGACGGTGCGCTCGTCCGACAGCAGCGTGTGGCGCAGCACCTTCAGCACCACCACCTTGTCCAGCGCGAGCTGACGGGCGCGGTACACCTTGCCCATGCCGCCCTCGCCGATGAGGGCTTCCACCCGGTACTTGGAGGCAATCGTCTTGCCCACGTATTCGTCGCCGCCCTCCGCCGAGCGCAGGAGCGTCGCGCCGCAGGCGGGGCAGTAACGGGAGGAGTCTTCGGCGTCGGCGCCGCAGGAAGGGCAGTACACGTCAGCGTCCAGTCAGTGGGGGCGGGACTTCACCATGCCCTTCGGGTGGGGAGCAAGCCGTGCGCTGTCGGGCCCCCCAACGCGGCGCGGGCCTGCTAGAAGGGACGCTCGCATGGACGCCGTGGACTATTGCCCCCGCTGTGACACCGAGAATTCCCGGGATGCCACTGTCTGCCGAGCTTGCGGCTCGGCGCTGCGCTCCGGGACCATGGTGATGGCCGTGGCGCACATCTCGTCGCGCCCGCAGGTGTCCATCCGCGTGGTGCGCGCGGACGGCGGCCCCGAGGCGCTCGTGCGCATGCAGCGCGACACGCTCACCTGCGGCCAGCAGGCGGACATCGCGCTCACGGACGACCCCTTCATCATGCCCGTGCAGGCGCGCTTCTTCTTCTCCGGCGCCAGGCTCGCCGTCGAGGACGTGGGCGGCGCCAACGGCGTCTTCGTGCGCCTGCGCAATGAGCGCGAGCTGCCCGCCGGCGGAGAGCTGCGCCTGGGCCGCCAGCGCCTGGTGCTGGAGCCCATCCCCGCCGCGGCGCTGGGGCCCGGTGGCACGCAGGTGTGGGGCTCGCCGGATCCCGGCTACCGGCTGCGGCTCATCCAGCTCCTGGAGGGTGGCCTGCGCGGCGCGGCCTACCCGCTCAAGGACGGCGACAACCTGCTGGGTCGCGAGCAGGGCGACATCGCCTTCCCCACGGACGGCTTCGTGTCCGGGCGGCATGCGCTCCTGCAGGTGCGGGGGGACCGGCTGATGGTGCGCGACGTGGGCTCGTCCAACGGCACCTTCATCCGCCTGGCGGGGCCGACCTTCGTCGACAACGGCGATCACTTCCTCATCGGCCGGCAACTGCTGCGGGTGGAGATCCAGCCCGTGGCGGCCTGAAGCAGCGGCCCTTCGCCTCCGAGACGCGGACCGCACGGGCATGGGAGCCCCGTGCGGCCCGGTGAAGCCACGGCCTCAGCCGTAGGACTTCTCCTTCTTCTCCTGCTCTTCCTTGCAACGGATGCAGAGCGTCGTCACCGGACGCGCATCCAGGCGCTTGGGGGAGATGTCCTCCTCGCAACGCTCGCAGATGCCGAAGGTGCCGTCCTCCACGCGCTTGAGCGCACCGTCGATCTTCTGCAGCAGGAACTTCTCGCGATCCCTCAGGCGGAAGACCATGGACTGGGTGTACTCGGAGGCGGCCTGATCGATTTCGTCAGGCAGGTCGTCCGTGTCGAAGGACGACTCCTCCACCAGGGTCTTCTTCGCGCTTTCGAGCAGGCTCGCTTTGCTGTCCTCGAGCATCTTCTTGTAACGCTTGAGATCTTTCTGGTTCACAGCCTGCGGCTCCAGTTGGACGGGTAGAGGGGGCCTGCCCCCGAAAAAAAGGGCCCGAAAGCTTTATTCATGCAGTTCCCAGTGTCAAGCTGACCTGCTTTAAAACGAAGGGTGCACGAGGGGCGCCTTGAGCGACAACACGAAGTTCGATCGGGAATTCTTACGCTCGGCGCTCTCCCTGGCCGCCAAGAGCGAGGTCGACCACTTCCTCTACATCTGCGACACGCCCATCGCGCCGGAGGACCTCCGGGGTAAGCCCGCGCGCAAGAAGCTGGTGTACGCGGTGACGTTGGAGCCGCTGGCGCAGGAGCTCCTGCGCAAGAAGGTCCGCGCGCTGGTCATCCCCGCGTACGACTACTCGCGCACGGAGCGGGTGAAGGTGGCGCTCGTGTCCGCGCTGTCCCAGGGCGCGTTCAAGGAGGGCGACCTGGTCCTCTGCATGACGGGCAAGGTGGGCCGCGCGCCGGACACGCTGATGCAGATGCGCATCGGCGGGTCGCTGGACGACCGGCTGGCCATCGAGGGCGTGAAGCTGGGCGAGGAGTTCAACTCGCAGGTGGTGGACGCGCTCATCCAACTGGCGCTGCAGATTGGCCAGGAGGGCTTCGAGGGCCACCCCATCGGGACCATCATCACGATTGGCGACCACACGAGCGTGCTGGAGAAGAGCCGGCAGCTCACCATCAACCCGTTCCAGGGCCTGTCGGAGTCCGAGCGCAACGTGCTCGACCCGAAGATCCGCGACGCCATCAAGAACTTCTCCGTGCTGGACGGCGCGTTCGTCATCCGCGAGGACGGCGTGGTGCTGTCCGCCGGCCGCTACCTGTCCTCCAACGACGACACGGTGAAGATTCCGCTGGGGCTGGGCGCTCGCCACGCTGCCTCCGCGGGCATCACGTCCACCACGCACTGCATCGCGCTCACGGTGAGCCAGACGTCCGGCGCGGTGCGGCTCTTCAAGGGCGGCAACATCGTGCTGGAGCTGCACCAGACGGCGCGGCGGACCTGACAGAGCGCCCTGCCCTACTTCACGCGCTCGGGCGCGGCGTGGGGCTGGTGCTCCTCGCGGTAGATGTCCGCCAGGGCGTGCGCCTTCTCCACTTCATCACGCGCGGCCTCCAGCGCCATCACCCGGTCGAAGCGCTCCACCTGCTCGCGCAGCGCCTCCGTGACGACGCCGCCCGCGGCCATGCGCGCGGACGCGCTCTCCCGCTCGATGCGCAGGTCCGCCACGCGCTCGCCCAGCTCGCCGGCCGCGCCGAGCAGCAGCTCCGAGTCCCGCTCCGCGCGCCGCAGCGATTCCCGCGTGGACTCCAGCAGGCGTTCGGTCTGCACGCGGTCGCGCTCCAGCACGCCCACGCCCTTCGCGTCCCCCCGGTCATGCGCTGTCTGGCGCCGTCCGGCGATGTCGCCCAGGCGGGCCGTGTAGCGCGCCGCCGCGCGGGAGAGCTCGCCCTTGAGAGCCAGCAGCGTGGCGGCGGACTTGCGCACCTCGGCCGCCTGGCGCTCCAGGTCCTCGATGAGCCGGTCGAACGTGGCCAGCGGGTCCACGGGCGCGGCGGGTGCCTTCTTGCGTTTGAGGAAGCCGAACATGGCGCGTGCCCCGAAGCCTACCCGAACGGGCGGCAGAGCAGCCGCACCCGTTCCAGCGCCTCGGCCACCGGACGCCCGCCGCCGGACAGCACGGCCAGGTACCGCGCGGGCGTGAGTCCGTAGACGGACAGCAGGTGCTGCAGCAGCACCACGCTCTCCGTCGCGCGGCGGTCCGTGGAGGCGAGCGACGCGGCCTCGCCCACCGCCTCCAGGATGTCCGTCACCCGCGCCACGAGCTCCGCGCCGGGCGTCTCCGGCACGGAGGACGCCGCGGGCGTGGACGGAAAGAGCGCGTCGAAGGAGGCCTCCACGGCCACGCCCGCCCCGGGCGCGCGGCCCGCGGCCACCGCCTCCAGCGCGTCCAGGTGCGGGGCCAGGGCCTCCAGGGCCTCCAGCGAGGCCGGCACGTCGCGAGGAAGGAGCGTGCGCCAGGGCGTGTCGAACTCCGTGCGCGCCCAGCGGATCTCCTCGTCGGAGAGCGGGTGGTAGAAGGCGCGGCCTCCGGCGGCGCGCTGCTCCAGCACCAGGGACTTGAGGTCCGGGTTCTCCTCGCCCAGCGAGATGAAGCTCAGCGCGATGTCCAGGGCCCCCATGGGCGCGCGCGTGCGGCGGATGAGGTCCAGGTCCACGCGGTCCTCGCCGTCGGTGATCAGCACCACCGTGGCGCGCGCGAGGTACGGGTCGCGCCCCTGCGCGGCGCGGATGGAGTCGAAGGCGGACAGCAGGGCCAGGGAGATGTCCGTCTGCCCCTCCGCGGGCGAGTCCCGGAAGAGCTTCTCGATCTGCCGGGTCGCCTCCGCCGCGGTGTCCACGCGGGCCAGCTCCGTGGGCACGTCGTTGAAGAAGCTGAAGTAGAGCGGATCGAACGTCTCTCCGCGCCGCGCCTTCACACGCAGGTTGTTCAGCTCCGCGATGATCAACGCGTCGCGGAAGCGCGCCCGCGCGCCGTGCATGGAGCCGGAGGCGTCACAGACGTAGACGCGCACGGCGGTGCGCTTCACCTTGCGCGGCTTGGGGGGCGGCGCGTCGTCCAGGTACGTGCGCACGAGCTGCCGGTGCCCCGCGAGGTCCTGGAGCAGGCGCCGGGGATCCGTGATGACGAAGTGGTGGACCTCATCCAGGCTGCCCGTCGTGGCGAACGACATGGTCTGCGTCGGGTAGGGCACCTGCCGGGGGACGGCCCGCGCGGCGGCGGCGTCCTTCTCGACGATCTCCTCCGACAGCGAGTCCTCCACGTCGAAGTAGCGCGCGCACCCCGCCGCCAGGTCGAACGTGGCCAGTTGCTCCGGCTTCAGGGAGAACGCCAGGTCCGCGAGCTGCTCATCCGGCGAATCTTCCGCCTGACGCCCGGAGTCCGCCTCGGCATCCGCCTCCCCCAGCCATTGCAGCCGCGTGCCCGCCTCCGCCTCCTCCACCATCCGCGTCAGCCGGGACTCCGCAGGGAGCAGCGGCGTCAACGCGCGCCGCGCCGCCGAGGCCAGCTCCGCGTCCCCCGCTTCGATGGCGCGCTCGTAGAGGCCCTGCAACGAACGGTAGGCGCCCCGAGGGTCCTTCTGGGCGGTCTCCCGCACGCCGCGCACCAGCGCCTCCAGGGAGCGCGTGGGAGGCACCTCTCGCACCCGCTCGCGGGCCTCCGCCACGTCGTTGCGCAGCGCCATGCTCCGCGCGCGGTCCGCGTCCGTGGTGCCCAGGCGCAGCAGCATCTCGTGGGCCAGGTCCAGGTCGCGCCGCTTCTGCACCAGGTCGATGACGTTGTCCCTCGCGCGAGCGGCCAGCAGCTCCGCGACGGCCAGGCGCGCGTTGGCCGGCGGACGCTCCCGGGTCGTCCCCGCCGGGCGCTCGAAGATCTCGAATGGCGCGTCCTCACCGCCCCCGGCCTCCAGTGGGCGGCTGAAGAGATCCGCCACCTTCACCGCGCGGGCCAGCCGCACGAAGCCGCGGTCCAGCGCGGTGAGGGCCCCCGAAGGCATCTCCCCGGAGCGGTGCGCCTTCTCCACGAGGCGCAGGCACGCCTCGTACTCCTCCAGGGCCTGGTTCGCGCGCGTGGCGAGCCCCTGCGCGAGCGCCCCCGCCCTGCCCCGCTGGGTGCCCAGCGCGAGCAGCAGCCGGGCATCCGCGGCGGTGTGGATGCCCACGCGGTCCAGCTCGCGGTCGAGCGCCACGAGCACCGGCAGGCCCAGGTCCTCCGGCCCCTTCAGCTTGCGGCCGAAGGGCCAGGACCACGCGCCCCCCCGGGCCGCCGCGGGCTGGCGGAGCGCATCCAGGCGCTGCCGCAGGGGAGTGAGCCGACGCGCCAGCACGGCTCAGCGCCGCCTTCCGGCCAGGGCCCCCGCGCTCACGGCGCGGTCCGCCGCTCCAGCACCTGCCGGCTGAAGTGTCCGAAGTCCTCGTCGATGCCGCGAAGCTGGGCGGACAGCCTGCGCGCGCTCTCTCCCAGCTCGCCCGGGAGCGTCTCCAGCATGCCCAGCGAGGACTTGAGCCGCACGAGCTCCCCCTCCTTGAGCGCGAGCTGGGGAAAGCGGCTGCGCACCAGCCGCTCGAAGGTGCGCTCCGCGTCGGCCCGGCCGTTGAGCGCCTCCGGGGCGGGCAGCGCGGACAGGAGCTGGGTCAGCCAACTGCGCAGGTACTTGATGCGCGACAGGAGGAAGGACAGCTCCGCTTCGGCCACGGCCGCGCGCACCGTGTCGGAGAGGAACGCGGAGGCGGACGGGGGACGCGCCGCCATCAACTGTCCGTCCAGGCCCACGAGCGCGGACAGCTCGCCGTCGGGGGCCTGCGCGGACAGCTCGCCCCGGTAGTAGGTGTACGCGTCGCCGTTGAGCACGGCGTTGGGGGCGGGCGGCGGGCTGGCCACCTCGCGAGACAGCACCCGGGCATGCTCGCGCAGGCGGTGCTCCATCAGGTCGCGGCACTCGGCGAGCACCGGCTCCGCCGTCACGCCCTCGCGCCGCAGGTTCTCCGCAACCGCCTGCACCGCGCGACCGTACTGCTCGATGCGCTCGAACGGGGTCGCCCCCAGCACCTCGCGCGCATACGCCACGCTCAGCGGCCGGAGCAGCTCCTGCTTCAGCCCCGCCTGGGACGGGTCCAACGCCGTCAGGGCGTTCTCCAGTTGGGTGAGCCGCCGCGAGTCCGCGGACAGCGCGTCCAGCGGATCCTTGCGGCCCCGGGGCGCCTGCGCGGGGAACGCCGCCGACACGCGGCGCCGGAGCGCGGCCACCACCCGGCGGCGCGTGTCCTGGTCCGCGTCACGCAGCCGCGCGTGGAGGGAGGGCACGGCCTCGCTGAGCATCGCCGCCAGCGAGCCCATCACGCCCAGCTCCTCCTCCAGGTTCTCCGCGAGCCCGACCAGCCACTCCATCTTGACGCTGTCCTCGAACGCGAGCCCCTCCGCCGCGGACGCGCTCATCTCCAGCGCCTGCTCCAGGAACCGCGCGGCCGACTCGCACAGCGCGGGGTAGCCTGGCTTCAGCTCCGGCACGGCCCGGCTCAGCTCCAGGACGTCGCGGATGGCGATGAGCAGCGCCACGCCGCCGCGCCCCTCGCCCTGCCCCGCCGCCATGCCCCGCGACAGGCGCTGCTCCAGGGCCGCCACCAGCGCGCGCGCCGCCACCAGCAGCGGCGCCCGGTTCTGGCCGTGGCGAGGCCCTGGCACCAGCTTGCCCAGCACGCCGCGCGCGGTGGTGGACACCACGCCCGCCTGCCAGTTGCGGCTCAGGCCCTCCGCCGCGTTCACGTCGTCCGCGGCCGCGAGCGTCGTCGCCTCGCGCTCCACGCCGCCGCCCAGCTCCTGGCGCACCTTGCCCAGCACCTCGTCGAAGGTGCGCTGCTCCAGCCGGACGATCTCCAACTGCGCCCGCTCGCGCGGGTCCACCGCCGCCTTGAGCAGCGCGTCCGCCTCCGCCGCCGGCGGGCCGCCCAGCAGGAAGAACCAGCGCAGCGCGTCCAGGTCCTCCACCGTCGCCTCGAGCGACCGGTCCGGACGGCGGTAGATCTGATCGCGCACCACCGCCGCCTTCAGCGTCCAGAGCGCCTTCACCACGGAGCGCTGGGAGAAGTACTTCGTGGGCACGTAGTCCGGCAGCTTCGACACCTGCGCCACGAGCGCGCGCTCCAGCGCGTCCGTGAGCATCTCCACGCCCTCCAGCACGTGGCCGGGCACCTTCACCTGGGCCACCGCGTCCTGGAGCAGGTCCAACTGCTGGAGCGTCAGCGTGGCGCGCAGGTCCGGCCGCGTCCCGTGCACGAAGCGGTGCAGCATGGCGGCCCGGCTCTCCCGCCGGGCGAACGCCTTGGGCACGAAGCTGATGAAGCTCAGCCGGTCCGCGAACGCCAGGAGCAGCTCCGGCGAGCGCGCGAGCACCTCCGTGAGGTACCGGTTGCTCGTCATCACCACGCACTCGGTGCGGCCGGCCGTCACCTTGCGGCCGTGCTTCAGCTCCCGCTCGTACATCACGTTGAGGATGGAGCGCAGCAGCATGTCCCGGCCGTCGAAGACCTCGTCCAGGAACGCGTGCACCGCGCCCAGCATGCCCTCGTCGGTGAGGTACTCGGTGCGCCCCGTCTCCGTGAGCACCTTGAAGTCCACCGGACCGATGAGGTCCGTCTGCAGCGTCGTCTCCGCGATCTGCTTGGAGAACAGCGACGGCAGCCCGGACACCTCGTCGGTGATGCGCCCCAGGACGGCGCTGGCGACCGCGCTCTTCGCCGTCCCGGGCGGCCCCACCACCAGCACGTGCTCGCGGCAGAGCAGCGCCAGCTCGATCTGCGTGAACAGCGCTTCCCGCTCCAGGTACGTCTCTCTCAGCTCCCCGAAGAAGCGGCGAAAGGACTGGGCGGCCTGAAGGTTGGGAGGAGGCGAAGTCACGAAAGGGCCAGAGGAGGAGGCGGGGAAGGCCGCATGCTACCCGCGCCCCTCCCCCTATTTGAAGTGCACCGCGCAGGCCCCGTCGGGGCAGTTGCGACCCGCGATGCGGAAGCGATAGCGGGCCACCACGCCGTACACCGCGTCCGCCAACTGCCGCAGTCCCGGGACGTAGTACACGTAGAACAGCCGCCCCAACGGCCGCCGGCCCAGCGCGCGGACAATGGCCTCCGCGCCCTCCAGGACCCGGCCGTCCGCCTGGATGAGCTGCATGGCCTTCTCACAGCGCTCGAAGCTCACCCCCGGGAAGGCGTCCAGCACGCCCTCGTCGCGGAACGAGAGCAGCTCCGTGCCCTGCCCTCCCACCAGCTTGCGCATCTCCCGCGCGGCGCCGCTGCACACGCGGCAGTGGCTGTCGTAGAGCACCACGTCATGGCCCGGCGGTGTCGTCTGGAGCGTCGTCATGGGTCACCTCCCCCTTACACCCAGTATGTCAACGCGGCTTGAGCATCTCATGCAGTTGCCCGTGCACGCTGCGCCAGATGTCGTGCTGCCGTTCAATAGGATCCATCAGCGCCAGGCCCACCGACGTCGCCGGGGAGCTGCCCTGGAAGGCCGAATACTGTCGGATGCGCGTGCCGCCGCTGCCGTCGTCGTCGAAGACGAACTGGTTGGTGCCGCGCAGCGGGTGTCCGTCCAGGGTGGTGATGTGGACGACGCGCTCCGTCTCGTTGAGCTTCACGGTGATGGGCGCCCACACCGGCGGCGGCCCCTGCTCCTCCAGGAACAGCCGGGCGCCGTCCGTCAGCGCGCTCGCCGCCGGCCGCAGCGAGATGCCCGCCGCGCCGAAGAGCAGCTCCGGGTTGCTGACGAAGGCCTCGAAGGCGTCCCTCGCGGACACGCCGGGGATGGTGCTGGTGTAGTCGGTGAGCGCCGTGGGAGCCCCCGCGATGGGCGGGCTCGGGTCCAGGTGCCCCAGTTGCTTGCGCGCGTAGGCGTCCATCGAGGCGCCCTTGTCCAACGTCACGCTGAAGGCGGCGGCCTGGGTCTGCTCCAGGAGCCGCGCCCCCTGCTTCAGTTGTTCCTGGATGGAGCCCGTGGGCTTCGGCGGGAACGCGCCGCCCACGCCGAAGTCGAAGCCGTTGCCCTCCCGCGCCCGGGGCGCCACCTGAGTCGCCCGCGTGGAGGTCGCGGTGGCCGGCGCGCCGGTCCCCCGAAACACCTCCACGGAGTTGGCCGGAGCGGCCGACGTCCGTGAAGGCGCCTCCGCGCGCGGGGCCAGGGGAAGCGATGCGCCCTCGGGCGCGACGAGTTCAGGGAGGACGCCGGACAGCAGGGAGTCGATGCGGGACATGGCGGGACACCTTCGGGGTGGACTGCGAGGAACCCGCCCTCCCCTTGCAGCGCCTCCGCCACCCCGGGCCCGCGTGAATTCGCGGGGTTGCTCCCGGCCCTCATCCCGCGCGCGGCACACCCGTCCACCGCCGCGGAGAAAAGAAGAAGGCCGGCGCCCCTCGTCGGAGCACCGGCCCTTGGGACTTCAGCCCCCGCCGAGGGGCGGGAGGCTCACGTCGTTACGACTGGCGGAACTCGGCGTCCACCACGTCGTCCTTCGCGGACGGCTGGGCGCTGGAGCCCGGAGCCGCGGAGGGCTCGGCGCCCGGAGGAGGCGTGGCGCCCGGCGCGCCGCCGGTGGCCCGGTACATCTCCTCCGCCGCCTTGTAGCTGGCCTGCTGGAGCTTATCGAGGGCCGCCTTGATGGCGTCCTTGTCCTGCCCCTCGCGGACCTTGTTCAGCTCCGCGACACCGTCCTCGATGGCCTTCGCCACGTCGGGGGTGAGCTTGTCCTTGTTCTCCTTGATCATCTTCTCCGCGGCGTAGGCCTGGCTCTCCGCCTGGTTCTTCACCTCCACCAGTTCGCGGCGCGCCTTGTCCGCGGCCTCGTTGCTGCGCGCGTCGTCCACCATCTTGGTGACTTCGTCCTTCGACAGACCGGACGAGTGGCTGATGGTGACCTTCTGCTCCTTGCCGGTCGCCTTGTCCTTCGCGCTGACGTTGAGGATGCCGTTCGCGTCGATGTCGAACGTCACTTCAATCTGCGGCACGCCGCGCGGCGCCGGGGGCATTCCGGTCAGGTGGAAGCGGCCGAGGCTGCGGTTGTCACCCGCCATCTCGCGCTCACCCTGCAGCACGTGGATCTCCACCTGCGTCTGGCCGTCCGCCGCCGTGGAGAAGGTCTCCGACTTGCGCGTGGGGATGGTGGTGTTGCGCTCGATGAGCTTCGTCATCACGCCGCCCAGCGTCTCCACGCCCAGCGACAGCGGCGTCACGTCCAGCAGGAGGATGTCCTTCACCTCGCCGGAGAGCACGCCCGCCTGCACCGCGGCGCCCACCGCCACGACCTCGTCCGGGTTCACGGAGCGGTTGGGCTCCTTGCCGAACAGCCGCTTCACGGCCTCCTGCACCATGGGGATGCGCGTGGTGCCGCCCACCAGCACGACCTCGTTGAGGTCCTTGGGGTCCAACCCCGCGTCCTTCAGGCACTTGCGGCACGGCTCCAGCGAACGCTCCACCAGCGGGCCAATCATCTGCTCGAACTTGGCGCGCGTGAGCTTCACGTTCAGGTGCTTCGGACCGGACGCGTCCGCCGTGAGGAACGGCAGGTTGATCTCCGTCTGCGTCGCGCTGGACAGCTCGATCTTGGCCTTCTCCGCCGCCTCCTTCAGGCGCTGGATGACCATCTTGTCCTTGCTGACGTCGAGCCCGGTGTCCTTCTTGAACTCGCTGATCAGCCAGTTCATGATCTCCAGGTCGATGTTGTCGCCGCCCAGGTGCGTGTCGCCGTTGGTCGCGAGCACGTCCACGACGCTCTCGCCCACCTCCAGGATGGACACGTCGAAGGTGCCGCCGCCGAAGTCGTAGACGGCGATCTTCTCATCCTTCTTCTTGTCCATGCCGTACGCGAGCGCGGCCGCGGTGGGCTCGTTCACGATGCGGCGCACGTTCAGTCCGGCGATCTCACCGGCGTCCTTGGTGGCCTGGCGCTGGGCGTCGTTGAAGTACGCCGGGACGGTGATGACCGCCTCCGTCACCTTCTCACCCAGGTAGTTCTCCGCGGCGCGCTTGAGCTTCAGCAGCACCTGCGCGCTGATCTCCGGCGCGCTGTACTGCTTGCCGGCGATGTCCACGCGCGCGTCGCCGTTGGGGCCCCGGCCCACCTTGTAGGGGACGAGCTTCGCCTCCTCGGTCGTCTCCTCGAAACGGCGGCCCATGAAGCGCTTCACCGAGTAGACGGTCTGCTCCGGGTTGGTGATGGCCTGGCGCTTCGCCACCTGACCGACCAGGCGCTCCCCATCCTTCGTGAACGCGACGACCGAAGGCGTGGTGGGAGCTCCCTCTTCGTTGACGATGACCTTGGGCTCGCGACCCTCCATGATCGCCACCACGCTGTTCGTGGTGCCCAGGTCGATTCCGATAATCTTGCCCACGGTTCCCATCCTCTGGAAAAGACTGCGTTTTTCCTGCGAAATCCCGATGTAAGCCCAACGTAACCACCCCCCCCGGCCTGTCAAACGCGAGGGCGGGTTTCCCCGTAGGCCCGGGCACCCAGCGCAAAGGTGATGACGGCTGCTGCGTAGCGCAGTGCGCAGGCCCGGCCGCCCCCGCGTCACCGGAACGCCATCCGGACGCCACGGGTGCGTAACGCGCTCTACACCGCCGTCACCCCGCGGTAGCAACCGGGCGGGCATTTTGGACACCAGCGGACCGTTCAACCCCTCGGAATCACTTCAACCCGCCGCCCTGACACCCCGCGTCAGGGGTTGGCGAGAAAAGTGCACAGTCTGAACCGCGTCATCGCTGTCATACCGCTCCCCGCCCCTCTGGAGTCGTCCATGCTGGTTCAGCCCCTGCGTTCCACGGACTTCCGCCGCTCCCCCGCGGCGCTCCCGTCCGCCGAACCGAAGGTCGCGGTGCTGCTGAACGCGAACGCCCGCAAGGTGGACGCCCGGGTCGTCAAGCTGCTGTCGCACGTGGTGCCGGAGGAGGACCTGTTCCTGTCGCGCTCGCCGCTGGACGCGCGGCGCATCGCGCAGACGGTGCTGGAGCGGGGCTACCCCACCGTCTTCACCGGCGGCGGCGACGGCACCTTCATGGGCTTCGTCAACGAGGTGCTGCAGCAGGTGGGCCCGCGCGGGAAGTTCGCCGGCCAGGCCGCGCCGCGCTTCGGCATCCTCAAGCTGGGCACGGGCAACGGCATCGCGGCGTTCGTCAACGCCTCCAGCACCCGGGGCGACGGCATCCTCAACGACGTGGTGCGCGCCCGCGCGGCGGAGTTCCCCAGCGTGCGCACCATGGACCTGGTGCAGGTGGACGGCCAGCGCGCGCCCTTCGCGGGCCTGGGCGTGGACGGCAAGGTGCTCAACGACTACATCTCCGTGAAGGAGTCGCTGGGCAAGGGCATGTTCAAGCGGGTCATGTCCGGCGGTGGCGGCTACTTCTCCGCGGTGGCCTTCAAGACGGTGCCGCACTACCTCACCAGCTCCGTGCTGGTGGAGTGCGAGGTCGTCAACGGTGCGTCGGAGGCCTACCGCCTGGGCGCGGAGGGCCAGACGGTGGGCGCGCCGCTGGCGCCGGGCGCGGTGCTCTTCCGGGGCAAGCTGATGATGGCCGCCGCGGGCACCATGCCCTTCTACGGCTACGGCTTCCGCATGTTCCCCCACGCGAATGACCGCCGGGGCTTCCTGCAGTTGCGCCTGGGCCAGGTGTCGCCCACGCAGGTGCTGGCCAACCTGCCCCGCCTCTGGAACGGCCGCTGGGCGCCGGAAGGCCTGCACGACTTCCACGCCCGCGAGGTCACCATCCGCTTCGCGCGCCCCATGCCCTTCCAGGTCGGCGGCGACGCGGCCGGCTACCGCGAGCAGGTCACCCTGTCCGTGGCGCCCGAGTCCATCGAGCTGCTCGACTTCAACGGCGTGCAGTAGTCCCCTGGCGGTTGAAGGGCCCAGGCATCCCGGGCCCTCCCCCACGCATCAAGACTCCAGCGGACTTCAGCCGCGGTCGCGCGACGCCGGGGGCTTCTCGCCCGGCTCCTTGCGGCGGCCCACGGCGAACGCGTAGCTGACGCCCGGCTTCTGGTTGTGCTCGCGGTGCAGGGCCAGCTCCTCGCGGAAGGTGGCGCTCTCCGGCGCGGCGCCTTCCGGCAGGTGCGCTTCCATGTCCTTGTAGAGCGCGTCCAGCTCCGTGTCGTGCAGTGACTCCACGGACTCCGGCTCGAAGCCGGCGTTCTCCAGCGCCTGGAGCAGCTCGCGCGGCAACAGCAGCGGCGCGCCCAGGCGCTTCTCCCAGAAGTCCAGCACGGGCTTGGGCGTGAAGCGGCCCACGCGCGCCGGGAAGGTGAAGCCCACGCGGCCGCGCTTGCCCAACAGCGGGCGGAACGTGCGCAGCGCCACGTCCAGCGGGTACTGCACGCGCCCCGGCACGAGGATGCCGTGGAAGGGGCCGTCCAGCATGCCCAGCGCGTCCGGCGCCACGCGGCGCACTTCAATGCGGTCCGCCAGGCCCTGGGTGCGCACGCGCTCGCGGATGGGAGACACCAGGGCCTCGTCCGTGTCCACGGCCACCACGGAGCACTTGAGCTCCTGGGCCAGCAGCACGGCGGCGTGGCCCTCCGGACCACAGCCGAGCACCAGCACGCGGGAGCCCTGCTCCAACTGGGCCACCTTGGCGAAGCGGCGCGTGGCGTCGTCTGATCCGAACGCGCGCTGCGCCCCCGGCGGGTGGTACAGCGGGAAGTGCTCGGCGGGACTCATTCCACCCTCATATACGCACCCCGGCCGGACTTCCAGCCGCCGGCGGCCTCCGGGCACCCTGGGGCATCCGCCCGCGCACCGCCTGCCTCACAGGTAGTAGACGATGCGCGGATCCTGGTGCAGCTCGGCGTAGATGGCCCGGCGCTGCTCCTCGGACAGGAGCAGCACGGACACGCTCAGGGACACGAACTTCCCCTTGCGGCTGTGCTGCACGTGGATGGAGTCCGGGGAGACCTCCGAGCCGAGCTTCCGCCGGAAGATCGAGCGCACGTGCTCCTCGAAGCCGGGCGTCTCCTCGACCGTCGCCTTGCCCATCACCTTGTACTCGTAGACGGAGGGGTACTCGACGAGGGGCTTCTTCTCCTCGGCGGGGGTGTCGGGCTTGTCGGTGCCGTCCTGGGTCATGACACGTCTCTATCAGGCGAGGGCCTTCGGCGCTCTACAGCAGGTTGGCCGCCAACTCGGCCAGCATGCTGCGCTCGCCCTTGGCCATGGTGATGTGGCCGGCGATCTTCTCGTTCTTGAAGCGGTTGACCACGTGGACGAGCCCGTTGTTCGTGGAGTCCACGTACGGGTTGTCGATCTGGAACGGGTCGCCGGTGAGGATGATCTTCGTGTTGTCGCCCACGCGGGTGAGGATGGTCTTCACCTCGTGCGGGGTGAGGTTCTGCGCCTCGTCCACGATGATGAACTGGTTGGGGATGCTGCGCCCGCGGATGTACGTGAGCGGTTCGATCTCCATCAGCCCCAGGTCGATGAGCTCATGGTGGCCGCGCCCGGCCTTCTTGTCCGCGCGGCTCAGGTTCATGAGGAACTCGACGTTGTCGAAGATGGGCTGCATCCAGGGGTTGAGCTTCTCCTCGACGCTGCCGGGCAGGTAGCCGATGTCCCGGCCCAGGGGGAAGATGGGACGGCTGACCAGCAGCTTGTGGTACAGCCCCTCCTCCGTCACCTTCTGCAGGCCCGCGGCGATGGCGAGCAGCGTCTTGCCCGTGCCCGCCTTGCCGACGATCGTCACGAGCTTGATGTCGTCATTGAGCAGCAGGTCCAGGCAGAAGGCCTGCTCCATGTTGCGCGGCCGGATGCCCCAGGTGCCTTCCTTGCTGTTGCGCGCGAGCGGCACGAGCCGCGCCTTGGCGCCGTTGAAGCGGGCCATGGCGGTGTGGGACGGGTTCAGCTCGTCCTTGAGCAGCACCAACTGGTTGGGGAAGAGCCGGTCCTGGGCGGGCACCTCCACCTCACCGCCGGGCTTGTAGAGCTGATCCACCATCTCCGTGGGGACGAGCAGCTCCGTGAAGCCGGTGTAGAGGTCGGTGATCTCCACGCGCTCGGTGTCGAAGTCCTGGGCGGACAGGCCCAGGGCGTCGGCGCGGATGCGCAGGTTGGTGTCCTTGGTGATGAAGACGGCCTGGGTCTCCGGCTCGGTCTCCATCATGTCCAGGGCCACCGCGAGGATGCGGTTGTCCACCAGGTTGCCGTCCGCCATGGAGGACGGCAGCGAACGGTCGGTGAAGGCCACGCGGAGCATCCCGCCGTGCGGCAGCGGGACGCCCTCCTTCAAGGAGCCCTCGGCGCGGAAGGAGTCCAGGTAGCGCGCCACCAGCCGCGCGTTGCGCCCCAGCTCGGAGAGATCGCGCTTGAACTGATCGATCTCCTCGATGACGTAGATGGGGATGATGACGTTGTTGTCCTTGAACCCGTAGATGCTGCGGGGGTCATGGAGGAGGACGTTCGTGTCGAGGATGAAGTTCTTTCGCATCGAGGGCTTCGCGACCTGACCTGGTTCGGGTGCGATTGCTGACGGCGAGCGACGACCATGGAGGACCAACGCCGCTCAATATAGGCACCGAACGAGGGGCCACCAGCCGCATTCCCGTCTGAAAGCGCGAAGGTCCGTCCGAAACAGCACGGCCGTTCCGGCGAGGGGAACAGGGCGCTACAGCGGGCCCTCAGGAGGTCGCGGCCGTGCGCAGCGGAGCGGGCGCGGGCTCGCAGGCGTCCTGGTACGGCGACGCGGGCGCCAGCGGATCATACCCCAGGACCTCCACCACCCTCTCCGGCGGAGGGCCGGGGGGCATGCGGGCCCAGGGGAAGCGCGCCTGGAGCGACTCTTCGTCCAGCGACAGGACCTGCTTCGAGTGGAAGCGCCATGCGCGCTGCCAGCCGCGCGTGTCGAGCCGACGGGCCACCCGCCGGGACAGGGGGCTGATCATCGGCTTGGGCGTGAAGAGGGCCGGCTGTCCCTGGGCGTCGCGCATGCAGCCCAGCTCCACCGCCCACGCCAGGAGCCAGCGGGGCCAGCCGCGGCCCGCGCGGCGAAGGGCGCTGAAGTGCCCCTGCGCGGCGCCGTCCGCGAAGGTGAAGCTCCGCTCGTAGACGCAAGCGGCGGAGAAGGTCGCGGGCATCAGCGCCACGCCCTCCGCGCCGATGCGGCGGGCCATGAGGTGCAGCAGCTCCAGCAGGTCGCGCGACAGGGAGAGTCCGGGGTGGAGCTGTCCGGGGAGCGGCGGGCGGTTCCAGTCGAAGGGGCGCCCCGGGTGTTGCAGCAGGAGGCTGTCCACGAAGAGCAGCCGGGCCTCCGCCGCTGTGCGGGTGAAGCCGACCTCCGCGCCCGCGGCCTGGCGCAGGGACAGGTCCACGACGGGCGAGTGGTAGCGGCGGCTCAGGACGGTGATGCGCGGCTGGAACGGGTCCTGGCAGGACAGGCGCAGCTCGACAGGGCCCACGCGCTCTTCCAGGCGCTGCGCGAAGCCGTAGGCCTGGAGGGCGTGCTCCAGGCCCTCGCGGCTGTAGGTGCCGAACGCCAGGCTCACGCGGTCGCCACCGGCCTCCAGGCCCAGGTCATCCAGGGACAGGGACTCCTCCGCGGACGCGGCCAGGTCCGCGCTGTTCAGGCGCGAATAGGTGCGGCGGGCATGGGCGCTGAGCTCGGGTGTCCGGGGCATGGGGGCGTCCTAGTCGTAGCGGATGTCCACCAGGGTGAGTTCAATCTCACCCCGTGGGCGCCGCACCTCCACGGTGTCGCCCAGGGCCTTGCGAAGGAGCGCGCGGCCCATGGGTGACTCGACGCTGATGCGGCCTCCGGAGGCGTCGATCTCGTCCGAACCGACAATCTGGTACGTGCTGCGGCTTCCGGCCTCGTCCTCCAGGGTGACGGTGGCGCCGAAGTAGACTTTCGAGCGATCCCCCTGTTCCGAGGGGGTGACGATGGTGGCGGTATCCAGACGCTTCGAGAGGAAGCGGATGCGCCGGTCGATCTCCCTCAGGCGCTTCTTGCCGTAGATGTATTCGGCGTTTTCTGAACGGTCGCCCTGTGCGGCGGCGGCGGAGACCTCGGCGGTGACCTTGGGGCGGGCCTCGTTGAGGAGCTGGAGCAGTTCGCGGTGCATGCGCTCGGCGCCCGTGCGGGTGAGGTAGCGGCGGAACGGGGCCTGCTCCCCTGCCTCTTCGTCCTCGGGGCTGTCGTCGGGCGGTTCGGAGACTTCCTGGGACATGCCCCTTGTATAGCGCCGAGCCCTGACGGGCGGAGGGGCGCTGGGGGCGGATGTTCACCAGGGCCAGGACGGACGGTGTCAGGAAGGGGCGACTGCGATCGCCAGTGGAACTCCCCGGGCGCTGCTGGTAGGAAGCGCCTCGCGGGGCCGCTGGCGGATCCGCAGCCGGTGCAAAAAAGAATAGCGAGTCGCTAGCTCAGCTGGTAGAGCACCGGCCTTTTAAGCCGAGGGTCGGGGGTTCGAGCCCCCCGCGACTCAAGCAGTGACGACGTCCCCGTCGTCTAGAGGCCCAGGACGCTGGCCTTTCAAGCCGGTAACACGGGTTCGAATCCCGTCGGGGACACTGTAACTGGGGCCGGAAGCTGCTGAAACTTCAGCGGTTTCCGGCCCTGGTGCTTTCTGGCTCCTTCTCGTCTCCACAATGTCTCCAAGCCGGAGACGCATCCCGCCCCTCCTCCAGCATCTGGATAGCGAGGTGCTTCTCCCCCTTCCCCAGGTGCATGTACCGCATGGTGGTGCGGAGGCTGCGGTGGCCTGCCAGCTCCTTGATCGAGAGAGGAGGCACGCCCCGCATGGCCAGGTGGCTACAGAAGGTGTGGCGGAGGATGTGGAGCGCCCCCGTCACCTTGAGCCCGGCCCGCTTCTGCGCTGCGGACATCCAGCTCCGCACCGTCTGCTGGGACACCGGCGTCCCATCCTCGCGGTAGAGCACCCGCTCACCTCGGAGGTGACGGGCACGCACGAGCGCCGACGCCAGGGCGCGTGTCAGCGGCACCTCACGGGGCCGCCCGCCCTTGGGGAGATTGACGTGCCCCTTCCAGTCTGAGCGCTGCACCTTGAGTAGCCCGCGCTTGAGGTCCACGTCGCTCCACTCCAGCGCGATCATCTCCCCCATGCGCAGGCCCGCGTCACCGCCGAGCAGTACTGCGAGCTGCTGCGCCGGGCCGAGCTTCTCGGCGGCTTGTACCAGTCGCTCATAATCCTCCACCTCGTAGAAATCGACGGTGCTGTCCGCCGCCTTGAGGTGCTCGACCTCCACCGGCATCCGCTCGATGACCTTCCACTTCACCGCGACCTTCAACATCGTCGAGAGCGTGGAGAGGCAGTTGTTCACCGTCTTCACGCTGCGGTCCTGGAGAGCCGCCTTGAGCTTCTGCACGTCCTCGTCAGCGAGGGCGTCCAGCCGCTTCGTCCCGAACCGGGGCAGCAGGTGGTTGCGGAAATGCGACTCCTTGCTGTCCACCCCGGACGGCTTCTGCCGGTTGGCCTTCGCGTAGCCCTCGATGAACCGGGGGAAGAACTCCTCCACCGTGGGGACCTCCCGCTTCGTCTTCATCTCCTCCTTGACCTGCTTACCGCGAGTGAGCAGTTCCGCCTGCCGCCGCTCGCCCCACACCTTCGCGCCCGACTTGGAGCCCACCGGAGCCTTCACGCGCTCACGGTACAGCTCGCCATCGGGCCACTTGAACATGATGTCCACCTCCCATCCGCTCTTGCCGCGCTTCTTGTACTCCCTGACCTTCACGCTCATCACCGAGACCTCCTCGGCGACGGCACACGCCCTTCGAGAATGAACGGTAACAACTCGCGCCCACGGAATCGCAGCGAGCGGCCCACGCGGAAGACGCCTGGAAGCTGGCCGCGCGAGGCCTTCGCATACACGGCCTTGAGGCTGCACCCGAGAAGGCGGGACACCTCCTCGGCGGTGTAGATGGCCTTGTCGAGCGGAGGCTGGCCGTCCGGGCTGGTACTCCCGGGAGGCCCCGCCTGCACCAGCTCGCGGTGAGCTGCATCCCCGTTGAGCGCCACCAGCTCCTCGCGCACCAGGGTGCGGATGAGGTCACGCAGCCCGGCCTCTACGCTGGACACAGCGGCCTCCCATCGTCACTGCTGGAATGAATCCCGTCCTGCATCAGAACCTCATGAAGACGAGGCTCATGGTGGCGGTGTTGCTGGATGAGCGGCAGCCGGAGGAGATCTTCATCGCTGACGAATGTGCTCCTGGGCCATCTTCGCTGCCGCCCTCAGACTGAGCTGTGGCAAGAGGGCGAGGCGCAGAGCACTTCAACCGCTGGAAGCCCGGTATTGCCCCAGGAGGAGAGCCGTGGAGCATCGAATCGAGGTACCTGATGAGTTCGTGATTCCATCTGAGCGGTTCGACAACCCGTCGTTCATCAAGGGCCGTGTTGAGGCCGCACCATCTGCGGTGCAGGGCAGTCTCAAGACGGCGCTGTGCTACCTCTACGAAACCCAGGGCCCCACGAATCTCCCGCGGGCTCGCCTGAAAGCGGCAGAGCCTCATCTTGAGGCGCGCGAACGGCTTGTCGCTCGGCAGCTCTATACGCGGACCAATGGGTCGGAGCGCAAAAACTATGGGAAGAACGCTCTGCACGCAGCAAGGCGCGCACGGTACCGGTGCGAAGACTGTGGGTTCCCGGACGTGCGGTGCTGGCACCTCGACCATGTCGAAGGACGGAAGGTGCCCCTCTCGACATTTCGTTTTCTCTGCGGAAATTGCCACATGATTAAGAGCCGCCTGAAGGATTGGGCAACCAGCAAAGCGGTGAAGGTAGTGGAGACCAACAACAAAGGTGAGGGAGTGGGCTGAGGGGAGTCGAGTTGGTCCTGTAGATGACCTGCTCCCCGCTGACCTCCTGATGGCTGCTGGTTACTGTCTCTCTGCGGTTGCCGATGGAAACGTGCGCCGTCACGTAGCCGAGAACGCCGGTGAAGCCTCTTGTTGGCCGATGGGCGCGGATGTGACGGAGTGCGGGGTGGTCCCGGGCCGGTGAGGACTCTAATTGGCCGATGGGTTCCGGGCTGCTTGAAGTCGGCACCGCCCCTACCTACTTGGAGGCTGCCCGCCTACGCCGTTTCGTCGTCTTCACGGGGCGGTTACGGTGTACACGGTGTCGCTTCGGGTCGTGGACCTCCAGGCCAGAGCCAGATGTTTTCCCGGCGAGGAAGCTCCGGAGTCGCGAGAGAAAGGCCTTGCGCACTTTCTTCAGCTCGACGCTCCACGCCTCGCGTCGCAGGTCGAGCCCCTTGGGCTCGGTCATAAAGTCGATGCTCGCTGGACGCAGCCCCGCGAACTGCACCAGGACCTCCAGGTCCTTGGGCCCCAGCTTCGGCTTCAGTTCCAGTTTCTTCTCCGCGAGCTGCGCAATGGCTGCGAGCACCTGGTGCTCCCCTGTCCATCCTCGAAGGAGCTGTCGGTCGATGCCCAGTTCCTCGCAGACGTGACGCAGGGCGATGAAGCTCCAGGCCAGCTCTTCCACTGCGCGCATCAAGGCATGGAGCTTATCCAGGACCTGCTTGGAGGCGTGGAGGTACGGGGCCAGGCGTTGAAGCTCCTCGGGAAGTGGCTGGGGCGGCATGGCGTAGTCGTTCAGGGCCTGCTCGGGGACCCTGGTGCTCAGGATCGCCCCCGACATCAACCAGTTGAGCACGGGGTAGAGCGCGCTGGTGGTAGAGGCCAGCGCTGCGGCCGTGTCCGTGTACCTGAGGAGTTCAACGAACTGCTCCTCGGTGCGCTGTTCCATCCCATCCTTCCCCTTCACCCGCCGCAGCAAGTAGCTCCTGGCCTCGTTCTCGTCCTTGATGCGCTTCAGCGGCTTGGTGGGTGAGGGGCCTTTGGATGTACGGGCGGTGCTCATCTTGCGTTCGCCTCCTCGTACGCCCGGATGGGCGCGGCGATCCTCGTTGAAGGCGGGGCAGGCCGCCGAGGAAGACGGCCGTTCGGGCCGCGAACCCTAGGGGGTGTCCCTAATTAGCTGAAGAAAGGTGCTGGAGGCCGAGCGGCCGCCAGCACGAGGATGGCGGTGATGGAGACGGGCGCTTGTAGCTCCTGCTCTCGGCTGTCCAGCGAGTGCGTGGCCAGTGCATCCGCGATGAAGCGCGCCCCCTCAATGGCGCACCTCACCTCAGCCAGCTCGGCGGTGAGGCTGATGGCCTTGGTCATCGTGAAATTCCCCCCTGGGGTGAGTGACGTAGCCGCACCTCGACGATGCGACCTTCTCCAAGGGCGAGAAGAGCCCAGCTCCATCCGCAGCCGGGCTCCTCTCCGGGCACTACTGCCCGCGCCTCACCCGTTCCCGAAGATGCTCGGCCAGCGCGAAGACAACGGCCGCCATCATCTTTCGGGTGAGTGTCGAGGCCAGCAGCTTCCTCACGGCGCTCAGCATGGCGTTCACCCCCTTCCCGCCCGACTGATCACGCCTCGCCCGCACCGTGACAGGTACGGGGACGAAGCCTTCTCCTCTGCCCTTATCCCGCCAGGGCCAGGAGATTTTCCTGTTCGAGACGCAGCGCAGCCGCAGATGCTCCTCCCCCAGCGAGCGGCCTTGGCTCAGCGCCTTACGCAGGCGCCAGCGTGCTTTTCGCGAGCACGTCCGACATCGCGTCGAAGGTCTTCGCGATCGTCTCCATCATCTGCATGGCCTGACGGATGGTGGAGACCGAAGGGTCAATGCCTGCCAGCGTAAAGGAGTTGTTCATGTCGGCGGCCGGCAGGTGGGCATCGCCCAGCCGAAGCTCGTATACGCCTACGAGCGGACTCGTCAGGCGCCTCGCTTCCTCGGGCGGAACAATGGTAGCGAGAGCACGCTCCAGAGACTTGATGGAACTGCGCTTCTCTCCCTTCGCTAAGGGGACCAGCGCCTGCAAGGGGCCAACATCAATGCTATCCGCCGTCAGCCGCGCGATGTCCTTGGCGAGGGCCAGCAACCCTTCGGGGTTCAGGGCGCGAAACCGGTGAATTGCGAGAAGGATGCTTGGGGCTTGGGGATGCTGCCGCAACAGCGGGGCCTTCCAGCGGACCCTGCAAGCCGCGTCAAGACGAGTGAGCGCCATCGCGAACCGCTCCTCCGGCGCACTCGTCTCGGCGGGCTCCGCTCGCATCTGCGAGTCGAGCAACTCCTCGCTCACCTTCCCGTCCGGAGCAATGTTGAACCCCATCCAAATGACCTTCTGCCACTCCGGGAGACGGGCGATGTCGGGCGCGTAGGCGTTGATCAACTCCTTCTGGTTCACTCCGAAGTGGATGCCGTAACCGTGGACGGGGGCGACCTCCCCTGTGTCGCGCGTGTACCACCGCAACGAGCCACCACGGCGCTGTGCGAGTTCTCCGATGACAGCCGGCCGGAACCATAACCACCGACTCTCCTCGTCGTTCCGGTTCCGGAGGTCGTCGGCGGGCGTCCGCCTCCCCGACGGGTCTGTGATGAAGAAGCACGCCGATGGGACCTTGTCGCCCCGGACGCGAGGGCTCGCTGCCGCAGGTTCGAACCACTCCGTGCGCCAGAGTTCGCCCGAGACGTCGAAGACCTTGCGCCGCCGAGACTTCACACTCCACGAGCGCGTCCGAATGCTCGATGCGTCGGGGACGCCAAGAACCGGCACGTCCTCTTCCGCATCGACGTCCGTCCGCCCCATGTGGAAGACGGCCGTCGTCGCCCCGAACAAGGAGCCGCCTTCATGGATTGCGCGAACGCGCGCCTCGAACCTGTCCCCACCCGCCGTTTCCCGCAGATCCTCTGAGTGCCACGGGATGTGGCTTGCGTCCTCCACGACGGTGCTCCGAATGCGGTACGTCGCCACCCAAAGGGCCATGTCGCGTGCCGCCAGATAGTCGCCGAGGTGCTCCGCACGAATCTCAAGCCGCACCGGCGCTCCTGACGCGCTCCGCTTCAGGTGTGCAACCTCGTTGTAGCCCTCCTGAGGGCACACCCAGTTGTCCCCCTCGCGCAGGAGACCGAGGGCGATGACAAGGTCCTGGTGGAGGTGCCACACGTGCTTCTCGGCACCGTCGAACCCCTGGTCCAAGACCAGGTCGATGCCTAGGTCGACCCCCTCCGGTTCCTGGAATACGTCGGCGGGCTTGTATCCGGCTGCAAGCACAAGAGAGCGCTGTGTGTGGCCGAGGGCGATGTCCGACCAATCGAGCGCCTCAGCCCTTTGACGGTGCTTGGTGGGAACTGCCACCGAGCCCAAGGCGAAGACCTCCTCTTCACAGCCGACGTGCCCGTGCTCGCCGGTACGGCTCTCCTCGTATGCGCGCAGCGGAATCCACACCAATTTAGAGAGCCAGCGCTTCCGGATGTCCCTCATCTCGAACCAAGCGTGGTCGCGCATCATGCCTCCACACACAGCGTAGTACAGCGGTGGTGTTGCAGCACCTTGATGAGGCGCCCCCGCTCCCGCCACATCCCACTGTGCCCCCCTCAACCCCCACTACCGGTTGGAGCCCATCGAGTTGCGGAGCCGAGAGATCAGAGCCCGAATCCATGCGTGGCAAGGACCAGGAACCTACAGTCTGGTCCGAACCAGAGCCCAGATCGCGGACAGGAACTTCGTCCGCGACCCTGAGAACACCCGCCTTCTGCTTCGAGGCTCGGGCACCTACAGGGTCGTCAATATGATCGAAGTGACGCAGGGCATTGAGGAAACTGCCATGGAGATCTTCCTGGAGTTTGAGGGGCCTATCCCACCCCAGTAGCACCAACCATGGGCTCCTTGCCCCCGCGAGCGCCTGCGGGGGCAACGCAAGTCAGGATCGCTTGATCCGGGTCGTCAGCACAGTCCCCTCGCCCTTATGAGGGGAGAAAGAAAGATAAGATAAAATTATGCCATGGACAATCGAAACGGCACTCGAAGACAAGTACCTCTCCCAGACTCGCAAGCTGCTCAGCCAGTATGAATTTCAGCTTGGTACGCTTACCCCCCGGATCACCATTCGACTGTATGAAAGCGTAGGCGGGAAGGGGGTTTGGTGGGAGCAAAGTCATTACATCAAGACCCCCGGCATGGGCGATGAGTACTGCCCAAGCCGCCCCTGGGGGGACGACGAGGCGTATGCTCTGCACCTCGCAGTGACGAGCCTGACCTCGTACTACGGAAACGCGCTGAAGCAGGGCGCTTCCCCGAGCGATGACTGGCTGATACCCAACAAGCACTTCTAGACGTCCAGCCGTCTCACCCGTGTGAGTCTCGGCGGCATCAGGGCAGGAACGCCTCGCGAGCAGCCGCTTCATGCCCTCCAAACGATCATCGCTCGCCGGATTCAGGCGGCAATGAGACAAGGCAGGCTCACATCGATAGCGCGCCGCCTCCGGTGCCGTCTCCAAAATGTCTCCAAGACTGGAGGGGACTCCGGGCAACAGGCGGGACTGGCGGGAACTGCCCCGTGGATTCGAAGTGCCCGGATTCACTCACGATTCAGCGAAAGGCGTGTGCCGTCGCGGGTTTAGGGTACCCCTCCTCCACGGGTTCGAATCCCGTCGGGGACACTGAAGGATCGAGGCCGGAAGCCGCTGAGACCCAGCGGTTTCCGGCCTTGGTGTTTTCAGGCTCCTCTGCGGATTGAGCGCGGAGGCCGTCAATGCGTGTCGCCCGGCACGTACTCCCACCAGCGCTTGAGCGTCAGGGCTCGCCGGGTGTTGGTGGCGCAGTGCACCTCACCCCCCTTGTTGTGGTACGCGCTCCAGTCGTCGATGAAGCGCGCGGTAAGCCCGTTCCGGCGGAACAGGGTCCGGACGTAGACCTCGAACAGGTCGAACGTGCCGTTCATCGGCACGTCCGTCGCTTCGATTTTGTACTTCCCCAGAAGCTTCGCGTAGGGCCCTTGCAGGCGCTGAGCGCCATCCAGCATGGGGCCAAACGGCTTCGCCATGACGCAGGTCCGCCCCAGCACGAGCATGTTCACCATGTTCGCGAACACGGTCGTCGCCCCCTTCATCCGCCCCTGCCGGTAGAGCATGGGCAGATAGAGGATCCGCTCCTCGGTCAGACCGATTTCGCTCTTCAATTGCTCCACCAGCCCATGGATGCCCTTGGCAGCGGTCTCGTTGAAGCGCAGCGTCGCCTTGAGCGTCGGCGCTTCGGAGATGCCTCCTGAGAAGCCGTGCATCGCCCCCTCGCCCATCATGAATCCTGGTGGGGCCCCTGTCCGGCCCGGAAAGGGCATTCCGCCCATGGGACGCATGGAGGACACCCCGGTCATGCGCGGCGGCGGGCCCGAGAATAATGAAGACATCCCGTGCGGCCTCCGCGCCGGAGCCCCCCCGCCTTCCGCCCCCTCGAAGAACGCCTTGACGGTGGTGTTGACGGGCTCATCGAAGCCCTCCCCCTCCACGCCCTGGATGCTCCGCCCCTCCAGCATCACGGATTGCGGCGCGACCTCCATCACGCCTTGAAGCATGTCCAGCGCCAGCTCAGGGCTGGGCAGACACAAGAGCCAGCCCCCATCCTCCGCGGGCACGAACGAGAGGAGCTCGTCCGCGTGCCCCACGTCCAGCCAACTGGTGTCGATGACGATGGGGGCCTGCACCCGCTGGGCCGCGAGGAACGCGCGGATGTTCGGGTCGAGCTGGCGGCGCTCGTTGCGCACGTCCGTGCCGTAATAGATGCGTCCCCAAGGGTAGGCCCGCCCCCGTGCGTCCCTCACTGGAGGCGTCACCTCCAGGTTGCCCAGCTTGTTCATGTCGCTGTCGGACGCGGAATGGCTGATTTGCCGGTGGTGGAAGTCGAAGTAGCCCATCCCGACGCCACGACCCTGCGTCTTGAAATACTGGATCATCCCACTCCTTCGCGTCGCGCCGAGCATCGCGTGCATTCCGCGCCGGGGAAGGTTGGAGGAGCCGATCTCCAGGCTGTCCTGCCCCCAGCGATCCCCGAGGACGGTAGGAATCTCCTCCAGCGGCAGCCCTACCCCCTCCAGGATGACCTTCAGGTCCGAGCGGAAGGTGGTGTTGTTCTGGCCGGAGAGCTGGATGACATAGACGGCTTCGGGGGCCTCCAGGTGATGCTGCATCATCCAGGGCGCCACCCGCACACGCGCGCGCTGCACCACGGTGCCCTCGGGGGAGGTCGTCGTCAGCAGCAAGACGATGTCCTCTTCCTTCAACGACTCGTCGAAGCGCACGGCCTCCATCCCCAGTCGGAGCACGGCGTTCTGGAGGTCGAGCACGCACGACGCGCCGGCGCTCGGACCGATGAGGGCCCGGGCCCCCCGGGTGCGTCCGTTGAAGATGCGCAAGCGGTTCTTGTCGCCCGGCTTCTGTAGGGACAGCGTGCACGTCACCTCCGCGCGGTAGCGGGTCTGCCTGCGGACCTCCAGGGGGGCGATCTCCTGCTCATCGTCCCCGCCGTTGATGACGTCATCCGCGTTGTCCGCGACCCGTGGGTTGCCGTTGTCCGCGTCCAGGTTGCACAGGACGATGGCGCCCTTCTTCCCTTCCCCCGGCCCCCAGTCCCAGCGGTCGAGCCCCGCCGAGGTCAACGTGCCGTCGCGGTCCGCGTCGAGGAACAGGGTCGCGTACACGAGCGCCTCAACGCCCAGCACCACCGTCGTCTCCCGGGAGAGCGGCTCCTTCAACCGGTGCGTCGCCACGGCCCCCGAGCGCAAGCGGTACTCCAGCGTGGCCGTCGGAGTGGCGTACTCGAAGACCGCCTCGCCCTGGTCGTTCGTGCGCAGCGTCAGGCCTGTCTCCACGAAGCGGACCGCCTCGTTGGCGACGGGCTCATATTGCTCGTCAATCAGTTGAACGGTGACTCGCCGGGACATCGGTTCTCCTGGAGACGGGACCGCGCGGAGTTGGGCGACCGGGCCCGACGCTATGGGCCGTGGAGGGATTCCCACAATCCGGCTACACCTTCCAGGCTCCGCGACATCCCTCCTCGAGGCTGCGCATGCTGATTCCAGACCCCGATGCCGACGTGACCCATGACACCACGGACCTCGACGGCTTCAGCACGTGGGTGGACACGCTCGTCGCCCAGCGCAAGACGAGCGACCTGAAGGTCATTTCCGCGATGTTCCTGGAGAAGGCGGTCGCCGCGAAGCGGCCCGCCTTCGACGTCGTCATCGCCGCGAGCAAGGTCCGCTGCGCCCTGGACAAGCTGGAGCCCAACGCCTCCGCCGAAGGCTCCTCCGCGGTCTTCAAGCTGCCGCGCGACCGCTGGTGGAAGCTCTTCATCGAGGGCCGCCACCACGGCAGCAGCAATACACACCAGGCGATGATCTTCGACCGGCAACAGTCCCCGGGCTTCTACAACGCCATGACCAAGGCCTTCACCGCCTGGCTCAAGCACCCGGCCGCGCCCGATGACCGGGTGGACTTCGACCGCTACCACGAGATGCACGCCGCCGTGACCAGGGGTGTGCTCAAGCTCAACGACGTGGTGTCCGAACGCGCCCGCCAGCGCTTCGTCCCCGTGCCGCACGAGCTCAGCCACTACACGAACTTCCCCATCGACGTGCAGGGCCACGAGGTGGACTGGGAGAGCCTGCTGGAGCTGAGCAACGATGGCGACATCGGGACCTTCAAGACCATCATGAAGGACCTGGGCGCGCCCCGCGACGTGCTGGAGCACTGGGTAGAGCGAGACTGGGCCACCAGCCTGCTCACACGCAGCCGGGGCAGCCAGTTGCTCTGGGGCACCGCCTACGAACCCCGGGAGGCGAAGGGCAAGGTCAACGCCCTCTTCGCGCGCTACTACCTGGAGCGGGACCAGGCCGCGCAGCAGAGCGCCAAGGAGGCGAAGCAGGAGCTGAAGCTGCGTGCCATCGTGCGCGTCATCCGAGCGCTCCACGTGGGCCACTTCTACGCGGACGCCAACGGCCGCCTCAACACCATGCTGCTCCTCAACTACCTGCTCCTCCAGGAGGGCTTCTCGCCCGTCATCCTCTTCGACACCGCCATCTTCGGAGGCGCCCTGCGGATGTATGATCTGGTGGACGCCGTGCGCGAAGGCATGAAGGCCTTCGAGGAGGAGCTGGAGGATTCGAAGCGGCCCCCGCGTCCCCTCCACGCGGCCTCGCGGGTCAAGCGGTGCGCCATTTGCGACCACCCCGCCAGTCGCACCGTCACCTGTCGCAAGTGCCGAGGCATCGCAGCCCACATCTGCGACGGCAAGATGTGCCAGCCCTCCCTCTGGGCGCTGGCCCCCCATGAGCCCAGGAGTGTCGTCCCCCTGCTCAATCAGTTGTGCGAGGCGTGTGGCTGACGCCTGTCGACTTTCACAGCGCCCCCGACGGTCAGCAACATCTGCCCGTTCCAGAAACCGGCGCGCCCAAGGCGTCGAACCTGGATGTCATTGAACACCTACGACCTGGACTTCTGGACCGGGACAGGGCCTGGACGCGTGAGAGGAGGAGGCCGTGTCTCGGTATTCGCCAGCCGCTCGAGAGGGCGCAGGAGCGACATGACGCCATGGCCCAACACGGGCAAGGCCACGGAGGGCTGGAGAACCGCCTCCAGCCCCGCGTGCAGGTGCAGGATCCGGTAGAACTGGCGATGGACGTGTGCGTCGGTCGACGTGCGCTCCATCAGCCGCAGGAGGTACCAGTGCAGCAAGCCCAGCCCGAAGGGCCGCTTCCCCACGGCCTGCGGATACAGCAGGTCCATGCCCGTGCCCAACAGCCACGGGAGCCGGATGACTTCAGGCAGCCGCTCGCGGAAGCGCTGCGCCAGGCCCGAGAGCTCGCCTCGTTCGGCCTGCTCGCGAAGGCAGGTGTCCAGCAGCTCGGCGCCAAGCCCCGCCACTGACATGCCTTGCCCGTAGAGGGGGTTGAAGGCACACGCGGCGTCTCCCAGGATGGCCAGCCCCTCGGGAAAGCGGGCCAGCTTCTCGTAGTGCCGCCACCGGCAGTCCTTCACCTTGTGCTGGGAGATGGGCCCTATCGGCGTGGCCTCTTTCAGATAGTTGTACAGGTCCGGACGCGTCAGTGAGCGCGCGTACTCGAGGAACCCCTGGTACTCGGTGGGCGCGTGCTCCCCGAAGTAGCCATTGAGGGTGACGAGCCACCGGCCTCCCTCGACGTGTGAGATGAAACCCGCGCGCCAGGCCTTGGGAGGACTTGGATAGAGGAAGAGCGCCTTCCATTCCTTCTGGAAGTGGGGCGGCGGCTCGTGCAGGCACGTCGTGTAGGAAAGGTCCACGATGACCTGCTCTTCCTCCGGGCGCGCGTAGCCGATGGCTTCCAACCACTGAGGCATCCGCGAGCCCCGGCCACTGGCATCCACGACGAGGTCCGCCTCCCACGACTCCTCGCCCTGGGGTGTCTTGACCCGGACGCCCGTGATGCGCCCCGTGCCCTTCTCGTCGCGGATGAGCCCTTCGATGGAGCAGCCCTCGCGCACCGCGACGTTGGGCCGCGCCTTCACCCGGCGCAGGACGTTCCACTCGAGCAGGGGCCGGGTGCACAGCAGCCCGGGGATGCCGCTGGTGTGGCGCAGCTTCCACACCCCGAAGTGGTGCCAGGCGAGGTCTCCACTCGAGTCGATGAGCTCGGCGCCCTGGACCTGGAGTTGCTCGAACAGGTCCGGGAAGTACGTGTCGAGGATGCGCCGGCCCGTGTCCAACAGCACGTGGATGTGTGGCCCTTGCGGAACACCTTTGCGCGCGGCGGGCCCCTCCCCCCGGACATCCCGCTCCACCAGCGTCACCTTGTCGAAGTGGTCCGCGAGCACCCGCGCGCTCAGGAGCCCCGCCATGCTGCCGCCAATGACCACGGCGCTTCCGAATCTGCGTCCAGGGGTTTCCACGTCCCAGGCCTCCAAGCGTTCATGTCGTGGCGCAGCCGCTCGCCTCCGCCGGGGAGATTGCAGCTCACCGGTCTGACATGCCCTCTGCCCCGGGGCTCGAAAGCTTCGCCGCCCCCCTGGAGGTGGCGCCCCGGATCAAGCACCTGCGTTGGTTCGTCCTCGTCGTCTTGCGGAGCATGGGAAGGACAGGAGCCCTCTTGGGTGTAGCGGGCGGATGCGGAGCGGGAGGTGATGGACGCTGACGGGTAGCCCATGAGCCGCACGTTGAGCTTCAACACCCCGCTCTGGGGTGGCCCTCGCGCAGGGGCAGGTGCGCACTCACCGTGGGCAACCCCAGGTGCTCCAAAATCGCTCTCACCCATCCTTCTGCCTTCACTTACGCCAACACCCTCAAGCCTGCCTCCACACCTCACGCAGACGAACATGTCGAAGTCGAACGTCCTCCTGAGCAACCCCGCCCAGTCCTCTCGCGGCCTCCTCTCCTTCAGCGGCTCCTTGCTGGCCGCTGCCTGGGGCGCCACGCTCGCCTCCTCCTCTTCTGCTTGGGGGAGCAGAAATGGCCGCGGTTGCGCGCCTGGAGCGAAGACGCCGTGGAACCTCGTGAGGTTTGTCCGAGGCGCAGGCACCACCGTCGCACGCCCTACTCGAAACCGCGTGGCGAGTACGACCCAGGACTTCTCGGTTGCTCTCACACTGTATGTGCCATGGCACAATCTCCGTCTCTGTAGGACTTACCCCAAAGTGAGCAGCCTGATGAGTAGCCGATGGACCATGCGCGCACTCTCCGCCCGGCGCGGCCTTCACTATCGCCCGCCGTCCGCTACTCCGTACAGGAAGTGCGCAGGATCCTGCTTTCACGCCCACGACGGACCGTGGGTACACTCGCGCACGTACTTCAGAGGAGTCGCTGGTGACGCCATCGGAAGGTCGTCGCCATGCTATGTCACAACAAAGCTTGGGGCGAGGGGCTCAAACTCCGGCTGCAGAGCCAATGCGAAGATGACCATTCTGCGGGCCTACCCTAAGCTCAGTCGATACGCCATTGTTGCCAAACTCACGGGAGAAAAATGAGCATTCCAAAAGCAGAAGGCCGGCAACTGAGGAGATTTAAAATCAGAGGCCTACACGGCGACAGAAATGTCTGCCTCGAAATCGACAGCCAAGTCAAAATCCTGATTGACTCAAACGGCTCGGGCAAGACCACTGTTCTCAATGCACTCTACAACGCCCTGACAGGGAAGACTAGTCGCCTGGGGCGGCTAGAGTTTGAAGAGATCATTGTTGAGTTTGACTCGGGTGAAAAAGTCTCGGCCCCATACTCAAGGTTCAAGCATCCACTTATTGCGCAACTGGAACTACTTGAAGAAGCCAGTCGCGGTCCGTATAGATGGCTTGCTCGCATTTTCGATGCGATTGGCGAGAGTGGCTTTCAGAATCTACTTGAGATTGCCCAAAGAGGACTCCCCCGTTCCGCGCTGGCTGAACTGCCTCAACTGATATTAGCAAGCAAGGCAACAGGGATTGCGCGGGATGAACTCGCCTTTCGACTTAGGCAGTTTGCGCGAGATGAAATGGGGCCGCGAATGTCCGGAGTGTCCGCAAATCCGCTTCAGGAGTTGCGCACCCTCTACCCGCATCCGGTTTTGTATTTTCCAACATATCGCCGCATTGAGGAAGACCTCCATACGCTGGGCTATCTGGAATCGAGCCTGCCCCATGCTGAGCAGTTGATTCAATTCGGCATGGGCGATGTGCAACAGCGAATAGACAGGATTACGACGCAGATTCGCGACTCATCCATTGAGTGGTATTCAAAAGTGAACGGGCGGATTCTTACAGAATTAATTGACGGCATTCAGGTCACCCCAGACATGCGAGATAGCATTCAAGATGCAGATACTCTGCGCATTGTTCTCGATCGAGTAGGGGAAAACATTGACGAGCGACACAAAAACCACATCCTTGAATTAATCAAGTCAGGGCGAATACACGGAGAACAGTACTCTCCACTCGTATATTTTCTCTCGAATCTCGGAAAAGTGTATGAACAGCAGCGAGAGAAGGACAACACAATCAAGGAATTCGTCAGGGTCGTCAACTATTACCTGCTCGAAGACAAGGAGGTAATATACAACGAAAGCAAGTTAAACATCGGCATCATCCAGAGGCGAACGGGGCGCCCTGTTGAACTTGAGCGACTATCCTCAGGAGAAAAACAGATTGTCTCAATATTCTCACGACTATACCTGGATGCCCAGCATGAATATGTAGTGATTTTCGATGAGCCCGAACTGTCTCTTTCGATTGAATGGCAGCGTCGACTCCTTGAGGATATCGTGGCGTCGCGACGCTGCAGACTGCTGGTTGTCGCGACACACTCCCCGTTCATCTTTGAAAATAGTTTGGACCAATTCGCCGGCGAACTGAATGTAAGCCCCTTCCCGGGAACCAATGCCGAAGAGGCTAAGGAGGGGGGCGAGTGAGCGACCGGGCGGGAGAGTTGAGGTTTGCTCGGGAAAGCTACGCTGTTGCTTGGCGGAATTTTATAAAGGCAGTAGCGACCGAGCCAGATGCCCTGTTTTGCTTTTTCGAGGGTGAGGACCTTAAATATTACTCCATAAGGATCAACCTCATAGCAAGGCCGGAAAAGTGTCGTTCTTTTGCTGTAGGAGGACGCGATGGCGTTGTGCACCTCCTTCAGTTGGTGCTCAATGCCGATGGGGGGCGATACGCGAAACTGAGGAGCGCGTTCTTTGTTGACAGGGACTTCATTCCCCCGGAGGCCTCTGACGAGCGTCTATATGTGACTCCGTGCTACTCCATTGAGAATATGTATGTCTCCCGCACAGCAATTGAGCGCATTTTCGAGAGTGAGTTTGGTCTTACACAAGGGGAGACGGCCATGGGTGTTGCGCTCGGTCTTTACGATACAGCCGCAGGCGAGTTCTATCGCGCAACAGGGGAGTTGAATGGCTGGCTTCAGCAACAGAGAAAAAAGGAGGCCCAGTCAAAACCAAAAGGGGAGAAAGTTTCCGTATTGAAGTTACAGAGCCTACAGGCCTGGGAGTTCGTCGACATGCAATTTCCCCACTGCGCAGAGAATTACTCAATTAGCACTTTAGATCAGCGCTTTGGGCGAGAATCTAACAATGTTGATGTCGATGCGATACGCGATTGGGTTGCCGATATCACATCCAACCCCCCTGCAGTTGCATACAGGGGGAAGTTTCTGATCGACTTTCTGTGTAAGTTTATTAATATTCTCGTCGAGGGCATTAACAGTCAGCCGCCCAAGTACTTTCCGGCTGCGCGGCATGTTGCGTTGGGGGTGCAGCGAAAAACTGCACTATCACAGCTATCCCAATATGCCGATACGCCAAGCTGCCTTATTCGATTCCTTGAAGGGGTTTGCCGGAGAGGCGCGGAGACTGCTTGCTGTAATTTGAAGCACCAAACGAAAGTGCAAGGTTGAATCGTTAGCAGCAAGGGCCATCTTCACTTTGAAGAGCATGGTCTGCGAACTCTTTCCCGACGCCTGCTTGCAGCGCGTGGCGCCGCTGCCTGACATCGGCCCAGCAAGAAACTGGGCCGCCCTCATCCAGGCCTGTGCGGAAGAACATAGGAAGAACAGGAGCCCTCTTGGGCGTAGCGGGCGGGAGCAGAGCGGGAGGTGATGGACGCTGACGGGGAGCCCATGAGCCGCACGTTGAGACTCAACACCCCGCAGCCAGGGGTGGCCCTCTCGCCGGGGGCAGGCTCGCACCTGCCGCAGGCAACCCCAGGTGCTCCCAAATCGCTCGCACCCCTGCGGCCTGCTTCACATATGCCAAGACCCGCCGCCTGCCTCCACACCTCACGCAGACGAACTTGTCGAAGTCGAACGTCCTCCTGAGCAACCCCGCCCAGTCCACTCGCGGCCTCCTCTCCTTCAGCGCTTCCTTGCTGGCCGCGGCCTGGAGCACCGTATCCGTCCGGCCAACGACGTGCCGTGAGGGGTTGCCGGCGTAGCGGCGCGCGGCGGACGCTTCCGGGCATGGCG
>NZ_JAIQDE010000028.1 GCF_020037015.1 Corallococcus sp. AS-1-6 | reverse complement strand
GAAGACCGCCACCAACTACCTGGCGGTCCTCCATCTGGCCTGCATGATGCTCTGGCTTAATTAGGGACACCCCCTAGGCCCCCGGCGGGCGCTACCGTTCGCCGTCGTCGCTGAGCGGCGGCGCTTCCCTCGCGGGCTCCGTGCCCTTCTGCGCGCCGTAGCCGCCAATGCCCTTCTGGAGGATGCGGTCCTCGCCCACGTCCTCGTCCGTCACGTCGCCCCTTTCGGTGCCCGCACGCTGGTGCCTGGCTTCACGCTCCAGCTCCTCCGCGCTGTGAGTGTCCGTGCGCTCGGGCCCCTTCACCGGCGGCCCTTTGTTGCTGGCCATGGTCGCGTCTCCTGTCTGGATGTCCTGCCCTCCAGGACAAGGTCCGGCGCGACTCCGCCTCCGACAAGGCCACTGGCGGGGTAGCATGGCCCGCTGCCTCGCATCCCGGAGCCGCCCCGCCATGCCCCACCCGGCCGACGCTGTCCCCTCCGGCTGTCCCTTCAGCGGCGCGGGTCAGCCCTCCGCCGCTCGCGTACCCGGCCCCGTCTACCGCAAGCCCTTCTGGCGAGCGCGGCTGCCCGAAGTGAGCCGGGAGATCGCCTCCCTGGATGCACGGCGTGACTGCCAGCGCATCGTGCACCTGCTGACCAACTACGAGTTCCCCTTCGACATCGTGCGGTCCACGGAGATCGCCCTCTTCCACACCTACGGCAGCCGCTCCGTCTCACGTCTGCTGGACCGCACGGGCGAGTTCAACAAGCGGGGCCAGAAGCGCTACGACGACACGCGGCTGCTCATCGCGCGGTTCATGGAGTGCGGCTGGGAGGGAGAGGCGGGGCGCCGCTCGCTGGAGCAGATGAACCACATCCATTCCTTCTTCCGCATCCCGAACGAGGACTTCCTCTTCGTGCTGTGGACGTTCATCGACTTCCCCATCCAGTGGATGAAGGACTACGGCTGGCGTCCATTCACCCAGCACGAGCAGGAGGCCTGGTTCCATTACTGGTGCGAAATCGGCCGTCGCATGGGCCTGAAGGACCTCCCCGAGGACAAGCCCGCCTACGACGCCTTCATCCGCGACTACGAGGCGCGCGAGTTCATCCCCAACGAGGCCAGCCACCGCGTGGCCCAATCCACCGTGGACATCCTCGCCGGCTGGGTCCCGCGCCCGCTGCGTCCGCTGGTGGCCCCCATCAGCCTCAGCCTGGTGCCGCCGCGCCTGCTCCCCGCCATCCAGTTCGAATCCCCACCCGCCTGGGTGGGAGGCCTGGTCCGAGGCGCCCTCAAGCTGCGCAAGCGAGTCAAACGCCACGTCTCCCTGGAGCGCTACCCGTCGACCCTGGACACGACGCTCAACCGCACCTACCCCGGCAACGCCTACCGCATCGAAGGCCTGGGCCCGGACTACGCCCACCGCGACGCGGAATGAAAAACCCGCGTCCCTTCGCAGGGACACGGGCCTTCAAGCCTCACGGCGCGGACAGCGGCTCAGCTCTTGTACTTCACGGAGCAGCCGTACGGCTCGGAGCTCGGGGTCGCGACCTGCTTGCCGTTGAGGAGCGCGTCCACCGCCGTCTGCACGTAGTTCACCTTGGTGGTTTCCTTGCCGCGCGGGTCGTTGTCGATGGCGCCCGCGTAGCGGACCACGCCCTCACCGTCGATGACGTACATGTGCGGCGTCGTCTTCGCCGCGTAGCTCTTGCCCACCGCGCCGTCCGTGTCCAGCAACACCGGCTGGCTGAAGCCCTCCTTCTTCTTCCACTCCGCCGCGCTCTTCGCGTTGTGCGTGGAGGACGAGTCCACCGTCAGCCACACCACCTTCTTCGCGTCGAAGCCCTTCTGCGTGTTCTGCATCGTCTTGGCCTCGTAGTGCCGCTTCACGAACGGGCACTCCGGGTTCGTCCACTCGAGCACCACCACCTTGCCCTTGTACTCGGACAGCGAGTGGGCCTTGCCCGCCTCGTCCTTCAGCGTGAACGCCGGAGCGGGCTTGCCCACCTCCGCGGTGTCAGCGGCGAAGACGGGTGCGGACACGAAAGCCGCGGTGAGAGCGAGAGCCTTGAAGACCTGCTTCATGACGGAACCTCCAATGAGTTGAACGCCGCGCAACGAACAGCCCTACCGCCACTTCACTCCCAGCTCAAGGCCGGGCACACACCACCGAGCCACCCTTCAACGGAGACCCGCACTCCGCCGCGCGCTGTACCGCCTGGATGACGCTGTCCGCGGTGAGCAGCTCGTTGAGCACCTCCGGCTTGCCCGGCGCGCCCGGGCTCAACACCAGGTACATGGGCACGCCCGCGCGGCCATGCTCCGCCAGCTTCGTGGTGATGCGCGCGTCCCGCCGCGTCCAGTCCGCCACGAAGAACGCCACGTTGTGCTTCAGGAACGCCTGCCGCACGTCGTCGCGCGACAGCACGGTGCGCTCGTTGAACTTGCACGTGAGGCACCAGTCCGCCGTGAAGTCCACGAACACCGGCTGCCCCGCCGCCAGCGCCGCCGTCACCGCCGCCTCGTCCCACGCCTGCGCGCCGCCGTGCGACGCCACCGCCGCGCCGCGCGTCTCCACGGACGCCTGCGCCTCCTCGAAGCGCAGCGCCACCGCGCCCGCGCCCACCAGCACCAGCGCCGCCAGCGCCACCGTCACGCCGCGGCGCCCGCCCTCCAGCCCCTGCGACTGGCCGTACAGCCACGTGACCAGCCCCACCGCGATGAGGAACGCGAGCAGCCGCGCCATGCCGTCCACGCCGGCCAGCCCGCCCATCACCCACACCAGCCACACCGTCGTGCCCAGGAGCGCGAAGCCCAGGAACTGCTTGCCGCGCTCCATCCACATGCCCGGCTTGGGCAGCCGCTTCGCCAGCCCCGGCACCAGCACCAGCAGACAGAAGGGCAGCGCCAGGCCCAACCCCAGCGCCACGAACACCGCCACCACCGTGGCCGGGCCCGCCGCGAACGCGAAGCCCACCGCCGTGCCCAACAGCGGCGCCGAGCACGGCGTCGCCAGCACCACCGCGAGCACGCCCTCGCCCGCGCTGCGCATCAGGCCGTGGCTCTGGTCCACCTTGCCCGCCAGCGCCGTGCCGTCCGCGCCCAGCGTGTAGACGCCGAAGAGGTTGAGCGCGAACGCCACCAGCACCGCGCTCACGCCCGCGACGAACAGCGGCTCCTGGAACTGGAAGCCCCAGCCCACGCTGGCCCCGCCCGCGCGCACCGCCAGCACCGCGCCCGCGAGCAGCAGCATCGTCGCCAGGATGCCGCCCGCGTACGCCGCCGCGTGCGGCGCCACCCGGCCCTTCTCCTCCTGCACCATCCGCGTGAAGCCGTAAGCCTTGAGCGCCAGCACCGGGAACACGCACGGCATCAGGTTGAGCAGCGCGCCGCCCAGGAACGCGAACAGCAGCGCGACGCCCAGCCCCAGGGACGACTCGGCCGCGACGGGAACCGCCGCCACCACGGGCTGAACCTTGCCCACCGCGTCCTTCACCGACGGGACCTTCAGGGGCGAGGGGCCCGCTGGCGCGCCGGCCACCGCCACCACCGGCGCGAGCGCCGTGTCGACATCCACCGCCGTGAAGCCCGTGGCCTTCGTGCCCAGGCGCAGCGCGCCCGTGAGCCGGGGCTCGCCCTTGGGCACCACCGACGACGCCTGCCCCTTCAGCGCGAACGTGCCCGGCGCCGTGCGCGTCAGCGCCACGCTGTCCACGCCCGGGATGCGGCCGGGCACGAAGAAGTCACCCTCCACGTCGCCCGCGAACGGCTTGCCGTCCGCCCCTGTCACCGTGAGCTTGCCGGTGAACGGCTGGCCCGCCGTCAGCGTCGCGCCGTCCAGCGCCAGGGCCACGCGCGGCGCGCCCTCCGCCCCCACCGGCGCCGGCACCTGGGCCTGCGCGGCGTCGAAGCGCGGCGCGAACTCCGGGTCCAGCACCGTCTCCGGCCCCACCGGCACCGTGCGCGTCAGCACCAACTGCGCGGGGATGCAGTGCACCTTGCACGCGAGCGCGTCCACCGCCGCCGACACGTTCAGCGTGCCCGAGGCGTTCTCCGCCACGTGCGCGGGCGCGAACAGCAGCACCTCGTCGTGGTAGCCGTGCGTGGTGATGAAGCCGTCCGGCGTGCGGAACGTGCTGGGGAAGGGCCAGCGCAAATCACCCACCGTGACGCCCGGCACATCCCACGACACGTCCGTGGCCAGGCCGGAGTCGCCCGGGTTCTTCCAGTAGACGTGCCACTCCGGGTCCAGCTTGAGGCGCACGCCTACGCGGAAGTCGCCGCCCGCCTTCACCTGCGTGGCGTCCAGGAGCAGCGCGCCCTCCAGGCGCGGGTCGCCTTCGTCTGGCGCGGTGCTGCCCACGGCGGTGGGCGGCAGCGCGGCCTGGGCCCACGTCGCCAACAGCAGCGCGCCCACCACGCCCAGCCCACCGAGCCGGCTTCCAGACCTCTTGCTCCACGGATGCGTCATGCGACTCCCGTTAATCCACCTGGAAACGCCGTGCTACCTGGGATGCGTCCCCACAGGGTGCACTCAACCTTCCGGGCAGCCGGGCATTCCGCATGCCCGCACGCCCGGCGCCGGGGCCACCCCGGGCCGCCGCGCCATCCCCCATACGCTCAAGGACTCCGGGCGGTTACGACTCCGTGTTGCCCGTCTTCCAGGGCAGCAGCGCCGCGCCGTCCAGGGTCCCCGCCGGGGGGGCGCCCCCGTTCGCGGCGGCGGGCAGGGCCGCGCGGGCCGGGGGCGGCGCATGGGCCGGGGCCGGGAGCGCCGGCCCGATGCGGCTCATGGTGATGCGCGACACCTCCGACTGGGCCCGGCGGACGCCCAGGGCGGACGGCTGGGCCGCGCGGCGCTCCACCGCCCGGCGCAGGTCCGCCAGGCGGTCCACGTGCCGCTGCGCGGGGACCTCCGCGGAGCCCAGGCGGGCCAGCTTGTAGAGCCCCTTGTCCGCGCCCTCGAGCGCCCGCTCGGCCGCGTCCTGCTGACGGCGGGAGAGCGCCTTCCAGGCGGCGGCCTCGTGGGACACGAGCTCCAGCTCCGCGGACACCGCGCGCACGAAGCGGCCCTCGTCGCTGTCCGGCAGCAGGCGCGTCACCGGCACGGACAACCGCCGGGTGTCGCCGTGCTCCGTGTATGAAGCGGTGACGGTGAGGTTCCAGTCGCCCTTCTCCAGCACGCCCGCGAAGAGGACGCGGCGCGGGAACGCGTGCGACACCGCCCCCAGCGCGGCGCTCATCGCGTCTCCCTCCACGCGCGACGGGTAGCGGTGCCGGCAGCGCAGGTCCGCGAAGCCCGTGGGCAGCACGTACACGCGCGCGTCCGCCACCACCTCGCCGAACAGCTCCGCGCCCAGCGCGCCCACCGCCAGCGGCAGGCCCTCCGCGTCGTCCACGTGCGTGAAGCCCGTGCCGGACGGGCCGGTAAGGGCCTCCAGGATTTCCGGCAGGTAGTGCTTGCCCAGCCCCAGCGCGTGCAGCGCCACGCCGGAGTCGTGCACCCGCTGGCCCAGGACCTTGAACTCGCCCAGCGCGGTGGGCCCCACGGAGGGCTCGCCGTCCGTGAGCATCAGCAACTGCGGCCGGGCGCCCGGCACCAGCACGCGCCGCACGGCCTCCGCGCCGTTCTCCACGGCCTCGTGCAGCGAGGTGCCCTCCCCGGAGTCCAGGCGGGAGAGCGCCTTGAGGAACGCCGCCTTCGCGCCCGGCTCCATCGCGCGCACGGGCAGCACCTGCTCCGCGTCCGCGTCGAAGGTGAGCAGGCCCACGTAGTCCCGGGGCCCCGCCCGCTCCACCAGCGCGCGGGCCGCCTCCACCGCCGCCGCCAGCGGCGCGCCCCGCATGGACGCGCTGCGGTCGATGACCAGGTTCACCGCCACCGGGGCCCGAGGCGTCTCCGCTTCGGCCTCCAGGGTCACCAGCAGCAGCACTTCACGGCCGCCCTCCGCGTCGCGCTCCACTGCCCAGGCCGTCTGCTTCATCCGCACTCCCGCATGGTGGGTGGCCCCATCCCGCTCTTCGACGCGATTGCCGTCGCGACGACCTCCTGGCCCCGGACGCCCCTGCGCGGGCCCGCGTCCGCCCGGAAGTCCTGTCGCTGTTCCGGGAGGATGTCGGGTTTCCGGTCGCGAAAGCAACGTGTCCGGCCTGACCAGCCCCCGGGCTCCCAGGCCCCGCCCGGCACCGGCGATCACCCACTCCGGCGGATTCGTTCAACGCTTTACGAATTTACATCTTGAGGGTCCGCCACCGGTCATTCCCGGGGACCGCTCCGAGGGGCTCGACCCGGCCTTGGGCGGGGAGCGTCACGGCGTCCAGCGCACTGCATCAGCGTCCGGGAGTGCAAGCTCCCAAACCTGTCCGACAGTCCGACAGGTTCTTCGACCTTTCAACGGAGGCCCCCGCGCAATCCACCGGCCGCGGGGGCAGGGCGTCACTCCGCCACGTGCCAGCCGCCCCAGGCCTCTTCGTCCAGGTGGCCCCAGCGCCGCTCATCCGTGGGGTCCAGCGGAACCGAACGGCCGTTTTCACCCGTCGCGGACAGCTCCAGGTCGTCCAACCCCTCGTCCAGGTACGTGCTCTCGTCGTGGCTCATGTCCGGCTCCTCGGCGCTCCATTCACGGGGTGTACGGCCCTTGACGGCTCGCGTCCCCTTGGACGCCCTGCGTCGGTCACCGGGCCCGCCCCATGCGGGTCCCTTTACAAGCGCTTCTTGACCGATTTACGAACATGTTGGGAGTACTCCCCGGTTTTGTAAAGCCCTGGGGCCAGCAAAGTTCATGGAGCGTCCGTCACACCCCGCCCGGCCGGCTGCCTTCCGGCACGCCAGGCGCGGGGGTTTCGCGCACGCCCGGTCCCAGGCGGACGGTGGGTGGGGACCGCCCTGGAGGGTGGCCTGGAAGCGGTGGAGGGAACGCTGCGGAACATGGCCCCCGCACGGTGCTTGATTCGCGAATCACCCCTGCTAGGGTTGACAACCACTCCAGAATTGCCGCGTCGCAGCAACCGGCGTTGCGTCGTGCGGCCCCAGAGGGTCCCGAGGTTCCATGAACCCCATCATCACCGGCCTGCTGCTGGCAGGCGCAGTCTCACTCTTCGTCATCACGATGTCCGGCCGCGTGGGCGTGCTGCTCGCGATGAAGAAGGAGAACCGGCTGGACCACATCCCCTACCGCGTGGCGCAGTTGGTGCGCTTCGGGTTGGGCCAGAAGCGCATGGTGGACCCGGAGGAGTTCACGCCGGGCCTGTTCCACATCTTCATCTACGCGGCGTTCATGGTGCTGGCGGTGCGCACCATCATGCTGTTCGTGATGGGCTTCTCGTCCACCGCGCTGGACGTGCTCACCGACCTGTCCCACCCGGCGTGGGACGCGGCGCCGCCGCTGCTGGGCCTCTACAAGGTCTACCTGCTGGTGAAGGACATCGTCGCGGCGCTGGCGCTCGCGGGCGTGGCCTACTTCGTGTGGACGCGCTGGAAGGTGAAGCCGGACCGCATGTCCCAGTCCTGGGAGGCCTACCTCATCCTGGGCTTCATCGCGGGCCTGATGATCACCGAGTTCATGTTCGGTGGCAGCCACATGGTGGCCGCGCACGCCGCCGCGCAGCAGGTGCCCATGGGGGCCACGCAGGTGCCGGCGGCGCCGTCCGCGATGGTCTGGTGGGAGCCCGTCACCAGCCTGACGGGCATGGCGATGATGCCCCTGGGCGCCACGGCGGCGCACGCCCTGGGCGTGGGCGGCTTCTTCATCCACCTGACCATCATCCTGGCGTTCCTGAACTTCCTGCCGCTGGGCAAGCACTTCCACATCATCACGGGCCTGCCCAACGTCTTCTTCCAGCGCACGCACTCCACCGGCAAGCTGCCCACGCCCAACCTGGAGAAGGAGGAGTTCGGCGCCGCCACGGTGAAGGACCTCACCTGGAAGAACGGCATGGATTTGTACTCCTGTACGGAGTGCGGCCGGTGCCAGACGCACTGTCCCACGTACATCACGGGCAAGCCGCTCACGCACAAGGCCGTGAACCAGGACCTGAAGCACTGGATCTGGGAGAACGAGCGCTGGGTGGAGGAGGGCTACGGCCCCCACGGCGTGAAGGAGCCCCTGCCGGAGATCGTCGGCAGCGCGCTGAAGGCGGAGACGGTGTGGGCGTGCACGAGCTGCGGCTGGTGCGAGCAGGCCTGCCCGGTGTTCATCGAGAACGTCCCGCGCCTCATCGACATGCGCCGCTACCAGGTGCAGGTGAAGGCGGAGTTCCCGCCGGAAATCCAGCGCGTGTTCGAGGGCATGGAGCGCCAGGGCAACCCCTGGGGCATCGGCCAGGACCGGCGCGACGAGTGGGCGGAGGACCTGGCGCTGCCCACCTGGGGTGACGGCGGCGAGTACGAGTACCTGTTCTTCGTGGGCTGCGCGGGCAGCTACGACGACAAGCAGAAGAAGGTGAGCCGCGCGCTGGTGAAGATCATGCGCGAGGCGGGCGTGTCCTTCGCGACGCTGTCCAAGCAGGAGATGTGCAACGGCGACTCCGCGCGCCGCATGGGCAACGAGTACCTGTACCAGACGCTGGCCAAGACGAACGTCGAGTCCTGGAACGCGATGGGCGTGAAGGCGGTCATCACGCAGTGCCCGCACTGCTTCAACACCATCAAGAACGAGTACCCGGAGTTCGGCGGCGAGTACCGCGTCATCAACCACACGCAGCTCATCAACGAGCTGCTCAAGGACAAGCGCATCAAGCTGTCCTCGGTGATGAACGCCGGAACGAAGCTGACCTACCACGACCCCTGCTACCTGGGCCGGCACAACGGCGTGTACGACGCGCCCCGTGAGGTGCTCAACGCCATCCCGGGCCTGGAGGTGGTGGAGATGCAGCGCAGCAAGCGCGAGGGCTTCTGCTGCGGCGCCGGTGGCGGCCGGATGTGGATGGAGGAGCACATCGGCACGCGCATCAACCACAACCGCATCAACGAGGTGGCCCTCACGCTCAAGCACGCGGAGGACCCGAACACGCCCTACCCCGACGCCGCGGACAAGAAGAAGCCGGGCATGGTGGGCGACTACAAGGAGCCGGGCGGCAAGGGCATCGTCGCGGTGGCCTGCCCGTTCTGCTCCACGATGCTCAACGACGCGAAGAACGACACCGGCCGCGAGCAGATCCAGGTCAAGGACATCACCGAGCTGGTCGCCGACGCCCTGGAGACGAGCAACAAGGGCGGCACGGTGGCGCCGAGCCCCGTGGTGAGCGCCAAGCCGGAGTAGCGCTCCGTCCGGCGCGGATGTGACGAGGGCCCGGTGGCTCCCCAAAGTGGGAGCGGCCGGGCCCTTCGCCGTTCCGGGCCCTGGAGACTACTTGCGGCCCTTGGGGGCGTTGCCCTCCGAGCGCAGCACGCGCTCCAGGCGCTTCGTGGCGCCGTCGTCGCCCAGCTTGCTGGTGACGTAGGCGCCCGCGGAGGCGAGCTTGCGGCGGAAGCCGCCGGGCGGGACCTCGGAGGGGCGCGAGGGGCGGGAGGGGATCTCCTCGACGCCCTGGTTCTTGAGCAGCGTGCGCGCCATGTCCTTCTCGTCCGAGGTGGCGTGCGGGAACAGGAGCGCGCAGACCTGGAGGTGGCCGTAGGCGGCGGCGACGACGAACGGCGTCTCGCCCACGGAGTCCGGCAGCGTGGGGTCCGCGCCGGCCTCCAGGAGCACGCGCACCAGGTCCTCCTGGCCCGAGCGCGCGGCCACCATCAGCGGCGTGCGGCCCTCGTCGTCGAAGGGGTTGGGGTCCGCGCCCGCGTCGAGCTGGGCGCTCAGGGCGGCGCGGTCACCCGCGGCGACGGCATCGAACAGGGACACGGTGCGTACCTCCGGCAGGACGCGCGGGAGCATGGCGGTTCGGCGGATGCGGCGCCAGGGAGGGGCCCACGCGCTGGCTCTACGGGGGAGCGCGGAGGGCATTGCCGTTTCGCTCCGCCGGGTGCCCGCTTAAAGGGCGGGCAGGAGGCACGGCGTGGCTCTCTTCGCGGCGCGGATCCTGGGTGCGACGTTCGTGGTGCTGGGCGCGTCCATGCTGGTGCTGACCTGGGGCTCGTACCGGCGGGACATGGGCATCCTGCGCGAGGGGCTGCACGCGCAGGGGACGGTGGTGAAGAAGGAGTTCCTCTCCGCGCCGGACGACAGTGACTACGTCCTCGTCTACGCCTTCACGCCGGAGGGCGGCACGCGACAGGAGCACCGGCGCCACATCTCCTCGGAGCTGTGGAAGCGGCTGCGCCCCGGGGACCGCGTCCAGGTGCGGTATGGCCTGAGCGATCCGCGCCGCAGCTTCCCGGAGGGCCAGGGGGTGACGTCGCTGGGGCTCGCCCTCTTCTTCAGCGTCATCCTGGGGTTGCTCACGCTCCTGGGGCTGGTGGCGCTGTTGGGGAAGGTGGTGCCGGAGTCCCCCCAGGTTGCCCCAGGGTCACCCCACCCGTCATCCTGAGACGGCCATGCCCATGAACGCGGTCCTGCTCGGGGTGCTCCTCATCGGGGCGCCCCTGGTGATGATGGTGCGGCTGCTGCTCCAGCATCAGCTCACCCTGGAGCTGCGGGAGCGGGGAGAGCACGCCCGGGGCGAGGCGGTCCGCGTCCGCACGAGCTGGATGAACGGGAAGTACCGCGTCGTGGAGTACGTCTTCCACCTGCCGGACGGCTCGGAGGTCCGCGGCGAGTACAAGGAGCACCGGCGCGGGTTCGCGGCCCGGCGCGCGTCCGAGGGTGACTCCCTGGAGGTCCTCTACCTTCCGGACACCCCCCACCGGCACCAGCGCGTGGACGCGGAGGTGGGGCTGTTCGCCGTCCTGACCGGGGTGTTCGGCCTGGTGGTCTTCATGTCCCTGGCCATCATCGTGATGATGAACGCGCCCTCGAAGAAGGCCCCGGCGCCGCACAGGCCCACGCCCTCGGGCAGGCTGCGGACCTACGATGAGCCCACCCCGCGACCGAAGTCGCGGGGCACCGGGCCGCTGCACCAGACGGATGACTATTAGGGAGACCGCCTCGGGCTCCACGATCGCGTTCGTCATCCATCTGCGGATCTTCGTGAGCGTACCGCTTGCGCTGTGTGGGGGGGTGTTCATCGCGTGTCCGTACGCGCTCCCCCAGAGGCTGCACATGCGGGGGGTGCGCGCGAAAGCGAAGGTGCTCCGCGCCGAGTACGAACCCGATGATGGCTCTCTTATTAATGAAGGTGGAATGCGTCTTCCGTCCGCCGGGCGGCCCGGAGGTTCGCGGCATCTACCAGCGCAATGAGCGCGGGGCCTTTCCGCGCCAAAGAAGGCGATCCGATGGAGCTGCACTGCCTGCCGGAAGCCGCCCGCAGGCACCAGCTCGTGGGTCGGGAGTCAGGGCTGGTGAAGACGCTCCTCTAGAAGCGCTCCTTCCTGCCTTCATCATCCCACCCCTCTGTACACTGCTGGTTCGGTCGGCTCAGTCAGGACCGAATTCACCTAACGTATTGAAATCACATGTCTTGTAGATGTCCCAAAGCGTACTCCAGGATAGGACGCATCTAGATTTTGCGCCTGGCGAACCCTCCGACACCGCCAGGCCAACATGAAAACCATGGTCTTTGATACGATTCCAATCGCCAGGCGTTGACATAGACACATCCCTCATGGATTATATCTCTGCCTGGCTGAGAAGAGGATTCCGCCAGGCGAGCTATTACTCTAGGCCAGGCGGCCTAAAAAGGGGCGCACAATGTCGGACAACAACGTTAACGCAGTGCCGAAGATGCACGCCGTTTCCTCGGGCGAAACGACCCTGGCCGATGTTCTGGAGTTCGCGGGAAGCAATCGATTCATCGAGTTGCGTGCAAAGCGATCGGTCAACCTCGGTTCGAACACCATGGTCACCACCATGGACTTGGGGACGTTCCTGCTCCAGTCGATGGTAGGGAATGATCCTCTGAAGGGGCCGGTCACCCAGCGCAAGCCGGATGTGCCCCACGCCCAGAAGATGGCGCGCTTCATCTTCAAGGGGCTGCTCAACTACACGCTCAGAAAGTGGGAGGACTCCAAGCGGAAGATTCCCGCCGATGTCTTGACCATCAAGAATGACCTCGGGGACCAGCCGTATTACGCGTGGGCACCGATCGTCGCGTCTATCCGGGATGAAATGCGCGAAATCGCGGTGGCTCCTGTCCAGGACTCGCCTGGTGAACTCATCCTGAAGCTGCGCTCGAACCAGATGCTTTGGGTTGTAGATGGACAGCACCGGCGAATTGCCTGGGGGCTGGTGAGGGATTTCCTCCAGCAACTGACGCGCGACCGCAAGTACACCAAGTCAGGTGGCCTGGTACCCGCCGAGCTGAAACAGGTGTCCGACGAGGCGGCGTCCTTCTGGCACGAGGCGACGACTATTTTCACCGAGCGCTTCTCGATCACCATCGAGATTCACTTCGGACTGTCGATCGATAAGGAGAAGCAGCTCTTCCACGATCTGAACAACCTGCAGAAAACCGTATCGACCAGCCAGGCGCAGGCATTTGATCAGTCGAACCCGATCAATATCTTCACGCACCGACTGAAGGAGCATGAGTGGTTCGAAGGTGTGACGATTGTGGAAGAAGGGCGCGTGGATTGGGATGACGCGGCCTGGATGAAGCTCGACTCGCTAAACGCCATCAACGCGCGCCTCTTCCTCAATCAGACGACCATCTCGGGAGCGACCGCGTCCGTTGTTACCGAGAGAGAGGAAGATGCATGGTCCTTCTGGGCCGCAGTAACCAAGATCCCCGGGCTCTTCAATCGCAACGAGTCCGTGGCCGCACAGCCCGCCCTCTTGAAGTCCATCGCCCGCGTGTACTTCGAGATCCTGTGGGGCCGGAAGCCGGAGGGGCAGAGTGTAGCGGAGCAGTTCCTGGCCCAGTTACCGACCATCGACTTCTCCCACAACAACCCGCTCTGGAACATCGAGCATCTCAGCGACGAGAAGTTGTCGCACTACCCGTCGCTGCCCGACTTCCTGCCCGACAACTGGCGCCAGAAGTCCATCGGGGGAATCATCGACGGTAAGCTCCGCTTCGGCAGCCGCCACAACGAGTCGATCTTGGTGCTGCCGGGCATCATCCGTTACCTGGCGAAGCTGAGCCCTCGGAAGTAGCCATCGAACTGAATTCCAGGGGCCTCTGGCGTCCACTCCTACACTTCGAAGAAGTGGGCGCAGAACCAGCCTGACAACATATTCTGCATCGTTCCCAGGAAAATACTACTCGCAGGTGATCAGCACGTCGCTGTTTCTCAAAGCGCACCTCTTCAACGCCTATCAGGTTGTGGAAGAAGTCGCTGCGAGGGGATCGACACTGCTGCCCAGCGTGTGCGCGGCCCCACGCATCGGAGGTAGCAGATGCGCGGGACACTAAAACCTCGCTTCATAACCTCCGTTCAAGGTTGCGGTAGAGAGCCAAGGAGCAGTTGAGTTGGAGCAGTGCGAGGTGCAGGTCCGCGCGGCGCTCCTCCCGGATACTCATCTGCTTGAGGTGGTGCAGCTAGGACAGCGTGAGCTTCACTACCCAGTGGTGGAAGCCGCGTTTCTGGCTCACGACGACGTCGCAGTGGGAGCGGCTCGAGCCGCTCCCACTGCGAATCTGGAACCAGCCCTCATCTCATGCTCCGAAGGTGCGTATCGGAACCACGGGGCGCAGAGCCACTCCGCCCGCAGCAGGTTATGACGAAGTCTTAGTTGGGCCCGTAGAAGGGCTCGTTCGCGGCGGGCACCGCGAGCGTCACGGAGCTGGCCGTGGAGGACACCGGGGCGCGGTAGATGCTGGGGTCACCGCCGGAGTCGTTGAAGAGGAAGCCCAGCTCCGTGCTGCTCGTCCAACTGGGGAAGCTCTCCTGCACGGTGCTCGCGGTGTAGTCCGTCAGCCGCCGCAGGGCGCCGCCGAGGCCTGAGGCCGTCACGTTGCCCACGAAGATGCGCGTGCTGCCGGAGGACAACCGCCCGTCCAGGGCAATCTGCCGCCCGTCCGGCGAAATCACCGCGCGGTTCGCGATGGCCAGCACCTCGTTGCCCAGCCGCACGTAGCTGGGGCTGCCGCCGCCCACCGGCACGAACGCGAGCTGGTCGAACTGGAAGGAGTTGGTGCCCGCGGGCGCCACCACCGTGTTCCCGCTGGGGAAGAAGGACGGCGCGCCGTAGGCGATGGTGGTGCCGGGCGTCAGCTCCACGAAGCCGCTGCCATCCGCCGCGATGCGGCCCAGCGAGCTCTGCGACCCCGAGCCCCGGTCGAACGCGAACACGATGGTGCGCCCATCCGGGCTGAAGGTGGGGCCTCGGAAGTTGGTGCAACCGCCGCACGCCGCGTCGTTGCTGCTCAGCAGCGTGGCCACCGGCCCGCCCGTGGTGGGCACCGTCTGGAGGGACGACGTGCTGCCCGAGCGCTGCACGAACACGATGCTGTTGCCGTTCCTGGAGATGGAGGGCGTGAACGCGCCGCCCGCCGTCGTCAGCCGCTGCGGGCTGTTGGGGTCGCCGTCGTCGTCCACCACGTAGACGTTCCGGTCGCCGCGCACGAAGGCGAAGCCCCGGTCGAAGAGGACGTCACCGGCGGTGCCGCCACCTCCAAAGTCCGAGGGCTCGCACGCCCCCAACATCCCCACCGCCACCACACCGCCGAGCCATCGCCGCATGCCCATCATCGCTGTCTCTCCCGCTGTGCCGGCCCTGTCACACGCGCTTCGCGCCCGAACACTACAGGGCGCGCCGGACTGGACGTCAACGCACGCGGAGGCATTCACGCGCGCCCGTGTCGGGGAGCGCGCACGCGCGTTCAGCGGTTGAGGCGGTTCAGTTCGTTGCGGCAGACGTTGCAGGGGCCCAGCGACTTGCGGTCGATGTCCTGCGGGGACTGCGGGAAGAACATCACGCAGCGCGAGTCCTCGCAGTACGACAGGCCGATGAGGTGCCCGGCCTGGTGCACCGCCTCCACCTGCACGCGGCGGCGCAGCGCTTCGCCCTCCGCGCCCTGGCGCAGCCGGAACAGGCTCATCACCGCGACCTGGGACTCCCGGTCCGCCTGCCCGAAGACGAAGGGCGAGTCCGGCTCGAAGAGGTCCGCGTCCGTCACGCCCATCACCAGGTCCTGCGGCGACTCATCCAGCACCGTGCCCAGCCGGCGCATGATGGCGTTGCAGTGGTACTGGCTCCGGTCCTTGTTGAAGGCGTAGGCCGGGGACGACAGCGCCATCCGGCTCACGACCGTGCTGACGCCCAGGTGGGTCGCCAGCGGTTCCTGCAAGGCATTCACGAGCGCGGACGGTGGACTGCCCACGGTGACCAGCAGGAGCGTCTTCTGCGGCATCAGCCCACCGCCTTGTACCTCCGGACGGACATAGACCGCGTCCCCCCGGAGCGGAGTGGCTGGGGCGCAAGGATTCGAACCTTGATAATCAGAGTCAAAGTCTGACGTCCTGCCATTAGACGACGCCCCAGCAGGTTCGCACGCGTACTCGTGGGCCGATACTACGGCACTTTGACGGGCGCGGGAACCCACTCTGACGCTGTCCCCCTCCATCTCCGGCGTCCGGGGGGTGGATCACTCCCCCCGGATGTCGCCTGGGCGGCCTCCGGGGGGGCGGGCTGTCATCCAGCCGACAGGTGGGCCCCCCTTCAGCCCTTCAGCACGGCCAGGGGCGTGAGCCGCACGCGGGGTGTCACGAGGTCCGCCTCGTCCTCCAGCACCTCGGTGAGGTCCCGGTAGGCGGCGGGGGCCTCCTCCACCAGGGCGTGCGCCCGGTCCGGGTCGAAGACCACGCGGCGCAGGGCGTGGGTCAGGGCGTCCGGGCGGATGCGGGCGCGGGCCTCCGTGCGGGTGAGCACGCGGCCCGCCCCGTGCGAGCAGGAGCGGAAGGCGCGGGGCTCCCCCCGTCCCTCGACGACGTAGGAGGCGGTGCCCATGGAGCCGGGGATGAGCCCCCGGGCCCCCGCGTCCAGCCCCACCGCGCCCTTGCGATGGACCCAGAGCGCGCGGTCGAAGTGCGTTTCGGAGGCGACGTGGTTGTGGTGCACGTCCACGGTGCTCCCCGGGTCCGGGGCCAGGCCCAGCACGTCCGCCAGCACCGCCAGCGCCCGGACCGCGAGCTGGTCGCGGTTCGCGCGGGCGAAGCGGCACGCCAGGTCCAGGTCATCCACGCAGGCCCGGCCCGCTTCGGTGCCGGTGTCGAGCGCGGGCGGAGCGCCCTGTCCGAGCGCCTGGGCCACGCGCTGGTGGTGTTCCCCCACGGCGCCCCCCACGCCCCGCGAGCCGGAGTGGATGAGCAGCCAGAGGTCCCCTGCCCCGTCGCGGTCCAGCTCCAGGAAGTGGTTGCCCCCGCCGAGCGTGCCCAGGTGGCGCGGCGCCAGCCGCTCCCAGGCATGCGCGAGCTTCTGGGTGGACAGCGGAGGAGCTTCGAGCCCGGGCGGCAGGGGCAGGCCCCGTCCCCGGTGCACCGCGTCTCCCACCGGGATGACCCGGGCGAGCTGGGACAGCACCCGCTCCAGGTCCGCGCGCGAGAGTGAGGCGGCGGGGAAGGCGAAGCGGTGCGCGCTCACGCCGCAGCCCAGGTCGTTGCCCAGCGCGCCGGGCACGACGTGGGCTTCCGTCGCGAAGACGGTGCCCACCGCCACGCCCGACGCGAGGTGCACGTCCGGCATCACCGCCACGTGCTCCGTGACGTAGGGCTGCGCGGCGAGGCGCTGGAGCTGCTTCAGGGCCGCCGGGGGCACCGTGCGCGCCCAGGCGAGGAGGGGCACCGCGCCCGGTGGAACTTCGAGGACGCGGGGCATCATGCGCCACCCCCTTCGCAGGCTTCAGGCTCCGTGCGTGGGGCGGTGCCCACGAGCACGAAGCGCAGGTGCGGGGTGCGCTTGAGGTTCAGGTGCTGCGCGAGCCGCGAGCGCAGGAAGCCCTCCGCCCGGGCGAGGGCCTCCTTCACGGCGGCGGGGTCCGCGTCGTGCGGCAGCGAGTAGCCGATGCGCACGGTGCGGCCTTCGGGGGACAGCTCGCACGACGTCAGCGTGACGCCTTCGAGCCTGGGGTCGGACAGCTCGCTGCGGAAGAGCAGCGAGACGTCCTCGGAGAGGGTGGACTGGACGCGCAGGTGACGCGCGGACGGAGCTTCGGCATGGAACAGCGAGGAGCCCGAGCGCCGGAGGGACGCGCGGGGACGGCGATGCTTGGAAGAGGACATGAATGAAGACGGATTCCCGCGGGCCGTGCCGGAGCACGGCCGGGTGTGCACGCGAACGACACCGCGCGGACACGCCGTCTGGACCTCACGTCGAAGGCGTCCTCACACGGCCGTGACAGCGCTCGGACGGGCGCTGCCTTCGGACGGGAACTGGACGCCGCCGGTGACGCTAGAAGCGCGACCCCGCGGAGCGGACCGAGACCCCATTGGCGACACGTCCCATGGCACACCTCCCGCCGCGCGAATCACCGCGCGGACCGTCCCCCGACGCGGGGGCCTTCCGGGTCCTGACACGGGCGGTGCTGTCCTCTGGTGACCAGCCGCTCCATCCACCAGCCGACGCGCGGCGCCAGTCGGATTGGCGGGAGGGCCGTCCCGGGGCAAGCAGGAGGCAGGAGGCGTCATGGCCGAGACTTTCGACGTGGTGGTGATTGGGGCGGGTCCCGCGGGCGAGAACGCGGGCGCGCGCGCGGCGGCGGGGGGTTTGAAGGTCGCGCTGGTGGAGCACGAGCTCCTGGGCGGCGAGTGCTCCTACTGGGCCTGCATGCCCAGCAAGGCGCTGCTGCACCCCGGCGAGGCGCTGTGGCTCGCGAAGCACACGCCCGGCGTGCGCGAGCTCATCCAGGGCCCGCTCAAGGCGGACGCCGTGCTCAAGCACCGCGACCAGATGGTGTCCGGCTACGACGACAGGTCCCAGGTGAAGTGGGCGGAGGGCGCGAAGCTCACCGTGATGCGTGGCCACGGCCGGCTCACCGGCCCGCGCAAGGTGGCCGTCACCGGCAAGGACGGCAAGGTGCGCGAGCTGGACGTGAAGCAGGCCGTCGTCATCGCCACCGGCAGCAAGCCGCGCCTGCCGGACATCCCGGGGCTCAAGGACTCCAAGCCCTGGGACAACCGCGAGGGCACCGGCGCCAAGGCCGTGCCGGGCCGGCTGGTGGTGCTGGGCGGCGGCGTGGAGGCGGTGGAGCTGGCGCAGGCGTGGCGCGAGCTGGGCTCGGAGGTGACGCTGGTGCAGCGCGGGCCGCGCGTGCTCAAGCGCTTCGAACCCTTCGTGGGCGAGCAGGTGGCCGAGGCGCTGCGCGACTCCGGCGTGCGCGTGTTGCTGGAGACGCAGGCCACCAAGGTGCAGCGCTCCGGCACCCAGGGCGAGTACACCATCACGCTGACCGGCGGGGACACGCTGCGCGCGGACGCGCTGCTCGTCGCCATGGGCCGCACCGCGCGCACGGACGACCTGGGGCTGGACACGGTGGGGCTCAAGCCCGGCGCGTCCATCGAGGTGGATGATCAGCTCCGCGCCACGGGCGTGGACGGCGGCTGGCTGTACGCGTGCGGCGACGCGAACGGCCGCAACCTGCTCACGCACATGGGCAAGTACCAGGCGCGGCTGCTGGGCGACATCCTGCTGGGCAAGCCCGCGAAGGCGTGGGCGGACGCGAAGGCCACGCCGCAGGTCATCTTCACGCACCCGCAGGTGGGCAGCGTGGGCCTCACCGAGGAGCGGGCGCGCAAGGCGGGCGTGCCGGTGAAGACCGTGCAGTACGCGCTGGGCGACGTGGCCGGCGCGTCCGTCATGGGCAAGGACCTCAAGGGCACCGCCAAGCTGGTGGTGGACGAGCAGCGCCGGGTCATCGTGGGCGCCACGTTCACCGGGCCGGGCGTGGGCGAGATGATCCACGCGGCCACCATCGCCGTCGCGGGCGAGGTGACGCTGGACACGCTCTGGCACGCGGTGCCGTCGTACCCCACCGTGAGCGAGGTGTGGCTGCGGCTGCTGGAAGCCTACGGCCTGTGATTGCGGCGGGGCGCCCCCGCGTGGAATGGTGCGCGCCCCTCCGTGTCCCGGTCCGTGAATGAGCACCGCTGAGCCCGCCCGTCACCGCGCATCCCTGAAGGTGGAGTGGGCGCTGTTGCTGGTGCTCGCCGTGGCGGCCGTGGCGGTGGGGCAACACCCCCGACGCGGCGCGGACTTCCGCGTCTACCTCACCGCCGCGGAGCGCTTCCGCTAAGGCACGGACCTCTACCGCGCCGAGGACGGCACCATGCCGTTCAAGTACGCGCCCGTCACCGCGCCCCTGTTCCTCCCCTTCACCGCCGTGCCGCCGCGCGCGGCCGTGGCGCTCTGGAACCTGGGCTCCGTGCTCGCGCTCGGCGCCGTGTCCGTGCTCACGCGCCGCGCGGTTCCCAAGCCTGGAGAGGCGACGCCGTGGCCGTGGGCTCCGGTGCTCGCCACCGCCGCGCTGCTGCCCGCGTTCTCCTTCGAGTTCTTCTACGGCCAGGTGGACGTCGTGCTGCTGTGGCTGGCGGTGCTCGCGGCCGTGGGCGCCGAGCGGGGCCGGACGTGGGGCCCTGGCGCGGCCTTCGCCGTGGCGTGCCTGCTCAAGCCTCCGGCCGCGCTCCTGGGGCTGTTCTTCCTGGCGCGCCGGCACTGGCGCGTGGTGGGGACCACCGCCCTCTTCGGCGTCCTGCTGGTGCTGCCCACGCTGGGCCGCTACGGGTGGGCGGGCACGCTGTCACAGATGCGTGACTGGACGGAGACCCTGGCGCGCACCACGCCGCCCTGGGCGCTGGGCCACAACCCGCAGGGCCTGCCCACGCTGCTGCTGTCGCTGGTGCTGCCGCCGGAGTCCATCCCTCCCGCGGGCGCGATGACCGCGGCGCAGGTCGTGGCGCTGGGGCTGTTCATCGGTGCGCTCGTGTGGGCGCGGCCCGGTCCGGTGGAGCTGCTCGCGTTCTGCTGCCTGGGCGTCACGCTCTTGTCACCGTTGGCGTGGCGCGCGAACTACCTGCTCGCCTGGCCGGTGATCCGCGCGGCGCTGGAGGGGCGCTCGCGGCTTGGACAGGCGTGCGTGGCCTTCGTGGCCCTCATCGGCATGGTCGTGTCCGACGCGGTGTTGGGAGCGGACCCGGCCCGGCGCGTGCCGCTCTTCCGGCCGTTCGCGGTGGCGTACGCCGCGCTGCTGATCGCGCTGTTGTGGCAGACGCGGCGTCACGGGACGCCCACGGCGGTGCTTTCCGACAAGACCGTGACCCACCTGCCGCGCGGATTTTTGAACGCTCGCGGTTCGTGACCCAATCGAGACATCGCCGGGGGCAAAGTGTCACGGAGCCTGAACCTTCGTGACACACGGTGTCGCTATATGCGTCCCCGTCATGTTCGAAACGTTCGACAGCGCCTCCAGCGCCCCCGCCGCCCGGCGGTTCGCGCTCTCCACCACCGCGTCGGTCGCCGTCTTCGGACTCATCGCCGTGGCGGCGATGACCGCGGCCAACACGGTGAAGGAAGTCATCCAGGAGAAGAAGGTGGACGTCGTCTTCCGTCCCCCTCCCCCTCCGCCGCCTCCCGTCGTGGAGGCGAAGCCGCCGCCCCCGCCGCCGCCTCCCGTCGCGAAGCCGCCGCCCCGCGCCGCGCCGCCTGTCGCGAAGGCCGCGCCTCCGCCCGCGGCGGTGCCCACCGTCGCGCCCGCGCCGCTGAAGGCCCCGGACGCGGTGCCGCTCGACAAGCCGCCCGAGGCTGAGAAGGAGATCGTCGCCGCGGCGCCCATGGCCGTCGGTGGCACGGGCACGCTCGTCCCTGGCGGTGTGGTGGGTGGCACCGGCAGCGGCGAGGGCATGGCCATTGGCGGTGGCCGCGCGCAGCCCATCAACCTCCCGGAGACGGGGACGCCGCCGGAGCCGCTGGCCGCGAACCTCATCCCCGAGTACCCCGCCGACGCCCGCTCCAAGGGGCTGGAGGGGCTGGTCATCCTCAAGGGCGTCGTCGAGGTCGACGGCCGCGTCACCGGCCTCAAGGTGATGCGCGGCGATGAGCCCTTCGCCAGCGCCGCGCTGGCCGCCGTGCGCACGTGGCGCTTCAAGCCCGCCGTCGTGTCGGGTCAGCCCACCGCCGTCTTCCGCATCTTCAAGGTCCCGTTCCGCCTCAAGTCCTGACGCCTTCCTCCCCCTTCGGAGAGCCATCGCCATGAACTTCAATCTCAAGGAAATCTACGCGCACATGGGCGTCTTCGCCCTGGGCATCGCCTGGACGCTGATCGCCTTCGCGGTCGCGTCGCTGGCGGTGTTCTTCGAGCGCCTCTTCGTCTTCTTCCGCTCGCGCGCCGCGTCCCGCCAGTTCGCGGGCCGCGCCGGTCCGCTGCTCGCGCAGCAGCAGCACGACGCGCTGGTGAAGGAGGCGGACGGCAATAAGAGCAGCCACCTGGCGATGATGCTCGGCGGCGGCATGAAGACGTTCCTCGCGAAGTCGCGGGCTCCGGCCGGGAAGCTGGGCGCGGTGGAGCTCACGCGGCGCGACCTGGTGCGCATCAACGAGCGCATCACCGCGGACGTGCGCCGGGGCATGTCGGTGCTGGCCACGGTGGGCTCGGTGGCGCCGTTCGTCGGGCTGCTCGGCACGGTGGTGGGCATCATCGAGGCCTTCGCCGGCATCGCGAAGGAGGGCTCCGGTGGCTTGGGCGCGGTGTCCGCCGGTATCGCGGAGGCGCTCGTCGTCACGGCGCTGGGCCTGCTGGTCGCCATCCCCGCGGTGCTGATGTTCAACTTCCTGTCCACCCGCGCGGACGCGCTGCTCTTGTCCCTGGAGCAGGCCCGCAGCGAGTTCATGGACCACCTGGAGGACATGGCCGGCGACAAGCGCGCGGTGGCGGCCCACGGCGGCTCGCACGGCGCCACGGACGTCGTCTCCACGCGGACCGAGGCGGGCGATGTCGGCCACGCGTAGGAGCCTCACGCCTGAGATGAACGTGACGCCGCTGGTGGACGTGGTGCTCGTCCTCCTGATCATCTTCATGGTCGTCACGCCGCAACTGGAGGCCGGCGCCGCGGTGGACCTGCCCGCGGCGATGAACCCGGACGCGGAGAACAAGAACCTGGAGCCCACCACGGTGAGCCTGGCGGCCAACGGGGCGTTCTACCTGGACCGCAAGCAGCTCAACCGGGACGCGCTGGTGGTGGAGCTGAAGGCGCTGCACCAGGCGAAGCCGGACGCGCCCGTGGTGCTCAAGGCGGACAAGGGCGTGGCGTACGCGCAGGTGCGCGGCGTGTTCAAGGCGATGCAGGACATCGGGTTCCCGGGCATCAGTCTCCAGGTCATCGACCGGAAGAAGCACTGAAGGGGAGGCACGCGCCATGGCTTTCGACGTCGGTGGCAACAAGGGCGGCGGCGTCCGCCCCACGATGAACGTGACGCCCCTGGTGGACGTGGTGTTGGTCCTCCTCATCATCTTCATGGTCGTCACGCCGCTGATGACCAAGAACCTGTGGATGAACGTGCCCGCGAAGCCGGACAAGAAGGAGGAGGCCACGCCTCCGCCTCCGGACGCGAAGCCGCCGGTGGTGCTCACGGTGGACAAGGCCGGCACGCTGCGCATCAACCGCGAGGAGGTTCCTCGCGACCAGGTGGTGGCGCGGCTGCAACGGATGCTCAACGCGCGCGCGGACAAGATCGTCTTCTTCGACGCGGGCGACGCGGTGCCGTACGGAAGTGCCATGGAAGTGCTGGACCTGGCGCGGGGCGGGAACATCACCGTCGCCGTGCTGCCGGAACGACTGGCGGACTGACTCCAGGCGCCCCGCGCGCGGCTCCGTGAAGCCGCGCGCGGTTCGTGACGCCGAGTTTTCCCGCCGCCGCCACAGACGTCACAAACCCTTCATCCCAATGCCACGGGCGTCGCGTTGAGTGCGCGTCGCTGTCGGCAAGGAGAGCCGTGTTGTCTTCCTCAAGCTTCGTGCGCGCCTTCGTCGCGTCACTCGTGCTCATCACCCTGCCTGCCTTCGCGCAGGCGCCCGGCGCGGACTCCCCCGCGCCCGCCGCGCCTTCGCCCTCCGCCACCCCGGGCCAGCAGCCGGCCGGGGAGCTTCCGCCCCCGCCGGGCAGCGCGCCCGCGGATCCGTCGCAGGCCGCGCAGCCGGCTCCGGCCGACGGTGCCACTCTCTCCGAGGCCACGGCCTCCGATGAAGCGGCCATGGGCGCTGAGGCCCTGGCCGAGTCCGCCGCGCCGCCCCCGGGCTTCACCGGCATCTACGGCCGGCTGACGGACGAGGCCAACGGTGAAGGCCTCATCGAGGCCACCGTGAAGGTCGTGACGGGCGCCGGCAAGCAGGCCCTCACCGACCTGGACGGCAACTACCGGCTGGCGCTGCCGCCGGGCAAGTACGACCTGCGCGCCTTCTACGACGTGTACCAGGGCCGCCGCATCACGGGCGTCGTCGTCACCCAGGGCAAGGCCACGAAGCTGGACGTCGCGCTCAGCGCGGACGTGGGCGCGGTGCAGGAGGTCGTCGTCGAGGCCCGCTCCGACCGCCGCGCGGAGGGCGCCCTGCTCCAGGACCGCAAGAAGGCCGCCGCCGTCTCCGACGCCATCAGCGCGCAGGAGATCGCCCGCACGCCGGACTCCAGCGCCGGTGACGCCGTGAAGCGCGTGGTCAGCGCCACCGTGGTGGACGGCCGCTACGTGCTCCTGCGCGGCCTGGGTGGCCGCTACGCCACCACGCTCCTCAACGGCGCGCTCCTGCCCAGCCCGGAGCCGGACGAGCCCAGCGTGCCGCTGGACCTGTTCCCCACCAGCCTGCTCGCCAACCTCAACGTCGTGAAGAGCTACACGCCGGACCTGCCGGGCACCTTCGGCGGCGGCACGCTGCTCATCGAGACCAACACCTACCCCTCCCAGTTCGAGTTCAAGCCGCGCCTCACCCTGGGCGGCGACACCGTCACCACCTTCCGCGAGCGCAACGCGCAGGCGCAGGGCGGCTTCGGTGAGACGCTGGGCTTCGCCTCCTCCGACCGCTCCCTGCCCTCCGCGCTCCCCCGCGACCACCGCCTGGGCGCGGGCGGCGAGTCCGCGCAGCAGTTGGAGAGCCAGTGGGAGAGCTTCTCCAACATCTGGGAGAGGCGCACCACGCGCGCCGCCCCCAACCTGGGCCTGGGCGCGTCCCTGGGTGACACGCTGCGCTTCGGCAACCAGCGCCTGGGCTACCTGGCCACCGTCAACTACGGCCACCGCGACGGCGTGCAGACGGGGGACTTCGCCCGCGCCGCCCGCGACGAGTCCGGCAGCCTCATCTCCCAGGACGTCGCGCGCACCACGCAGGGCTTCTCCACCGCGAACCTCAGCGGCCTGGCCAGCGTGGGCTACCAGTTCGACCGCGACAACGAGCTGACCCTCTTCAGCCTCTACACGCGCGGCACCGACACGCGCACGTACACCGCCAACGGCAACAACAACGTGCGCGGTGACACCTACGCCAGCACCCGCCTCCAGTTCATCACCCGCGCGCTGTCCTTCACGCAGCTTCGAGGCTTCCACCGCCTGGGCCTCCTGGGCGACTCGGAGGTGGACTGGCAGGCCAACGTCTCCCGCGTGGACCGCGACGAGCCCGACACGCGCGACACGCTCTACAGCGCCGCCCTCAGCACCCCGGACGCGCAGCTCTCCTTCCCCAACCAGCCCAACAGCGGAGAGCGCTTCTTCGCGGAGCTGGGCGAGACGTCCACCGGCGGCAGCCTCAACCTCACCCTGCCCTTCACCTCCGATTTGCGCGTGAAGGTGGGCGGCCTCACCCAGGTGTCCTTCCGGGACTTCAACGCGCGCCGCTTCCGCTACCTGCTCACCGACGAGCCGGTGGACCGCACCCAGTCCCCCGAGCAGCTCTTCTCGCCGGACAACGTGGGCACCGCCATCACCGTGCGCGAGACGACGCGCGCGGATGACGCCTACAACGCCTTCCTGGGCATCTACGCCGGCTACGTGTCCGCGGACTACAAGCCCGTGGAGCCGCTGCGCCTGGTGGGCGGCGTGCGCCTGGAGGCGTCCAACCAGCAACTGACGCTCGAGGACCCGTTCACCGGCGTGGAGAGCGACAACGGCGGCGCGGACCAGCGCTACCTGGACGTGCTCCCGTCGCTCAACGCGACCTACGCGCTGGCTCCGGAGGTGAACCTGCGCGCGGGCTACAGCTACACGCTGGCGCGGCCCACCTTCCGCGAGCTGGCGCCGTTCATCTTCTTCGACTTCGTGCGCCGCCGGAACGTGTCCGGCAACCCCGACCTGCTGGAGACGCGCATCCACAACGTGGACGTGCGCGCCGAGTGGTTCGTCGGTGAGAACGACGTGCTGGCCGCGAGCGCCTTCTACAAGCGCTTCCAGAACCCCATCGAGCGCGTCATCCGCAACCCGGACTCGGGCGACCTGGGCTTCGAGAACGCCGCGGGCGCGGACAGCTACGGCGTGGAGCTGGAGGCGCGCACGTCGCTGGCGCGCTTCAGCCCCGCGCTGCGCCCGGTGCGCGTGGGCGCGAACCTGACGCTCATCCAGTCACGGGTGGACCTGGGTGACGCCGCGCTGGGCGCGCAGACGAACAAGGACCGCCCGCTCCAGGGCCAGTCCCCCTACGTGGTCAACGTGAACGTGGGCTACGAGCGGCCGGAGAGCGGCACGGAAGTGGCCGTGCTCTACAACGTGTACGGCCAGCGCATCAGCGAGGTCGGCGTGCAGGGCCTGCCGGACGTGTACGAGCGGCCCTTCCACCGCGTGGACCTCAGCCTCACGCAGAAGCTCGGCGCGACGCAGTTGAAGCTGACCGCCGCGAACCTCCTCAACGCGTCCGTCACCCTCCGCCAGGGGGACGTGACGGTGCAGACGTACAAGCCCGGCGTGGCGTTCACCGCGTCGCTCGGCTGGGCCCTGTAGCTCCTCCCATTTCCCCTGAAAGGACGCACCGACATGAAGAGCCTCTTTGCCTCCGTCCTCACGCTGTCCGGCCTCGCGCTGCTCTCCGGCTGCGGCGACGACGCGCCCAACAACACCCCGGACGGCGGCGGTGATCCGCAGGCCACCGCGCAGGACGTGTCCGGCAGCATCCAGGGCGACACGACGTGGAAGGCCGGCACGACGTACACCCTGAAGGACTACGTGTTCGTGGAGAGCGGCACGCTCACCATCGAGCCGGGCGTCACCATCCTGGGCGAGCAGGGCAGCGCGCTGGTCATCACCCGCGAGGCGAAGCTGAACGCGGTGGGCACGGCGGAGAAGCCCATCGTCTTCACCAGCGCGCAGCCCGCGGGCACGCGCGCGGCCGGTGACTGGGGCGGCGTGGTGCTGCTGGGCAAGGCGCGCATCAACGTGGCCGGCGGTGAGAACACCATCGAGGGCTTCTTCGCCACCAGCGGTGACACGCGCACGAAGTACGGCGGCCAGGACGACGCGCACGACTGCGGCAAGCTGAAGTACGCGCGCATCGAGTTCGCGGGCTACGAGCTGGCCGAGGACAACGAGCTCAACGGCCTGACGACGGGCGCGTGCGGCAGCGCGACGGACATCGACTACGTGCAGGTGCACAAGGGCGCCGACGACGGCGTGGAGATGTTCGGCGGCACGGCGGGCCTGAAGCACATCGTCATCAGCCAGCCGGACGACGACGGCCTGGACTACGACCTGGGCTGGCGCGGCAAGGTGCAGTTCCTGGTGGTGCAGCAGAACGCCGTCGTGGGCAACCGCGGCATCGAGGCGTCCGGCAACAAGAACGACAACGCCGCGCAGCCGCACACGGTGCCGGAGATCTGGAACGCGACGTTCATCGGCTCCGGCCGCGCGGCGGGCACGACGCCGGCGCAGGAGGGCCTGGTGTTCAACACGGGCGCGGGCGGCCTGCTGCGCAACGTCATCGTGGCGAACTTCGCGGACAAGGCGGTCGACGTGGACGGCACGGCGTCCGCGGCGCTGTGGAACGCGGCCACCCCGGAGCTCTCCCTCCAGAACACGTTCTTCTGGAACAACAAGGGTGACACGGTCTCCATCCCGAACGCGCCGAACCCGAAGAAGGACGCGTCGGGCGCGGTGACGGATCCGGACGGGAGTAAGTTCGCGGAGGCGGAGAAGGTGCTGGCCACGGGCCTGAACAACAAGGTCGTGGACGCGAAACTGACGGCGGCGACGAACCTGGAGGCCCCGGACTTCGCCCCGGCGGCGGGCTCCCCGGCGCTGAACCCGGACAACGCGGCCACCCCGGGCGCGGGCTTCGACACCAGCGCGCGCTTCGTCGGCGCGGTGGGCACCAGCAACTGGCTGGCCGGCTGGACTGCGTTCCCGAAGAACTAGCCCTTCGGTGAACACAGGACCGCGTGCTCCCGGCAACGCCGTCCGGGGGCACGCGGTCTTCTTTTCTACGGTTGGGCCAGTCCCTGGCGGAGGAGTTCCATGGCCAGGAAGGGGAAGTGCTTCCGCAGGTGGCGGAAGGTCAGGTCGCCATCTCGATAGCTGTCGTAGTACGCCGTCCTCGCGGTGATGAACTCATCGTCGTTGAGGTCGAGGCGATCGATGGTGTCCTGGACTCGCTGCTGGACTGGAGCCGCCAGTCCAGCGCCAGGCGTGACCTGCAACGTGGACAGGTCGAGTGAGAACCAGCCGTCCTGCACTTCGAACGGGTCGAGCACGTCCTCGAAGGCGTTCTTGCGCGCGTTCATCCGGCTGCATGCGAGCCGGTAGTTGCTCCACTCGTAGGCCAGTGCGCGCTGTTTCGACTTGGGTAGCAGGTGGTCGACGGACATGGCTCCCGTCCCACGCGGAATGTGGAGGCAGGAGTAGGCGCAGATGCCTCGGTAGGCCTGCCAGAGCTGGGGGATGCAGTGCCTCCAATGGGGACGAAGTTCGTCCGCGCCCTGGAGGTCTTCCAATCCCTTCTGACGAACCCGGGCATCGAAGTCGGCGGGTTCCGGCTGTGGCTCGACGTGGATCATGGGTCGATGCCAGCGGCCTCCGCGCGCGCAAGCCAGCGTGGCCAGAAGGGGTCCGTGTCCCGGAGCACCCGGTAGAGCTCGTTGTGGATGCGGCGGACCTCTTCGATGGGGAGATTCGGGTCCTTGAGCGCGGCCTTCGCCGCTGTGATGACCTGCTCGGCCTCCACGGAGCGCGGCTCCTTCAGGTCGAAGACTTCAGAGGTGAGCCACGCGTTGGCGTCTCCCCGAGGGCGCCACTTCGCCTTCGTGACCTGCACTTCCCTGTCGACCAGGTCGAACATGAAGAGCGCATCCTGTGCTTCATCGAACAGGGGCTCGGCGGAGGCGAGAACCAGAGGTGAATGCGTCACGGCAATCACCTGGACCTTCACGTCCTCGCGAAGGGCCCGGACGACTTCGAGCAGCGAAGGGAGAATGAGCCGCTGCCAACGGGGATGGAGGTGGGACTCCAGTTCGTCGACCAGCAGTACGATGTGGTCCGTCACGGGCTCCTTACGGAACTCCGCCGCACGGACATGCTCTTCCCAGGCCCAGACCAATAGGTATGCAAGTCCGACGATCCGCTTTACCGCTGCGGAAGCATGGGTCAAAGGGACCAGCCCATAGGGCATCCGCAAGGTCGGGATGTCACGGACATCGTCCAAGCTGATACGCGTAGGTTCACCTGGGACCAATGTCTCGGAAGCACCTGGTGAGAGCGCGGCGAGAACTCTCTTCAACCGTTGAAAGGGCTCGGCGTCCTTGATCTGCCATGCCACCCAATCCTGGATCAGGCCGTTACAGAGCGTGCGCCCATCCTTTTCCAGGCGGTTCCACAGTTCATCTGGGGTGAAGTCGTATGCAGGCAGACTGGGCACCATCGAGTGCCCGTCCCGTCGTCCATTTCGGATTCGGTCCCAGAGGGAAAAGCTTCCATCGACCCGCGCGTAGACGGTCAATCCGTTCTCGGGAGGAACGAACATCTGTACCTCCAGCCCCGTTCCGACCTCGTGATGGATGTGAGTCCGACTGTTCACGCCCCGGATCTCAGCCGCAACGAAGGACCGTCCCTTCCAGCCAGCCCTACGTAGCGATGGGGCTTCATCCCAGTGCCGCGTCAGTGCCCACCAAGCGAGTTCAAGGACGAACGTCTTCCCAAGCCCGTTGTCGCCGGTCAGCAGGTTGAGGCGCGGAGCGAACTCGAACGAGAGGTGCGGGCTGGGCCCCACCCCCTCCATCTCCAACCGCTCAAGCATCCTGGGCCTCCGCCTTCGGCATCATGGATGCCTCCTTACTTCAACTTCGAGGCTCCGCCCCAGTTCAGCACCCCTCCGCAAACAACACGGCCCGACACTCCCTCGCAGGAGCGCCGGGCCGGAGGCCAGGGGGCCAGCTACGACTGGAGGCTCGCCGGCGCCTCGTCCTGCGCGGAGTCCGGACCGCTGCCGTCCGTGAAGAGGTTGGCCACCGGGCGCAGCTTGGGGGGACGGCCGCGGCGGCGCGGGGCGTTGTCGTCGTTGCCCGGCGCGGCTCCCACCGGATCCACCTGCGCCTGGCCGCCCTTGCGCACCGGACGCGGCAGGTGGATGGCCTCCAGCTTCGCGCCCAGCTCCCCGTCGTCCTCCGCGAACACCTTCGCGTACGCCAGCGCGCGCTGGCCCTTCTGGAGCAGCGACTCCTGGCTCTCGTTCAGCGCCTGCCTCGCCGCGTCCAGCGCCGCCTGCGCCCGGGCCACCGCCTCCGCCTTCTCTCGCACGTGCGCCGCGGACTCGCCCAGCACCGCCGTGTCCACGTCCGGGAACTTCACGTCCGCCAGGTCCGTGGCGAACAGCTCGAGCAGCGCGCGCAGCGCGGGGGAGATGGAATCGTTCTCGGGGGTTTCGAACATGGACAGGCCTCCTCACAAGGCGTCGTTGGATGGCGCCTATCTGCCCAGATGTTCAGTGTCCTTTCAAGGGGGTCTGCTAAACGGCCGGAAAGTCGGCGCTGATCAATCCACCCGCACCAGTCCCACCCCTCGCACCCCCGCCGACGGATCCACGTCCACCGCCAGGAAGTGCCGGCCCACACCGTCGAAGCGCTCCGGGATGGCCCCGCCGCCTCCGGAGATGAACGCCGGGATGCCCGCGTTGGAGAACGAGTAGTAGCTGTGGATGTGGCCGTAGAGCGTCAGGTCCACCCCCGCCCGCGCCATCTTCCCCACCAGCCCCGCCGCCTCGTTGCGCACCGCGAAGCCGCCGCCCCGGACGCCAATCGGATCCAACGGCGGGATGTGCATCGCCACCACGTGCACCGCGTCGCGCGCCTCCTCCAGCCAGCCGTCCAGCGCCTCCTCCACCAGCGGATCCACCGTGCTGCTGCCGGAGTCCACCAGGCTGAAGTGCACGCCGTGGAAGGTGAAGTGCTGGCTGCCCCGGCCCACCAGCCGCTGGTACTCGCGCGCGTCGTCCGTGAAGGTCTCGTGGTTGCCCAGCGTCGCGTACAGCGGAATCCGCGAGTCCGCCTCCAGCCGCTGCTGGAACTCCTCCAGTTGCTCGCGCGTCCCGAACTCCGTCAGGTCCCCCGCGAAGAAGATGAAGCGCAACGAGGGGTCCTCGTTCAGCTTCGCGTAGATGTCCCCCACCTTCGACAGCGCCTCCTGAACGTCCGCCAGCGCCGCGAACCGGAACGGCTGCCGCGCGTCCCAGTCCGGCGGCGCCACCGTCAGCCGCATCTCCGTCCCCGGCCGCAGGGCCACGCGCCACGCCTTCACCGTCGGGTGCGCGTCCGGCATCGCCACCACGTCCAGCGGAGAGCCCGCTGCGTCCACGGCGTCCAGCACCGCGTCCGGCATCGCGTTGTGCACCATGAACAGCCAGTCCGTCCGCGCCTCCGCGCCCGCGGTGACGCGCGTGGTGAACACCGGCGCCTGCCCCCACAGCTCCAGCGTCCCCGACGCCAGCGTCCGCACCGACGCGAGCCCGCCCTCCACCTCCACCTTCAGCGCGTCCGCCTCCGCCTGCCCCACGCGCGTGTCCCGCACCGCGCGGTCCTCGCCGGGGCGCGTGCAGCCCGTGGACAGCAGCGCCGCCGTCAGCCCCATCACGCCCAGGACGCGCCGGGACCGCGCGGATCCGCGCCCCGCGCCTCCGAGCGCCCGCTCCGCCTCACGCGCGCCCACCGCGCCCTCACGCGTCCCGCTCACGTGTCACCTCCCACCGCGTACACCAGCGACAGCCGCCCCATCAGCGCGCCCCCCGCCTGCGCCTCCGCCGCCACGCCCCAGCGCTCCGTCAGCAGCACGCGCCCCTTCAGACCGAACGACCCCACCATGCCGCCGCCCCGGCCCCGCAGCCCGCCCACCAGCCCGTCCTTGCGGTGGTCGTAGAAGAGCACTGCCTCGCCCCTCAGCGGCCCGCCCCGCCCCAGCCACACGCCGTAGCCGAACGTGTAGAGCAACTGGCCATACAGGTTGTCGTCCTCCACGCGCCCCGGGTAGCTGTAGGCCTGCGCGGACAGCCCCACGCCGCCCTCCACGAACGCGCCCGCGAAGCGCGGCCCGAAGCGCTCCATCGCGTAGCGGCCCTTGAGCGACACCTCGCCGCCGCCCAGCGTGAAGCCCTCCGTCGGGTAGCGGTGGTAGGTCGCGACGCCCTCCACGTCCAACGCCGTCCCGTCCCCCAGCCCCAGCGTCCGCTCCGGCGCGCCCCACAGCCGGTACGCCACGCCCGCGCGGATCAACGCGTTGCCTTCCTCCGGCGCCAGCCGCGCGGAGGCCTGGAGCCGCACCTTCGACAGGCGCGCCACCGCGCCCAGCGCGAAGAAGTTCCGGTAGTCCGCCGAGGCGTCGTGCACGTACTGGTAGCCCAGGTCCAGCTCCAGCGGCGGCAGCGTGTCCGGCACCCGCCCCGGGTCGAACGCCGGCGACGTCACCGCGTACAGGTTCGCCAGCATCGACAGCGAGAACACCCCCGCCCCCGTCAGCGTCACCGCGTACAGCGGCCCGATGGTCTTTCGCGACGCGCCCGTCAACGCGATGGGCACCAGCCCCGCGGCGATGAGCCCCAGCCCCGTCGCCTCCGCCGCGAACAGCCCCCGCGCCGTCACGGGGTCCCCCGCCGCCCACGCCCCCAGCCCGTGCAGCAGCAACCCCGGCACCACCGCGACCGCCACCGGCAGCGGCTTGAACGGCGGCCTCGGCGCGTCCTCCGTCAGGCGCACGCGCGGCTCCGACACCCGGCCGCCCTCCGGGGCCTCCGGCGCCACCACCGGACCGGACTCCGCCGCGGACGCCGTGGGCACCGGCCGGGGCCCCTCCTCCGTCAGCACCCGGGCCATCACCTCCGGCGGCACCACCGACGCGTCCGAACCCCGGCGCTTCGGCACGTCCCGGGGGATGTCGCTTCCGCCCAGCTCGGGGCCGCTCGCCAGCAGCTCGAAGGCGGACCGCCAGCCGCCGTCCTGCGCCCGCGCGGCCCCCGAGGCCAGCCAGAGCCCCAACACCACCGCGAAGGTGGCTCGCGCACTCCACACCGGGCGCCCATACCCCATGGCCGTCGTCTCGCTTCCCTGGGAGCGGCCTTCCACCCCTCCCACCCGGCCCGAGGCCCGGAATGGCGCAGGAGATAACCCCGCCCCCGGAATGCGCTGAACGAAGCAGCGTGAAGAAGTGTGAACCGGCGCAACAGTCCGCCTCACGCCCCCCGCACTCCCCACCTGGGACATCGCGTCACTTCCGAGGGCCTTTCCGACCCACCAGGACGCCCGCGCTGGCCCGGGCAGCACCCGGAGCGAAATCTTCGCATGCCATGCGAGCGCGCCCGGGACTTTCAATGGAAGACGAGTATGCTGGGCCTTCCCCAATCCCGGCCCCGCCTCCCGCCCGTGGCAGAACCCAGTCCCCAGCAATTCGGCAAGTACGTCCTGGTCTCCAAGCTTGCCGCGGGGGGCATGGCGGTCACCTACCGCGCGCGCATGACGGGCGCGATGGGCGTCACCAAGCCCTGCGTCATCAAGCAGATCCTCCCGCACTTCGTGGACGACCACGACTTCGTGGAGATGTTCATCAGCGAGGCGCGCCTGGTGGCGGGCCTGACGCACGGGAACATCGCGCAGATCTTCGACTTCGGTGAGGTGGACGGGCAGTACTTCATCGCCATGGAGCTGGTGCACGGCCAGCCCCTGTCGAAGGTGCTGCGGCGCGCGTCGCGGGCGGGCGTCGGGTTCTTCCCGCAGCCGCTGGCGCTGCACATCGCCAGCAAGCTGTGCGAGGGCCTGGACTACGCGCACCGCCACGTGGGCGAGGACGGCCAGCCGCTGGGCCTGGTCCACCGCGACGTGTCCCCGGACAACGTCCTCATCTCCTACGAGGGCGAGGTCAAGGTCATCGACTTCGGCATCGCCAAGGCCACGAGCGCCGTGGAGGCCCGGACGTCTCCGGGCACGCTCAAGGGCAAGTACCCGTACTTCTCCCCGGAGCAGGCGCAGGGCCGGCAGGACCTGGACGCGCGCACGGACGTGTACGCGGCGGGCGTGGTCCTCTACGAGATGCTCTGCGGCCGGCGCCCCTTCGAGGGCGAGTTCGTCACCGTGCTGCCCCGCATCATCACCGGCGACTGCCTGCCCCCGTCCGCCATCAACCCGGCCATCGGCGAGGACCTGGAGAGCATCGTCGCGCACGCCATGGCGGTGGACCGCGAGGCGCGCTACCAGACGGCGAAGGACCTGAGCGAGTCCGCGGTGGAGCTGCTCTACCGGGACACGCCGCGCTTCACGCCCACGATGCTGAGCCAGCTCATGACGTACCTCTTCGCGGAGGAGCTGGCCGCCGAGGGACGCAAGGTGGAGCTGCCGCCCGGCTTCAAGGAGCAACTGGCCGCGTGGCAGTCGCCGTCGTCGGAGCCTTCGCAGGGGCGCGCGCGGATGCCGTCCAGCAACGGCCGGTCATCCAGCCCCGGCAGCCCCGGCGTGGCCCGCGCGTCCAGCCCGGGCGTGGCGCGGCCCTCCAGCCCCGGCGTGCGCGCCTCCGGCAGCGCGCCCGGCCTGCGCCCCTTGACGGATGGCGCCCCGCGCCGCTCGGCCACCCAGGCCACCGCCGTGCGCAAGAGCACCACGGGCGCGCGCCGCGTGACGCCGGGGGGCACCCGCGAGAACACCGGCACCGGCCGCCGCCCCCTGCCGCCCGAGCTCGCCGCCGAGCCGGACACCGACGGGGGCACGGAGCCCACGGCGATGCCCCGGCTGCCCACGCTGGCCGCGCCGCACGACACGCCGGTGGAGACGGCCATCGCGCCCGAGCCGAGGGAGCCGCCCGAGGCGCCCGAGCCGGAGGAGAAGCCGGCCCCGCGCGCCCGCACCACCGCGGACGACGCGCGCGAGAAGCTGGCCGCCGAGGCCGCCGAGCGCGAGCAGAAGCGCACGAAGCAGGTGCGCCAGTTGAGCATGGTGGTGTTCGGCCTCACCGGCGTGCTGCTCGTCATCGGCCTGCTGTTCCACTTCCTGTCCCCGGCCGAGGAGGGCGAGGTCTCCAACGAGCCCGTCGTCCTGTGGATCACCTCCAAGCCGGAGGGGGCCGCCGTCGTCGTCAACGGCCGGCCGGTGGGGACCACGCCCAACCGCATCATCGGCGCGGATCAACGGACGTCCCACACCATCGTCGTCACCAAGCCGGGCTACCGCGCCTGGACGCGGCGCTTCACGCCCAACCAGTCGGAGTTCCACCTCAAGGCGGAGCTGGAGGTGGCGCCCGGCACCACGCAGATGGCGTCGGAGATCCCCACCTCCACCGCGCTCGACGCGGGCGCCCCGGCCCCGGACGCGGGCACGGGCGCCATCGCCGCCGCCGCCGTGGACCCTGGCGCGGACGCGGGCAGCGCCCTGGATGTGGACGGAGGCCTGGCCTCCGCGGACGCGGGCACGGGGGCCGCCGTGGCCACCGGGTCCGACGCGGATCCGCTGGCGAACGACAAGGACCGCGAGATGCGGCGCATGGACTACCCCACGCGCCTGCTGGTGCTGCGGCCCATGTACAACGCGCTGCCGCTGCCCGAGTACCCCACGGCCACCATCGACGTGTCGCCCGGCGCCGCCTACTCCGTGTGGACCGAGGGCAGCGCGGCGTTCGCGGAGGGCGACGGCACCGCGTCCGGCACGCTCGTCTACTACGCGGAGGGCGACCTGCCGGCGGACAACGCCGTGGGCTTCGTCAGCAGCGCGCCGCGCACCATCAAGGGCGCGAAGAAGCTCCACTTCTTCGCCCTGGACGACACCGGCCCCGAGGACAACCGGGGCTCCATCCGCGTGCACCTGCGGCAGTCCGCGTACATCCCGCCCCGCTCCGTGATGTTCGAGCCGGAGAAGAACGCGCTGAACGTGAAGCCCCAGCACCAGATGCTGCTGCGCGGCCTCAACCCCCGCTCCACCTACGCCTTCACCGTGCGCGACGACTTCGCGGAGGTGCGCTCCGGCGCCCTGGGCCGCGTGCACACGGTGCTGTGCGTGGAGAAGGGCCCCCAGGCCGGGTCCGTGCGCGGCACGCACCGCCTCTTCGAGACGGGCAAGCGCTACCAGGTGTCCGGCGTGCAGGACCTCCGCTGCCTCTTCCCGGACCTGCAGTTGGGGGACAACCAGGGCGCGCTCGACTTCGACATCGTCGACGTGACGAACATGTCCCGCAAGGAGCGCGCGGAGGCGCTGCGCGGCGCCAAGCGCTCCGAGCGGTAGCGGACGGGCACCCGGGCCCACGCCCGGGAGCACGTCCAGCAGGCGGGCGTCTGATCCACTCCCCGTGCCGCCCTGACGCGCTGCTCCCGCGCGAGGGGGCAGTGCCTACCCTCACGGACATCCACTTCTTCTCTTCTGGAGTCCGTCCATGATGCCCGTCCTGTCCTCCACCGGCCTGGTGCTGCACAACCTGGGGCTCGCCGCCGGGTTCGGCGGTTCGCTCTTCGGCAAGGTGGCCCTCAACCCCGCGGTGAAGGTGATTGGCTCCCACGCGGAGCGAGGTCAGGTGGTGAACGCCGCGTGGAACGGCTTCAACATCGTCAACGCCGCGTCCGTGGGGCTGGCGGCCATCACCTGGCTGGTGGGCCGCTCGCGGCTGACGGGCCGGGAGATTGACCGCACCACGCGCGGGCTCGTCATCGCGAAGGACGTGCTGCTGGGCGCCACCGTGGCGCTGGGCGCGGCCAACATCTTCGGCGGGGCCTACCTGGCGAAGCAGGCGCCGGAGGGCGCCGTCCCGGTGGAGACGGGCCTGACGCCCACCGTGGGCACGCCGGAGAAGGCCGCGAAGACGATGCGGGCGCTGGACGCGGGCGGCATCGCGAACCTCGCCGCCATGGCGGGCGTCATCGGCATCACGGCCATCCTCAACATGCGCGCGGGGGCGTCCTCGCGCTGGTCACTGGTCGCCAGGTTCCTTCCGTAAGGGCTCACGGGGGCCGCCACGCTTCACCCGCGGCCCGGCTCGATGAGGATGGGAAGGGCACGTGGGCGCGGAGCCGGAAAAACGGCACCGGGCCCACGGGTCTTTCTGCCGCTCAGATGTCCAGGTTCTGCACGTCCAGCGCGTTGCGCTCGATGAACTCGCGGCGCGGCTCCACCGCCTCGCCCATGAGCAGCGAGAAGATGTCGTCGCTCTCCACCGCGTCCTCCACCCGCACCTGGAGCAGCGTGCGCGTGTTGGGGTTCATGGTGGTCTCCCAGAGCTGCTCCGGGTTCATCTCACCCAGACCCTTGTAGCGCTGCAGGCCCAGGCCCTTCTGCGCGTCCTTGCGGACCGCGGCCAGCACCTCCTGCACGGAGAACGCGGAGACCTCGCCCGCGTCCACCTGGACCAGGTAGGGCGCCTTGCCCAGCGAGTGGAACACCTCGCGCAGGGCGACGAGCTCCAGGTACTCCGGCGAGGACAGGTACGCGTGGTCGAACACGGACTCGCGCATGGAGCCGTTCACGTCCGTCACCACCACCAGCCGCTTGGACGCGTGCTCCGAGTCCTGCTCCAGCCGCGTGGACAGCCGGCCCACCACCTCCGGCATGCGCCGCAGGCAGTACTCGCGCATGGCGCCCAGCTCCGCCTCCACCGCGGCCTCGTCCGTGAGCAGGTCCGCGCGCAGGTTGGTGGCCTGCACCAGCGCGTCCACGATGCGCGCGTCGCGGCGCTTGGCCTGCTTCTCCAGCCGCTCCTCGTAGGTGATGACCTTCTCCAGGAGCGCCTTGAAGTCGCTGCCGCCCAGCTCCCCCGCGGGCGTCTTCACCCGGCAGTGCTCCGCGGCGATGCGCAGCAGGTACTCGTTGAGGGCGCGCTCGTCCTTGACGTAGCTGTCCTTCTTGTTGCGCGTGACTTTGTAGAGCGGCGGCTGCGCGATGTAGACGTAGCCCCGGTCGATGAGCTCGCGCATCTGCCGGTAGAAGAACGTGAGCAGCAGCGTGCGGATGTGGCTGCCGTCCACGTCCGCGTCCGTCATCAGGATGATGCGGTGGTAGCGCGCCTTCTCCGGGTCGTAGTCCTCCGCCCCGATGCCCGTGCCCAGCGCGGTGATGAGCGTGACGATTTCCGCGCTGGTGAGCATCTTCTCGAAGCGCGCCTTCTCCACGTTCAGGATCTTTCCGCGCAGCGGGAGGATGGCCTGGTTGCGCCGGTCCCGGCCCTGCTTCGCGGAGCCACCTGCGGAGTCGCCCTCCACGATGTACAGCTCGCTCTCGTGCGGGTCGCGGCTCTGGCAGTCCGCGAGCTTGCCGGGCAGGCCGCCGCCGTCCAGCACGCCCTTGCGGCGCACCGTCTCACGCGCCTTGCGCGCGGCGATGCGGGCGCGGCACGCGTCGCCAATCTTCACCACGACCTTCTTGGCGAGCGGCGGGTTCTCCTCCAGGAAGGTGGCGAGCTGGTCGTTCACCATCTGCTCGACCAGGCCCTTCACCTCGCTGTTGCCCAGCTTCGTCTTCGTCTGGCCCTCGAACTGGGGGTTGGAGAGCTTCACGGAAATGACCGCGGACAGGCCCTCACGCGCGTCCTCGCCGGTGGGCGTCTCCTTCAGGTCCTTCCACAGGCCGCCCTTCTCCGCGTAGCTGTTGAGCGTGCGCGTGAGCGCGGCCTTGAAGCCGGACAGGTGGCTGCCGCCCTCGTGGGTGTTGATGTTGTTGGCGAAGGTGAAGATGCGCTCGTCGTAGCCATCGTTCCACTGCATGGCGATTTCCAGCGACACGCCCTCGCGCTCCGACTTGATGTAGACGGGCTTGTCGTGCAGCGCCTCCTTCGCCTTGTTGAGGTACTCCACGAAGGAGGAGATGCCGCCGTCGAACTTGAAGTCGTGCTCCTTCTGGGTGCGCTCGTCGCGGATGGTGATGTGCAGGCCCGCGTTGAGGAACGCGAGCTCGCGCAGGCGCTGGCTGAGCGTCTCGAAGTTGAAGTCCACCGTCTCCATCACCGTGGAGTCCGGCTTGAAGTGGATGGTCGTGCCGCGCTTGTCCGTGGTGCCCACCTCCTGGGGCGAACCGTTGGACACGCCGCGCGCGTACGACTGTTCGTAGACCTTGCCGGCGCGCTGGACGCGGACCTTGAACCACTCCGACAGGAAGTTCACGCAGGTGACGCCCACGCCGTGCAGGCCGCCGGACACCTTGTACGCGCCGTTGCCGAACTTGCTGCCGGCGTGCAGCTCCGTGAGCACCACCTCCAGCGTGTCCTTGCCCTTGAACTTGGGGTCCGGGTGCGGGCCCACGGGGATGCCGCGGCCGTTGTCCTGGACGCTGAGCGAGCCGTCGACGTGGATGATCACGTCGATGTCCGTGCAGTGGCCGGCCAGGGCCTCGTCCACGGAGTTGTCGACGACCTCGTACACGAGCTTGTGGAGCCCGTAGGTCATCGTGTCGCCAATGTACATGCCGGGGCGCTTGCGGACGGCCTCCAGCCCTTCGAGCTTGGTGATGGCGTCCGTCCCATACTCGGCGGGCGGCGCGGCCGGCGCGACACCGGTAGCGGGGGTCTTTTCCATGTGAAGCGTGTCCTTGGGAAAGGCTGCCGTTGCGACAGGGCTCAAGCCCGTTGTGCCTACCACCACCGGGCATCCCGGACAAGCTCCGGGAGCCCACGCAAGGCTGCGGAAAGATTCATGAATCAGGCGTCGAAACGCGAGGGCGGGAGGCGGTCCTCCAGCGCCGCGATCAACTCTTCATAAACAGCCTTGCGGGCGAAAAGATGTCGCGTGACGAGCACCCTTCCCTCTTCCTTCAGGAAGAGCCCGAGCACGCTCCCCTTGCGGCCGACCCGGCGCACGGAATCAATCTGTCCCCAGTGCAATTCCAGCGGCTGGCCGCTGAAGGGCCGGGCCACCCGCACGCCGGCGGCGTCCAGGGTGATGCCCCACTCCGCGCGGGGACGCAGGCGGTGGACGGAGACGAGGAAGGTCAGCAGCAGGCCCGCGCTGAGGCCGGCCCGCGCCATGGCGACCAGCCCCCCGCCGCCCCGGTAGTCCGCCAGGGCCCAGGCGGTGAGGACCGCCAGGAGGCACGCGCCCAGGATGAGGGCGATTCGGGTGGGACGCGGATCGAACGAGAAGAAGCGCGGGGTCATGTTGGCGGGCGGGCCCAGAAGGGGTGGAAACCTAACCTCCTGGCGCACGGTGTGCGCGCCCTTTCCTCCAGGGCTGTTCTTTGGCCGTCGTCCCCGTGCCTAGGCTGCCGGCCCGCATGACGGATGCCGAACTCACCTCTCGACTTCACACCAACCTCATCGCCTTCAAGCGCCTGCAAGCCGAGCGCGGCCCGCTGCGCCACCTGCACCTGCCCGGGGTGGACACGTTCGCGCTCCCCGGCTACCAGGACGCGCACTTCCAGCAGGTCCTCTTCACGGACGCGGACGCGCTGGCGGCGGCGCTGCCGGCCGTCGCGGACTTCTACCGGGGACAGGGGCTCACGCGCTGGCGGGTGACCCTGACGCCGGGGCAGCGGGACGCGGCGCGGGTGCTGGGCGCCGCGGGCTACCGGCCGGACTTCACCGTGGTGGCCATGGGGGCCTGGATGCACGAGCTGCCGGACGCGGCGCCCGGGGTGCCGGTGGAGACCGTGGAGGACATGACCGAGCTGGTGGACATCAACGTCCACACCTACGGCCCGGAGTGGCGGGACATCCTCTCCGTGTGGCAGCGGCCGCCCCGCCTGCCGGTGCACACCGTGGTGGCGCGCGAGCACGGCCGGGCGCTGTCCTGCGGGCTGGCGGTGGACGTGGCGGACACGGCGGGCGTGTACCTGGTGGCCACCCACCCGGAGGCCCGGGGGCTGGGGCTCGCGTCGGCGGTGATGCGCGGAATCATCGCCCATGCGCGCCAGCGCGGGTGCACCGCGACGGTGCTCCAGTCCACCCCGGCGGGCCTGCGCGTGTACCGCCACCTGGGCTACCGCGACCTGGGCCCCTGGGAGCACTGGGTGCCCCCAAGGAGGTCCTGACGGGGCGCTGAAGGCGCGCGGACCTCAGCGCAGCGCCTCCAGCTCCTCCAGCGTCTCCAGCACCCGCTGGGGCTCCTCCAGGCCGTGGAGCCGGTCCGCCAGCCCGCGCCCGGCGAGCCGGGCCACGTGCGCCAGCCGCATCAGCCGCGCGCGGCCCACGTGGCCGTCCACCAGCGCCACCACCAGCCGCAGGGGCTGGCCGTCCGGCGCGTCCGTCTTCAGGGGCCGGGCCAGCGTCACCAGCGCCGCCACCGGGGCCGCGCCGGCCACGAACGCGTGCGGCACCGCCACGCCGTTGCCCACCTGGGACGGGGTCTCGACCTCGCGCCGGCGCAGGCCCTCCGCGAGCGCCGCCGCGTCCACGCCGGGCAGGGCCGCCGCCAGCCGCCCGGCCGCCACGTCCAGCGCGTCCTCGTAGTCCCCGCAGGAGAGCTGCACCACCACCCGCTCCGCGCTCAGGAGCGGCGCCAGCGGGGGCACGGGCTCGTCGCCGCGCACCTCGCGCAGGGGGAACTCCGCGTCCAGGAAGGCCCGCACGCGCGCCAACTGGGCGCCGGTGAGCTTCCTGCGCGCGATGTCCAGCAGCAGCGTCCCCGCCGCGGGCACGTCCTCCAGGTAGCCCGCCACGTACGGGCTCACCCGGTTGGCCACGTCCATGAGCAGCGCCGGGGGCACGTCCAGCTCCCGGGCGATGGCCGTCAGCCGCTCCTGCGTGGGCGGCGCGTCCACGCCGTTCTCCACGCGGCTCAGGTACGCGCTGGACACGCCGATGCGCCGGGCCAGGTCGCGCAGGGACAGGCCCGCGTCCACGCGCAACAAACGCAGTGTGGCTCCCAGGTGCATGGCGCTCAGCTCCGCGCGCCGAGCGGCCGCGCCGTCCGCGTCGCGTCCGTCGCCGGGTCCTGCCGCGTCCGGGCCTGCTCCTCCGGGGTCCGGGCCAGCACCGTCGCCGCCTCCGGGTGGCGCACGAGCAGCAGCGAGGCGGGCGCGTCGCGGACGATGCGCTCGCGCTGCACGCCGAACCACCGGTCTTCCAGGCCCCATTCGGTCCCCAGGCCCACCACCACGAGGTCGTAACCCGCCTTCGCCTCCTCCAGCGCCGCCTCCTCCGGAGACGCGTGGCGCACCACCTTGAGCTTCACGGAGGCGCCCTCGTCCGAGGGGAACAGCTCCTCCACCTGCGCGCGGCCCGCGCCCGCGCCCGCGTCCGGGCCCCTGGGAGACGTCACGTGCAGCACCGTCACCTCCGCGCCGGCCTGCTTCACCAGCCGCCGCGCCAGCCCCAGCGCCGCCCGGTCATGCGGGCTGCCCACGAAGGGCACCAGCACCCGGCGCACCTGCGACAGGCCCCGGTCCACCAGCACCGCCACCGTGCCGCCCGCCTCCTGCATCACCTCATGCACCGTGCCGCCCAGCACCGTCTGGCTGAACAGCGGCTTGTGCCAGCCCAGCAGCACCAGGTCCGCGCGCTTCGCCTGCGCCGTGCGGCAGATGTCCCGCGCGGGCTCCGACGACACGAACGACAGCGTGCGCACGGACAGCCCCAGCTTCTCCGCGCGGCCCACCAGGGGCGCCAGCGCGCCGCCGGACGCGGCGGACGGGTCCAGCGCCTCGTCCGCGCGGGCCTTGAGCGCGCGGTCCGGGGACAGCAGGTGCAGCGCGTAGAGGTTCGCCTCGTTGCGCTCGCCCGACAGCGCGCGCGACAGCACCGCCATGCCCGGGCCGGCCTGCCCGTGCGACACGCACAGCAGCACCGTGTACGCGGAGGCCGGCAGCGGCGGCTCCGACACCTGCATCAGCTTTTCGCGCGCCTGCTCCTCCGGCGAATACAGCAGGCGCAGGAACGGCGTGGTCATGAAGGTCGTGACCAGCGCCATGATGACCATCATCGTGAAGAGCGTGGGCGAGATGACGCCCAGGTCCAGGCCCAGGTTGAGCACGATGAGCTCCATCAGGCCGCGCGTGTTCATCAGGATGCCGATGGCGCCCGCCTCCCGCCACCGCAGGCCGGTGAGGCGCGCGGCCACCGCGCTGCCGCCGAACTTGCCCAGGCACGCCAGGACGATGATGGCGCCGCACGTGAGCCACGCCTCCGGCGTGTCCAGGAGGCCCACCTGCGTGCGCAGGCCGCTGAAGGCGAAGAACACGGGCAACAGCAGCACCACGGCCACGTCCTCCAGCTTCTCCGCCAGCGCCGCCGCCAGCCCGCCCTCCTTGGGAATCACCGCGCCGAACATGAAGGCGCCGAAGAGCGAGTGGATGCCGATGTATTCCGTGGTCCACGCGGAGCCGAGCAGCAGCACCAGCGTGATGGCCACCACGTTCTGGGTGAGCCCCTCGCGGTTGGCCACGCGCGCGCCCAGCCGGGCGAGGAACGGCTTCACCAGCAGCAGCATGAAGGCGATGTAGAGCAGCGCGAACACCGTGGTGAGCCCCGCCTGCGCCAGGTCCGACGCGCGCACCAGCGACACCACGAACGCCAGGATGCACCACGCCGTCACGTCATCCACCGCCGCGCACGCGATGGCGATGGCGCCCAGCTTCGACTGCATCAGCCCGCGCTCCGTGAGGATGCGCGCCAGCACCGGGAAGGCCGTGATGCTCATGGACACGCCCATGAACAGCACGAACGAGGAGAACGGCACGTCCGGGCTGGACAGCGACTTGTAGAGCCACAGCGCGCCAGCCACCGCGCCCAGGGCGAACGGGACGACGATGCTGGAGTGGCTGATGGCCACCGACGCGTGGCCCCGCCCCTTCAACAGCTTGGGGTCCAGCTCCAGGCCGATGAGGAACATGAAGAGCACCAGGCCGACCTCGGCCAGCATCTTCAGGAACGGCATGGACTCCGGCGGGAACAGCCAGCGCATGGCGTCCGGCGCCAGCCAGCCCAGCAGCGACGGGCCCAACGCGATGCCCGCCACCACCTCCGCGATGACCAGGGGCTGCCCCAGCCAGCGCGCGCCCCGGCCAATCAGCCGGGACACCGAGATGATGACGATGAGTTGGACCAGGAGCTGGGCGAGCATGTGGGGATTCATCGGACAGGCCTCGCTGGAGAAGTGTTAAGGATGCACTTACCAAGGCATCTCGCGCAGCGTCAACCCGGCCGGGGACGGCCGCCCGCGTGGGCGACACAACGCGTCAGGGCGCTTCGGGGGCCTTGTTGGCCGCCACGGACCTGAGGAGCGTCTCCACGTCCACCGGCTTGCGCAGGTAGCCGCAGGCGCCCATCTCCTCGGCGACCTGGCGCGCGTTGGCGGAGGCGGAGAAGACGAGCACGGGGATGTCCCGCCACGCCTCCACCTGGCGCATCTGCCGGCCGAAGGTGGCGCCGTCCATCACCGGCATCATCATGTCCAGCAGGACCAGGGACGGCAGCACCGGCTCCCGGCGGAGGACCTCCAGCGCCTGCAGGCCGTTGCCCGCGCCGAACACGATGTAGCCCGCGTCGCGCAGCACCTCCTCCAGCGCCTCCCGCAGGTCCGTGTCGTCATCCACCACCAACACCGGGCGACTCACTCGCGAGACTCCTTCTCCAACGGCAGCTCCAGCGTGAAGCGCGCGCCCTCTCCCGTGGCGGGCTCCGCCCAGGCCCGGCCGCCGTGCGCCTCCGCGGCGCGGCGGGCCAGGTAGAGCCCCAGGCCCAGGCCCCCGTACGAATGCGAGCTGACCGCGCGGCCGAAGCGCTCGAAGATGCGCTCCACCTGGTCCACGGGCACGCCGATGCCCCGGTCGCGCACCTGGATGCGCGCGAAGCCGCCTTCCCGCCCCACGTCCACCTCCACCGGCCGCCCCGGACCGAACTTGAGCGCGTTGGATATCAACGCCGCCACCGCCTGGTCCACCCGGAGCCGGTCCCACGTCCCCCAGAGCCCGCGCCGGGGGGACTGGCGCAGCTCGCACCCGGCCGCGCGGGCCTCCGCCTGGTAGCGCTCCAGCACCTCCGCGACCAGCTCCTCCACGTCGAAGCGCTCGGGCATGAGGGACAGCTCGCCGCTGGACAACTGCGACACGTCCAGCAGCCCCTCCACCAGCGTGCCCAGCCGGCGCACCTGGCGCACGCTGCGCTCCAGGCGCGTCACCACCTCCGGCTCCAGCTTGTGCGCCTCCGAGCGCTGCAACAGCGTGCCCAGTTGCAGCCGCAGCGTGGTGAGCGGCGTGCGCAGCTCGTGCGCGGCCACGGTGAGGAACTCGTCGCGCAGGCGCACCGCCTCACGCGCCTCCTGGAAGAGCCGCGCGTTCTCCAGCACCAGCCCCGTCCTGCGCGCCAGCTCCTGCGCCAGCGCCAGGTCCACCGGCGCCAGCGTGCGCTCGCCCAGCGTGCCCATGGACAGCACCCCCAGCCGGCCCTCGTTGCCGGGCAGGGGCACGTTCACCACCGAGCGCAGCCCCAGCCCCTCGATGGCGCGCTGGTGCGCCGCGTCCTTCGTGATGGGCACCGGGCGCTGGCGCACGTCCGGCATGAACTCCGGCTGGCCGGTGCGCAGCACGTGCGAGGGCCCCGCGGCGGCCAGGGGGTCCAGCGGGAAGCGCTGGTCCAGCTTCCAGGCGTGGGCGCGCCGCTCCGCGTCCGGGTGCGCCAGCGCCACCAGCCGCAGGCCGCCCTGGTCCGGGTCCTGGAGGAAGAAGGCGCACCAGTCCGCCACCCGGGGCACCAGCAGTTGCACCAGTTGGTCCAGCCGCGCCGCCTGCTCCAGGGACGCGGTGAGCAGCTCGCTGGCCCGGGCCAGGATGTCCCGGTCCACCTCCGCCCGCGCGCGCTCGCGCCGCACGCGCGTCTCCTCCAGCTCGCGCGCCACCGCCGGCCCCAGCCGGGCCAGCCGGTCCTTGGAGAAGCAGTCGCGCGCGCCCGCCTTCATCAGCGTGACGGCCTGGTCCTCGCTCAACTGGCTGGACAGCACGATGAGGGGCACGTCCCGCCCCTGCGCGTGCAGCAGCGCCAGCACGTCCAGCGCGTTGAAGCGCGGCAGCCGGTAGTCACACAGCACCAGGTCCCACGGACCGCCGGTGGCCAGCGCGTCCCGCAGCGCCTCCAGCGTCTCCACGCGCCGGGCCGTGGGCTGGTAGCCCGCCTGCACCAGCTCCGCCGTCACCAGCGCCGCGTCGTTGACGCTGTCCTCCACCAGCAACAGCCGGAAGGGCGTCATGCCCGGGCCCCGCCCGTCAGCCCCGGGGCCGGACAACGCCCCTGCGGCCGGGAGCCTCGTGCTGCATCCATTCGCGTTGCTCCTCCCGTCGGGTGTGGGCCTCGTTCAGCACATGCTAGTGGCCCTCCCTGTCACGCCAGCGGGAGAAATGGCGGACGTTCAGCACCGAGCGCTGGCTGGTGAACGTCCCGCGCCGGCGCCCGGTGCTCCCGGGCGCGGCAACCCTGGATTACCAGGAAACGTCGTACTCGGTATCCAGCAGGGACACCTGGCGCCCGTGCACCTGGACGTCCTGGGCGCCCACGGCCTCCAGGGCGGCCTGGAGCACGCCCTCGTGGTACGGCGCGGGCATGAAGTCCCGGCGCATCACGAAGCGGGCGCTGTGGTCGCCCGTCCAGAGGACGCTGCGCTCGCCGTAGCTCACCGCGACGCGGTAGTTCTCGATCATGTGGTGAAGCATCTTCCGGGGGTTGCGCCCGGCCGCCTGCATCAGGTCCCGGCCGAACATGGAGGCCAGGAAGTCCACCGTGGCCTGCGTCCCGATGTACCGCAGCGCCTGCTCCCAGTCGCCCAACTGCGGGCGCAACAGCCGCGTCGCCTCCGCGGACATCTCCAGGAAGCGCGTCACCGGGTACAGCTCCGCGGCGTTCAGCTCCTTCAGGCCGGACGCCGCCAGGCACTTCGCCCCGGCCTCTTCCCCCTGGAGGAACTTCACCACCCCCACCACGCCCTGGAAGAACATCCCGCGCGCCCCGTCCTCCGGGGTCGCGGCCAGGCACCGCTCCGTCAGGTGCCACGCCGCGTACTGCTCCGCCCAGCCCGCCGCCCTCGTCGAACCTTCCACCGGTCCGCGATCCATACCGACCTCCACTTCCACCTCAGGCGCTGGAATCGGCCCCCCCGTTTCGTGGGTCCATCCGCCAGCGCAGCCCTTCCCCCTCACAGGTGCCGGGGCCCACGCCCCGCTCACACCGTGCAGCCAATTCACACAATTTCACCAGAACGGCAAGAAATACCCGTAAGCCCGGAAGTACCTGCCATTATCTGGCAGCTTACACAAACCTAATGGGGGCGCGGTCGGAGTTTCTTGTCCTCCAAGAAAAGAGTGAGGGGCGGGCTCCACACTCCGGGTCCTACCCGGAGAGGGCTGACTGTGCGGCCGCGACGGCGTTGCCGGCGGCGGCGGCGCGGTGGCCGGCGGCGTGGAGGGCGCGCTCGATGGCGCCCACGGTGACGAGCACGTCCCCGGGGCTGACGCGGTTCATGTGGCCCACGCGGAAGTAGCGCGTCTTGATTTCAGGGTGGAGGCCGCCGGCGATGGCCACCCCCTGCGCCTTCACGCGGCCCACGAGCGAGGCGTCCACGCCGTCCGGGTAGTACACGGCGCTCAGCGTGTTGGCGGCCACGGCCTCGGAGGTGGGGACGGGCCGCAGGCCCAGCGCGCCCCAGGCGGCGCGGAAGGCGCGGGCCATGCGGCGGTGGCGCTCGAAGCGGGCCTCCATGCCCTCGGCCAGAATCTGTCCCAGGCTGACGTCCAGCGCGCGCACCAGGGACGTGGGCGGGGTGGCGAAGTAGGCGGGCTTGCCGGCTTCGTAGGCCTCCATCACCGGGAGCCACTCGGCCCAGTCCGCGTACACGCTGGCGACGGGCGCCTTGCGCGCCTTCCACGCGGCGATGGCGCGGGGGCTCACCGTGAGGAGCGCCAGGCCCGGCGGCACGCCCACCGCCTTCTGGCTGGCGGTGAGGTACACGTCCGCGCCCCACGCGTCCTGGTGGAAGGCCTCGCCGGCGGTGGCGCACACGCCGTCCACCACGGCCAGCACGCCGGCCTGGCGCGCGGCCTTCACCAGCGGCTCCACGGGCGCGAGCACCGCGGTGGAGGTGTCCACGTGGGTGACGGTCATCAGCTTGAAGCCGCCGCCGCGCAGCTCCGCCTCCACCTGGGCCACGTCCGGGGCGCCGCCCACGCTGGCCGCGCGCACGTGCGTCACCTTCGCGCCGTGGCGCTCCAGGATGTGGGCCATGCGGTCGCTGAAGTAGCCGGTGTTCACCACCAGGGCGCGGTCGCCGGGCTCGACGAGGTTGGCCACGGCGAGCTCCATGGCCAGGGTGCCGCTGCCGGAGACGACGAAGGGCTGGGCGCCCGGCGCGAGCGACACCTCGCGCAGGCGCTGGAGGGCCCGGCCGAAGGTGGCGATGAAGCCCGCGTCCAGGTGCCCGGGCACCGGCCCGGACAGGGCCTGCAACACGTCCGCGTCCACGTCCACCGGCCCGGGAATCATCAACAGGTCTCTCACGGCGCCACTCCTCCTGAAGGCCCCCTCCGGACAGACGGAGGGCGGTCCCCCACTGTGGCCAGCGCGGGCCCGGCTTGTCCACGCTGGAAAAGGAAGACGCCGGAGCCCCCTGCGGCGGGGACTCCGGCGTCTGGAACGTCAGGAAGCGAAGCCGAGGACTAGCGGTACGTCGCGGTCACGCTGTCCGCGCGGGCCACCTGGCCGGCGGTGAACGTGTTCATGCAGTTGTCGTCGGTGTAGTCCATGAAGTTGTAGATGGGGTCCGCGCCGCCACCGGAGCAGGTGTCACGGCCGGCGGGGCAGCCGTACGCGGGCGAGGCCTCCGGCGGCGTGTCGCTGACGGAGTCGCCCGGGTTGTTACAACCGCCCTGGAACGTGTGGTACAGGCCCAGCCAGTGGCCGACCTCGTGCGTGCCCGTGTCACCCTCGTTGTAGGGGGACGCCGTGCCGCCGGGGACGCTGCTGTAGAGGATGACCACGCCGTCCATCTTCGGCTGGCTGGTGTAGCTGGAGGGGAAGGTCGCCCAGCCCAGCAGGCCGCCGGACAGGTTCGCCGAGTAGATGTTCAGCGTCTCCGGGCCGCCCTTGCGCAGCGCGGACTTCATCTTCTTCTCCGCCGCCGAGCCGCTGCGCAGGTTGTACCAGGTGCTGTTCGTGGTGCGGTCCGTGCCGGCCAGCGTGAACTTGAACGGCGTGCCCGCGTACGCCGCGTTCAGCACGTTCATCTGCGCGGTGATCTGCGAGTCCGGGATGTCGCCGTTGGCGATGCCCGTGCCCTGGCGGATGACGTGGAAGTACACGGGCACGTTCACGGAGCCCACCGCGCGCTTGGCGCTGACGCCGCGGGCCGCGATCGCCGCGTCGACCTCGAGCTTCTCATCGGCGGTCAGCTCGACCGTCGCGCAGCCACGGTGAGGGACGGCCTGCGTGGTGGTCTCCTCCGTGGGAGCGGGGGTCTGCTCCTCGGGGGCCGGGGCGTTGCTGCTGCAGCCCGCCAGGGACATCAGGGTGCCAACGACCACCGCGATACGACCGCTGCGCTGCGCGACGTGACGAAGCATGTGTCTCCCAACTCCTCAAATAAGGGGTGAAACATTGATACGCGGTCGAAGTAGCCAAAGTCAAATGACGCGCGAAAATTGAACTCCTGGTAAAAACCTGGAGACAGACCAAGCGTCACAGGGCCGGGAGACGGCCTGTCCGTGAATGCGCCTGGAAATGGAAAATGCCGGAGCCCCCTGGACGGGGACCCCGGCATCCGGACATCGGCCACAGGCCTGCGTGATTTTTCTAGCGGTACGTGGCGGTGAGGCTGTCCGCGCGGGCGCTCTGGCCCGCGGTGAACTGGTTCATGCAGCTATCGTCGGTGTAGTCCATGAAGTTGTAGATGGGGTCCGCGCCGCCACCGGAGCAGGTGTCACGGCCGGCGGGGCAGCCGTACGCGGGCGAGGCCTCCGGCGGCGTGTCGCTGACGGAGTCACCCGGGCTGGCGCAGCCGCCCTGGAACGTGTGGTACAGGCCCACCCAGTGACCCACCTCGTGCGTGCCCGTGTCGCCCAGGTTGTAGGGGGACGCGGTGCCGCCGGGGACGCTGCTGTAGAGCATGACCACGCCGTCCATCTTCGGCTGGCTGGTGTAGCTGGAGGGGAAGGTCGCCCAGCCCAGCAGGCCACCGCTGAGGTTCGCGGTGTAGATGTTCAGCGACTCCTTGCCGCCCTTGCGCAGGGCGTTCTTCATGTTCTTCTCGTTGGTGCTGCCCTGCGACAGGGCGAACCAGGACGAGTTGGTCGTGCGGTCCGTGCCGGCCAGCGTGAACTTGAACGGCGTGTTCGCGTACGCCGCGTTCAGCACGTTCATCTGCGCGGTGATCTGCGAGTCCGGGATGTCGCCGTTGGCGATGCCCGTGCCCTTGTTGATGACGTGGAAGTACACGGGCACGTTCACGGAGCCCACGGCGCGCTTGGCCTGCACGCGGCCCGCGATCGCCGCTTCGATCTCCAGCTTCTCATCGGCGGACGGCTCGATGGTCGCGCAGCCGCGGTGCGGGATGGCCTGCGTGGTGGTCTCCTCCGTGGGAGCGGGGGTCTGCTCCTCGGGGGCCGGGGCGTTGCTGCTACAGCCCGCCAGGGACATCAGGGTGCCAAGGACCACCGCGACACGGCCACTGCGCTGCGCGACGTGACGAAGCATTGTTCCCAACTCCTAGAAAAGTAGGGGGGAACGGGAATACGCTTTTATCGACTTGAGAGTCAATACACGGACAGACTTGGAAACAAAGCAAATCCTTACGAACTCGTACGATGTCTCACCGCGTGAAGCCTCCGGGTGTCATCTTCACCCGGAAGGCGTTTCGCACCCCGCCAATCCCTGACGCGGCCGGCTGGCTCAGGGCGTCGAGGCGGGGGCCGGGGCGGGCGTGAGCGGGGTGGGCGCCGTCTGCGGGGCGCCCACCTGCTCCAGGGACTCGCGGTTGCTGACGGAGAAGCGCACCAGGGCGCGCAGGATGCGGTTGCGCTTCACGTTGCCCAGCACCTCGCGCAGGTCGTCGTAGACGGTGGGGTCGTTGACGAGCGCGCCCAGGGTGCCGTCGCCCCTGGCCACGGTGGCGGTGATGGTCTTGATGTCCGCGGCGGCGCTGCCCAGGTCCGCGAACATGCCCTTGGCGTCGCCGTAGACGAGCTGGTGCACGGCGCCGTTGGGGCTCTTCTTCGCGTCCTCCAGCAGGCCCGCGAGCTGGCCGGCGGCCTCGCCCAATTCCCGCAGGGCCACCGCGCCGTCCTGGCCGTAGATGAGCGCGTGCGCGGTGCCGTCGCCGCGGCGCACCTCGCCCAGGATGGCCTCCACGTGGCCCAGGGCCCCGTCCATGCGCTTCGCGGCGCCGGACGCGTTGGTGAGCAGCGTGCTCACCTCCCGGCCCATGCGCGGGTCGTAGATGAGCGCGTGCAGGGTGCCGTTGCCCTTCTCCACCTCCTCCATGATGGCGCGCAGCGACGCGACGCTCTTGGCCAGGTCCCGCGTCAGGTCCGGGTTCGCGTAGGCCTTCACGGCGTCCTTGAGGGACTCGCTGATTTCAACGGAGTTGTCCATGACGCGGCTGGCGCTGCTCATCAGCTTGGACAGGTCCCCGCCGCTGCTGGACTGGATGACGCCGCCGGGCTCCACGGCGGGCTGGTCCGCGCTGCCCAGGGAGATGTCCACCGCCTTGTCGCCCAGCACGCCCATGCTGGTGAGCTTGGCCACGGAGTCCTTGCGGACGCGGTTGGCGTAGGTGCTGGCCACCTGGAGCTCCACCTGCAGGCGGCTGTCCCTCAGGTCCTGGGAGAAGGCCACGCTGTTCACGCGGCCCACCTTCAGGCCGCCAATCCACACGGGGGACTGGTCGCTCAGGCCGTCCACGCTGCTGAAGTAGGCGTGGAAGACGACCTGGCGTTGGAAGAGATTGGACTCGCGGCCGATGAAGAAGACGACGACGCCGGCCACGGCGAGGCCAACGGCGACGAAGAGGCCGGCCCTCACGGCCAGGCGCTTCTCCTTCGAGGTCGACGTGAAGAGACTCATGGTGTTCCCCGGGGGTTCAGCTCCAGGCGGCGCGCGTCGATGAAGGCGCGCACCTCCGGCACCTGGGAGCGGCGCATCTCCTCCGGGGTGCCCACCTGGACGATCTTCCGGTTGGCCAGCATGGCCATCCGGTCCGCCAGCACGAAGGCGCTCACCATGTCGTGCGTGACGACAATGGACGTGGCGCCCAGGCGCTGCTTCATCGAATCAATCAGCTCGTTGATGGTCTGCGTGGTGACGGGGTCCAGGCCCGTCGTGGGCTCGTCCCAGAGGATGACCTCCGGCTCCGTGGCGATGGCGCGCGCCAGGCCCACGCGCTTGCGCATGCCGCCGGACAGGTCCGACGGCATCAGCTTCTCCGTGTTCGGCAGGTCCACCAGCTCCAGCTTCTCCGCCACGCGCTTTTGAATCTCCGCGCGGGACATGGTGGGGAAGTGTTCGCGCAACGGGTACGCCACGTTGTCCGCCACGCTGAGCGAGTCGAACAGCGCCGCGCCCTGGAACACCATGGCCACGTGCTTGCGGACCTCCAGGAACTGCTCCTCGGAGAACTTCGCCAGGTCGTAGCCTTCGAAGAGGATGCTGCCGCCGTCCGGGTGCAGGAGGCCGATGAGGCACTTGAGCAGCACGCTCTTGCCCACGCCGGAGCCGCCCAGCACCACCAGCGTCTCCCCGGCGCGCACGTCCAGGTCCACGCCGTCGTAGATGCGCTTGGGGCCGAACTGCTTCATGAGCCCGTCGAACCGGATGAGCTCCTCGCCCGGCGTGGGCTTGCGGAAGCGGAACGGGACGGCGGGGTCGCGGTGGTGGTGGTGGCGGGCCTTGCGCATGGTGCGGGAGGCTTCAGAAGTAGAGCGTGATTTTCGTGATGAAGAAGTCCGCCAGGCACACGGTGACGGAGGTGATGGCCACCGTCTGCGTGGTGGCGCGGCCCACGCCCTCCGTGCCGCCCTCCACCGCCAGCCCCTTGAAGCACCCCACCAGGCCGATGATGAGCCCGAACACGGCGCCCTTGATGACGCCGGAGACGAAGTCGCCCATCAGCACGGCGTCCAGCGCGCCCTGGAAGAACTGGTCCAGGGAGATGCCGTACTGGGACTTCACCACCAGCGCGCCGCCCACCAGGCCCACCACGTCCGAGAACACGGTGAGCACCGGCAGCACGAGGAGGCACGCGAACACGCGCGGCACCACCAGCTTGCGCAAGGGGTCCGCGCCCAGCGCGCGGATGGCGTCCACCTGCTCCGTCACGGTCATGGAGCCCAGCTCCGCGGCGATGCCGGACCCGATGCGCGCGCCCACGGTGAGGGCGGTGAGCACGGGGGCCAGCTCCCGGAACAGCGTGAGGATGACCACGCGGCCCACGGTGTACTGCACGCCGAAGCGGGCGAGGAAGTAGCCGAACTGCAGGGAGATGACGAGCCCCGCGAACGTCGCGGTGAGCAGCGCGATGGGCAGCGAGCGCACGCCCAGCGACTCCGTGTGGAAGATGAGCCCGGCCAGGTCGTAGGGAGGGCGCACGGCGCGGCTGAACACCTGGCCCGTCATGACGGACAGCGCGCCCAGGGACTCCATGCGCTCGCGCAGGCGCTCCTTGAGCTTGGGGCCGCCGGCGAAGAGCTTCGCCTCGGGCATCATCGCTGGCGCTCCGCGTGGAAGCCCTGGAAGAGGCTCTCGAAGTCCGCCATGCGCGCGTCGGCGGTGCCCACGGGGGCGACGTAGCTGAAGTCGAAGACGCAGTTGTCCTTCTTCACCACCACGAGCTCCAGGGAGACGGGCACGCCGTCGAGCTTCGCGACGTAGCGGCTCCGGAGCGCCTCGCGGCCGTCCAGGGTGAAGGAGCGCTGGCCCAGGTCCTGGCGCTCGGTGAAGCCCATGAGCAGGTGCTTCGTGAGGACCTGGAGGGACGGGTCGTCATGGTCCCGGCAGGTGGCGTTGGTGGCGATGACGCGGCCGGTGTCGCCGCGCTCCACGAAGGCGAGGTCGTTGTCGGCGAAGCCGCGGCGCTCCCAGACGTCGTTGGACAGCGGGCCGACGCGGTACTTCACGTCGGACTTCTGGAGCACCGAGTCCTCGAACGTCGCGCGGTGACACCCCGCGAGGAGGGCGGACAGCACGAGCGTCAGCAGCAAGCGCGACATGGCACCATTTCGTTCGTCCCGGGTCCGCCCGGTGGGACGGCGGGCATGGTCATGGTGCACGCCCGCCGGGTCCGCAAGCACTTCGTCGGAGCGAACGTCGACTCACGGACGCGCGCCCGCCGAGGGCCCGCCGCCCTGAACGGGCTCCGGACGGAAGGCAGAGGCGGGGTGCCCCCGGCCTCGCGGAGGGCGCATGTTCAGCCGGGAGCCGGGGGGATTCTCAGGAGGAGGATTCGATGGACGGCGGACTGGCGATATTCGGATTCGGGTTGTTCATGCTGTCGATTGCCTCCCTGTACGCGCGCACGGCGTACTGGCTGGCATGGCCGCTGCTGGCCATCTCCATGCTGGCCATGGGAATGGCGTTCAGCGAGTCGAAGCGCCTGCGGGACCTGTCGCTGGGGATCGCCGCGGTGCTGGGGGTGTTGTTCATCGCCGCGCTGGCCGTGGGCACCGTGTGGTGGCTGACGCTGGCGGTGTTCCTGTTCGCGGTGGCGTTCGGGCTGCTCTGGGCGGAGTTCCGCTTCGAGTACTTCGGGCACGTGACGCGGCAGGAGTTGCCACAGCACACGCATCGGCGGTCGGTGCACTGGCCCTGGCACCGGCGGCGGGTGCACTAGGGTTGTGACGGGGACTCGGTGGCCACCTGTCCCGCGTGGACGGTGAGCCAGAGGGTGTCACTGGCGGCGGCGGCCCGGACGAGCCCCGCGTCGGTGGTGGTGAGGAAGACCTGCGCGCCGCTCCGGGCGAGGTAGCCCATGAGATAGGCATTGCGCTCGGGGTCCAGCTCGCTGGAGACGTCATCCAGGAGCAGCAGGGGGAGGAAGCCCATGGCCGCCTCCAGGTTTTCGATCTCCGCGATCTTCCAGCCGAGCACCAGGGCGCGCTGCTGGCCCTGGCTCGCGTAGGCGCGCGCGCTGCGTCCGCCGAGCGTCACGGACACGTCGTCCACGTGCGGGCCCACGGAGGTGAAGCCGCGGTCCAGGTCGCGGCGCAGGCGCGCGGAGAGGGCCTCGCGCAGGGCGGTGGCGAGGGCGGCCTCGTCGGCGTGGGCGAAGTCGGCGCCGAGGTGCGCGGGGTGGTAGCCGTAGACGGCGGGGTCGGCGGTGCGGCCGATGGACGCGAAGGTGGCCTGGGCGCGGGGCGCGAGCTCGGCCATCAGGGCGCGGCGGCGGGCGTAGAGGCGTGCGCCCGCGCGGGCGAGCGTCTCGTCGTAGGCGTCCAGGTACGCGGCGTCGACGGTGGCGCCCTCACGCAGCAGGCGGTTGCGGTTCTTGAGGGCGCGGGCGTACTCGCGGCTCTCCTTGAGGAAGGCGGGGAAGCGGTTGAAGACGGCGCGGTCGAGGAAGGCGCGGCGCGCGTCGGGGCCGCCCTTGATGACCTCCAGGTCATCGGGCGTGAAGGCGACGACGGAGACGCCGCCGAAGTAGTCCTCGAGGCTGGCGGCCTTCTTGCCGTCCACGAGGGCCTGGCGGGTGCCGCCGCCGACCTCGACGGAGATTTCGCGCTCGGCGCCCTTGAGGAGGAAGCGGCCGGTGACGCGAGCGGCCTGGGAGCCCCAGCGGACGAGTTCGGAGAGGCGGCCGGCGCGCAGGGGCTTGAGGGTGGCGAGGAAGTAGAGCGCCTCCAGGAGGTTGGTCTTCCCCTGCCCGTTCTGGCCCACGGCGATGGTCGAGTGGGGGCTGGGCGCGAGCTGCACCGCCGGGAGGTTGCGGAAGTCCTGGACCTGGAGCGAGAGGAGGCGCACAGCGTCACCGTGAAGGGGCCGACCTTCGTACTACAGATGCGGCGGCCGGCGGGGCGCGGGATTCAGCGGCTGACGCCTGGCTGGTGGGCGCGGGGGCGTCACGGACAGAGCCGTCGCCGCCAGCGGTCCAGGTAGTTCCCGATCCCGGCGTCCTCTCCTGACGTGTACATGAAGGGTTTCAGGAAGCAGGCCAGTGCGCGGTATTGGGGCGGAATGGGTTCCTGCTCGATGTCGATGGCCTGGGGCCATTCGCTCAGGGTGACCAGCAGGCGCTCCTGTTCCATGGGGAGGAGGGAGACCTCCGGGAACGGCAGTGCCTGCCGCAGCGCTTCGGTGCCTCCCATCCGCTCCAGCAGCGGCGGGCCCAGGAAGGTGAGCCAGTGCGCGCCCAGGGCGTGGAGCCCGATGACGGAACCGATCCTGGCGGTCGAGGACAGGTCCAAGCCTAGATAGCGCGCGAAGTATTCATCCAGGACCTGCCACTTTCCAGCGGACCAGGAGCCATCTGGCGGGACAAGGGCGAAGCTCGCGTAGCCGAAATGAAAGGGCAGTTCCCGAGCCAACTCCAACACCAGGGCACGCATCCGCTGGGGGCCCTGTTCCAGAAGGAACTCGGTCGGGAACGAGAAAGACATCGCGGTGCTGGACCCAATGCAGAGCGGGCGCACGATCCGGTTGCTGTGATACTCGAACTGGTACCCGCCAGTTCCTCCAGGAAGGTCGAACAACTCGACGTGCCAGGCCAGGCGGGAGGGCTGATCCACCATCCGCTTGCGAATGACTTCCCATCCGTCTTCATCCAGCTCCAGGACATCCCCATCGTCCGCGCCGTACCAGTTCAGCGACTGAGGCGGGAGAGTTCGAACGTAGGCCTGCAAGGCCCGCCAGCATGCCTGCGCCACGATGCTGTGGTCATGAGGCATGAAGAACGAGACCGAGACACCGTCGCGGGCCGCTAGCGCGCCGTCCCTGTGATGGCGACGAAGGGTGGGGAGGTTCGCGCTCATGGCCGGGTCACCACTCCACGGCGAGGAGAAACGAGCAGGGCCCTCCCACCCAGCGCATCCTCGTAGACCTCTCCTTGCGTTTGTCCCTTGTAGGGACTGCCATCCCCATAGGGTGACCACCGAGGTGGGTTGTCCTCAGGGCAGGGGAACTTGAAGTCCAAGGTGAGCGCGGACTCGAGCAGATTGCGGTCCGCATGAAGCACAAGGTCCGGCTTGATGGTGCCCCGGAGTTCATCGGTGCAGCCCTCGGCAAGCATCCGCGCTTCTTTCTCCCGGCTGATGGTCTCCACGAATCGGGCATTCGGATAGTAGCGATAGCGCTGCTCGATGCTGTAGGGCGCGGCCCATAGCTCCTTGAGCACCTCCTCCGCGCACTGGAGGACCAGGACGTGCTTCTGCTTTCCGAGCTGCATGGCCCGCGTGATGGGGTTGCCGCAACGGTCGCGCCCCACCACCTCGCGGCACTCCTTCTGTGTCGGCGGACGGTTCTGGAAGAAACGCGCGTTGCCCTGGCGCTCGGCCTGGACGGCGCATTCCGCGAGCCGTTCTTCCAACTCATCCGCGGAGTGGTCCTGTTGCATCAAGCCGAGGATGACCGGGGCGGCCTGGACCAGGACGGAGGCCGTGGTGGCAGGGGCGCCCTGCTCCGCCACCACGGCCGCATAGCGCAGCCTCGCGGCTGTCTCCGTGTCCACGAAGCGCAGGTCCCCGTGCGAGGAGCGCCGTGCGCTTCCACCAGCGCAGGCCGTGAGCAACGCCACGGCCGCACACAGCTTCACCGTCGCGTTCATCACAGTGCCGCCGTCATTCGGCCGGCGTCTCCAGCCGCTTGAACGGCCCCGCGATGTTCAGCTTCGCCTTCCGGTTGCGGAACCACGCCACGAACAGGGCAACGCCGTAGCTGAGCGCCGACAGCGGCTGATCAACACCCATGGCCACCGGCATGACCGGAGCCAACCCCGCGGTCTTCACCGCCGCGACGAACGCCTGGGCCACCACATCCGGCGGCTCCACCTGCGAGGAGCCCAGCGAGTGCGACGCCGCATGGAAGGCCTTGAAGTCCTCCCGCTCCTTCAACGCCTTGAACAGCTCCGGTGACAGCGACGCGGACACCGACAGGTACGTCAGCACCACCGCGAGCGCATGGTAGCCTCGCCCGCCGCGCGAGTCCGAGCCCATGAACACCGCCGTCCCCACCAACCACCCAGACAGGATGGCGCTGAAGCCGATGCGGATGCCCGTCAGCCCCACCCCACAGTAGATGAGCGCCCCCACGATGGCCGCGCCAAAGCCAGACATCGTCGCCGTCAGGAAGCGCGACGACTTCGAGCCGCCCTTCATCGCCTCCCCGAGTTCCTCGCGGCACGCGGGGCACAGCGGGCGCTGGTTCAGTTCGTAATAGACGCTCTGGATGGCGCACTCGCAGCCAGTGCACTTCGTCGCTGGAGGCGCTTCGGTGAGCCCGGCGCGGTCGGACGGGAGCGGCGCCGCGTCCGCGGACCGAGGAGGAACAGGCTGGGTCATGGGCAGGATGTCGGCCGGGAATGCAATCAGCCCTGCCAACCTAACAGAAGCCTCGCACCGTCCCCAAACCGGTGTCTGTCTTCAGCCGCCCTGCTTCAGCGCCGCGTGCCGCGCCGCCTGGACCAGCGCCACCAGGTCCCTGTTCTTCGCCACGTCTCCCCCGGCGGGCTTCGCGTGCTCCGGTGAGAACAGCCGCGCGGGCGTGCGCGCCTGGCCTCGCAGCATCACGAAGAGGCGCAGGGCGTCCCGCAGGGCCTCCGCCTCCGGCCCGTCCTCCGCGCGCGCCCTCAGCGCGGCCTGCTCCAGCCGCGACCACGCCACCTCTTCGCTCCACGCGCCCCGGGGCCGCTCGCGAGACAGGGCCGCCAGCGCCGCCGCCGTCTCCACCAGGCCCGCGCGCCCCTCCGTGAAGACGCTCCTCGCGGACAGCCGCAGCGCCGGGTCCTCCGACAGCGCGGCCCTCCAGGACAGCAGCGCGGGCAGCTCCGCCTCGCGCGGCACCACCGGCGCCAGCTCCGCCTCCAGCACCGCGCGCACCCGCACCCGCGCCACGTCGTGCCAGAAGGCCGCGTGCAACAACAGCTCCGGCCCGCTTCGCGCCACCCGCGTCGGCGCCCGGCGCATGCGCCGCTGGAGGAAGTCCTTCACCCGCCCCCGGCTGTCATACCGCTCCAGCCGCTCCCACAGCGCCACCAGCGCGGCGGCGCCCAGGGGCAGCGCCCGGGCCAGCTCCCGCGCCTCGTCGTCGGAGAAGGCCGGCGCCCCTTCCGTCACCGGGCGCTTGAACACCCGCTCGAACACCTCGCCCGCGGCGCACGCGGCGCGCAGCTCCGGCAGGTTGCGCGGCAACAGCTCCACCGCCTGGGCCCACACCCGGCCGCCCAGGAAGGGCGCCGCGTCCAGCACCTCCGCCTCCAGGCGCAGCAGCCGCGCTCCCAGCGTCGCGGGCCCTGCGTCCTCCGCGTCGGAAGCCGGTGAGGCGCTGGCGGACAGCCGCCGCTCCGCCGCGCGCTCCACCGCCTCGCGCAGGCGCTCCACCTCGTGCATCAACCGGACGGGGGCGGCGTCTCGCGGCCAGCCCTCCGCCTCCACGCGGCGGCGCATCGCGGCCAGCGTCGCGTCCACCTCCGGCTGGTCGGCGGCCACCTCGCGCAAGAGCTCGAAGTGGTTGCGGAGCCGGTCCTTCCAGAAGAAGGACTCCAGCACCCCCTTGAGCGCGCGGTAGCGCAGGCGCGTGGCCTCCAGGAGGTCCGCCCGGTCCTCCAGCCGCGCTCTCAGGTCGTCTGGACGGGTGGCCACGCCCTCATCATAAGGGCCCCCCACGCCGGGCGCAGGCCTCCCCACGGCGCGGAGCGTCGGACTTGGAACGGTGGCGTCCCGCCGACGTGGGAAGTTGGACGACCGCGTCGGCTCAGACGCGCATGGGCATGACCACGGCCGTGAAGCTGCGGTCGCCGGGGCCGTGCAGCACGCCCGGGCTGTGCTCGTCACCCAGCTCGAAGCTGACCTCGTCCGTCTCCGTCACGCCCAGGACGTCCATGAGGTAACGGGCGTTGAAGCCGATGGTGATGTCGTTGCCCTTGTAGTCCACGTCCAGCGCGTCGCGCGCTTCACCCAGGTCCGGGTTGCTGGCGGTGATGAGCAGCTTGCCCTTCTCCAGGCCGATGCGGATGGCGTTGCTCTTGTCCGCGGACAGCAGCGCGATGCGCTTGAGGCCCTCCAGCAGGCGCACCTTGGGCACGAGGACGACCTTCTCGCCCTCCTTGGGGATGACGCGCTGGTACTCGGGGAACTGCCCGTCGATGAGGCGCATCACCATGGTGAGGCCCGGCTTCTTGAACAGCGCCGAGTTCTCCGCGAACCCCAGGTGGCACTCCGCGTCCGGGGCCTCGTCCAGCAGGCGCTTGAGCTCCATCAGGCCCTTGCGCGGGATGATGACGCCGCTCTTGAGCTTGAAGTCGCCGGACATCTCGCGCTCGATGAGCGACAGCCGGTGGCCGTCCGTCGCCACCATGCGGACCTTGCCGCTCTGCTGCGGCTCGAAGAAGACGCCGTTGAGGATGTAGCGCGTCTCGTCGCTGGAGATGGCGAACTGGGTCTTCTTGATCATCTCCAGCAGCACGTTGCCGGAGATCTGCACCAGGGGAGCGTTCTCCTCCTTGGGCAGCTTCGGGTACTCCTCGGCGGCCATGCCGACGATCTTGAAGTGCGCGGAGCCGGAGGAGATGTCGACGTAGTTGTTCGCCAGCTTCTTGAGCGTGACCTCCGCGTCCGGGAGGTTCTGGACGATGTCGAAGACGTACTTCGCGCTCAGCGTGACGGCGCCCGGCTTGGACACGTCCGCCGCGTGCTCGGACACGATGCCGATGTCCAGGTCGAAGGCCGTGACCGTGATGCTGCCCTTGTTCGCCGTGAGCAGCACGTTGGCGAGGATGGGCATCGTCGTCTTGCGCTCCACGATGCCCTGGGCGCGGTAGAGGGCCTTCTTCAGCTCGTCGGCGGCGATGCGGAATTCCATCGTGGGCGTCCTTACAGGTCACGGCCCCGGAGGCCGATCTCTTGGGGCGCGGGTGTACAACGAACGGGGGGGCCCTTCCACCGTCTTGCTTGCCCTTTCGCGGCCGGCTTCGCCCTCTTCCGGACTCTCCGGGGGGCCATGTAGGACATGGAGGAAAATCGCCCCTGTCGCCCTGGCAGGCGGGCGCGCGGCCGGGCAGAGTGGACCCGGCCGTGCACCTCCCGCGTTGAAGGAGGGCACCCCGTCCTCCTTCTGGAGTCGCCATGAACGCCCGCTCCCTGATCCTGTCCGCCGTGCTCGTGCTCGGCCCGGTGGCGTGCAGCACGCCGTCCTCCCCCACCGCGCAGCCGTCCGGCGACGTGTCCGGCGCGGAGGCCCCCACCGAGCTGAAGCGGACCGGGGCGGACGCACCCTCGGGCGCCGCCAACGAGCCCGGCACGGCCGCCCCCTCCCCCTCACCCGGAGACGCCACCATGAGCCCCAGCACCGTCTACATCATCAAGGACAACGGGAAGCGCTGCTTCGCGCCGCCCTGCGACCACTACGACCTGTTCAGCGCGGACGCGCCGGACAAGAAGCTCCAGTCCATCCATGAAATCGACCTGACGGCCATCACCGGCGGGGACGACGCGAAGCTGGGGGAGCTCATGCAGCGCGCCTCCAAGGGCGGCCCCGGCCTCAAGGTGGAGGGCTCCCTGGACAAGCGGCTCAAGGCCGGCCCCGCGGGCGACGCCATCGTCCTGCGCGCCACCCGCATCGTCGGCTGAGGCGCCTCCCCGGGACCGCGTCCCACGCGGTCCCGCGCGAAGCTCAGAGCCGCACGCCCACCTGGAAGCCGGGCCAGCGCTGCATGCGCGTGTCCGTGCCCAGGGTGTGCGAGCGCACCGGCAGCGTGGTCAGCTTCGCGAACTCCGGCGTGCCCCAGGCGAAGGCCACGTTGTAGGTGGGGCCGGCGAACACGGCCAGCCGGGGCATCACCTGGAAGCCCAGCATGGCGCGCGCCTGGGACAGCAGGGTGTTGGACGCGCTGGAGAACGGATCCCGCGTGGACAGCACCTGGCTGGCCGCGACGTCCACGTCCACCCAGAAGCGCGAGCCCAGCGGGATGTGCCCGCCCAGGCCCAGCCCCAGGCTGAAGCGCTGGAAGCGGTCGTCCGGGCCGATGCCCGCGAGCAGCGTCGTGTAGAAGTGCCTGCCGCCGAACTTCAGCGCCAGGTTGGTGAGCTGCACGTCGCTGCCGAACAGCTCCAGGTGCAGTTGGCCCTTCTTCTCGTAGGAGACCAGGCCCACCGGCACGCCGCTCACCTCGTCGGAGACGTTGACCAGCCCCAACTGCATGCCGTGCACCGTGTCCGCGACGTTGATCAACCCCAACTGCATGCCGGACACGTCGCCGCCCACGTTGATCAACCCCAACTGCATGCCGGTGAGGGACGGCGCGCGGTTGAGCAGCACCGCCCCCTGGATGCCCCGCGCGGCCGTCGTCACGGAGTTGGCGCCCAGCGTGAACTGCACGCCCTTCAGGGTGCCGTTGGCGTGATTGACACCCAGTGACAACTGCACCCCGGTGGCGTCCACCGTGGTGACGTTGGCGCCCAGCGCCGCCTGCACGCCGCCCAGCGCGCCGCGCGCCACGTTGGCGCCCAGGGCCCACTGCCCGATACCGTCCACGTCCCCGTTGGCCACGTTGAGCCCCAGCGACGCCTGGGCACCGCGCACCGCGCCGCCCGCCACGTTGGTGACCAGCGACAACTGGCCGCCGTCCACGTCGCCGCCGGACGTGTTGAAGCCCAGCGCCAGCGCCAGGCCGGCCACCTCCGCGTCGTACACGTTGCCCGCCAGGCCCAGCGCCAGGCCGCCGCCCAGCGCCGCGCCGCCGTTGACGATGCCCAGCGCGAAGCGGTTCTCCACCGGCGCGCGGCCCGCCCGCAGCGTGTTGGTGCTCATCGACGGCACCAGGCTCAGGTTCACCGGCAGTTGGACGCGCCCCTGCGGAGACAAGGACATGCCGCCGCCACCGCCGCGCATCACGGTGGCCTCGTGGCCCACGCCCAGGAAGTCGCCGGGCGCGAGCGGCGTGCGCATGCCCTCCTTCAGCGTGAAGGCCGCCTCGGACACGCCGCCGTCCCACTCGCGCCGGGCGCGGTAGGCGCCGGGGGCCAGGCCCAGCTCGGTGGCGCGGCCGGACTGCTTCTGCACCTCCACCACCAGCGTGCCCACCGCGTCGCGAACATACAGGCGGCCCTCCAGCGGCTCGGTGAGGACCAGGCCCGCGGTGGTGGCGCGCAGGTCGGTCATCACCAGGTCGCCGGTGCCGGCGAGCTCGATGTCGTAGTTGGGGTGCTGCGCGCCGCCCTGCGTGCGCTCGGTGCGCGAGAGCGTCTCGTGGAAGGCGAACTGGTAGGCCTCCGTGAGGGTGACGCGGCCGTCGTGGGTGACGTCCGCGGCGCCTCGCAGGCCGGACAGCAGGTGGTGCGTGAAGAACGAGCCGCCCAGCCGGTCCGACTCCTGCGACGCCTCGTCCGCGCTGGACGAGGTGAGGATGGCGTGGCCCTTCACCTGGATGGCGGAGTCCACCAGGAACGCGGGCCGCGAGACGCCGCCCTTCTTGCGCGCGAACGCGCCGGACGCGCACGAGTCCAGCACCGCGATGCGCACGTCCGCGGGCAGCCCCTCCAGTGAGCGGCGCAGCTCGCCGTAGTCCAGGCGCTGGCCCTTGAGCAGCAGCCCCTCGTCGTCCGAGTGGCCGGAGTAGTACAGCAGCACCTCCACGCGGCGGGCCCCCGCGGTGCGGACGCCCTCCGCCAGGCGGCGCACGCGGTCGAAGCCGGCGAGCACGCCCGCGCGGTCCACGTCCGTGAGGAGCACGCGGTCCTGGGGCAGCACGCCGCCCAGCTCTGACAGCACCGTGGAGAAGGCCTTCGCGTCCGTCTCCGCGTAGCGCAGCCGCACGCGCTCCGGGCCGCCGTCGTTGACGCCCACGAGCAGGGCCAGCCGGCGCACGGGCGCGGCCTCGGCGGCGCGCGCGGGGGTGGCCGCGCCCAGCGTGAACAGGAGGATGACGAGCGCTCTCATGGGGAGGGCTTCTCCAGCAGGAAGGAGGTCTGGCCCAGGCCCGCGGGCAGGGTCAGCGGCGCGGTGCGCGCCTCGGGGGACGCGGCGAGCACGCGCGCGGCGGCCATCACGCCCTCCAGGTCGAAGGCGGCGTCCGAGGTGACGAGGAAGAAGCGCTCGAAGCCGGGGGCGTCGTCCAGCTCGTAGGCGCGGGGCAGGAGGTGCGAGCCGCCGCGCTCCAGGGGCGCGGACGTGTCCCCCAGCGCGGGCAGGTGCGGGGTGACGGTGCCCCGGCCATCCACGGAGAGGATGACGCCGTGGGCGTGGCCGGCGGCGGTGTACGACAACTGCACCACGTCACCGGCCTGGGCGGGGGCGCCGTCGGTGAGGTGCTCGGTGCGGGTGCCGGCCTGGCGGTGCACGTCGAGCCGGGGCTGAAGCCCCTTGCTGCGCGTGGGCTCCAGGACGCCGGGGGTGCCCGTCGCCGCCCAGGGGTCGCGCGCCTCCTGCTGCTGGGACGACGCCCCCGGCCGCACGAGGACGACGAGGGTCGCGGCGGCGAGCACCGGCACCAGGGCGGGCAGGAAGCGCCAGGAAGGGCGCGACGGAGGGGCCTCGGCGCGGGGCGTGGCGGCGGGCGAGCCGGCGCGGGCGAAGCGGGCCTGCACCTCGCGGGCGACGCGGTCAGGGGGCAGGGCCTCCAGGGTGGCGCGCGAGTCGGCCTCCAGGGCGGCGAGGCGGGCGGGGCCGTCCGGTTCGCGGGACAGGCGGTCGCGGGCGGCGGCGAGCTCGTCCGGGGGCAGCTCTCCCAGGGCGATTCGCTCCAGCAGCCAGTCCGGGGTGCGGTGGGGGGACGTCATGCGGCCTCCAGCTCCTGCAGGACAGCGGACAGGGCCCGGAGGCGCTTGCGCACTCCGGACACGGACAGGCCCACCTCGCGGGCGGTCTCCTCCAGCGTCATGCCGTCCACCAGGTGGAGCACGGCGATGTCGCGGCTGGACGCGGGGACGCGGCCGAAGAGGCGGTCCAGGAGGCCCCGGGCGGCGGTGCGCGCCTCGGTGTCGCCGGACGCGGCGATGCGGAGCACCAGCTCATCGTCGCGGTCCTCGGGGCGCCGCTTCGCGCCGCGGAGGCGGTTGAGGCACACGCGGGTGGCGATCTGATGCAGCAGGCTGGAGGGCCCGGCGTCCTTCAGCGCGGCCTGGTAGCGCAGCAGTTGAACGAACACGTCATGCATGGCGTCCACGGCCTGTTCCTCGTCGCGCAGCAGGAAGCGGCAGCGCCGGAGCACCTGGGGCCCATAGCGTCGGTAATAGGCCTCCACATCGACGGACACCGCGCACGCCTCCCGGTTGGCCAGGGGAACACCGGTGCCCCGGAAATCTGTCACCGGCCCTTTGACGAAAGCGGCGTCCCTACCCCGTTTCCACCCACCCCGGCCACCCCGGGCCGGGAATTCCCGGCTTCCGTGCGCCCCACCCGGGAGTTCGCTTGACCTGCAAGCAGAAAAACAACCGTTCGCTCCTCGGGACTGGGGACTGTTCGATTCCGGATGCGGGAGAGCGCTCCGGGGTTTAACGGAAGCTGGAACGTCTCTACCCTGCCCCTTCCGCTACCGGCTCACGTGATCCAAACGACCCCTGCCATCGACTCGCTGCGGGCGCGGTACCTGGCCGCGCAGCTCTCCGGCAACCGCCAGGAAGCGCTGCGCCTGCTCGTGGACGAGGGCCTGCTGTGCGGCGTCCCCCTCCAGGAGCTCCACCTGGATGTCATCCAGGGGGCCCAGTACGAAATCGGCCGGCTCTGGCAGGAGAACGTCATCTCCGTGGCCCAGGAGCACCTGGCCACCGCCATCTCCCAGTACGTCCTGGCCCACCTGTACCGCCACCTGCCCCGCGACCCGTCCAACGGGAAGATCGTGATGATGGCGTGCGTGGAGCGCGAACTTCACGAAGTGGGCGCGCGCATGGCCAGCGACTTCCTGGAGATGGCCGGCTTCGACGTGCGCTTCCTCGGCGCCAACGTGCCCGCGGACCACCTGGCCCGCATGGTGCGCGAGTCCCCGCCCGACCTGCTGGCCCTCTCCGTCACCATGCCCTTCCACATGCCCCAGGTCCGCGAGGCCGTGCGCAAGGTGCGCGAGGTGTCTCCGGCCCTGCCCATCGCCGTGGGCGGACTCGCCTTCGACTGGGGCCCCGTGCTCGAAGAGGAACTGGCCGTGTCCTTCTTCGGCAAGAGCGTCCGCGAGCTGGTCGCCTCCACCTGCCGCATCCTGGGAGTCTGACGCCATGTCGCACGTGAGCCTCCAGGTGGAAGCGCGGACCACGCCGCTCGCTTCCGCTTCCGTTCAAGCTTTGTACGAGGATCCGTTCTGGGCCGCGCGCTACGGACTCCCGCGCGCCCGCCGCTTCGGGGACGAGGACGCCGTCTTCCACGTGCGCTACCTCGTCCAGGCCCTGGACGCGGAGCGCCCCGCCATCCTGGAGGACTACGCGCGCTGGCTGCGCACCCTGCTCGTCACGCGAGGCATGTGCTCGCTGCACCTGGACCAACACTTCGAAGGGCTCGACCGCGCGCTCCAGGCGGAGGGCTTCGGCCCGGACTCGCTGCCCCACGCGTACGTCCAGTCCGCCCGCCAGGCGCTTCGCTACAAGGACGGCCCCGCACACGCCGTGGAGGCGGACGCCGCCGCCATCATCAGCGCGGTCGTGCGGCGGACGGAGGGTCCGCTGCCCCCCGGAAGCCGCCCCCGCCTGGAACAAGAGGTGCGCCTCCAGTTGTCCTACCTCGCGGATGCGCTCGCCCTGGGCCGTGACGACCTGTGGCATGCGCATCTGCGTTGGTACGAGGGCTTCTGGCCCCAACGGGGTTTGTCTCCCCTGAACCTTGCACACCTCCTGGACGCCCTGAGGGCAGCCCTGCGGGACGGCCCCCCCGAAGCGCGGACGCTGCTCGCGCGGATGCCCGATTCGTGGGAGGAGACGCACTCATGATGAAGGAAGATGACCGCGCCTCCGGGATCTTCGAATCCCTCAGCCGCGAGCTGGCGTTGGCCTGCGATGCGCAAGGGACGGTCGTCTGGCGCGATGAGCGCGCCGCGCGCATCCTGGGCGTCAAGCCCGGACAGGCGCTGAAGGACCTGGCGAGCCCCGGCAGCGAGAGCAAGGTGGAGAAGCTGCTCGTGCAGGCGCGCGACGAGGCCGTGGACGGCTGGGAGCTCATCCTCCAGAGCCAGCACCAGCCCGCGGCGTTCGCCTTCCGCGCCCGGCCGCACGAGGGCGGCATCGCGCTGGTGGGCAGCCTGGTGCCGGAGGACTACGGCGCCGCGCTCACCCAGGTGAGCACCACCCTGGGAGAGCTGTCCGCGCTCCACCGCGAGACGGAGCGCCAGCAGCACGAACTCAAGCGCCGCGCGGAGGAGCTGGCCCGCCTCAACCGCGAGCTGGAGGAGTCCAACAAGGGCGTGCGCAGCCTGCACGCCGCCCTGGACGAGAAGGCGGAGAGCCTCCTGCGCGCGTCCGAAATCAAGAGCCGCGTGGTGGCCAACGTGAGCCACGAGTTCCGCACGCCGCTGCACTCCATCCTCGGGCTGTCCAAGGTGCTGCTCAACCCGCTCAACGGCAGCCTCGCGCCGGAGCAGGAGAAGCAGGTCCAGTTCATCCGCGGCTCCGCGGAGGCCCTCTTCGAGCTGGTCAACGACCTCCTGGACCTGTCCAAGGTGGAGTCCGGCAAGACGACGCTGCGCCACAGCCGCTTCGTCGCGTCCGACCTCATCAGCGCGCTGCGCGGCATGACGCGGCCCCTGCTGCCGCCGGACTCGACGGTGGCGCTCGACTTCGTGGAGCCGGCGGAGCCCCTGGAGCTGGAGACGGACGAGGCCAAGCTCAGCCAGGTGATGCGCAACCTCATCTCCAACGCGCTCAAGTTCACCGAGTCCGGCGCCGTCACGGTGTCCGCGGCCCCGGGCCCGCGCGACACGGTGGTGTTCACCGTGAAGGACACGGGCATCGGCATCGCGCCGGAGAACCACGACCGCGTCTTCGAGGAGTTCATCCAGGTGGACAGCCCCCTGCAGCGGCGCGTGAAGGGCACCGGCCTGGGCCTGCCCCTGGCGCGCAAGCTGACGGAGCTTTTGGGCGGCACGCTCACCGTGCAGAGCCGGCTGGGGGAGGGCTCCACCTTCGTCATCACCCTGCCGCGCGTCCACCCGGAGGTCTCGGAGATGACGGGGCTCACCCAGCGCAGCGAGAAGCTGGACCCCTCGCGCGCCCCGGTGCTGGTGCTGGAGGACGACCGCCAGACGCTCTTCCTCTACGAGAAGTACCTGGCGCGCTCCGGCTTCCAGGTGCTGCCCGTGCGCAGCGTGGAGGACGCGCGCAAGGTGATGCAGCGCGTGCGCCCCGCGGCCATGGTGCTGGACGTGATGCTGGAGGGCGAGACGAGCTGGAGCTTCCTCGCGGAGATGAAGAACGGGGAGCAGACGCGCGACATCCCCATCCTCGTCGTCACCGTGACGGACCGCGAGCAGAAGGCGCGCGCCCTGGGCGCGGACGAGTTCTGGCTCAAGCCCGTGGACGAGGTGCGCCTGCAGAAGAAGCTGGCCGCCATGGCGCGCACCGGGCCGGTGGAGCGGCTGCTCATCATCGACGACGACGACGTGCACCGCTACCTGCTCAAGCAACTGCTCAAGGACACGCCCTTCCACCTGCTGGAGGCGTCCAACGGCCGCGAGGGCGTCCGCATCGCCCGTGAGAACGCCCCGCACCTCATCCTCCTGGACTTCGTGCTGCCGGACATCACCGCCTTCGACGTGCTGGACGAGCTGAAGGCGGACCCGCGCACGCGCGACATCCCCATCATCCTGCACACCTCCCACCAGTTGCAGGAGGCGGAGCGCCAGCGGCTGGCGCGTGAGACCTCCGCCATCCTGGCCAAGCACACGCTCAGCCGGGAGGTGGCCATCACCCGCATCCGCGACGCCCTGTCCAAGGCGGGGCTGGGGAACCGGGACGTGCGCGAGGTGAACCCCCGTGGCTGAGGAGGCGCGTCTGGCGACGGTCCTCAACGTCAACGACGACGAGGCCAACCGCTACCTGGTCAACCGCATCCTGGAGATGTCCGGCTACCACGTGCTGGAGGCGGCCACCGGCATGGCGGCGCTCCTCATCGCCGAGGAGCACCGCCCGGACGTCATCGTCCTGGACGTGAAGCTGCCGGACATCAGCGGCTATGAGGTCTGCGCGCGGCTGAGGGCCAACTCGGCCACGGCCTCCATCGCGGTGATGCACACGTCCGCGACGTTCGTCACGCCGGACAAGAAGGTGCAGGGCCTGGAGGGCGGCGCGGACGCGTACCTCACCCAGCCCTACGAGCCGTCGGAGCTCATCGCCACGGTGCGCTCGCTGCTGCGCCTGCGCCACGCGGAGCAGCAGGCCCGGCTGCGCACGGATCAGCTCATCGAGATGGACCGGCGCAAGGACGAGTTCCTGGCCATGCTGGCCCACGAGCTGCGCAACCCGCTGGCCGCCATCATGACGGCCATTGGCATCCTGGAGCGCAAGGCGCCCTCGGACACCAAGGAGGCGCGGATGCACGGCATCATCCAGCGCCAGACGCACCACCTGGCGCGGCTGGTGGATGACCTGCTGGACGTCAGCCGCATCACCCGGGGCAAGGTGGAGCTGCGCAAGGAGCCGGTGAGCCTGACGGCCACCTTCCAGCAGCTCCTCGCCATCCTGCGCCCCCGCGTGGAGTCGCGCGGCCTGAAGCTGGAGGTCCACCTGCCCCGCGCGCCGCTGTGGCTGGAGGGAGACGCCACGCGCCTGGAGCAGGTCTTCACCAACCTGGTGGACAACGCGGCCAAGTACACGGACGAGGGCAGCGTCACCATCGACCTGTTCCAGGAGGGCGTGGACGGCAACGCGCAGGCGGTGCTGCGGGTGAAGGACACCGGCATCGGTATCTCGCCGGAGAAGCTGCCCGCCATGTTCGAGCTGTTCGCCCAGGCGGACACCTCGCTGGAGCGCTCGCGCGGGGGGCTGGGCATTGGCCTCACGCTGGTGCGCACGCTGGTGCGGATGCACGGCGGCAGCGTGGAGGCGGCCAGCGGCGGCCCGGGCCAGGGCAGCGAGTTCGTCGTGCGGCTGCCCCTGCTCCCCGCGGACCGGGTCCCCCAGGTGACGGGGACGAACCTGCTGGACGCGCGGCGCGCGCGGCGCATCCTCCTGGTGGAGGACAACTCGGACGCGCGCCAGTCCATGCGCGACCTGCTGGAGCTGTGGGGTCACCAGGTGGCGGTGGCCCAGGACGGCGTGCGGGGCGTGGAGCTGGCCATGGAGCACGCGCCGGACCTGGCGCTGGTGGACATTGGCCTGCCGGGGCTGGACGGCTTCCAGGTGGCGCGGACGCTGCGCGCGCGCGTGGGGCAGAACCTGCGGCTGGTGGCGCTCAGCGGCTACGGCGACGCGGACACCTACCAGCAGGCCCTGAAGGCCGGGTTCGACGTGCACCTCACCAAGCCGGTGCGGCCCGCGGACCTGGACCGCGTCCTGTCGAACCTCTGAAAGCGGGAGGAGAGGTGGCTACCGCCGCGTCAGCGCGTTGGCCACCAGGCCCAGCAGCTTCACCTGGGCGGGGTCCAGTTGACGCACGCTGCGCAACAGCCGGCGCACCTCCGGACGCTCCGGCGTGGGCGGCGGGGCCTCGCTGGTGCGCGACGGCGGAGCGCCCTGCGCCGCGAGTCCCAGCAGCTCGTCCGCGGAGACGTGCAGCTCGTGGCACAGCTTCAGCAGGGTCTGGACGCTGGGGAGCATGCCGCCGCGTTCCAAGCGGCCGTACACTTCCGTGGCCACGTCGATTCGCTCGGCCACGTCGGCCTGCGTAAGCTCCATGCGGCCCCGGGCGACCCGTGCGGATGCGCCGATGGTGGTTGCGAGTTTCTTGTCCATGCCTTTGCTTGCCGACCCGAAACGTTTGGCCGACGGCATAGGACGTATAGAGGCAGACAGACAGAACTTGCCGGGTCAGCCTCCCATTGTTCACCCATAGGGTCGCTGCGCGGGAGGTGGACTTTCGGAGTCCGGGCAACCCCGACACCCATGGCTCTTTTGAGACGGAGCGCCCTCTGGAAACGGCCTCCGGCGGGTGCACTCCCGCGCGTTTCCGGGCTTGTCCGGAGGTGACCCAGGACGTTGGAGCCGCCGTTTCCTACGGTGTTCGAGCGTCCTGCCGCCACTGCCACCCTTCAGGGTTGGCTCGTGTTTTCAGTGTCGCCTGATACACCCGCGCCGCGGGGCGCCTACCGCGAGGCCAGGGTGGTCAACTCCACCGTGCCCAGGGCGCGCGCCAGCTCCGCGCGGGAGGTGGCCAGCTCGTACGTCGCCTGCACCTGCTGCGCGGCGGCGTTGGTGAAGGCCACCTGCGCGTCGCTCACCTCGATGATGTTGCCCACGCCCGCGCGGTAGCGCCCCTCGGCCAGCCGCAGCCGCTCGCGCGCGTTCACCCGCGCCTCCTCCGCGGCGGTGAGCGCCTCGCGCGTGGCCACCACGTTGAGCCGGGCCTGCTCCACCTGCAGCCGCACCTGCTGCCGGAGCGCGTCCTTCTGCGCCTGGAGGTCGCGCAGGTTGGCCTGGGCCTCGCGCGTCTGCGCGTTGACGAGCCCGCCCTGGAACAGCGCCCAGCTCAACTGGACGCCGCCCTGCGCGCTCAGCGTGGCGCCGTTGAACGGGTTCTCCCCCACGTCGGACAGGTTGCCCGTGGCGCTCAAGGCGGGCAGGTGGCCGGCCTTCGTCACCTTCACCTGGGACTCCTGGGCGGAGATCTGCCGCTCGCGCGCGGCGACGTCCGGGCGGGCCTCCAGCGCGCGCTTCACCAGCGCGTCCAGCACCTCGTCCTCGCCCGCCACGGCCGCCACCGTCACGTCCTGCACGGTGTAGTCGGTGGCCGTCTCCACGCCCATGGTCTGGTTGAGCTGCGCCTTCGCGGTGGCGTACGCGTTCTGCGCGCGGATGAGCGCCACCTGCGCGTTGGCCTTCGCGGTGCGCTGCTGGAGCAGGTCGATCTCCGGCCGCGAGCCCACCTGCACGGACGCGTTCACCTGGTTGAGCCGCGCCTCCTCGCTCTGGAGCGTCTCGCGCGCCACGCCCAGCAGGGCCTTCTGCGTGAGGACGTTGAAGTACGCGGCGCGCACGTCGCGCAGCGCGTCCTGGAGCACCTGCTGCTGAGAGTCCTCCTGCGCGCCCGCGGACTCCCTGGACGCGGTGTAGCGGCCCTTCGTCCTGCCGAAGTCGTAGATGAGCTGGCTGGCGGCGATGCTGCCGCTGAAGCGCCGCGTGGAGTTGGACACCACGCCGGTGTCGCTGCCCGGCACGTTCTGGATGACCGCCCGGTTGCTGGTGCCCAGCGTGTAGCCGGCGTTCGCGCTCACCTGCGGCAGGAAGCTGGAGAAGGACTGGTCCACCCGGGCGTACGCCGCGTCGGTGCTCGCCTGCGCCGAGCGCAGCGACGGCTGGTGCTGGCGCGCCGCGGCCTCCGCGTCCGCCAGGGTGATGACGCGCCCCTCGGCCGCGTCCTGGAGCGGGGCGGCCGGGGCCGTCTGGGCCCCAACGGCCAGGGGCAGGACCCACAACGACAGCGTCAACGGAAGCGACCGCATCACTCGTACCTCAGGGCATCGATGGGATCCAACAGGCTCGCCTTGCGCGCCGGGTACAGCCCGAAGACGACCCCGACCAGGCCGCTGAACCCGATGGCCAGCAGCGCGACGTCGGGACGGACCAGCATGGGCCAGCCGAACTGCGCGGCGAGCAGCTTCGCCACGCCCAGCCCCACGGCCGCGCCGATGATGCCGCCCAGCACCGCCAGCGTCAGCGCCTCGATGAGGAACTGCGCCAGGATGTCCCGCGGCCGGGCGCCCACCGCCACGCGCACGCCAATCTCGCGCGTCCGCTCTGTGACGCTCACCAGCATGATGTTCATGATGCCGATACCGCCCACCACCAGCGACACCGCCGCGATGGCCGCGAGCAGCAGGCTCAGCGTCTCCGTGCTCTGCTGCTGACCGCTGGCCACCTCCGCCAGGTTGCGCACGTCGAAGTCGTTGGCGTCGTCCTCGCCCAGCCGGTGCCGCTCGCGCAGCAGGTTCGTCACGTCCGCCTGGGCCTTGGCGGTGAGGTCCGCGCTCACCGCCTGCACGAACACCGCGCCGGTGATGTACGCGCCCAGGCTCTGCGCCTGCACCTGCCGCTTGAACGTGGTGGCCGGCACGAACACCGTGTTGTCGAAGTCCTGGCCCACGGGCGACTGGCCCTTGGGCGCCGTCACCCCCATCACGGTGAAGGGCGTCTTGTTGATGCGGATGACCTGCCCCACGGGGTTGAAGCCCTTGCCGTAGAGGTTGTCCACCACCGTCTGGCCCAGCACCGCCACCTTCGCGCCCGCCTCGTTGTCCGCGTCCGTGAAGTGCGCGCCGTGGGCCATGGTCCAACTGCGCACGGTGAAGTAGTCCGTCGTGGTGCCGATGATGCTGGTGTTCCAGTTCTGGTCCTCGCTGAACACCTGCGCGTTGGAGCGCATCTCCGGCGCCGCGCCGCGCACGCTGGACACCTGCGTGCGCACCGCCTCCAGGTCGTCCCAGGTGATGGTGGGCTGGCTGCCGAAGCCGCCGCGCGCGCCGCCGGACCGGGACGAGCCCGGCAGGATGATGAGCAGGTTGGTGCCCATGGAGTCGAAGACCTTCTGCACGCTGGCCTTCGCCCCGTCGCCAATGGCCACCATGGCGATGACCGCGCCCACGCCGATGATGATGCCCAGCGCGGTGAGCACCGAGCGCGTCTTGCTGCGCAACAGCGCGCGCAGCGCCAGGACGAGCGTCTCCAGGATGTTCATGTCCCCACCTCCTCGGCGGGCACCACCGCCGGGTTCGGCGTCTGGCGTCTGTCGTTCACGATGCGCCCGTCCTTCACCACCACGATGCGCTGGGTGTACTCGGCCACGTCCGGCTCGTGCGTCACCAGCACCAGCGTCATGCCCTCCTTCTGCAACTGCTGGAACAGCGCCATCACCTCCACCGTGGTGCGCGAGTCCAGGTTGCCCGTGGGCTCGTCCGCGAGGATGACCCGGGGCCGCCCCACCAGCGCCCGCGCGATGGCCACGCGCTGCTGCTGACCGCCGGAGAGCTGCTTCGGGTGGTGGTCCAACCGCGCCCCCAGCCCCACGCGCTCCAGCGCCTCCTTCGCGCGCGCGCGGCGCTCCTTGGACGGCACGCCCGCGTACAGCATGGGCAGCTCCACGTTCTCCAGCGCGGTGGTGCGCGCCAGCAGGTTGAAGCTCTGGAAGACGAAGCCCAGGGTGCGGTTGCGCACGCGCGCCAGGCCGTCGCGGTCCAGGCGGGCCACCTCGCGGCCGTTGAGCAGGTACTCCCCGGAGGTGGGCCGGTCCAGGCAGCCCAGGATGTTCATCAGCGTGGACTTGCCCGAACCGGAGGAGCCCATGATGGAGACGAACTCCCCCGGCTCCACCGTGAAGTCCACGCCGCGCAGGGCCCGCACCTCCACGTCGCCGGACCTGTACACCTTCGCCACGTTCTTGAGCTGGATGACGGGGGGTGCCCGCTTCGTGTCCGCGTCCATCGGTCTGCCTTCCGTCCCTTCCCCTGCCCTCGGTGCCTGTGTGCCGAACGTGATGGGAGCGCGCCCGGGCCTAGAACGGGCCCCGGCGCATGCCGCCACCCATGCCCCGGCCGCCGCCCGGCCCGCCCATGGGGCTGCCGCCCGAGGCCCCCGGTGACGTCGAGCCCGCGGGCGCGTTCGCCGCGGTGATGACGCGGTCGCCGGCCTTCAATCCACCCTCCACCACCTCCGTGTACGTGCCGTCCGTCATGCCGGTGCGCACGTTCACCGCGACGGGTCGCGGCTTCTGCTCCGGCTGGCGGCGCAGCACATAGACGGTGCGCATGCCGGCCGGGGCCGGGGCCTGCGCGGGCGCGTCCGGAGACGGCGCGGGGCGGTAGCGCAAGGCCGTGTTGGGCACGGACAGGGCCTGGTCCTTCTGCTGCGTGACGATGGTCACGTTGGCCGTCATGCCCGGCTTGAGCTTCAGGTCCGGGTTCGGCACGTCGATGACGGCCAGGTAGGTCACCACGTTCTGCACGGTGATGGCCTCGTTGCGGATCTGCCGGATGGTGCCCTCGAAGGTCTCCCCCGGGAAGGCGTCCACGGTGAAGGTGGCCTTCTGGCCGGGCCGCAGCTTGCCCACGTCCGCTTCCGCGATGCTGGTGTTGACCTGCATCTTGCGCAGGTCCTCCGCGATGGTGAAGAGCACGGGCGCCTGGAGGGACGCGGCCACCGTCTGGCCCACGTCCACGCTGCGCGAGATGACGATGCCGTCCGTGGGCGACACGATGGTCGTGTACTTGAGGTTCACCTGCGCCTCGTTGAGCGCGGCCTGCGCCTGGGCCACCGCGCCCTCCGCGGCCGTGACCTCGGCCTGCCCGCTGGCGGCGGCGGACTCCGCCGTCTCCAGCTCGGACTGGGAGATGAACTGCTGGGCGCGCAGCTCGCGCGAGCGCTCCGCCTGCTTCTTGGCCACGTCCGCGTTGACGCGCGCCTTCTGGAGGTTCGCGCGAGAGGCCGTCATGTTCGCCTTCGCCCGGTCCAGCGCGGCCTGCACCAACTGCGGGTCGATGCGGGCGATGACCTGCCCCTTCTTCACCTGCGAGTTGTAGTCGACCATCAGCTCCTGGATGCGCCCGGAGACCTGGCTGCCGACCTGCACCGTCACCAGCGCCGCCACGGTGCCGGTGGCCGTCACCTTGGCCGTGAGCTTCCGGGCCTCGGCGGGGGTCGTCTCGTAGGTGATGGCGTTCGCCGGGTTGCCGGCGCGCATGCGCCAGAACACCCCCGCGCCCACCACCACCAGGATGGCCAGGACCCAGGCCCAGCGCGGAACGCCGCGCTTGCGCCCCGCGTCCTCATCCAGCTCCACCGGCGCCAGGGCCGGCGCTTCCCGCGGCATCTCGCTCAAGGCCTTCATGCCCCTTCTCTACGTTTTGAAATGTTTCGGCGAATCTCGTCTCTATTACGAAAGATGACCCGCGGCGAGGCGGCCCTCCGCCGTGTCCGCCGCCCCCGCTCCGGGGAGCACGACGCGCGCGGTGGTGCCCTGCCCCGGCTGGCTCTCCAGCGTGAGGCGGCCGTGGTGGGCCTCCAGGATGCGGCGCACCAGCGCCAGCCCCAGGCCCACGCCGCCGGTGGTGCGGGCGCGGCTGCGGTCGGTGCGGAAGAAGGGCGTGCCCACGCGCGACAGGTCCTGCGCCTCGATGCCGATGCCCTGGTCCTGGATGTCCACCTGGAGGCTGTCCCCCACCGCCCGGGCGTGCAGCGTCACCGTGGTGCCGGGCTCCGAGTACTTCCCCGCGTTGTCGAGCAGGTTGTCCAACACGCGCCGCAGCAGCACCGGGTCCGCCTCCAGCGCGGGCAGCGTGCCGTCCACCTGGACCTCCAGCCGGTGCTTCGGCCGGGCGGTGTGGAAGCGGGCGGCGGCCTTGTCCAGCAGCGCGTTCGCGTCCACGCGCTCCAGGCGCAGGGGGGGCACGCCGCTCGCGCCGTCCGTCACCAGCTCCAGGCGGGACGTGGTGAGCACGTCGGACACCAGGCGCTCCAGCTCCGACAGGTCCTCGGTGATGTCGGGCAGCAGCTCGCGCGCGGTCTGCGCGTCGCCCTCCGCGGCCAGGTCCAGCGCCACGCGGATGCGGGACAGGGGCGTGCGCAGCTCGTGGGACACGTTGGCGAGCAGCTCCTTCTGCGAGCGCAGGAGCTGGGTGATGCGGCCGGCCATCTCGTCGAAGGCCTCGGACACCAGGCCCAGCTCGTCCTTGCGGCGCAGGCCCGCGCGAACATCCAGCCGCCCGGCGCCGAACGCGCGCGCCGCGCTGGCCAGCTTCTCCAGCGGGCCCGCGAGCGTGCGCGCGAAGGCGACGGAGGTGATGGCGGTGCACGCCAGCACGAGCCCCACGATGATGGCCGTCTGCCGGTCGCCGTCCGGCGGGGGCGGCGGAGGCGGCAGGGACACGGCGGCGTAGACCTGGACGGGGCCCGGGAAGGGGCTCACCACCAGCATGCGGCCCGGGCCACCGGGGCCGGGGAACGGGCCGCGCGGGCCGCTGCGGGTGACGCGCGAGGTGATGGCGGCGAGCTCCTCGGGGCCCACCGGGGGCGCGGGGTCCGGCCGCGTGTTGCCGAGCAGCGTGCCGTCCGCGGCGCGCAGGGTGACGCGCATGCCCATGCGCTGCTGGGCGCGGTCGAGCGACGCCTGGAGCGCGGCGGGGTGGTCGCGCAGGGTGGACCACTCGTCGACGAAGTAGGACAGCTCGTCGTCGAAGCGGTTGCGCCAGGACTCGTTGCGCAAGAGGTCGCGCGCGAGCATGAGCGACACGCCCACGAGGACGATCTGGATGACCCCCACCAGGTAGATGCGGGGGAGCAGGCCCATGGGGAGGCGGAAGAACCTCACGGCTCCGCCTCGGTCCCGGTGGCCAGCATGTAACCGGCGCCGCGGACCGTCTTGAGCAGACGCGGGTTGCGGGGGTCCACCTCCAGCTTCTGGCGCAGGCGGAAGATGTGCACGTCCACGGAGCGGTCGAACACCTCGTCCGCGCTGCCCTTCACCAGGTCGAGCAGTTGCTCCCGGCTGAGGACGCGGCCGGCGCGCTCGGCCAGCACGCGCAGCAGGCTGAACTCGTAGGTGGTGAGCGACAGCGGCTTGCCGTCCAGGGACGCGCTCAGGCTGCGCGGGTCCAGCACCAGGCGGCCCGCGTGCACGGGGTGGCTGGTGGGGCCCACCTTGCCGCGAGCGCGGCGCACCTGCGCGCGGATGCGGGCGAGCAGCTCGCGCGACGAGTAGGGCTTGGGCAGGTAGTCGTCCGCGCCGGACTCCAGACCCAGGACGCGGTCCGCCTCCTCGCCGCGCGCGGTGAGCATGATGATGGGGACGTCCGTGCGGGTGCGCAGCTCGCGGCAGACCTCCAGGCCGTCGCGGCCGGGGAGCATGAGGTCCAGGAGGATGACGTCGAAGGTGTGGCGGGCCGTCTGGAGGAGCGCGTCGGTGCCGGAGGCGGAGACGGTGACGATGATGCCGTGCTCCTGGAGGTAGCGGGCGGTGAGCCGCGCCAGGCGCTCATCGTCCTCGACGAGGAGCACCTGGATGGTGGCTTCCTCGGAACTCGTGGGGCGTGGGGTCGTCTCCATGGGTCGGGTCTCCGCGAGGGATGCGGTCCGCGTCCGGGCCGCGACCTGCAACCTCCCACCCCTACATTTCCAGGGGGCTACGGGCCCATGACGAAATATTACGAACGGAGGTCCGGCGGGACATCCCGGGGGCTGTCAGGGGGACGGCCGCAACGGACGGAAATTCAGGGCTCGCCGTGCAGCCGGGTGAGCGCCCGCCGGTCCACCTTGCCCGCCGGGGTGCGAGGCAGGGCCTCCAGCAGCCGCAGCGTCCGGGGCAGCTTGTAGCGGGCGAGCCGGCCCGCGCAGAAGGCCGTCAGCGCCTCCAGGGTGGGCATGGCGCCGGGCCGGGGGACGACGAGGGCGCGGGGGACTTCGCCCCACTTCGGGTCGGGGACGGCGATGACGGCGACCTCGGCGACGTCGGGGTGGCCGGCGAGGACGCTCTCGACCTCGGAGGGGTGGATGTTCTCGCCGCCGGAGATGATGAGGTCCTTGGCGCGGCCCTCGATGCGGAAGAAGCCCCGGGCGTCGCGGGAGGCCAGGTCGCCGGTGTGGAGCCAGCCGTCCACGAAGGCGCGAGCGGTCTCCTCCGGGCGGCGCCAGTAGCCGGCGCACAGGTGGGGGCCGCGAAGGAGCAGCTCGCCCACGTCGCCGGGGCGCTGTTCGCCGTCGATGCGCGCCTCGACGTGGAAGAGGGGCACGCCGACAAAGCCGGCGTGGGAGCGCATGACGGCGTCGGGGAGGAAGAAGTTGTTGGGGCCGCCCTCGGTGAGGCCGTAGCCGGTGCGGAAGGCGATGCCGCGGGCGAAGAAGCGCTCGAAGACGGGGGCGGGACAGGGGGCGCCGCCGCTGATGAGCAGCTTGAGGCGGGAGAAGTCCGCGGCCTCGAAGCGGGGGTGCCGCTGCATCTCGATGAACATGGTGGGCACGCCGAACACGAGGTTCACGTCGCCCGAGTCGATGAGGTCCAGGGTCTGCGCCACGTCGAAGGCGCGGCACACGACGGAGGCGCCGCCCACGTACACCAGGGGCAGCGTGAAGACGTTGAGGCCGCCGGTGTGGAACAGGGGCGCGTTGAGCAGCGCCACGTCGTCCTGGGTGAGGCCCCAACTGACGACGGTGTTCACGGCATTGGCGGTGAGCGAGCCATGCGTGAGCACGGCGGACTTCGGAAGGCCGGTGCTCCCGCCGGTGGAGCACAGCACCCAGGGAGCATCCGCCTCCAGTTCGATGGAGGGCAGCGCTCCGGACAGGCCGTCACGGGAGCAGAAGAGCGGATCCGCCAGGCACACCCAGTGCGCCGGGAGCCGGGGGCGCAGGGCGTCGGCCTGGGCGCGGAACTCCGGCCCGAAGCAGACGACGGAGGGGGCGGCGTCGGAGAGCAGTCCGTGGAGCTCCTCCACGCCCAGGCGCCAGTTGAGCGGCTGGAGCACGGCGCCCAGCCTGGCGCACGCGAACACGAGGTCCAGCGTCTCCACGCCGTTGTAGGCCAGGACGGAGACGCGGTCGCCCACCCCCACGCCCAGCCCGCGGAGCAGCAGCGCGGTCCGGTGGACGGAGTCATGCCACTCCGCCCACGAGATGCGCCGCCCACCCCGGAGCGAATCAACGAGCGCCGTGCGCTCCGGGGCGAGCGAAGCCCGCCGGGCCAGCCAGTCGTGGACGATGGGCATAGGACGAACGACCGGCTCGAAAACCGACGACCACGTCTCGGCGCGAGGCTACTGTGGAGAGACGCGCCTCGCACAATTCTATCGCTCCTCCAGGGCTGCTGGCACGATGTGGGTGTAGGAGCAGTTCAGCGCCCCCTTGGAGAAACCTCGATGCCTCCCGCCGAGAGCCCCTGGCAGTCCTCCTTCAGCCTGCCTGGGAGCCGGGTACCGTTCTTGTCCCGGGTCGTACTGCGTAATTTCCGCAGCATCCAGGCATGTGACGTCAGACTAGGACCGTTGACATTTCTCGTGGGCCCGAATGGCTCGGGAAAGAGCAACTTCCTGGACGCATTGAGGCTCATCACTGACGCGTTAAGAACCTCCCTGGACCATGCGCTTAGGGACCGAGGCGGAGTCAACGAGGTGCGGCGCCGATCCAGCGGTCACCCTACACACTTCGGAATTCGCATTGAGTTCCAGCTTCCTAATGGGGCTAGCGGTCATTTCTCATTCAGCGTTGGAGCCCGCTCTCATGGCGACTATGTCGTGCAGGAAGAAGAGTGCGCGGTCGGCAACGCGAAATATCGAGTTCGCGAAGGAGCCCTGCTCCTAAAGCCGTCTTCGGTCGCACCACCTGCGTCGGAAGATAGGCTCTATTTGGTTAATGCCGCAGGACTGCCTGAGTTCCGGCCACTTTTCGATGCCCTCTCGAACATGGGCTTCTACAACCTCAACCCGGATCAACTCAGGGCGCTTCAATCTCCAGATAAGGGAGAACTCCTTGCTCGCGACGGCTTCAACCTTCCGAGCGTGCTGGAACGCTTGGAGAAATTGGATGGCGACACAACAAAGCAGCGCATTGAAGAGTACCTCAGCGCAATCGTACCAGGCGTTGAGGGTGTAGATGCCAAGCGCGTTGGCCACATGGAAACGCTGGAGTTTCGTCAACACGTTGAAGGCGCGAAGGACCCATGGCGCTTCCCAGCTATCAACATGTCCGATGGGACGCTACGTGCTCTAGGCATCTTAGTCGCACTACTCCAAGCCCGAGTCGAGCGTCGGATCCAGGTGGTGGGCATCGAAGAACCAGAGGTCGCCCTCCATCCGGCTGCAGCCGGCATTCTTCGTGACGCACTTCGGGATGCGTCGCAGTACGCCCAGGTTATCGTTACAAGTCACAGTCCTGAACTACTCGATGACTCCAACATCCATGGTGAAGAGATCATCTCGGTGGTTGCAGAACAGGGTAAGAGCCTTATCGCCAGGGTAGATGAAGTCACCCGTGCTGCCTTACGTGACCATCTCTACACGGCCGGAGAACTCCTAAAAGCCAACCAATTGGCACCTGACATCCAGGCCGTTCCCGCGCTGGAACAACTTAAACTTTGGGGGAATGATCCCTGATGAAGCTAGGGCTCATCGTTGAGGGATATGGAGAGGTTGCTGCAGCCCCTATTCTCGTGAGGCGGCTGACTCAGTTCTTGTCACCGACCATCCATCCGGAAGTCCTGTTTCCCCACCGCATTCCAAGAGGGCAGCTCGTCAAAGATGAAGATTTAGGTCGCGCGATCAAGCTAACGGCCCAAAAGGTAGGTGGCGAGGGCCGCATCCTTGTTCTGCTGGATGCGGACAAGGATCTGCCCTGCGTGTTGGGCCCCAGGCTTCTCGACTGGGCAAGAAAGCACCGACCCGACCGGCTTATTTCTGTAGTTGTTGCGCAGTGTGAGTATGAGGCGTGGTTCATAGCGGCAGCTGAATCCCTGCGAGGCCAGCGCGGGTTGCCGACCAACCTTGAGCCCCCATCCCATCCAGAAGCAATTCGCGATGCAAAGGGATGGTTGAGCCAGAGAATGCCCGGCGGCTATCGGGAAACCATCGACCAGCCCGCCCTGACCAGCGTCTTCGACCTCGAAGCTGCCCGCCGCGCGGACTCCTTCGACAAGCTCGTCCGGGACATGGGCACGCTGCTGAACGTTCCCGTCCCACCGCGCCCCTGACCCGCGAAGCACGGGCGTCACACAGACGCCCGTGCCTCACATCACGTCATCAATCCCGCGAAACGAAGTGCGCGGAGATCTTGTTCCACACCGCCGGGGTGATGCCCATGCTCAGGTGGTCATAGGCCATGCCCTCCTGCTTCGCGTCGGCGGTCTTCTTCGTGGACGTCCAGCCCTGGGTGAGCTGCGTCACCGCCGCGATGCTCGCCTCGAAGAGCACGCCGTCGCTGCGCAGCGTGGACGTGGTGGACGTCATGCCGTCCGTCTCGAAGGGCTGAGAGCCGCCCGTCGTGCCGTACAGCACGTAGAGCGACGGCAGGCGCGAATCCAGGCCGTGCTCCGCCAGGCGCGTGATGAACTTGCCGCCCATCTCCATGGCCGCGTTGATGCCCAGGCCGTCCATGATGCGGTACTTGCCGTACATCAGCGAGTCGTACCCCTCACGGTTCTGGTTCGTGTTGTACGCGTGGTACGCGAAGCACGGCGAGCCCGCCGGGTCGAACGCCGTCGTGCGGCACACGCGGTGGTCGCTGGACGCCATGTAGCCGGCGGCGACCCAGGGGTTGTACGGGTTGTAGATGAGCTTCGTGTCCAGCCAGGGGAAGTAGCGGTTCTCGTCCGGATCGATGTTGTCCCACGCGGACGCGCTGCGGTCCGGGATGGGGTACGTGCCGCGCAGGTCATACGCCGCCTGCAACTGGCCCGGGTACGCCGTCACGTACTTGCCGCTGGTGTCCACCGCGCCGAAGAGGCTCATGTTGTAGTCGTCGAACTTGAACGACGACGAAGACAGGCCCTGGTTCGTGTTCAGCGTCTGCAGCGAGCTCGAGTACACCGGCGTGCCCGTGCTGGACAGGCCCGTGATGTTCGACAGGTAGATGCGGCGGAAGTAGTCCGTCCACACGCCGCCGGAACCCGCGCACACGCTCTCCGCGTAGGGGTTCTTGAACCAGGGCACGTCATAGCCGAACGTCACGCACTGCATCGCGGAGAAGTACGTCCACGGCATCGGGCCACGGCCCACCGGCGCGTTGGAGGCCGTGCTCGCGATGGTCAGCGTGTGGATGGGGTGGCGGAAGTTCAGGTCGATGCCCTTGTGCGGCCCGGACAGCGGCACGTACACGCGCACCGAGTCGTCATACGCCGGCACCTGCGACGCCTGCTCCTTCGCCAGCCGCTCGAAGAAGCGCGTCGTGCTGAAGCCGCCCCACGTGGCCGCGTTCGCCAGCCAGGGGTCCACCGCCAGCACGCCCTTGCTCCACGCCACCACGTCCACCCGCGCCACGCCCGGGTGCAGCGCCTTCACGCGCTGCACGGCGTTGGCCACGTGGATGGCGTGGTTGAAGTTGTCGCCGTGGAACGAGCCGAACGTCACCGCGTACACGCAGCGGCCCTTCGACTCCAGGTCCTGCACCATGCCCGTCAACTGCGCCGCGCCGCCGTAGGTGCCGCCCGAGCCGTTGTTGCCGTTGGGGAACAGCCAGACGTTCGCGTCCTGGATGGCGCCGTGCACCAGCAGCGTCGGCGTCAGGTTGACGTTGCAGGTGCGCGCCGCGGTGGCCCGCCCCTTGTGCAGCAGGACGAAGCGCGCCTCCGGCTTGGTGGGGCCGGGCGCGGGACAGGTGGCCCCGGCCGTCGTGGCGCAACTGTTCCCGTAGTAGAGGTTGAACGCGTTCACCAACTGCTGGTTCAGCGAACCGAAGTACGTCTTCAGCGGGTAGTCGCTGGACTGGTACGTGTCCTGGTCCCGCAGCTTCAGCGTGCGCGGGTTGTAGTACTCCGTGCGGAAGCGCTGACGGCCCTCCAGCAGCTCAATCTGGCCCCAGGACCACGAGGGCGGCGTGTACGTGCCCACCACGCGATAGGGGGTGGTGAAGTTGGTGGGGATGGCGTCGAAGTACGGGGCCAGGTCCGCGTCCAGCGGGGCCTCGGCCGTACCGACGGCCTCTTCCATCGGGGGCGCTTCCGCGGGCGGTTCAGCCCCGCAACCTGCCATCAGCAATGCGGCCGTGAGCGACAAACTCCAGGTGCTTCGCATGCGGACCTCCGGTTCGGTGAAGGGTGCGGCGACAGCGGACTGCGACTGAGAGTGGACACACGGGACGCACGAAGGGCCCCAGGGGCTCCCCGGAAGGCCCTCGCGTGCCTCACCGCGCGTCAGGAACGCCTAGCGGGCGTGCTCCTGGAGGAACGGGACGAGCAGGTCGTGGAACTCCTTCGTCTTCTCCAGGTGCGGGCTGTGGCCCGTGTCCTGGAGGACGACCTCGCGGTAGCGGCCGCCGTTGGCCGCGTAGCGCTCCATCACCTTGCGCATCTGCGACACCATGGGCTGCGGCGGGTACTGCTCCTCGCCGGGCCAGCCGGGCACCGCGCCCAGCTTGCCCAGGAAGCCGAAGTCGAACAGGGACGTGTCGGAGACGATGGCGTCGTCCGCGCCGCGGATCCACAGCACGTCCGGCCCGTTCGTCAGCGTCGCGAAGGAGGAGGTGTTGTAGTAGGCGGGCGCCATGGCGTTGTTCATGCCCGTGGTGCCCGGCGCCACGCCCGGCCAGTTCGGCGACTTGGCGAAGTTGCCCGGGTACAGCTCGTCCGACACGTGCGTGTCCAGCACGGAGTCCAGGAGCATCTCCTCGTCCGGGTGGCGGAACGGCGGCTTCACGTAGCAGCCGTTCATCACGTTGCGCGGCGACGTCTGCGACTCCGTGGAGCGGTCCTTCGTCTTCAGCCGCTGCACGAAGTCCGGGTTGGCCGTGCCGCCGCCGGAGCCCGCGAAGTCCGCCCAGCACGGCGTGCCGTCCGCGTCCTTCGTGCCGCCGAAGCCGTAGGGGGACAGCGGCGCCTCCACCACCAGGCCGGCCACGCGCTCCGGATGGTCGATGGACAACTGCATCACCATGCCCGCGCCCGCCGAGTGCGCCACGAACACCGCGCGCTTCAACGACAGCGTGTCCATCAGCGCCAGCAGGTCGTCCGCGAAGTCGCGCATGCCGCGCGTCGCGTCGATGGTCTTCTCCTCCGTGTGCCCGTAGCCGCGCATGTCCGGCGCGATGCCCCGGAAGCCCTGGGGCAGCGTCTTCATCAGCGACTCGAAGAACGCGGACGAGGAACAGTTGCCGTGCACGAAGATGACGGGAAAGCCGTCCTCGCCCACGAGCCGCGCGCGCACCCGGAGCCGCTGCGTGGGGATGTCCCGGATCTCGACCTTCCTGGATGAATCAGCCATGTGCGCGCTCCTGGTTGTGTTGCTTGAACTGGAAAGAGGAAAACCCGTGCGTCACGACGCGGCCCGCGCGTCAGCGGCGATGGCCGCCTCGCGCAGCTCGCGCTTGAGAATCTTCCCGGCCGCGGACACCGGCAGGGACTTCACCAGCTCCACCCGCTTGGGGACCTTGAAGCGTGCCACCCGGCCCTTGAGGTGCTCGAGCAGCGCCTCCGCCGAGGCCTCCGCCCCGGGCTTGAGCACCACGTAGGCCCGGCCGCACTCGCCCCACTTCGCGTCCGGCACGCCCACCACCGCGCACTGCTGCACGGCGGGGTGCTCGTAGAGGACGGTCTCCAGCTCCAGCGGGTACACGTTCTCTCCGCCGGAGATGAACATGTCCTTCTTGCGGCCCGCGATGGTGAAGAAGCCGTCCGCGTCCACGCGCGCCAGGTCCCCGGTGTGGAACCAGCCGTCCGCGCTGATGGCCTCCTTCGTGGCGGCGTCGTCCTCGAAGTAGCCGGAGCACATGGAGGGCCCCTTCAGCACCAGCTCCCCCACCCCGCCCACGGGCACCGCGTGGCCGGCGTCGTCCACCAGCTTCGCGTCGATGAAGTAGTTGGGCCGGCCGATGGAGCCCGCCTTGGACACCGCGAACTCCGGCCCCATGCTGAAGATGCCCGGGCCGAACTCCGTCATGCCGAAGCCCTGCTTGAAGGGCACCGGGTGCACCGCCTGCCACGCCTGGAGCAGCGGCACCGGCAGGGGCGCCCCGCCGCTGGTGACGAAGCGCACGGAGGAGAAGTCCGTCCCCCTCCAGCGCGGCGAGTCCATCAACTGCTGGTACTGCGTGGGCACCGCGAAGAAGAGCGTCACCTTCTCCTTCGCCACCAGCCCCAGCATCTCGTCCGGGTCCCACCGGCGCATCAGCACCACGGTGCCGCCCACGGTGAGCAGGGGCAGCGTGTAGACGAGCAGCCCGCCCGTGTGGAACAGCGGCGTGTGCGTCACCGTCACGTCGCCCTGACGGATTTCATGCACCAGCGTGTTGAGCGTGTTCCACGCCACCATGCGGTAGGACACCTTCGCGCCCTTGGACCGGCCGGTGGTGCCGCCGGTGAAGAGCAGGCAGAGGATGTCCTCCTCGCTCACCGCGTCGTTCGTCACCGGAGCGGCGGGCGCGTACGCCATGGCCTGCGCGTACGGGTCGGCGCCGGGCAGCCCCTGCGCCTCCAGGGACACCAGGCGCAGGCCGTCCCCCACGCGCTCGCGCACCTGGGCCACCGCGTCCTTGAAGTCGTCCCCGAACAGGAGCACGCGCGGACGGATGGCGCGCACGCCGTCCGCCAGCTCCGCCGCGTGCAGCCGCCAGTTGTACGGCACGAAGATGGCGCCCAGCTTCGCGCACGCGAACAGCGTGTCCAGGTACTCCACGCCGTTGTGCGCGACGATGGCCACGCGGTCGCCGCGCTGTACGCCCGCCACGTCCCGCAGCCAGCCCGCGAGCGCGTTGGCGCGCGCGTTCATCTGCTTGTAGGTGAAGCGGCCCGCGTCCTTGCGGGCCACGTCCACCACGGCCACCGCGTCCGGCCAGTAGAGGGCACCCCGCCCCATCCAGTCCCCGATGAACATGCGAAGAACTCCTGTCTGAATGAGGCGGGGTGTGGGGGGACTAGGCCGTCCAGCGGTAGAGGGCGGACGCCATGGCGAGGCCACCGCCGCTGGCGCAGAAGGCGACCAGGTCGCCCTTCTTCACCTTGCCCTGCACCACCGCGTCGTCCAGCGTCATGGGGATGCAGGCGGAGCCCGTGTAGCCCCACTTGTCCATGGTGTAGTGCGCCTTCTCCATGGGCTGGTTGAGCGCCTTCATGGTGGCCTCAATCGTGCGCAGGTTGAGCTGCGTGAAGACGAACAGCTTCACGTCGTCCAGCGTCTGGTCCGCGCGCTTGAGCAGCGTGTCCAGCAGCATGGGCCAGCGCTCGGTGTTGAACGTGGAGGGGAACTTGCGCACGAACTGCACCGCGGGCTTGCCGTCCGTGAGCGCCAGCGTCTCCACCGTGGCGGGCCGGTTCGTGCCGCCCGTGTAGATGCCCAGCGCGTCGTGGTACTCGCCGTTGGCGAGCAGCTTCGCGCCCAGGAAGCCCGGCTTGTCGGACGCGCCCAGCACCACCGCGCCCGCGCCGTCCGCGAACAGCGTGCAGGTCTTCTTGTCCTTCCAGTTCACGTACCGGGTCATCCCGTAGGCGCCCACCACCAGGATGCGCTGGTAGCTGTCGTCCGAGGAGATCGTCTTCGACGCCACGTCCAGCGCCGTCACCCAGCCCGCGCACGCGGCGTTGATGTCGTACGTGCCCGCGTTCACCGCGCCCAGCTTGGCCTGCACCACGGACGACGTGCCTGGGGAGAGGTAGTCCGGCGTGTCACTGGCCACGAGCACCAGGTCCAGCTCCTTGGGGTCCACCTTCGCGCGGGCGAGCGCCTCCTTCGCGGCGGCCACGGCCAGGTCGCTGGTGGCCTGGTGGTCCGCCATCACGTGGCGCTGCTTGATGCCCACGTTCTGCTGGAGCCACTCGTCCACCTTCTCGCCGAGGATCTTCTCCACGTCGGCGTTGGTGAGGAGCTTCTCGGGGACGTAGCGGCCGGTGGACAGGATGTTCGCGTAACGCATGACGGTGTTTCAGCTCCGGGGACCGCGTGACGGACGACGGGGGGAGGACTTCGACTTCGGGGGGGTGGGCTTCGACGGCTTCGCCGCGGCCTTCGGGGGAGGCGGCACGGACTGGAGGTGGGGAGGCAGGCCGTGGGACAGCAGCGTCATCGCCGTGTCGAGCACGCGCTCCAGGCCCATGTCCTCCTCCCAGAGCACCCAGCGCATGCCCAGGAAGTCGCCAATGCCCATCAGGCAGTAGGCGAGCGCCTCCGGGTCCATGCGGCGCACCTCGCCCGCGTCCATGGCCTGCTGGAGGCCGCGCACGTAGCCCTTGGCGAAGCGGTCGTAGTAGCGGCGGTAGCAGTCCGCGTCCACGAACTCCGCCTGCCGCACCACGCGGTAGAGGTTGGGGTGCTGGCGCACGAACTGGAAGAAGGCGCGCAGGCCCTCGCGCTCCACCTCCAGGCGCGTGGTGCACGCCGCCGTGGACTCCGCGATGAGGCGGCGCAGGCGCGCGCCCAGCTCGTCCACCACCTCCACGAAGATGGACTGCTTGTCCGGGAAGTACACGTAGAAGGTGCCCAGCGCGACGCTGGCCTTGCGCGTGAGGTCCGCGATGGACGCGCGCTCGTAGCCCTTGTCGCCGAACACCGCCTCCGCGGCCTTCAACAACTTCTGCCGCGTCCGCTGGCCGCGCGGCGTGACAGGGACGCGTTCTGAAGTTGAAGGGCGATTCATCTTTCAGGACGGGTAGCACCCGGCCGACCGCCCTGTCAAAAGCGGATGGATGGCTCCTTGCGTCAAAGACAGACATGGACGCGCGGCGTCAAACACCTCGCGCGCCTGGCTGCCTGGGGCCCCGGGGGGTCGGGTGGAGGACGCTCCGCCACCCTCAACCATTTTGCGTGCAAACGGACTTGCACTTCCGGACAAGTGCATATAACTTCACCGTCCACTGCCAAGACCGCTTATAAAAATAAGGTCTAAAGCCCCATGGACGCCCTGGATTATCGCATCGTGGACATGCTTCAGCGCGATGGCCGGGCCACGCAGTTGGAGCTGTCACGCGGGGTGAAGCTGTCCCAGCCGGCGGTGGCGGAGCGCATCCGCAAGCTGGAGGAGAAGGGCGTCATCACCGGCTACACGGCGCGCGTGGACGCGACGCAGTTGGGCAAGGACATCACCGCCTTCATCGGGGTGAGCATCGAGCACCCCAAGCACTTCGAGGGCTTCGCGCGCAAGGTGGCGGAGCTGCCGGACGTGCTGGAGGCCCACCGGGTCGCGGGGCAGGACTCGTACGTCTTGAAGGTGAAGACCGCGAACACGCGGACGCTGGACTCGCTGCTGGTGGAGACGCTGCGCACCATCCCGGGCGTCACCCGCACGAGCACCACCATCGTCCTGTCGACCTTGAAGGAAGACACGCACGTGCGTGTCCCCGATGAGCTGTTGAACGGAGAATGAACATGAGCGCGGACGCTATGAGTGCACCCCTGCCCCCTCCTCCGGCCTACCGGCTGTCCCAGCGCATGTCCCGGATGAAGACGTCCGCGGTGCGCGAAATCCTCAAGATCGCCGAGCGCCCGGACATCCTCTCCTTCGCCGGCGGCCTGCCCGCCCCGGAGCTCTTCCCGAAGGAGGCCATCGCCAGGGCGTTCGCGGAGACCTTCGCCAGCGACGCGGACGGGCGCTCCGCGCTCCAGTACAGCACCACGGAGGGCTTCGCCCCCTTGCGCGAGTGGATCGCCGGGCACCTGGCCCGCAAGGGCCAGAACGTCCACGCGGACCAGGTGCTCATCACCAGCGGCTCGCAGCAGGGCCTGGACCTGGCGGGGAAGATCCTGCTCGACCCGGGTGACCTGGTGGTGGTGGAGGACCCCAGCTACCTGGCGGCGCTCCAGACCTTCGGCGGCTACGAGGTGGAGTTCGCCACCGTGCGCAGCGACGACGCGGGCATGGACATGGATGACCTGGCGGCCCTGCTGAAGAAGCGCCAGCCGAAGCTGCTCTACGTCATCCCCAACTTCCAGAACCCCAAGGGCACCACCCTGTCGCTGGAGCGCCGCAAGGCCCTGGTGCGGCTGGCCCAGGAGCACCGCTTCATCATCCTGGAGGACGACCCGTACGGCGAGCTGCGCTTCAAGGGCGTGCACCTGCCGTCGCTGGCGTCGCTGGACGACCAGGGCGTGGTGCTGTCCCTGTCCACCTTCTCCAAGACGCTGGCCCCGGGCCTGCGCCTGGGCTGGGTGACGGGCCCGAAGGCGCTGCTCAAGCCGATGACCATCGCGAAGCAGGCCACGGACCTGCACACCGCCACGCTCGCCCAGCGCGCCACGGCGCGGCTGCTGGAGACGTTCGACTACGCGGGCCACATCCAGGCGCTGATGCCCATCTACGCCCAGCGCGCCAACGCGATGCTGGACGCGCTCAAGGCCCACATGCCCCAGGGCACCCAGTGGACCCGGCCGGACGGCGGCATGTTCCTCTGGGTGGAGCTGCCCGGCGGTCTGGACGCGGCGAAGCTCCTGCCCCGCGCCGTGGAGCAGAAGGTCGCCTTCGTCCCCGGCGCGCCCTTCTTCGCCAACGACCAGAAGCCCCAGTTCATGCGGCTGAACTACTCCAACCGCCCGCCCGAGCTCATCGTCGAGGGCATGAAGCGGCTGGGCTCCGTCATCTCGGACGCCCTCTAGTTCCCCGTGCTCCGGCCCCCAACGCACCGCGTCGGGGGTCCGGGGCTCATGAGAAGTTGAAGCTTGATTCAGGTTTCAGCCTCCGCGGCGCTGGCCAGCGCCCGCGCGGTGTGCGTACCCTTGCGCGCGTTTTTTCTTTGGACGCCCAGGAGAGGCACATGCATCTGAAGGACCTGAAGATCATCGTCACCGGTGGCGCGCAGGGCATGGGCGCGCACTTCGCGCAGCGCATCCACGAGGCGGGCGGCCAGGTGGCCGTTGGCGACGTGAACGAGGAGAAGCTCGCGGCGCTGCCGGCGGGCATCCACCGCCGCAAGCTGGACGTGTCCAGCGAGCAGGACGTCACGGACTTCGTGCAGTGGGCGCACGGCGCCATGGGCGGCCTCAACGGCCTCATCAACAACGCGGGCATCCTGCGCGACGCGCTGCTCGTGAAGAAGGACCGCACCACCGGGCAGATCAAGAAGCTGTCCACGGCGGACTGGAACGCGGTCATCGGCGTGAACCTCACCGGCGCCACGCTGATGGTGCGCGAGGTCGTCTCCAAGATGGTGGAGACGGACCAGCGCCCCGGCGTCATCGTGAACATGTCGTCCATCGCGCGGCACGGCAACCGCGGCCAGTCCAACTACGTGTCCGCCAAGGCCGCGCTCGCCGCCAACACCGTCACCTGGTCGCGCGAGTTCGCGCCGTTCGGCATCCGCGTGGGCGCCATCGCCCCGGGCATGATTGAAACGCCCATGACGCAGGGCATGAACCAGAAGGCCCGCGACGCGCTGGTGGCCGCCATCCCGGTGGGCCGCATCGGCGAGCCGGAGGACATCTGGCAGGCCGTGAAGTTCATCGTGGAGTGCGACTACTTCAACGGCCGCACCATCGACGTGGACGGCGGCCACAACTTCTAGGCCGCCCGCTGCAACCGCGCCCCGGGCTTCAGGCGCTCTTGCGCTTCCGGGGCGCGGGCTTCACGTCCACCCAGCGCTCCGCCCACTTGCCCAATTCGTCGATGACCTTCCAGAACGCCTGACCCTTCTGTGTCAGGCGGTACTCGGAGCGGATGGGCGGGCCCGGGTCCACGTGGCGCTCCACGATGCCCTCCGCCTCCAGGTCCTTGAGCCGCTCCGACAGGACGCGCTCGCTGATGGTGCCGATGCGCTCCGTCAGCTCCCCGAAGCGGCACGGCCCGTCCATCAGGATGCGCAGGATGACGCCCGTCCAGCGCCGGCCCAGCAGGTCCGCCGCCGCCAGGAACCGCGTGCACAGCGGGCTTGAGTCGTCATGCATCGTGTCCGCCTCCCCCCGGAAGTATAGCGCCCGCCCCCTCCTCGCGGCACACACTTACTTTTTGGAAGTTACTTGCGAATTAAAAGTGACGCGGGTAGCCATGGGGGGTTCGCAACGGAGGACGACACGCATGGCGACGCCGAACACGGCCCTGGACACGGACGCGCTGGAGCAGCTCTTCACGGAGGCCCGCACGCACTCGGGCTGGCAGGACCGGCCGGTGACGGACGAGACGCTGCGCCGCATCTACGAGCTGGCGCGCATGGCACCCACCGCAGTCAACAGCCAGCCGGTGCGCCTGGTGTTCGTGCGAAGCCACGAGGCCAAGCAGAAGCTCAAGCCCTCGCTGTCCCCGGGCAACGTGGACAAGACGATGCAGGCGCCGGTGACGGTCATCGTGGCGTACGACACCGCGTTCCACGAGCAGATGCCCCGGCTGTTCCCCTCGCGCGACATGAAGAGCGTCTTCGCCGCGCAGACGCCGGAGGCGCGCGAGCAGGCGGCCTTCCTGAACGGCACCCTGCAGGGCGCCTACGTCATCCTCGCGGCGCGCGCGCTGGGGCTCGACTGCGGCCCCATGGGCGGCTTCGACAAGGCGAAGGTGGACGAGGCCTTCCTCCAGGGCACCGGCTGGAAGTCGAACTTCCTCCTCAACCTGGGCTACGGCGACCCGGCGAAGCTCTTCCCGCGCAACCCGCGCCTGTCTTTCGAGGACGCCTGCCGGCTGGCCTGACGCCGTCCAATCCCAGACAGCGCACTCGGCCCCCCGTTCAATGGCATCAGGCGGCTACAATCCTGAGTTTCTAGGTTAATCAGGAAGAAGCTGCCCCGGCGTCGGTTCCACGGGGCGCGGGGCCGGTGACGGGAGGCAAGCGCGGTGGGGCGGGCCTAGTACAACTGCTCGAGCGGCATCATCGTGCCCGCCTCGAACTCGGGCGCGCGGCGAAGCTGGTCCAGCACGCGCGGGGCGCACCTCAGGTGCAGCATGGGCAGGGAACCGCCCGGCTCGCTCATGGCGCGCACGGCGCCCACCAACTGGTGTGCCTCCAGCCAGCGCATGAAGCTCTCGCGGAAGCGGGCGTTCTCCGCCTGGCCTTCCTTGTAGATGTCCGCGCGCGAACGCATGGGTGCCCGTGAGGCCGCGGCGGGACGCTTCGGCGCGGCCGACTCCCGGGGCATCACCGTGACGTCGATGTCGCCCCCCGGCTGGGCGTCACGCTCCACGCCGCCGGAGCCCGGCAACGCGCGCACCGTGCCTCCGCTGCCCGGCAGCGGACGCACGGCGGCGACGGAGGACATCCGGGCCGAAATGTCTTGGGGTTCGCCCGGCACGCCATTCTTCCTGCGCATGGCCACATCCTCCCCAGGTCCGGTGCTCACGTGGCACCGGCCCCGGCAACTACCGCGTCACCTGAAAACAGCCAGGCCCTTCCCCGTCCGGTGGTTCGCCGAGCGAGGAAGCTTGATGGCATTGGCCAGAATCAAATCTCTCACTTCCAACGCCGTCAAGTCAGGGGCACGGCAACGATACAGCGCGGCGATTCCCGCGACATATGGCGCCGCCATGCTTGTGCCGCTCATTCGTTCATAGAACGCCTGATTGTTGCAGCGGCGTTCAGTAGACGAATACACATTCACCCCGTAGCCCATGACGTCAGGCACGACGCGACGCCCCACGGCGCCGCTGGCGGAGAAGGTGGCCACGTTGCGCTCGAAGTCGACTGCCCCCACCGCCAGCGCCTCGGGAAAGGCCGCTGGGTAACCAACCGTGTCGGGTCCACTGTTACCCGCCGCGACAATGGGCAGGATGTTGCTGTCCAGAAGCCGACGCAGCATGGCCTGCAGCGCGCGCTGGTTGAGCAGGTAGTCCGCTTCGGAGATGCCCGGGGGCGGCTGCAGCGGGAAGCCCAGCGACAGGTTGACGACGGCGGGACGTGACGCGTTCTCCGGACGGCTGAACTGGTGCAGCAGCCACTCCATGCCGGCGGCCACGCGGCCCAGGCTGGTGCGGATGGTCTCCGACTCGATGACGGACGCGGCGTACAGGTCCACCTCCGGCGCGACGCCGTGGTGCACGCCCGCGGCGATGCCGCACACGTGCGTGCCGTGGCCGTCCGGGTCGAAGCCGCGCACGTCGCGCGCGGGGTTGTGCGGCGAGTTGGGGAAGAGCGAGACGTAGCGGAACTGGATGGTCTTGCTCGCGTGCTCCGGGTGGTCCGCGTCCACGCCGGTGTCCAGGATGCCCAGCATCACGCCGGCGCCCCGGATGCCCTGGGCGTGCGCCAGGGGGACGCCGGACTCGTCAGGCCACTCGCGCTGCGCGAGCGAGCTCATGCCGCGGTTGCGCGGCCCCGTCTGTCCGGCGGACACCGGACCGGGGAAGGACAGGGGCACCACGTCCGGGATGAACTCGAACTCCTTCGCCAGCTCGCCCCGGGCCGCCTTCTCCGCGTCCCGGGAGTAGAAGTGCGCCATGGTGGCGCCGATGAGCGGCATGAACCGGTAGCTGCCGGCCTCCGCGCCGGCCTGCTCCGTCACGGGCGCGCCCGGCATGGGCGTGGCGTCGACGTCGCTGGCCTTCTTGCCGCGGGCGCCCTTGCGGCCGCGCCGCGCCGGGCCGCTGACCTCCGGCTTCATGCCGGGCAGCGTGGCCGAGCGCAGGCCGAGCGCGGTGAGGGCGTCCGGCGCCTTCTGGGCCGCGCTGAAGCGCAGCGCGGTGCTGCGGCTGAGGACGCGCTCGCCCTGCGCCGTGCCACGCACTCCGGGCCGGGCCTGCGTCTCGATGGACTCCTTGGGTACCAACAGGAAAGACTTCATGGGTGTGCTCCTTGGACCGCTCAATCCGCGCCGGGCCCTGAAGGAAGAGCACCTGCGGTACGACCGCGCCCACCTGGGGACCCTGACAAGCCCCTTCGGATCCGGTGGGTCGGGCTCGCGGGCGCGCGCCCGGAGCCGTTGCATCACCTGCCCTCCCCTCTCCCCATGCGCTGGGGGCCAACCGGGGGATTTGACCGCGACCCCCTGACAAAAAATCACGGGATTCCCGTAATAGACACCTCTTGTCTGGGGTCTCGGTCCTCACTCGGCTTCCCCGAACCTCCGGAAAGACAACGGATTCCCTCCGTGGGACGAGGGCAGTGGCGGGGGGCGCACACGGGTTCTGTCCACCAGCGGATGTGGGGAAGGGGCAGGCAGGAGGGGCGGGGGCCCAAGAGGGCGTCCGGGCGGGGCTTGCGAGCCCGGCGGGCGCGGGGGTGAAAAAGAGGTGGAGGGAAGCCCGGGATGCGCCGATTGTTCGGCTTCCATCCGCCCGGAGTACGTCCGCGCGGAGCCCTGGCCTTTCTGGAGCCCCCTTGATTCCCTATTGGCACGCCCCCTCGTTCAAGCTGGGGCCCCTGGAGCTGAACCCCTTCAACGTCTTCGTGGCGGCGGGCATCCTGCTGGCCGCCCGGCTGCTGACGAAGCAGGCGGAGCGCGAGGGGCTGGACCCGAACCCGCTGGCGGACTTCGCGATGTGGGGGGTGGCGGCCGGCATGCTCTTCGGCCACTGGGTGCACCTGTTCTTCTACCACCCGGAGGAGCTGTCCAAGAGCCCGTTCCAGATCCTCCGGTTCTGGGATGGCCTGTCCTCCTTTGGCGGCCTGCTGGGCGGCATCCTGGCGGCGGTGGTGTTCTTCCGGGTGAAGAAGCTGCGCTTCAACGACTACGCGGACAGCTTCGCGCTGGGCGTGGCGCCGGGCTGGGCGGTGGCGCGGCTGGGGTGCTTCGCGGTGCACGACCACCCGGGGAAGCTGACGGACTTCTTCCTGGCGGTGCAGTTCCCCAATGGCAACCGGCACGACCTGGGCTTCTACGACGCGGTGGTGCTCTTCGCGCTCACCGGCCTGCTGTACGCGGTGCGGGACCTGCCGAAGATGAAGGGCCGGCTGTTGCCGCTGCTGGCGCTGCTGTACGCGGCGTGCCGCTTCGGCCTGGACTTCCTGCGGGCCACGGACCTGTCGTACGTGGACGCGCGCTACTTCGGCCTGACGCCCGCGCAGTACGGCAGCCTGCTGCTGGTGGCGTACGGCCTGTGGGGCCTGTTGCGCAAGCAGGCGCCGAGCGCGTCCTCGCACAAGCCGTCCGCGCCGCAGGGCCGGGTGGAGACGGCGCGGTAGCAGCGCCCACGTTTCGCATCGCTTCGTCTCGCTTCGTGGGGGGTACCGCGTGAAGGCACTGGCGTACGACGCGTTGATGGCGCCGCTGGGCTGGGTGGGGTTGAACGCCGCCCGGCGGCACCTGGTGGAGGGGCTGTCCGGCAAGGTGCTGGAGGTGGGCGTGGGCACGGGCATGGCGCTGCCGGGCTACCCGGCCACGGTGACGTCGGTGACCGCGGTGGACGTGGACCTGGGAGCGCTGGCGCGGGCTCGGATGCGCCGGAGCGGCGTGGCGCTGCTCCAGGCGGACGCGCAGGCGCTGCCGTTCACGGACGGCTCGTTCGACGCGGTGGTGTCCAGCCTGGTGTTCTGTTGCGTGGACGCACCGGCGACGGCGCTCTCGGAGGTGATGCGGGTGCTCAAGCCGGGCGGCGAGCTGCGCCTGCTGGAGCATGTGCGAGCCCCCCACCCGGCCGTGGCTACCGCGCAGGACCTGCTGACGCCCGCGTGGCGCAAGCTGACCGGCGGCTGCCGCCTCAACCGGGACACCTTCCGGCTGGTGGAGGCCACGGGCTTCCACATCCTCAAGCGCGAGCAGCACCTGGGCGGCGTGGGCGAGCTCATCTTCGCGCGGCGGCCCTGAGCCCCACTTCAGGACGGGGCTCGTACGACCCGCCCCGGCAGGTCACTTCCGACCTGCCAGGATGGATTCACCGACGGGATGTCAGAGGTCTCCCTAGGATGGCGTGAGTGCTCGCGGCGGACCTCCCCGCCGCGTCCCATCTTGTGAGGCCCTGACGCATGTTGCGCGCCCTTCGCCCCCTCTTCGCAGTGCTGGTGTTCGCCGGCTGTGGACCCGACGTCGCTTCGGAGTCCGCGCCCGACCTCGTGAGTGCTCCGGCCGCCCTGGCGGACTCCGACCGTCACGGTGGCGCCAGTCCCCGTGAGGGCTCCGTGCGGCTGTCCACCGGGGTCACGCTCCGCTACGTCGAGCAGGGCCGCCAGGACGGGCCCGTCGTCGTCTTCCTGCACGGCTATACGGACTCGCATCACACCTGGGACCTGGACCTGCCGCGCTTCCCGCGCGACTTCCACCTCTACGCGCTGGACCAGCGCGGCCATGGGGACTCGTCCCGCCCGGCGTGCTGCTACACGCAGCAGGCGTTCGCGAAGGACGTGGTGGCGTTCCTCGACGCGAAGCACGTGTCGCGCGCCGTGCTCGTGGGCCACTCCATGGGCAGCTTCATCGCGCAGCAGGTGGCGCTGGACTTCCCCCAGCGCGTGAAGGGGCTGGTGCTCGTGGGCTCCGCGCCCACCGTGGCGGGCAATGAAGTGGCCCTGGGCCTCAAGGAGGTCGTGGACACGCTGACCGACCCCGTGGACCCCGCCTTCATCCACGAGTTCCAGGCCAGCACCTTCTACGCGCCCATCCCCGCGTCGTACCTGGACACGCTCGTGTCGGAGAGCGCCAAGCTGCCCGCGCGCGTGTGGCAGGACGCGCTGGACGGGCTCATCGCGGAGGACCACTCCGCGCGCCTGGGCCGCATCCGCGTGCCCACGCTGATCATCGGCGGGGACCACGACGGCTTCTTCTCCGTGGAGGAGCAGCGCGCCCTGGCCCGCGCCATCCCCGGCTCCAGGTACCTGCTCTACCCGGAGACCGGCCACGCGCCGCACGCCGAGCGCCCGCAGCGCTTCGTGAACGACGTGCACCACTTCCTGCAGCGCCTGTAACCCTCCGGGCTCAGGCTCCGGCCGCCCCGGGTTCCGCCGGGCGGCCGGGGTCGCCCCGGGCCAGCACCACCACCGCCACCAGGATGAGCAGGCCGCCCAGGCCCTGCCGCAAGGACAGCCGCTCGCCCAGGAAGATGGCGCCCAGCACCACCGCCATCACCGGCTCCAACGTGGACAGCAGCGACGTGTTCACCGGGCCAATGCGCTTGAGGCCCGCGAAGAACGTCAGCATGGCCACCACCGTGGACAGCAGCGCCAGCCCCGCCACCGCGCCCCAGCCCCCCGGCGTCCGCGGAAAGGACGGGCCCTTCACCAGCATCAGCGCCCCGAAGGCGACCCCCGCGGACAGCGGGACGACGGTGCTCGCCGCGAGCGGCCCCGCCGGCCCCGCCACCCGCGCGCTGGACAGGACGTAGAGCGCGTAGATGACCGCCGACAGCACGCCCAGGCCAATGCCCAGCGGCTTCGCGTCCGGGCCGGGGTCCACCGTGAGCGCCGTGCCACACAGGGCCAGGGCCACCGCCAGCCAGCGGCGGCGGCTCAGGTGCTCGCGCCCCAGGGCCACCTGGATGAGGGCCACCAGCGCGGGGAAGAGGTAGAGCAGGAGCGCCACCAGCCCGGCGGACGCGTGCTGGAGCGCGATGAAGTAGACGCTGCCTTCCGTGAAGTAGCCCACCGCGCCCAGCGCCACCAGGCCCCACAGGAGGCGGCCCCGGGGCCACCTTCCGCCCTTCGCGACCATTACGCCCGCGAGCACCAGGCCCGCCAGCGTGAAGCGCAGGAAGAGCAGCGTGGGCATGTCCGTGCCCGCCGCGTAGGCGAGGCGCGCGAACAGGCCCAGCGCGCCAAAGGAGGCGCCGGACAGGGCGACGAGGAGGAAGCCGGCGGTGCGGGTCCGCATGGCGCTTTTCAGCGCGCCTACCAGTTCTTCACGGACCCCAGGTCGAACACGTCCGGGAAGCCGCCCTTGCGCAGCAGCTCCGCGGCCACCGCGCTGCGGCCCCCCGCCGCGCAGTACACCACCACGGGCGTGCCCACCGGGCCGACCTCGGAGAGGCGATGGGCCAGCACCTGCACGGGGATGTTGCGGGCGGCCTCCGGGTGTCCCTGCTGGAACTCCTCCGGGGTGCGCACATCCAGCAGCACCGCGCCCTGGGCGACGAGTTCGTGGGCCTTCTGCGAGCGTTCCTGAGGCGTCATGCGCCCATTCAATCAAGCCCGGGGCCCCGCCGGGCTGAAAACTGGAGGCCGCCGCACCGGGCGCTACAGTCCTGTAACGATACCCATGCGACTCGACAAGCTCACCCTGCTCCACCAACTGTCCGAGCGGCTCCAGCAGAGCGACCGGCTGGCCCACCGCGCGGAGGCCGATGCCCGCGAGGCCGCCCGCAGCCTCGCCACGGAGTCCGAGAAGAAGGAGGACGGCCGCGCCGCCATCGAGTACGGCAGCCTCGCCACCGGTCAGGCCCAGCGCGCCCGCCGCCTCCAGGAAGAACTCCAGGCCCTCACCGCCTTCAGCCAGAAGGAGCTGCCCCGCTTCCCCCGCCAGGGCCCCGTGGGCCTGGGCGCCCTGGTGGACTGCAGCACCGAGGACGAGGACGGCTTCGCCGAGCGCACCTTCTTCGTGCTCCCCGCGGGCGCGGGCACCGAGCTCACCGGCCCCGGCGGCGACGGCTTCCTGTCCGTCATCACGCCCAGCTCCCCCGTGGGCCGCGCGCTCCTGGGCAAGAAGGCCGGCGACACCGTGGAGGTGACGCTCGCGGGCGAGGTGCGCGAGTGGACGGTGTTGGAGGTCGCCTGAGCTGAGCCCCCGGCGCGGGCCTACCCGCCTCCGGTGGGCCCCGGCGCCGCGTGCGCGACGAGCCACTCCTCCGGAATGTCGCCCCGGGGCAGCTCCAGGAGGAACGTGGCGCCCTGTCCCGGCGTGCTCACGGCGTTCACCGTGCCGCCGAACGCCTCGACAATCTGGCGCGTGATGTAGAGCCCCAGGCCCAGCCCGCCGTAGTGCCGGTCGCTCACCGCGCGCTCGAAGCGCTCGAAGATGCGCGACAGGTCGTCCGGCGCGATGCCGATGCCGTGGTCCTTCACGGTGAGCCGCGCCAGCGGGCCGCGCGCCTCCACGCTCACGATGACGGGCTGGCCCGCGCCGTACTTGAGCGCGTTGGACACCAGGTTCGTCACCACCTGCTCCAGCCGCAGCCGGTCCCACCGGCCCACCACCGGCACCGGCGCCTCCAGGCCCAGCTCCGTGCCGGCCTGCGCCGCCGCGGCGGAGAAGCGGTAGAGGATTTCGGCGGCCACGCTCGCCAGGTCCATCTCCTCCAGCTCCAGCCGCAGCCGGCCCGCGGTGATGCGCGACACGTCCAGCAGGTTGTCCACCAGGCCCGACAGGCGGCGCACCTGGCGCTGCACCACGTCCAGCGCGTCCGCGACGCGGTCGGTGGGCACGTCCTTGCCCTCGCGCGCCAGCACCACCACCTGCTTCTGGAGCAACTGCACCTTGAGGCTCAGCGGCGTGAGCGGCGTCTTCAGCTCGTGGCTGGCGATGCCCAGGAACTCGTCGCGCTGGCGCACCGCTTCGCGCGCCTCGCGGTACAGCCGCGCGTTCTCCAGGTAGAGCGCGGTGCGGTGGGCCAGCTCCGTGAGGAAGCGCTCCTCCTCCGCGCCAAAGGCCCGCAGCACGTTGGAGCGCAGCACCAGCAGCGCCCCCAGCACGCCGCCGCGCGCGCCCAGCGGCACGCTCAGGCAGCCGTGCGGCCCCAGCTCGCGCAACAGCCGCGCGTGCTCCGCGTCCCGCGCGATGGCCCCCACGTGCTCCTCGGACAGGATGGGCAGGCGCCCCACCGCCCCGGTGGTGAACACCTGGGGCAGCCCCTCCGGCGCGGAGGGGTCCGGCGGATAGCGCGTGAGCAGGTCGCGCAGCAGCGCGTGCCGCCCCGCGTCCGCATGCAGGGACGCCGCCACGCGCAGGGCGCCATTGCCCGGCGTCCGGAGGATGAGCAGGGCCCCCTCCCCCAGCGCGGGCACCAGCAGCTTGAGCAGCGGCTCCAGCCGCGCCTCCGCGTCCACCGACGTGCCCAGCAGCGCTCCCGCCTCCGCCAGCAGGCGCGTGGCGTCCAGCACGGACGCGGGCACCCCCTCCGCGGCCTGCGTGCGCAGCAGCGCCGCGGCGACCTGCCCGTCCCCGGCCCGCACCGGCACCGCGCTGCACCGCAGCGCGGCGCGCGTCCCATCCGGACGGAGCACGTGCCACGAGGACGCGTCCACCGGCTCACCCGCCAGCGCTCGCGCCAGCGGTGAGTCCCCTGGCGGCAGCGGTGTGCCGTCCTCCCGCACCCATTCACACCCGGGCAGGCGGGCGTGCTCGATGTGGAGCGGCACCGGGATGCCGAAGTGCGCCGCGGCTTGTGAGTTGAAAACAGTCACACGGCCCGTGCATTCAACGAGCACAACGCCTTCCGCGTCCATGACGCGCGTCGACGGGGACGGGCCCTCCCCGTCCGTCACGCGGGCCTCCGAGGCTGGAGAGGTGATGCCGGACATGCCAAGGCTTTCCGCACGCATCATGGTGTCATCTCCGCCTCCCGGGAAGAAAGGAAGACAGGACCTGAAGCCCACTCCATCCTCAAGAACAGGGAATGCTTCCCATCCCCGCGCTCTTCCCGCGGGCCCCCTTGCCTGCATGACGGCGATCCTCAATCGTTCGACAATCCACGTCCGCGCCGCGGACGTTCCGCCCGCACGGCCAAGTTCTTCCACCGCGAGTCCCCTGCATGCAGATGCCGTTTCCCCGGCCTGACGGCACCACCCCCACCGAGCGCCGCTTCCGTCAGGTCATCGACACGCTCCAGGAGGTCGTGTTCCAGACGGACACGGAGCGCACGTGGGTCTTCCTCAATCCCGCGTGGACCGAGGTGACGGGCTTCCCCGTGGAGGAGTGCCTGGGCCGGGTGGCGCTGGATTTCGTGCACCCGGACGACCGGGCGCGCGTGCTGGACGTGTGCCATTCGCTGCTCACGCGCGAGCGCGACTACGTGCAGCACGAGGTGCGCTACCTCACGCGCGACGGCGGCTTCCGGTGGGTGGACGTCTTCGCGCGGGTGACGCTCGACGAAGAGGGCACGCTGGTGGGCATGGCCGGCACGCTCAACGACATCACCGAGCGCAAGCGCACGAGCGACGCGCTGGCCCGGCGCGAGCGCTACCTCACCGCGCTGGTGGACATGCAGCAGCGGCTGCTGTCGGTGCCGGAAGGAGGCGACCTGTACAGCCCCGCGCTCGCGCCGCTGGGGCAGGCCTCCGGCGCCAGCCGCGTCTACGTCTTCGAGACCTTCACCGACGCGAAGGGGGCGCTGCTGTGCAGCCAGCGCGCCGAGTGGTGCGCGCCCGGGGTGACGCCGGAAATAGACAACCCGATGCTCCAGGACCTCCCGGTGCTGCCCATCCTGGGGCGCTGGGCGAACCTGCTGGGGCGCGGCGAGGTCGTCACCGGGCGCGTGGCCACCTTCCCCCCCATCGAGCGGGAGCTGCTGGAGCCGCAGGGCATCCTCACGCTGCTGGTGCTGCCCTTGCGCGTGCAGGGGCGGCTGGTGGGGTTCGTGGGCTTCGACAACTGCTTCGAGGCGCGGGAGTGGGACCGGCTGGAGGTGGACCTGCTGTCCGCGGCCAGCGGCGCCATCTCCGTGGCGCTGGAGCGCCGCGCGTCCGAACGGGCGCTGCGCGAGCACGAGCACCGCTTCCGCCAGCTCGCGGAGAACGCGTCGGACGTGCTGTACCTCTACCGGCGGGAGGCGCCGCGCGGCTTCGCGTACGTCAGCCGCGTGGCGCACGCGAAGCTGGGCCTGGGGCCTGAGGCGCACTACGCGGATCCGGAGCTGTGGTACCGGCAGGTGCACCCGGATGACCGGGCCGCGCTGGAGCGGCTGCTGGAGTCGCCCCAGTCCGTGGACGGCGCCACGGTGGAGCTGCGCTTCCTGCGCCCGGACGGCAGCCTGCTGTGGCTGGAGCACGTGGTGGCGCCGGTGACGGACGCCGCGGGCCGCGTGGTGGCGGTGGAGGGCCTGGCGCGCGACATCACGGAGCGGCGGCAGGTGGAGGAGGCGCTGAAGCGCTCCGAGGCCAGCCTGCGCGCGCTGCTGGAGGGCTTCCCCGACCCCGCGGCCATCGAGCGCGACGGCCACATCGTCTACGCCAACGCGGTGCTCGTCACCACGCTGGGCTTCGAGCGCGCGGAGGAGCTGGTGGGCCGCCGCCTGTCGGAGTTCCTGGCGGACGTGCCGGGCACGGACGTGGCGTCCGGGGACAGCACGCCGCTCACCAGCGAGCGGCGCCTGGTGCTGCGCGACGGGCGCACGCGCGTGGTGGAGCTGGCGAGCCTGCCCCTGCGCTTCGACGGCCAGCCCGCGGTGGTGTCCATCGCGCGCGACGTGACGGAGCAGCGCCAGTTGAAGGCGCGGCTGACGCTGGCGGACCGGCTGGCGTCGGTGGGCACGCTCGCGGCGGGCATCGCGCACGAAATCAACAACCCGCTGGCCTTCGTGGTCTCCAACCTGGGCTTCCTGTCGGACGAGTTCCGCCACCACCTGTCCCCCGCCCCCGGCGCGCGCGGCGTGCGCCCGCCGGACGTGGCGGAGTGGCAGGAGGTGCTGAGCGAGGCGTGCGAGGGCGCCGAGCGCGTGCGCCAGATTGTCCGCCAGTTGAAGACGTTCTCGCGGCCGGACGAAGAGCGCATGACGCCGGTGGACGTGCACGCGGTGCTGGACTCGGTGGTGATGATGGCCGCCAATGAAATCCGGCACCGCGCGCGGCTGCGCCGGGACTACGGCACCGTGCCGCAGGTGATGGCCAACGAGGGCCGCCTCTGCCAGGTGTTCCTCAACCTGGTGGTGAACGCGGCGCAGGCGATTCCGGAGGGCTCCGCGCACGACCACGAGGTGGTGCTCGTCACGCGCGCGTCCGGCGGGCAGGTGGTGGTGGAGGTGCGCGACACGGGCAGCGGCATCGCGCCGGAGGTGTTGGGGCGCATCTTCGACCCGTTCTTCACCACCAAGCCCGTGGGCGTGGGCACCGGCCTGGGGCTGTCCATCTGCCACGGCATCATCACGGGGCTGGGCGGCGACATCCAGGTGGACAGCACCCCGGGCCGGGGCAGCACGTTCCGCGTGGTGCTGCCCGCGCCCCAGCCCGAGCCCATTGTCCGCGCGCCGGAGGTCCCGCTGCCCGCCGCGCCCGTGGTGCCCCGGGGCCGCGTGCTGGTGGTGGACGACGAGCCCGCGGTGGGCCGCGTGCTGCAGCGGCTCCTGCGCGGCCACGACGTGGAGGTGGCCACGAGCGGCCGTCAGGCGCTGGAGCGCATGTCGCGGGCGCCGGGCTTCGACGCGGTGCTGTGCGACGTGATGATGCCGGACCTGGCCGGCCGCGACGTGTACGAGGCCGTGCGGCGCGACCACCCGGGCCTGGAGCGCCGCTTCGTCTTCGTGTCCGGCGGCGCCTTCACCGCGGGGGCGCGCGAGTTCCTGGAGCACGTCCCCAACCCGCTCCTGGAGAAGCCCTTCGACGAGGCGCGCGTGCGCGGCGCCGTGGAGGAGCTGGTGCGGCACGGCCCGCCGGACGCGGCCTGACCCATCGGTCATCGGGAGGAGGGTCCTCCCGCTGACCGATGCGCCCCCGTGACGGGTCTGCGAGCGTGTGCTCGTCCGCTCGCACCCCTTGGGGGAAGGTCCGTCGCGCATGAACCGCACCAAACTGTTGCTGACCCTGGCTGGCCTGCTGTTCGTGGGCGCGCTCGCGCTGGACGCGCGCTCGTTCTTCGCGAAGGGCACGTCGCACCCGCCCATGACCGGGCCCGTCTCCGACCGGCTCCCCAACGGGCACACGCGCCGCACCCCGCCCGTGGCCACCTCCTCCGTGGACCAGACCCACACCGTGGTGCAGCCGGGTGAGGCGCCCATCCAGGGCGTGCTGCCCGTCATCCTGGGGCAGCCCGCGTCCGGCACGGCGGGGCGGGTGGAGCTCACGGGCAAGCTGTCCGGCGCGTACGTGAAGGCGGGCCCGGGTGAGGCCTTCGCCGTGTTCGAGCTGAAGGCGCGCGCGCCGGAGAAGCAGCAGCGCGTGCCGGTGAACCTGGCGCTGGTGGTGGACCGCTCCGGCTCCATGGATGGCTCCAAGCTGGTGGACGCGAAGCGCGCCGCCCAGGAGCTGGTGCGGCAGTTGCGCGACGGGGACCGCCTGGCGCTGGTGCACTACGGCTCCGACGTGAAGGTGGTGCCCAGCGTGGAGATCAACGACGCCACGCGCCGCGAGCTCTTGAGCACCATCGACGCCATCCAGGTGAACGGCGGCACGCACATGAGCGGCGGGCTGGCGGCGGGCGCGGACGCGGTGCGCACGTACGCGAAGCAGTACCGGGTGACGCGCGCCATCCTGCTGAGCGACGGCGAGCCCACCGAGGGCGTGACGACCAACGACGGCCTCTTCTCCGCGGTGGGCCGGATGCGCGAGGCGGGCATCACCGTGAGCGCGCTGGGCGTGGGCAGCGGCTTCAACGACACGCTGATGCGCGGCATGGCCGAGCGCGGCGGCGGCTTCTCCGGCTTCGTCAGCGACTCCTCGGAGCTGGCCGCCATCTTCACCCGCGAGCTGGAGCAGGCCGCCAGCACCGTCGCCCGCGACGTGAGCCTGACGCTGACCCTGCCGCCCGGCGTGAGCGGCGTGGAGGTGATGGGCCTGCCCTCCACCCGCGACGGCAACGCCGTGCGCATCCCCCTCTACGACTTGACGGGCGGCCAGTCCGCGCGCGTGGTGGCGAAGCTGACGCTGGACGCGCCGGCGAACGCGGCGGACATGAACGTGCTGGACGCCTCGGCGTCGTACGTGGACGTGGTGGCGGACCTGCCGTCGCGGGTGACGCTGGCGCTGGGCGCGAAGGTGACGAACGACGTGCAGGTGGTGCACGCGAACCTGGACCGCGACGTGCGCGTCCACGCCATCCGCGCGCTGGGCACCCAGCAGCTCCAGGCGGCCGCTGAACAGATGCAGAGCGGCAACCGCGAGAGCGCGCTCAACCTCCTGGGCAACGCGCGTAAACTGTTCGGCGCTTCGGCGTCCGCGCTCTCGGGGGAGCTTGCGGACCTGGACAGGACCCAGGCAGCCTATGGCAGTGCCCGCAGTGACTCCGAGGTCCGCCAGGAGGCCCTCAACCTCAAGAAGAAGTCGATGAAGAACTTCGGGCAGAACAACAGCTATTAGTCCCCCCGCGGTCCGGAAGCCGGTGCGCCATGTCGCTCTCCATCCAACTCATCCGGCGGGAGGACTTCGAGTCGCGCTGCCTGTACGCGCTCGTGGGCGCCGGGGCCATGGCGATGGTGGCCGGCGTGGCGCGGCAGGTGCTGCGCGTGCCGGTGGAGCCGGGCTACTTCGCGCTGATGGCGGCGGCCATCACCGCGGTGAAGCCGAAGGCGGCGGAGAACCTCCTGGTGCGCGCGGGGCTGGTGCTGCTGCCCGCCCTGCCCTACGTGCTGGGGCTGGCGCCGGACTGGACCCACGCGGTGGCGGGCGCCATCGCCGCGGGGCTGCTGGCGTGGCGGGGCAACGGGCGCGACAGCGTGGGCACGCCGCTCCAGGTCGCGCTGTGCGCCGGGGCGGCGGGCGTCACCACCGCGCTGGGGCTGTACGTGCACCAGGTGCTCGACGCGCGCTTCCTCCCGGCGTGGGGCTACTTCCCGCTGATGGTGGACTACGCCGTGGTGGCGCTGTTCTGGAGCATCGGCACGCTGCCGGCGAACCTGGCCATGGACCTGGACGCGGTGGCCACCCGGGGCATGCGGCTGGAGGCCACGCTCTCCGGCGAGGTGCGCGGCCTGGTGGCCCGGGCGCTCACGCTCTACCGCCAGTGCCAGGATGAGGCGCGCAAGCTGGCCCGGGGCCCGGGGCTGGAGAAGCTCCAGGCCGTGCTCGGGAAGCTGGCCCGGGACGCCTTCACGCTGGCCGAGTCCCACACCGAGCTGGAGGCGCAACTGGCCTCCGCGTCCCAGGGGAGCGTGGACTCGCAGGTGCAGGAGTTGAAGAAGCGCGCCCAGGACGCGCAGGACGGCGTGGCCCGCCGCCAGTTGGAGCGCGCCGCCGCGTCGCTGGGTGAGGAGCTCAACCACCTGGATGCGCTGTCGCGCCGGCAGGAGCGCCTCTTCGCGCAGTTGCACGCACAGGTGGCCCTGCTGGAGCGGGCCCGCGTGTGCTTCATCGGCGCCCGGGCCGCGTCCCACCCGGGCGGCGGCGACCAGGTCCAGGCGCTGGCGGAGAAGCTCTCCGCCCTGGACCTGGAGTCCTCCGGCCCGGAGGGAGCGGCGCAGGCCGCGCGGGCGCCCGCGGTCCGCTCCTGAGCGCCGGGCCTCGGCCTACTTCGTCGACGCGCGCGAGGCAGCGCGGGTGCGCTTGCGCGCCGGAGCCGCGGCCTTCTTCGCGGTAACGCGGGGCGTGTGCAGCTCGCTGGCGATGCGCTGCTCGATTTCCTCGCGCGTGCGGCGGCTGACCTCCAGCGCGGCGTTGATGCGCTCGCGCACGATGTCGGCCTGGGCCTCCGCGGCGGCGCGGTACTCGGCGATGTCCCGGCGCAGCTCCAGGCGGCCCTCGCTGGGGGCGCTGGCCGTCTTCCGGGTGCTCGTCTTCCGCCGCGCGGGGCGTGCCCCCGCCTGGGTCCCGCTGTCCTGTTGTCCCTGTGCCTTGCGCGCCATCTGTCTGCCCCCTCGTGCGATCGCTCGCGTCCGTGGACGGAAAGGTGGGGTGTGGACTTCCCGCATGGAAGTCTGCCTTCGGGTCGGATGGGGGCCGGACAGCCAGACAATGTGCGGGCGCGGCAACAGTGGAGCTTCTCAACGCCTCCAGGAAGGCGCTAAGAGAGCCCCCACTGTTCCTGGGCCAAGGGGCCTCTTGACTGATAGCTCAGGGACTCCGCATCACCCCCAGGGCCGGGATGCGAGCAAGCCTTCGAGCCCCGCGCACCCCGGCAGCCCGGGCCACGCGCCGGAGCGGAGAGTGAGAAAATCCCCGTGGCGGTCTCTTTCCTGAACCGGAAGCACAACCTGGACCGGATGTCGCTGCGCGACCTGGTCTACTCGTTCTTCACCTACTACGCCGTCGTCGCCTACATCCTTATCGGCATCACCTGCATCGTGCTGTCCGTGAAGTGGTTCGAGGCGCCGGTGCGCATGGGCGCGGCGGTGCTGCTGGCCACGGTGGCGTACCCGTTCGGCTGGTACCTCATCCACCGGTACATCCTGCACGGCCGCTTCCTCTACAAGTCCGCGGCGACGGCGGTGACGTGGAAGCGCATCCACTTCGACCACCACCAGGACCCGCACGACCTGCGCGTGCTCTTCGGCGCGCTGCACACCACGCTGCCCACCATCGCGCTGGTGCTCACGCCCATCGGCTACCTCATCGGCGGCAAGGCCGGCGCGGCGGCGGCGCTGGGCTGGGGCATGGTGACCACGTGCTTCTACGAGTTCTGCCACTGCATCCAGCACCTCAACTACGCCCCGCAGCAGAAGTGGCTGAAGGACATCAAGCGGCTGCACATGTCCCACCACTTCCACAACGAGCAGGGCAACTACGGCATCACCAACTACTTCTGGGACCGCGTGTTCGGCACGCTGTACGAGAAGGCCTCCGACAAGCCCAAGAGCCCCACCGTCTTCAACCTGGGCTACACGGCCGAAGAGGCGCGGAAGTACCCCTGGGTGGACAAGCTCTCCGGCGGCACCCGCGGTGACGGCCACCCGCGCCGCTTCTGGGGCGCGGAGGGGCTGAGCGCGCCGGAGGCCTCCGGCGAACAGCAGTCCTGAGCCTCCGCTCCCGCTTCACCCCGGACCTCCCCGCGCGCTTCGTCGCCCGGGGAGGTCTTCGTTTATGCGCACGTCACGCGGAGAGCGGCTGGGCCACGTCCCGCGCCTGCTCCTCGCGAAAGCGCCGGGCGGACAGGGGCGGCAGGGTGTGCACGCGCGCCACGAGGCACGCCGCGCTGCCGCCGGCCAGGTGGAATTGATCCAACCGCACGCTGACGGGCCGGCGCCCCAGGCCGCGCAGCACCGCCTCCACGCGGGGCACGCGCGCGCCGACGATGACGGTGTTGCCCACCTCCACCAGGTTGAGCCCGAACGCGAGCGCGTCCTCGCGCGCGATGGGGACCACCTGCTGGATGCCCTCGGTGCGCTCCAGCATGCGCAGCGACTCCGGCGTGAAGGCCTCCGGACACACCAGCGCGGTGCCGTCCGACAGGACGGTGAGCGCGGTGTCCAGGTGGTAGAGGTACGGGTCGCACAGCTCCAGCGGCGTGACGGGCGCGGAGAGGAACGCCTCCAGCACGCCCGCGGCGCGCTGCGTGGAGCGCATGCCCCAGCCCAGCAAGGCGCCCCGGCCCGAGGGCAGCATGGCCACGTCGCCGCCTTCGATGTGCACGCGCGGCGGCTCGATGACGTCGAAGCCGCGCGCGGACAGCCACCGGGCGCGCGCGAGCTGCTCACCGCGGCGCTGGCCGTGGCGCATGGTGGCGAGCAGGGCGCGCAGCTCTCCCTCCTGGGAGACGAGCACCGCGTTGTCCTTGGCGAACACGGAGTCGAACGCGCCGTGGACGAAGGGCAGCTCGAAGAAGCCCGCGCCCGCTTCACGCAGGGCGCGCAGCAGCTCGCGGTGCTGCGTGCACGCGCGCCGCCACGCGACGGCGCCGGGCTTCATATGCGGGTTGATGTTCCATGCGACCTGATACGCGCAGTCGCGAGAGCGGACGTGGTCCTTTTCGCAACGCACCTGACTGACGGCGAAGGTGGCGGGAGCGATGTGGCCGGTGTGCAAGGTCATCCCCATACATGTGACCGGAAGGCACTCCCGCCTTCCGGTATGTGAAGAGAGGGTGCGCACCATGAGCGGGCTTGGCGAGGTGGCTGGGGAAGCGGGAATGGAGGACGCACGCCTGTCCGAACGGCTTCACAGGACCCTCTTGCGTTTCAACCGCGCACGACTGGCGCCGGGCTTTCCCACCGAGGGCTGGCGAGCAGCCGTGCAGGAGGAGACGCAGTTGCGGTTGCTGGAGGGCGAATACGTGGAGGCGGAGCGACAGCGCGTGGCGGCATGGGCCGCCGAGGCGCCGGAGGACGCGGACGGGTTCATCGCGTGGTTCGAGGACCTGAAGGAGTCCGGTCCCGGACAGCATGATCCGCTGTTCCCGTGGCTCGCCACGCAGGCCACGCGCGAGCAGATGGACTGGTTCCTCACGCAGGAGGTCGCGGGCGAGGCCGGCTTCGATGACCTGGTGGCGCTGACGCAGTTGCAGTTGCCCACGCGGGCGAAGCTGGAGCTGGCGCGCAACTACTGGGACGAGATGGGCCGCGGGCGCGAGGACGCGATGCACGGGCCGATGCTCGCGGAGATGGCCCGGAAGCTGGGGTTGAAGCCCACGGACGAGGACACGGTGTGGGAAGCGCACGCGCTGGCGAACCTGCTCTGCGCGTTCGCGCTCAACCGCCGCTACACGTTCCACGCGGTGGGCGCGCTGGGCATCGTGGAGGAGACGGCGCCGGGCCGCACCGCGTGCGTCAACGAGGGCCTCAAGCGTCTGGGGTTCGACATGCGCGTGCGGCGCTATTACGCGCTGCACTCCACGCTGGACGTGAAGCACTCCGAGACCTGGAACAAGGAGGTCCTGCGTCCGCTGGTGGAGGCGAACCCCGCGTGCGCGCGGCCCCTGGCGGAAGGGGCCCTCTTGCGGCTGACGGCGGGCGCGCGGTGCTTCGAGCGCTACCGCCACGAGCTGGGGCTGGACCTGAAGTCGCTCAGTTGAAGCGGCGCAGCCTGGCCGTCCTTCCCCCCGGGACCTTGCGCGTGTGCGCCAGGCTCGGGGGTGCGTTTCCCGAAGGACGGTCCGCCCGGGGCCGGGGATGCGCCGGAGCCGGGGCGGGCGCCAGCTTGGGGCGTTTCCCAAGGCCGAGCTGGAGGTCCCGATGTCCCTGTTCCGAAGCATCCCCGCCGCCGCGCTGCTCCTCCTGACGGCGTGCGCCTCCCCGGGCACGTCCATGGAGGAGGTGATGCGCCGCACCGCGCCCCTGATGCCGAAGCGGCCGGATCCGCTGACCTACGGCACCCGGCCGGAGAACCCGGTGCGGGTGGGCTGGGGCGACAAGGGCGTGATGGCGTACTTCAAGCTCTTGCGAGGCCCGCAGGGACAGCCGGTGGCGTGGCGCCGCATGGGCGACTGCTGCGAGTTCACCGAGGTGGACGGCCAGGGCGAGGGAAAGGGCCGGCTGTCCATCTTCGAGGTGACCTACGACGGGCTGGACACGCCGGTGGTGCTCTACGTGGACGCCTTCACCGGCGGGAGCGTGTACGCGCCCTGGGGCTTCCTGCTGGAGGGCCAGGGCGACGCGCCGCCGCCCTCCGGGACGGAGCCGGACATCATCGACCTGTAGGGCGCCGCCGCCAAACTCCCTGAATCCGCGAAGTCGTGGGGACTCAAGCGACCCCCTTCCGAGCAGGGGCCGCCGTGCCTAGATGCAAGGGTCGACGGGAGTGTGACGTTCCCCCGGGTGTTCACCGTCACGCTTACAACCTCCCCTCTCGGATGGGAGGTGCGGCCCCCTTGGCGCTGCGCTAAGCGTTCGACCGCTCTCCCGACGGAGGAGGAACCGTGGCGGCTGTGAAGAAGAAGCGTTGGCCGTATGTGCTGGGAGGCATCCTCGTCCTCCTGATCGCCATCGTGGCGGTGGTGCTGTGGCGCCTGGACGCCATCCTGCTGAAGACGGCGCGGGACCAGGCCGCGACGTACTCGCAGAAGCTGGGGCGCCCCATCGAGATTGGCGACGTCTCCACGAAGCTCTTTCCCTACGTGGGCGCTCGCATCCAGAACGTCAGCGTGGGCGCCGCCGAGGGCGAGGACCTGCCGCTCGCGGAGGTGAAGGACGTGACGGTGAGCGTGGCGGCGATGCCGCTGCTCACCTCCAAGGGCAAGGACATCCGAGTGCAGGACGCGGAGGTGTCCGGGCTCACCGTGAACGTCCTCCGCCTGGCGGATGGCACCACCAACGTGCAGCGCCTCCAGGAGAAGCTGGCCGCGCAGCAGCCGAAGGAGCAGACGCCGGAGGAGGAGACGCAGCCCACGGACCTGTCGGGCGTGCACGTGGAGCGCGCGGCGCTCACCGACGGCGTCATCCGCTTCGTGGACCGCGCGGGCGGCGACAAGGCGCGCGAGCTGGCGGTGAAGGACCTGGACATCGAGGTGAAGGACCTGCGCGTGGGCCAGCCGCTGAAGGTGGACCTGGCGGCCGCGGTGCTGGCGGACAAGCAGAACCTGAAGATGACGCTCGCCGCGGCGCCGCTGCCGGCGACGCTCATCCCCACGCCTGAGCAGGTGACGCTGAAGGCGGAGCACATCGACCTGTCGCCGCTGGGGCCGTTCCTGCCCCCGGACGTGGGGCTGCAGGCGGGCACGCTGGACGCGGACTGGAAGGCGGACCTGGGCGGCGCGGTGCCCGGCGGCAAGGGCCCCACGAAGCTCGTGGGCGTCATCAAGGCGCTGGGGATGAAGTTCGCCGGCTCCGAGGGCGGCAAGGCGCTGGACGTGGTGCTCGACACGGACGTGACGGGCGACATGGCCACCGGCGACCTGGCGCTGGACAAGCTGAACTTGAACCTGGGCCCCGCGGCCATCACGGGCAAGGGCAAGGTGAAGGGGCTGCTCACGGACAAGCCCGCGGTGGAGGGGCTCGAGCTGGTGGGCCGCAACCTGGACCCGGCCGTGCTCGCCGAGTACTACCCGCCGCTGCGCAAGCAGCTCAACGGGATGGTGGCCGGCCCCATCGGCCTGGACGTGCGCGGCAGCGGCACGCAGGAGGCGCAGGCCATCAACATCGCGGTGGACCTGACGCCGGTGCGGCTGCGGGTGCCGGATCAACTGTCGAAGGAAGCCGGCGGCGCGATGAAGCTGAACGCGAAGGTGACGGGCGCGGCGGCGAGCGGCGGCGCGCTGCGCTTCGACGCGAAGGCGGACTTGAACGGCGTGGACCTGCGGCCGGGCCTGCTGGTGAACAAGGCGCCGGGGCAGCGGCTGGAGATGACGGCGGCGGGCACGTACGCGCCAGCGAAGACGGGCAGCGGGATGACGGTGAACGTCTCCAGCATGAGCCTGGGCGCGCTGGAGGACACGGTGACGGGCAACGCCACGGTGACGCTCGCGGGCACGGGCAAGAAGGCGACGACGACGTTCAAGGCGGACGTGAAGGCCGCGAAGCTGGATGCGGAGAAGTTGTTGATGAGCGAGGAGGAGGTGCTGGCGCGCAACGGCGGCAAGCCGCCGCCGGAGCCGCCGGTGGACGCCAACCGCTTCAACGGCTACCGGGGTGACATCCAGTTCGCCATCGGGTCGCTGCGCTACACGGCGATGGACCTCACCAACGTGACGGGCGTCGTGAAGATGGTGGACGACCTCATCACGGTGGAGAAGTTCTCGACGGGCCTCTACGGCGGCAAGGTGGTGGCGGACGGGACGACCATCCGCCTGGGGCCCGCGCCGGAGGCCCGGCCCTTCACCGCGAAGGTGCAGGTGCAGGGCCTGGAGATGGCGCAGGCGCTGGCGGCGCGCACGCCGAAGCAGGTGCTGACGGGCAAGTTCAACGGCAACGTGGACGTGCAGGGCGTGGGCTACACGCCGGACAGGCTGAAGCAGACGCTGCTGGGCGGCATCAACGGCAACCTGCTGGAGGGCACGTTCCTGGGCAAGGACCTGGTGTCATCCGTCACGGGGCCGCTGGCCAAGGCGCTGCCCTTCGCGAAGGCGCTCAAGAGCGGCGAGGTGACGTCGCTGGGCGCGGACCTGCCCTTCAGCGTGACCATCAAGAACGGCGTGGCGCAGTTGAGCAAGCCCATCACCTGGACGCGGCCGGAGGCGGCGATGAGCTTCGACGGCGGCATCGGGCTGGACGGCACGTTGGATTTGACGGGCGGCGTGTCGCTGACGCCCGCGACCATCAAGACGCTGACGGTGGGCAAGGTGACGCCGACGGAGTCCATCCCGGTGGGGCTGAAGATTTCGGGCAAGGCGTGGAGCCCGGAGGTGACGGGCGTGGACGTCAAGCCGGCGGCGGCGACCATCCTGAAGCTGGCCGGGGCGTCCGTGGCGGGCAGCCTGCTGGGTGAGAAGGGCAAGGCCGTGGAGGACCTCCTCACGGGCGGCCAGGACAAGGCGAAGGCCGAAGCGGAGGCGAAGCGCCAGGAGATGGAGGCGCGCGCCAACGAGGAGAAGAAGAAGCTGGAGGACCAGGCCCGCCTCGAACAGGAGAAGGCCAAGCAGCGCGCCGAGGAGGAGGCGAAGAAGCGCCTCAAGGGCATCTTCGGCGGGAAGTAGGCGCCGGCAGGGGCCTGGCATCACTCGCGCCGCGAGGTTCCTCCGGGAGCTTCGCGGCGTGGCTGTTTCAGGGGCTGACGTCGTAAGGTGGGTGGACGATGCCTACGCTGGAGCGGATTGAAATCGCGGGGTTCAAGTCCATCAGGGAGATGGCGCTCGACCTGCGTCCCATCAACGTCCTGATTGGCGCGAACGGCGCGGGGAAGAGCAACTTCATCTCCGTGTTCACGCTGATTCAGAGGATGAGAGAGGGTCGGCTTCAGCAACACATCGCGCAGGCGGGCGGCGCGGACAGCCTGCTGCATTACGGTCGGAAACAGACGCCATTCCTCCGGTTTAAGCTCACTTTTAATGCACAGCAATTTGCACAGCAGTTCGAGCTGACACCCACGAATGAGGACTCATTCATCATCACGAATGATTCCGTGATGCTTCCGCTCCGCGCGGAATTCAATGCCATACCCTTAGCATCAGCCCAGAATTTCTTAACTGAAGCAAGCTGGTCGCGCAGATACGAACCGCACCTGCAGAAACTCTTCTCTGAGCTGGAGACAGAGGCTCCAACAAGGCTGCAAGGCATTAATGACTTCAGAGTGCTTCTTAATCGGGTCGGAATTATCTTCAGCGGTCTCAAGGTCTACCACTTCCAGGACACAAGTTCGGGTGCCCATCTGAAGCAGACCCATGACATCAACGACAACGAAGCGCTCCGCGCGGATGCTTCGAACCTCGCTGCGTTCCTCTATCTCCTGCGCGAGAAACACCTCGAGAGCTACCGCCGCATCGTGGCGACGGTCCGGCTCGCGGCGCCCTATTTCGACGACTTCCGTCTGCGCCCCAGCCCATTCAACGACCAGAAGATCCTGCTGGAGTGGTCTGAGCGCGACTCCGACGATTACTTCAACGCGCATGCGCTCTCTGACGGGACGCTTCGCTTCATCTGCCTCGCGACGCTCCTGCTCCAGCCTGAACTCCCACCGATGATCATCATCGATGAGCCAGAACTCGGCCTGCATCCCTATGCCATCCAGCTCCTCGCAGGCATGGTGCGCAGCGCTTCGCAGAAGTCGCAGATCATCCTCTCCACCCAGTCCGTGACGCTGGTGAATCAGTTCACCCCGGAGGACCTCGTCATCGTGGACCGCCAGGATCGCGCGTCCACGTTCCACCGCCCCACTGCGGAAGAGACGGCCTCGTGGTTAGAGAGCTACAGCCTGGGAGAACTCTGGGAGAAGAACGTCCTGGGCGGTCGTCCGGGCTGAGCCATGAAGCGCGTCCTCATTCTCGTTGAGGGGCAGACCGAGGAGACCTTCGTCCGCGAAGTGCTCGCGCCCCATCTGCTGCGCCTGGGACTGGCACTCATTCCTCGACTGGTGGTCACCAAGTACGTCAAGGAAGGCGGCAGCTTCAAAGGCGGTGTTCCCCAGTATGCTCTCGTCCAGGGGGACCTGCGGCGCCTGCTTGGTGATACCGGAGCGTCGTGCGTGACATCGATGCTCGACTACTACGGCCTGCCCAAGGACTTCCCAGGACTCGCGACCCGTCCTCAGGGCGACTGCTACGCACGCGTCGAACATGTGGAACGTGCCTTCGCCGAGGACATCGGCCATCGCCGCTTCCTTCCCCATCTGGTGCTGCACGAGTTCGAGGCGTTGCTGTTCACCGACCCCAGCCAGTGCTCCATCTCGTTTTCCACGGAGGAGATCACGAAGCTCCAGGCCATCCGAGCCAGCGTGCAATCTCCCGAGGAGATCAACGAGCATCCAGACACAGCTCCCTCCAAGCGCGTCCTGTCTGTTTCTCCCGGCTATCAGAAGACCTTGCACGGCCCACTGGCGGTGATGAGCATCGGGCTTCCTGCCATCCGCGCCGCGTGCCCCCACTTCGCCCAGTGGCTGTCGAAGCTCGAAGCGCTCGCGGAGGGATAGGCTCTTAGCCCATGTCCAACCGGATCACGCGCATCCAGGCCGAGGGCCTGCGCTCGCTGCGCGATCTCGTGCCGAAGCCCCGGCTGACGGTCCTCTTGGATCCGGAAGGCGAGGCCACGCGCGACTTGGTGACCTTATTCACGCTGCTGCGCGACCTGGCCCACGGCCGGCTTCAACAGTCGCAGGTGCTGGACGCGGTCGACGGTCCCGTGACGCTGGTGCTGGGCGTGGATGATTACGACTACACCGTGGCGCTGCATCGCTTCCCGGATGGCCGGTGGCGCGTCGTCCAGGAAGAACTGTCCCTGCGCGCGGGGCTATCAATCCCTTTCGTGGAGCCCGACGCGCCTCGCGACGAGGCCTTTCTCTCCACCTTCCCTCCCGGCCCCACGGTCTCCTTGGGCGACGGAGAAGCCGCGTGGCTGGGGGAGATCGCCGACAGTGCCTCGCGGGCGATGAACGGCTTCCTGCGGGGCTTCCGTGTCCAGCCCGCGGAGTCCTTCGACGCGAACGTCCCGTTCCTCTTCCTGGAGGAACGGGACGTGGACCTGCCCGCGAATGCTGTCTGGGACCGGGGCCAATCCGCTCGCGCGGCGTCCTCACGAATCCCTGTGCTGCTATGCACCCCGTCGTTGGCCTTGGCGGACGCCTTCGACCTGGAAGACGTCCTGCGGGCCTGAGCGGCTACTGCCCGCCAGCGGCGCGCGTGTCCCAGCCACCGCCGATGGGGCCGCCCCGGGGGCCGCCCGCGCCGCGCGGGTTCATGTCGTCGCGGCGCATCTGCTGGTACTGCGTCATCTGCTCCGCGCTGAGGACCTTCTGCATCTCCGCGTCGGTCTGCGTGCGCAGGTCTCGCATCTGCTGGCGCATGTCACGCCCCGGCCGGCCTCCCGCCATCGCCGACGCCAGCTCCTGGCGCTTCGCGTCCTCGGCCTGCATCGCCTTCGTCAGCGCCTGCTCCTGGCTGTAGTTGAGCCCCGCGTTGCGGATGAAGTCCTTCATGCGCTGGGAGCGCTCGGTCTCCGCCTGCGCGCGCATCTGGTCCACCTGCTGCTGCCACTGCTGGCGCTGCTCGGTGCGCTGCTCGTCCTGCACCGTGCGCATCAGCTCCTTCAGCGACTGCTTCGCGCTGTCGTTGCTCAGCGCCTCGCCCACCATCACGCCGCGCAGCTCCTCGCGCAGCTTCGCCACCTCCGCCTCCAGGCCCGCGGGCGGAGGACCGCCCGTGCCGGCCTGGGCCGTGCCGCCGCCCTGCTCGAAGGCCATCATCCGCCGGGACAGGAGCTGCACCGTCTCCTCCAGCGCCTTCACCCGGTTCTGGAGCGCCCGGACGTCCGCCGTCGAGTCCTGCACGCGGGGCGCCTCCTGGACGGCAGGGGTCTCCGACCTGCCAGGCCCCCACAGGGCCACCCCGAGCGCCAGCGAAGCCATCCCCACCGATGCGATGCCGAGAATGCGGTTCATGATGCTCTCCCTGACGGAACTCCCGGCCGCGTATTCCATCGCGCCCCCAAAGCCCCGCCCTGCGGTCCGCATCCTCCCACCCGCCTGCATCCTGGGGAAACGTCCCGCGACGCGCGCCTGCCTGCCCTCCGTTCGCGAGCGTTGACCTCCTCCCGCCGGGCACGGAGAGTCCCCCGCCATGACGCTCCGTCCCATCACTGAAGTCGGCGCCGAGCTGGGGCTCGCGCCGGAAGATGTCCTCCCCTGGGGCCGCGACCGCGCGAAGGTGTCGCTGGACGCCCTGGGCCGCGGCTCGCGCCAGGGCCGCATGGTGCTGGTGTCCGCCATCAACCCCACGCCCCCGGGCGAGGGCAAGACGACCATGTCCGTGGCGCTGGCCATGGGCCTGCGCAAGCGGGGCCGCAGGGCGGTGGCGGCGCTGCGCGAGCCGTCGCTGGGGCCCGTCTTCGGCGTGAAGGGCGGCGGCACCGGCGGCGGGCAGGCGAGCCTGGAGCCGGCGGCGGACATCAACCTGCACTTCACCGGCGACCTGCACGCCATCACCAGCGCGCACAACCTGCTGTCCGCGCTGGTGGACAACGCCGTGTACTACGGCCACCCGGTGGCGCTGGAGGGCACGCGGGTGCGCTGGCGCCGCGCCATGGACATGAACGACCGGTTCCTGCGCAACGTCATCGTGGGGCTGGGCGGCAAGGCGCACGGCGTGCCGCGCGAGACGTCCTTCGACATCACGGCCGCCAGCGAGGTGATGGCCATCCTCGCGCTGTCAGAGAACCTGAAGGACCTGGAGGCGCGGCTGGGGCGCATCGTGGTGGGGCAGGCGCCGGACGGCTCGCCGGTGCGCGCGAACGACGTGAACGCGGCGGCGTCCATGGTGGCGCTGCTCAAGGACGCGCTGATGCCCAACCTGGCCCAGACGCGCGAGGGTGGCCCGGCCATCGTCCACGCGGGGCCGTTCGGCAACATCGCGCACGGGTGCTCGTCCGTGGTGGGCACGCGGCTGGCGCTCGCGTACGCGGACGAGGTGGTGACGGAGGCGGGCTTCGGCTTCGACCTGGGCGCGGAGAAGTTCCTGGACATCAAGTGCCGGAGCGCGGGCGTGTGGCCCCGGGGCGTGATGCTGGTGGTGACGCTGCGGGCGCTGAAGCACCACGGCGGCGCGGCGGCGGCGAAGGTGGCGGATCCGGACCGCGAGGCGCTCCTGAAGGGCTTCAACCACCTGGAGAAGCACCTGGAGTCGGTGGCGGCGTTCGGCCTGCCGGCGGTGCTGTGCGTGAACCGGTTCCCGCAGGACACGGAAGGCGAGCTGGACGAGCTGCGCGCGTTCGCGAAGGCGCGGGGCGTGGGCATCGCCGTCTGCGACGGGTTCGGCAAGGGCGGCGAGGGATCGCTGGAGCTGGCGGACACGGTGCTCGCGATGCTGGACGCGACGGACGCGGCGCCGCCGAAGCCGCGCTTCCTCTACGAGCTGGAGCAGACGCCGGAGGAGAAGATCCGCGCCATCGCGCGCACGGTGTACGGCGCGGACGACGTGGCCTTCACGGCGGGGGCGCGCAAGGACCTGGAGACGGCAAGGGCGCTGGGAGGCGCGGGGCTGCCGGTCTGCATGGCGAAGACGCACCTGTCCCTGTCGGACGACCCGGCGAAGACGGGCCGGCCCCGGGGCTTCACGTTGACGGTGCGAGAGGTGCGCCTGTCCGCGGGAGCGGGCTTCCTGGTGGCGCTGACGGGAGAGCTGCTCACCATGCCGGGCCTGCCAAGAGAGCCCGCCGCCCGCCGCGTCACGGTCCACCCGGACGGCAGCATCACGGGCCTGATGCAGGGCGAGTGACGTCAGGGGTAGGGCGTAGCGTCTCCCGTCTTCTCTCGACGGGAGCGCTCGCCCCTGCCCCACCCGAAGCACGCTCAGCCCTGGCGCATCCACTTCTTCCAGCGCCATCCGGAGGAGGATCCGGCGCGCACCGTGCCTGCCCGCGACTTCCTCGACGCGTGTCCGGACACCGTCAGCGCGAAGCTGCTCGCTGTCGTGAAGGCCGTGGCGGACGCACCACCGCCCGCCTTCAGCGGCGGCGGCAAATGGGAGGCCATGCACGGCGCCATGGCGGGGCTCCATGAGGTCCGGGCGGATGGCAGGGGCCGGCGTCACTACCGGCTCTTCTGCCTCCTGGAGCGGGACGGGGCAGCGCTGGGCCTGGGCGGCCCGAGCCTCGTCCTCCTGACCGGGAAGACGAAGGCGTTCCGCACCGTGCTCTCCGAGCATGACTACGCGAGGGTCCGGGCGCTCCGGGACGAGTACCAGCGCCGCCGCCCCCGGAGCGTGTGGGCTGGCTGAGGGCTGCCCTACTTGCGGCGGACGCGGGGGGCGGGAGCCCGTGGCCGCACGGCCTTGCGGCGGACGGGGGCCGGGACCAGTTGCAGGCGGCAGCCCAGCGCGGCGGCCAGCTTCGTGACCGTGGCCAGCGTGGGGTTCGCGGAAGGGGCCGTGAACAGACGGCGCACGACCTCCGGCGGGGTCTCCGCCTTCCGGGCCAGGTCCGCCTTGCTCAGGCCCGCTTCCTCACGCCGCGCATCCAGGGCGCGGATGAGCCGGTCCGCCGCATCCACCTCGGCGCGCGCCTTCGCGTACGCCTCCGCGAAGGCCGGACGCTTGAGCTTCTTCTCGAAGTAACGGTCGAATCCCGTGGGGGTCATCGCAGGGCTCCAGGCTCACATCCAGGGCGTAGCATGCAAGTTACGCCTGACGCGGCCTCCTGACAGCCCCCCTTCCACAATGCACGACGGGCCGCCCCGGTGTTCCGGAGCGGCCCGTGGGCCCTGCTGGACGCTGGCTTGGACGGCTAGACGCGGAAGGTGGTGGACAGCTCCTGGAGCTTGCCCAGGGAGGTGTTGATCTGCCCCACCGCCTGCTCGGCGTTGCTCGTGGCCATCACCACGTCGCTCATCATCTCCGACAACTGCGTCACCACTTCCGTCATCTGCGTGATGCCCGCGTTCTGCTGCGTCACCGAGGCGACGATCTGCCGCGCCGCCTGGCTGCTCTCCTGCACCACCTGCGTGATGTCCTTCAGCGTCGTCGCGGACGAGAGCACCTGCTCGATGCCCTCCTCCATCTTCTGGCTGTCCTCCTCCGCGATGCCCACCGTCTCCCGGATGGCCTGGTTGATCTCCAGGAGGATCTTCCCGATGCGCTGCGTGCTCTGCAGCGACTGGCTGCTCAGCGCCCGCATCTCCTTCGCCACCACCGCGAAGCCCCGGCCCTCCTCGCCCGCCCGCGCCGCCTCGATGGCCGCGTTCAACGCGAGCACGTTCGACTGGTCCGCCAGGTCCTTCACGCTGCCGATGATCTCACCCGCGTGCACCGCCTGCTCGGACAGCACGCCGATGCTCCCCACCAGCGCGCCCACCCGCGCGCGGATCTGCTGCAAGCCCTCCGCGCTGCGCTCGATGGAGACCTGCCCGGAGGCGCTGTACGCGTCCGCCTGCGCCGCCACCTTCAACACCATCTCCGCGCGGCTGGCCGCCATGCCGGACGTCTGGGCGATCTCCGCGATGGTGGAGCTGGCCTCCGTCAGGCTGCGCGACTGGCTGGTCAGGAAGTTGAGCTGCTCGTGGCTCGCCGCGTTCAGCCGCGCCGCCGCCGCCGTCAGCTCCGTCACAACCGAGTGCAGCGTGTTGGGCACCGAGCCCAGCCGCGTCATCAGCGACTGGATGCTCCGCGCCAGTTCGCCCACCTCGTCCTGCGCGCTCGTGTCGATGGCCAGCGACAGGTCGCCCTCCCGCACGATGCGCGTGGCCGTCGCCGTCAGGCGCGCCAGGGGCGTCGTCACCTCGCGCAAGAGCCACACCGTGGCCACCGCGAGCGCCAGGATGCACGCCACCGACAGCACCAGCACCCACGTCAGCGTCAGGCCGTGCAGCGACGACACCTCCACGAAGGTCTCGCGCTGCGACGCCTCCTGCTGCGCCGTCACGGACTCCAGGTCGGCGTGCACCGTCCGGTACGCGGGCTCCAGCTTCGCGAGCGCGGCCTCCGCGGCCGCGTCATTGCGCGCCGCCAGCGCCACCACCTGCGACGCCTCCTTCCAGTAGCGCGTGAAGGCCTGCTGCAGCGCCTCCACCTTGGGGCCATCCACGTCCGGAAACGCCCGCAGCGCCGTGAGCCCCTTCTGGAGCTCCGCCACCTGCGCGTCCAGCGTCTCCTGCTTCACCGCGTGAAGCGCCACCGCGTCGCCCACGTCCTGGTGCAGCGCCGCGAACCCCGCACGGGCCGTCTGCGCCTGGCTCACCGACGGCGCCAGGCTGGACCCGATGCGCTCCGAGGCGTTCCGCGTGCGCGCCCCCAGCACCACCGTCACCGCCACGATGGCCACCAGGAACGCCGCCGCCACCGTCGGCAGCACCATCATCTTCTGCTTGAGCCGCATCGCCATCACGCACCCCCTCGCGCGCCCATGTCACCCATCCCGATGAAGCGCGGTCGTGCTCCCGCGCCGGGCCTGCTGCGCCAGCTCATTGTCGCTCATCCTTCCGCGGCCCCCACGGGCTCTCCCGGGGGCCGGGGCTCCGTCAGGACTCGTAGGATAGACAACACCTCTCCCCCCGACTCAAGCCCGCGTCCCTTGAAATGTCTCCGAAACGGGTCGGCATTGCCCCGCAGGGTCATGCGCGACACTTCGCCCTGTCAGGTGGGACTCGTGGCGGAGGACGCCGCACGTCAGCCGGAATGGCCCTTCGGGCCACCCTGGCGCGATCATTCCAGCCCCCCGGCATGGCTTCACCGGCGGTGACGGAGGTGGGGGGGCGTCCAGGCGGCCCCCGGGCCGGCCGCCCGGTGGCCCTCAGCGCGAGGGCTGGGGGAGGAAGGGCTCCACCTCGCGGCGGCAGGCGTCGTCGCACTCGGAGAAGCGGACGAGGAACGCCGCGTGGCTCGCGCACTTCTTGGGCCAGCGCGAGGCGCCACCATCCGCCAGACACAGCAGGCGGAACTCGTCGCGGGTGTCGGAGAAGAGGGCCTCGCGCTGCGAGGGGGACATGGCGTCCAGCGCTCGGTTCTCCCCGCCCTGGAGCCAGATGAAGACGCCCACCATCGCCACGAAGACGAGGCCCAGCCAGGTGCCCTTGCGCAGCCAGATGCTGGGCGGCGGGGCCAGCTCCTTCGCGAAGATGTTCTTGTCTTCGCCCCCCGCGTCCGGAGGCGTCCCTTCGTTGCCCATGGGCTCCCTTCCATCCATGGCGCGTGCCAGCCGCACGGCCCGGGCCGCAGCAGACACCAGCCCGTCCCACGTTGCACCTTGCAACCGCCATCCGGGGCACATCGTGCGGGACGCGATGCGCCCGCCGGCCCTTGCGCCGCCCGGCATCCGACAGACGGGCCCGGCACACGGCGTGCTCTTAGACTGAGGCCATGGAAGTGCGTGCCAGTGCCGAGGCGACCGAGCGCCCCATGCGGGTGCTCGTGGTGGACGACGAGCGAAACATCCGCCACACCCTGCGCGTGTGCCTGGAGGGCCTGGGCTGCGAGGTGCGCGAGGCCGCCACGCCGGAGGCCGCGCTCGCGGCGCTCGCCCAGGGCCCGGCGGACCTGGCGTTCGTGGACCTGCGCCTGGGCAACGCGTCCGGACTGGAGCTGCTGCCCCGCCTGCTCGCCGAGTCCCCCGCGCTGGACGTCATCCTCATCACCGCCTACGCGACGTTCGACACGGCCGTGGAGGCGGTGAAGCGGGGCGCGCGCGACTACCTGCCCAAGCCGTTCACCCCCGCGCAGATCCACCACGTCCTGGAGCGCGCGAAGGCGCAGCGCGAGCTGACGTCACACCTGGGGGACCTGGAGGGCCAGCTCGCGCAGGCGGTGCCGGAGGCCACGCTGGAGACGGCGTCGCCGGCCATGCACGCGGCCATCGGCTTCATCCAGCGGGCGGCCACGTCCGACGCCTCCGTGCTGCTGCGCGGGGAGAGCGGCACGGGCAAGGGGGTGCTCGCGCGGGCGCTGCATTCGATGAGCGCGCGGCGCAAGCGGCCCTTCGTCACCATCAACTGCCCCACCCTGTCCGAACAACTGCTGGCGAGCGAGCTGTTCGGCCACGCGCGCGGCGCCTTCACGGGCGCGGTGAAGGACCAGCCGGGGCGCGTGGAGCAGGCGGAAGGGGGCACGCTCTTCCTGGATGAGGTGGCGGAGATGAGCCCCGCGCTCCAGGCGCAACTGTTGCGCTTCCTGCAGGAGAAGCAGTTCGAGCGGCTGGGCGAGGCGCGCACGCGCAAGGCGGACGTGCGCGTGGTGGCGGCCACGCACCGCGACCTGGAGAAGGACGTGGCGGAGGGGCGCTTCCGCGAGGACCTGATGTACCGGTTGAACGTCCTGGAGGTGAAGCTCCCCGCCCTGCGCGAGCGGCCGGAGGACCTGCTCCCGCTGGCCCGCCGCTTCGTCGCCTTCTTCGCGAAGGCCGCGCGACGTCCGGCCCCGGAGCTGTCGCCCGCCACGGAGGCGATGCTGCGGGCCTACCCCTGGCCGGGCAACGTGCGCGAGCTGCGCAACGCGCTGGAGCGGGCGCTCATCGTGGGCGCGTCGGGCGTGGTGGAGCCGCAGGCGTTCCCGGAGCGCATCGCGTCCGCGGTGGGGCCGGGGGTGACGCTGGGCGGGCCGCACACGCTGGAAGCGGTGGAGCGCGAACACATCCTGCGGGTGATGGCCTCCGTGCCGACGCTGGAGGAGGCGGCCCGGCTGCTCGGCATCGACGCGTCCACGCTGTGGCGCAAGCGCAAGAAGTACGAAGCGGAGCCGTGACGTGCGCCAGTGCATGCAGTCCGGCACTGGCGGCCGGGGCGTGCAGGGGCGCTCGTCCTGGAGAGTGGATTGCGCCCTTGCGCGCGCGTGCGAACCCTGGCCCGTCATGAACCTCATCGACGTGGTCATCCAGCAGCACCGCGACGCCGAGGCCCTCTTCGAGGCCTGGCACCACGCGCCGGACGAAGAGAAGCCCGCGCTGTGCCTGCGGCTGGCGGAAACCCTCACACTGCACAGCACCGTCGAGGAGCGCTGGGTGTACCCCGTCGCGAGGAGCGTCGTCGAAGGGCCGCGCATCGACTTCGCGGTGGAGGAGCACGGGGAGATGACCCAGCTCCTCTCCGAACTGTTGCGCGTCCGCCACGACCCGCGCCGCCGCGAGGCCACGGTGCGCCAGTTGGAGGCGGTGGTGGCCCAGCACATGGCGGAGGAGGAGCGCGAGGTCCTTCCCCCCCTGCGCAAGGTGGACGCGGGCGCGTTCGGCCTGTCCAGCGCTGAAATCGTCCGCTCCGCGTCCGACGCGCGCAACGAAGCGATGCGCCAACTGGAGACGTCCGCGCCGATGTGAGCGCGGGCCTCAGCCCTGCTCGGGCTGAGGCAGCGTGAACCAGAAGGTGCTGCCCTGCCCCGGGGTGCTCACCACGCCCAGCTCGCCGCCGTGGGCCTGGACGATGTCGCGCGCGATGGACAGCCCCAGCCCCGCGCCTCCCGCCGGGGCGCCCGGGGCCCGGTAGAACCGCTCGAAGATGCGCGCCTGCTCCTGGGCGGGGATGCCCTCGCCGGTGTCCCGCACCTCGAAGCGCACGTGGGCGCCTTCGCGCGACACGTGCACGGACACCTCGCCGCCGTGCGGCGTGTGCTTCACGCCGTTGCCCACCAGGTTTCCCAGCACCAACTGCAGCCGGTCCGGATCCACGCGCACCGTCTCCACGTCCGGTGACAGGGATTGCGACAGGCGCACGCCCCGGTCCTCCGCCAGCGTGCGCTGCGCGGCCAGCGCCTGCTCCACCAGCTCCTCCGTGCCCACTTCCCGCACGTCCAACTGGAGCTGCCCGGACTGGATGCGCGACAGGTCCAGCAGGTCGTCCACGATGCCCTGCAACCGCTCGCAGTCCTCGCGCGCCGCGAAGAGCAGGTCCGCCTGCTTCTCCGTCACCGGCCCCACGACGCCCTCCGTCACCAGGTGGATGGCCATGCGCAGCGACGTCAGCGGCGTGCGGACCTCGTGCGCCACCGTGGCCACCAGGTCGTTCTTCAGCTCGTCGAAGCGCCGCAGCCGCGTCACGTCCTGGAGGATGAGCGTGGCGCCCACCACGTCCCCCGTCTCTCCGTGGACCGGGCTGCCTCGCGGCAGGAGCCACCGGACGCCCTCTGGAGACGACTCGACGCGCACCGCCTCCTCGTAGCCCCGGGGCTGGTACGCGCCCCGCCCGCCCACGACGTGCGCCCGCACCCGCTCCAGCACGGCGCGCACCTCCGGCTCCACGCGGCCCAGCGCGTCTCCGCCCTCGTCCAGCCGCAGGCGCAGCACGGCCTCCGCCGCGGCGTTCACGTTGAGCAGCCCGCCCTCCGCGCCCAGCACCAGCACGGGGTCGGGCAGACTGTCGATGGCCGCCTGGGACACCGCCTGCGCCTGGAGCAGCTCGCCCAGGCTGCTCTTGCGGTACTGCGCCAGCCGCTCCGCCATGGTGTTGAAGTCCCGCGCGAGCCCGGCGATTTCGTCCTGCCCCTCCACCACCGCTCGCGCCTCCACGTCGCCCTGCCCCAGGCGGCGCACCGCCTGCGACAGCACGGACACCGGCCGGAGCGCGCGCTGCACCAGCGACGTGGTGAAGAGCAGACCGAAGGCCAGCGCCACCACCACGGCCAGCATCATCAGCGTGTTCACCTGCTCGCTCTGCTGGTGCAGCCGGTCGTTCTTGCGCACCATCGCGTCCTGGTTCAGCGCGAGCACGGACGCCGCCGCGGCCTTCGCCTCCTGGAAGGCGGGAGCGAGTGACTCGAAGTAGCGCGTGCGCGCGGCGTCCGGGTCACGGGCCTGGAGGAAGACGTCGAACGCCTCGCGGTACCGCGTCCACGCGGTGCGCAGCCGCCGCGTGGCCTGCGCCTCGCCGGGCTCGGTGATGTTGCCCTGCTGGACGCCCAGCTCCGTCTCCAGCGGCGAGCGCTGCGCGGCCTGCTGGGTGAGGCCCCGCTCGCGTTCGCCCGCGATGATGAACAGCGCCGCGCTGTCCATGCGCTCCAGTTGCTCCGTGATGCGCTGGGTGGCGAGCACGCTGCGGTAGTTGTCCGCCAGCACCTGCTGGCCGGCGCGGCCCACGCGCTCCAGGGTGATGACGGCCGTGGCCCCCAGGAAGAGCAGCGCCATCACCAGCGGCGCCTGGGCCAGCAGCAGACGCGAGCGCAGCGTCATGGGCGCTTCTCCTCGTGGGACTCGAAGGACACGACGTGGATGTCGAAGCCCTCCCCTTCCCGCAGGAGGCGCGCGTCCGCGGTCATGCCCAGCCGCTGACGCCACTTCGCCTGGTGGGAGCGGCCGATGATGATGTGCCCCACGCCGTGCGAGCGGGCGAAGTCCAGCAGCGCCGCCACGGGGTCGCTGGAGCGCAGGCGCACCACCTCCGCGCCCAGCTCCTTCGCCTTCTCGATGTTCGTCAGCAGGTGCCGCTGCGCCTCCGCGTCGATGAGGTTCGGCGCCTCGCGCGGCGTCTCCACGTACACCACGAACCAGTCCGTGTTGAGCCGGCCCGCCATGCGCGAGCCCCGGCGCAGCAGGGTCGCCGCGCGCGGCGGGTGGCTGGAGAGCGCCACCAGCACCCGGCCCCACGCGCCGCCCTTCTGGGAGGCGTCCTCGCCCGCCCGGGCCTGCCTGCCGGCGGTGGCGCGGTCCAGGCTCTCCGCCACCTCGCGCAGGGCCAGCTCGCGCAGCGTGGAGAGGTTGTCTCCGGTGAAGAAGCGCTCCAGCGCGTGCGGCACCTTGTCCGGCGCGTAGATTTTTCCCGCCCGGAGCCGCTCGTGCAGGTCCTCCACCGCGAGGTCCAGGTTCACCACCTGGTCGGCCGTCTTGAGGAAGCTGTCCGGCAGCGTCTCGCGCACGGTGACGCCGGTGTTGCGCTCCACCAGGTCGTTGAGGCTCTCCAGGTGCTGCACGTTGAAGGCGCCAATGACGTTGATGCCCGCGGCCAGCAGCTCCTGCACGTCCTGGTAGCGCTTGCGGTGGCGGCACACGGGCGCGTTGGTGTGGGCCAGCTCGTCCACGATGGCCACCTGCGGCTTGCGCGCGAGGATGGCGTCCAGGTCCATCTCCTCCACGGTGACGTCCCGGTAGGTGATGCGCTGGCGGGGCACGGCCTCCAGGCCCTCGACCAGGGCCTCCGTCTCCGGACGGCCGTGGGTCTCCACGAAGCCCAGCACCACGTCCACGCCGCGCGCCTTGAGCGCGTGCGCCTCCTCCAGCATGCGGAACGTCTTGCCCACGCCCGCCGCGAAGCCGATGTAGAGCTTCAGCCGGCCGCGCCGGCCGCGCTCCACCAGCTCCAGGAAGTCCTCCGCGCGAGGGCGCCGCGTCGTCATGCCTGCCTTCTCCTCACCGGGAGGCCGTGGGCGCGGGTCCGCCGAACTGACGGTCCATCGCGAGGTTCAACGTGAGCACGTTCACCCGGGGCTCTCCCAGCACGCCGAACGTCCGTCCCTCCACCCGTGACAGCACCAGCGCCCGCACGCGCGCCGGGTCCACGCCGCGCGCCCGCGCCACGCGGGGAACCTGCCACAGCGCCGCCTCCGGCGACACCTGCGGATCCAACCCGGACGCGGAGGCGGTCACCAATTCAGCGGGCACCGGGCCCTCGGCCTCGGGGTTCTCGCGGCGCAGCCGGTCCGCCTCCGCCACCGCGCGGTCCTGGAGCTTCCGGGACGTGGGCCCCAGGTTGCTGCCGCCGGAGGCCGTCGCGTCCCAGCCCGCGCCGGCGGCGGAGGGGCGCGGTTGGAAGTAGCCGGCTTGCGTGAAGCCCTGGGCGATGAGCTCGCTGCCCACCACCCGGCCCTGGTCGTCCTTCACGAGCGAGCCGTTGGCTTCATGCGGGAACAGCACCTGCGCCACGCCGGTGACGGCCAGGGGGTACAGCACGCCCGTGAGGGCCAGCGTGACGGCGCTGACGCGCAGGGCGGTGAGGAGCGTGGAGACCATGAGGGTGTTCCTTTCTTGTGTGCTCAGGCCAGGCCCACGGTGGTGAGCAGCACGTCGATGACCTTGATGCCCACGAACGGGACGATGACGCCGCCCACGCCGTAGAGCAGCAGGCTGCGGCGCAGCAGGGCCGCCGCGCCCAGCGGGCGGTAGCGCACGCCCTTCAGCGCCAGCGGGATGAGCGCCACGATGATGAGCGCGTTGAAGATGACGGCGGACAGGATGGCGCTGAACGGCGACGTCAGGCCCATCACGTTGAGCGGGGCAATCTGCGGGAAGACGCCCATGAAGAGGGCCGGGAGGATGGCGAAGTACTTCGCGACGTCGTTGGCGATGGAGAACGTCGTCAGCGTGCCTCGCGTCATCAGCAACTGCTTGCCCACCTCCACCACCTCCAGGAGCTTGGTGGGGTTGGAGTCCAGGTCCACCATGTTGCCGGCCTCCTTGGCGGCCTGGGTGCCGGTGTTCATCGCCACGCCCACGTCCGCCTGGGCCAGCGCGGGCGCGTCGTTGGTGCCGTCGCCCGTCATGGCCACGAGCTTGCCCTTGCCCTGCTCCGCGAGGATGAGCGCGAGCTTCGCCTCCGGGGTCGCCTCCGCCAGGAAGTCGTCCACGCCGGCCTCTTTCGCGATGGCCGCCGCGGTGCGCGGGTTGTCGCCGGTGATCATCACCGTGCGGATGCCCATGGCGCGGAAGCGGTCGAAGCGCTCCTTGATGCCGCCCTTCACCACGTCCTTGAGGTGGATGATGCCCAGCACCCGCCCGCCGTCCGCCACGGCGAGCGGCGTGCCTCCCGCGTCACCGATGCGGCCCGCCGCCTGGGTCAGCGCCTCCGGCACGGTGCCACCCTGCGCCTGCACGTGGCGCACCATGGCGTCCACCGCGCCCTTGCGGATGCTCCGGGGATGCGGATCCACCAGGTCACAGCCGCTCATGCGCGTCTGCGCGGTGAAGGGGACGAAGGTGGCCTGGTGCGCTCGCAGCTCGCGCGGGCGCATCTTGTACGTGTCCTTGACCAGCGTGACGACGGAGCGCCCCTCCGGCGTCTCGTCCGCGAGGCTCGCGAGCTGCGCGGCCTCCGCCAGCTCCTCCACGCGCACGCCCGGCATGGGCAGCAGCTCCGAGGCCATGCGGTTGCCCAGCGTGATGGTGCCCGTCTTGTCGAGCAGCAGCGTGTCCACGTCCCCCGCCGCCTCCACCGCGCGCCCGCTGAGCGCGAGCACGTTCTTGCGCAGCAGCCGGTCCATGCCCGCGATGCCGATGGCGCTCAGCAGGCCGCCGATGGTCGTGGGGATGAGGCACACCAGCAGCGCCACCACCGCCGTGCCGGACAGCGGCACGCCCGAGTAGAGCGCCAGCGGCACCAGCGTCACGCACGCCAGCAGGAACACCAGCGTGAGGCCCACCAGCAGGATGTGCAGCGCGATTTCGTTGGGCGTCTTCTTGCGGGCCGCGCCCTCCACCAGGCCGATCATCCGGTCGAGGAACGACTCGCCCGGGTCCACGCTGATGCGGATGACGATGCGGTCGGACAGCACCTTCGTGCCTCCGGTGACGGCGGAGCGGTCGCCGCCGGACTCGCGGATGACGGGGGCGGACTCGCCGGTGACGGCGGACTCGTCCACGCTGGCGATGCCCTCCACCACCTCGCCGTCGCCGGGGATGAGGTCTCCGGCCTCGCACACCACGCGGTCTCCCTTGCGCAGGGCGGGGGCGCCCACGCGCTCCTCCCGGCCGTCCTGGGTGAGGCGGCGGGCCTGGGTGTCCTGGCGCATGCGGCGCAGGGCGCTCGCCTGGGCCTTGCCGCGGCCCTCCGCCACGGCCTCCGCGAAGTTGGCGAAGAGGACGGTGAACCACAGCCACAGCATCACCATCACGGTGAACCACACGGGCGCGCTGTCCGGCTGGCGGGCCACCAGGTCCTTGATGACGAACACCGTGGTGAGGAGGCTGCCGGCCCACACCACGAACATCACGGGGTTGCGGGCCACGTCGCGGGGGTGGAGCTTCTTGAGGCTCTCCCAGACGGCGGGCTTGAGCAGCGCCGGATCCAGCAGGGAGGCCGGCTTGTTGGCGGGAGCCATGGTCAGTACACCTTTCCGGCCGCGCCGAGGAAGTGCTCGACGATGGGGCCCAGGGACAGGACGGGGAAGAACGTCAGCGCGCCCACGATGACGACGACGCTCACGAGCAGGCCGGTGAAGAGGGCGCCCTCGGTGGGGAAGGTGCCCGGGCCGGGGGCCACGGCCTTCTTGCCCACCAGCGAACCGGCCAGCGCCAGCACCGGCACCATCATCAGGAAGCGTCCGGCGAGCATGGCCAGGCCCAGGCCGATGTTCCAGAACGGGGTGTTGGCGTTGAGGCCCGCGAAGGCGCTGCCGTTGTTGGCCACGCCGCTGGTGAACGCGTAGAGGATCTCCGACAGGCCGTGGGGGCCCGCGTTGTTGAGGGACGACGTGCCCTGCGGAGTCACGGCGCCCACCGCGGACAGCCCCAGGATGACCAGCGGGAAGATGAGCACGTACAGCATGGCGAGCTTCATCTCGCGCGCTTCGATCTTCTTGCCGAGGAACTCCGGCGTGCGGCCCACCATCAGGCCCGCGATGAAGACCGCGAGCACCGCCATCACGAGGATGCCGTAGAGGCCCGCGCCGACGCCGCCGAAGATGACCTCGCCCAGTTGCATGTTGACCAGGGGCACCAGCCCGCCCAGCGCGGTGAAGCTGTCATGCATGGAGTTGACCGCGCCGCAGGACGCGTCCGTGGTGACGGTGGCGAACAGCGCGGAGGCCGCGACGCCGAAGCGCGTCTCCTTGCCCTCCAGGTTCCCGGCCTGGGCGACGCTCGCGGAGGCGAGCGCGGGGTTGGGCTGGGCCTCCGCGGCGTAGCTTGCCGCCGCGCCCACGAGGAAGAGGATGGACATGGCCGCGAAGAGGGCCCAGCCCTGCTTCGTGTCGCCGGTCATCTTGCCGTAGGTGTACGTGAGGCCCGCGGGCAGCACGAAGATGAGCAGCAGTTGGACCAGGTTGGTGAGCGGGGTGGGGTTTTCGAAGGGGTGGGCGCTGTTGGCGTTGAAGAAGCCGCCGCCGTTGGTGCCCAGCATCTTGATGGCCTCCTGCGAGGCCACGGGGCCGAAGGCGAGCGTCTGCTTCGCCCCCTCCAGGGTGGAGACGCCGTGGTAGGGGGCCAGGTTCTGGAGCACGCCCTGGGACACGAAGAACAGGGCCACGACGAAGCTGAGGGGCAGGAACACGTAGAGGGTGCCGCGCACCAGGTCCACCCAGAAGCTGCCCAGCGTCTCGCGGCCCTCCGGACCGGCGCGGCGGGTGAGGCCGCGCGCGAGGGCGAGCGCGACGCCCAGACCGGCGGCGGCGGACGCGAAGTTCTGCCACGTCAGGCCCCACATCTGGGTGGCGTAGCTCATCGTGGATTCTCCGCCGTATGACTGCCAGTTGGTGTTGGAGGTGAAGCTGGCGGCGGTGTTGAAGGCGAGCTCCGGGCCCACCGCGGGCAGCCCCTGGGGGTTGAAGGGGAGCACGTGCTGGAGGCGCTGGAGCGCGTAGACGCCCAGCACGCTGAACAGGCTGAAGGCGAGCAGGGAGGCGGTGTACTGGCCCCAGGTCTGCTCCTGTTCACGGTTCACGCCACACAGGCGCAGGAGGACCCGCTCCACGGGGCCGAGCACGCGCGGCAGGGGCGGCGTCCCGGATTCGAAGACGCGGAAGAGGTACGTCCCCACGGGCTTCGTCAACACGAGCACCAGGGCGAAGAACAGCAGGAGCTGCGACCAGCCGACGAGGGTCATGGCGGAGTCCTAGAAGCGCTCCGGCTGGAGCAGGGCGTAGACGAGGTAGAGGGACAGCAGCACCGCGAGCGCGATGCCAGCGACGTATTCGAAGGTCATGGCAGGGGACTCCTCACAAGCGCTCGCAGCCGTGGGTGTAGGCCGCGCAGAGCGCGAAGAAACCGATGGTCACCAGGATGAGGACGAGGTCCATGGGTGAAAGCTCCACTTCGGGGTTCAGAAGGTGGCGGCCGCGCCCACCACGAACAACGTCTGGTGCTGGCGCGGCAGGGGCGGCTGCGTCCCGCGCGCCGGACCGTCGAAGACGTTCTGGGTCGAGTGGTCGTGGCGGGCCTCGGCCTTGAGGACGAGGTGTTCAGCGGGCTTCACTTCCAGGGTGAGGGTGCCCTCGACCAGGGTCTGCGCGGTGCCGCTGAGCAGGCCGTCCCGGTCGCGGTACACCTCCGCGCGCGCGGTCATGGCCACGGGCCCCGCGACCTGCACGCGCACGTTCGCGCCCGCCGCATACCAGAGGGCGGCGGAGGCCCCGGGGCGGGCCTGCCGGCCGAGGTCCGCGCTGCCGGCGATGCTCACCGCGTCGGTGACCTTCAGGGTGACGACCGTGTCCGCGAACAGACGCAGGCCTTCGTCGCCGTCAGCGCCCTCGTCGCCCACGAAGGTGTTGAAGGCCGCGCTCAGCCGGTCGCCCGCGTAGGCGACCTGCGTGCCCAGGGCCTTGCCGTCGTTGTTGTCCCCGATGGTCTGCCAGCCATTGAGCAGATGCAGTTGCGCGCTCCAGCGCTCATCGAAGCGCCAGGTCCCCTTGAGGCCTGTCTGGTAATAGGGCGAGAACTCGCCCATCCACGAGCGGGTGTAGGTCCAGTTGAGCTGGGACTGGAAGGACTCGAAGCCGATGTGGCTGGGGTAGATACCCGCCTCCAGGGTGAGCGGGCCCCGTGCGAAGGACAGCGAGGCCTGCTGCACGTAACGCCAGACGTCCGGGCCGGTGGCGTCCTCCTCGGGCTCCGCGCGGTGCAGCACGTCGATGCCGGTGCCGAAGCCGAGCAGGACGCGGAAGCCCACCGGCTCCGGCGCCAGGCTCACTCCCAGCGACGCCAGGTTGACGGTGATTTCATCGTGCCGCCGGGCGGTGGTGCCCGTGCCCGGCAGGAAGTTCACGTCGCTGCCGGGGCGGTTGAGGTTGTAGCCGTAGTAGGCGTCCACCCCGCCCTCGACCTGGAGCCGGGAGAGCGCGGAGGGCGCTTCGGGGGAGGCCTGGGACAGGAGCAGGGGAAGCAGCCGGGAGGCGAGTTCGGGAGCACACATACCGGGCTCCCCCATGAGCATCCGCCGTACCGGAGCGGCCCCCGGTCAGGCCCAACCATTCCAAGGGGTTGCGGGGGCACGGTTCATGCCCGGGTTGCAATGTGCACGAACCGACCCCGTGCGCCCCTGCGAGGTGAAAGGGGGCGGCGGCGTTACAGTGGGGGGCGGAGGTGGTTGGCGTGCATCCGTACCGGTGGAGCGAAAGCATCGAACCCAGACTTCAGCAGGCGACCGAGCGGATGCGTCGGCTGCGTGCTACTCGGATGCCACCGGCCGCAGTGGAGAACCTGAGACACTGGTTCCGGATCCACCACACGTACAATTCAAACGCGATCGAAGGGAACCGTCTGACCCTGCCAGAGACGCGCGCAGTGGTGGAGGACGGCATCACCATCGCGGGCAAGTCACTGAAGGACCACTTCGAGGCGGTGAACCTCGCGCACGCGCTCGACTTCGTTGAAGCGCTGGCCAGCAAGGAGACCGTGTTGGGTGAGCGGGACGTGCGCGAGATACACGGCGTCGTCCTGCGCGTCATTGATCCTGAGAACGCCGGTGTCTATCGGCGCATCAACGTCCGGATCGGCGGAACGAAGCACGTGCCTCCGCAAGCGGTCCAGGTACCTGAGGAGATGCAGACGTTCGGCGAATGGTTGGCTGGAGCCAAGACCGAGCATGCGGTGGTCGTCTGCGCCATCGCGCATGCGTGGTTCGAGACGATTCATCCCTTCGTGGATGGAAACGGACGAACAGGGAGGTTGCTCGCCAACCTGTTGCTGATGCGGGAGCACTACCCCGCCATCGTCCTGCTCGTCGAGGACCGGGCCCGGTATTACCTGGCGCTCGATGCATCCCATTCGGGAGACATCACCGCGATGGTAGAGTTGACGCTCGACCGTCTGGACCAAAGCTTCGAAGAATACGAGCGCGCGTCCCGTGAGCTCACCGAGGTCCGTGAGCCCGCGATTGATTACCTGGCGGAGCAGTTGGGCAAGACGCGAGCCGCGACGTCATCCCAGTTCGGCCGTTGGTACGAGGCCGTCCGTGTGCTTCATGGCTCACTCGTGGACTTCGCGGGGCAGTTGATGGCGAAGTTCCCGGAGGGCAATCGACCGCGCCTGCAGGTGTCTGACCTTCCTGCACTGACTGAGCGTGAGTGGGCCTCTATCCAGAAAGCTCCCTATTGGCTCTTCGGTCTGGTGGGTGACAGCCACGGCGCCCACATGGATCTCTCCTTCAGCGCGATCCCTCCGGGAGGAGGGATTGGCGGATGGAACAAGGAGGGCACTGGCGTTCGACTGACCCTTCCCGGCACGGAAGCCGCGCCCCGGGACCACCGCATCGAGGCGGTTCCCACAGGGCACACCTTTCGCGTCGTGAGCGACGGGAACGACAGTCAGGCCGAGTCCGATGTCTCCGTGATCAAGCTTGCCACGGAGTTCTGGACCGCCGCCATACAGCACCTGCTTCAGCTCCGCTGACCTCACGGACTGCTGGACACGGACGAGTCGCAGTCCGAGGTGCACTTGCCTGAGCAGGCGACCTGTCCGGGGTACGAGTCCAGGATGGCGCACGTGGTGCCGCCCGTGCAGGACACGAGCTCGGTGCAGACCTTGGAATCGTCCACACAGCGTGCCTTTGACACGCCGTCCAGCTTGAGCACGAGGCAGGACAGGCCTTGCGGACACTGGGGCAGGTCCACGCCGCACTCCTGCGCCAGGTCCAGCGACTGCCCTTCCCTCAGCTTCAGCCTCCCCTGCCCGCCTTCGTCACCCGACCCACAGGCCGCCAGGGTCATCACCGCCAAACAACCGCCCAGCATCCGCATCCAGCGCATCGTGGCTCCTTGGAATCGTGAAGCCTCATGCCGGGAGCAAGCTGTGGACCAGAAGGGTGGCTCAGCGATTCCGCGCGCTTGGCGGCAGGTGGCGGCCTCGGAATTCTGATGCCGCCTCGAATCCCTGGCGGCTCAGGGCTCAGCGGAACTCATCCACGATGTACACGCCCGCACGCGAGGAGTTGAGGATCGCTGTCCCCGGCTTGGACTCAGGGCGCTTGCGCAGTTGCCCGAAGCCGAGCCTCGCCACCGCGCAGATGGGCACGCGGTCCTTTCCCTTCAGGAACTGCGCTTCGTAGTACCGGATGACCGGCTGCTCTCCGCCCGTCCAGACGCGACCGTAGAGGCGCATGGGCGCCTCCAACGTCCCGATGTCTTCATCCAGCACACTCTCGATAGGCCCGTCGTGAAGCGTGATGTGCTCCGCCCGGCTCTGGTTCGCATCCAGTTGGACCCACGCGGCTTCGCCCACGTAGAGCTGCAGGTACCGCATCACTTCCAGCGACTTCTCCGGGCACTTCTCCGACATGGGCGTCCCATCCGCATGCAGGCGGACGTCGCCCAGGGTCGTCGCACAACCCGGATGAAGGGCCAGCAGGCCCATCCAGGCCACGAGCACGTATCGACGCGAGGTCATGCGGCTGTTCCTACTTCCCGAGCAAGCTCGGGCTCAACTCAACAACCGCCTGCCGCAGTCCATCGTGCCGGTACAGCTCCAGGAACAGGGAGGTCAGGGTCCCGCCGTCCACGAACGCGCTCCCGTCCACGACAAGCCCGATAACGCCCGAGGTCCCAGGTGCAATCACCGCGGAGGATGACCGGACCGCCAACGGCCGCTCACGCGTGTCCGACCTGCCCACGAGCCGCACGGAGCTCATGCTCCACGGGCGCCGAGCGGTCAGGTTCTTCACCTTGAACACGACCGCGGCCTTGCCCGTGCCCCGGTAGACGGTGCCATCCATTGCCGTGTCGCCATCCGTGCCGGAGAAATGATCCGCGACACCGAATGGCGTCTGCGCCACCGCGCCCGTGGTCAGCAGGGCCGCCAGCGCATGGTCCTCGGAGACCTCCTCCTTGTGGAGCCGCTCGTTCTCCTCGCGGAGGGTCTTGTTCTCCTTCTCCGAATCCAACAGCGCCGAAGCCATGGCCTCGTAACTGTCCCGGTCCTTGTAGACGTTGAGCTGTTGGTCCGCGCTCCCATGTTCGCGCCGTCCCGGCGGCCGGAGGAGGAAGGGGACCTCCCGCGCATCCGACAACGTGACGAGCAGGGAGAAGCCCTCCTCCGGAGCCAGGTCGCGCCGGGGCTCCAGCACCACCTTCCGGCCCACGACGCCCACCGGCTCGAACCGCCCCTCTCCGCCCACCAGCCGTGCCCGGAGCGGCGCGAGGTCCTGCTCGAAGCGGAGGACCGTCACGACCTGTCCCTTCACGTAGATGCGCTGGGGCGCGGCTTCGGGCTCTTCGGGAAGGAAGAGCGTCCGGATGACGGCGTGCTCGTGCTCCTCCGCCACGGCGGCCCCGGCGAGCAGCGTCCCGAGCAGTGCCCACGTCCCAGGTAGAGTGATTCGCATACAACCCGGGACATAGCATCCACCTCCTGGCGGACCAAGCCGCGCTCAGGGCGCGCGGTGCGCGAGGAAGACCTTGTACTGGAGCGACACGAAGAGCGTCTTCGGCGCCACGAAGCCGGTCCGCTCGAACATCGCGAACAGGGCGGCGTCGGACGCGATGGGCTGCATCTTCGCCATGGCCTGACTCCGGGCCTCCAGCTTCTCCGTCGCCACGCCGTACGCCCGCAGCCGCCGGAACTCGATCTTCGTCAGCTCGAGGTCCTGGCCGATGCGGCAGCCCAGCACCAGCGGCGCTCCCGGCTTGAGCCTCCGCGCGACCTCTCGCAGCAATTCGAGGCGGGCCTCCTCGCCCTCCACGTGGTGCAGCACACCCATCAACTGCGCGCCGTCGAAGCGTTCGCCCTGCGGCAACGTCCGCAGCTCACCTTCGTGCAACTGCGTGCGCGAGAGCAGCCCCTCCTCCTCCAGGCGCTTGCGTGCGACGGCGAGCATCGGCGCGGAGGGCTCCACGCCCGTGAAGCGCCAGCCCGGCACGTTGAAGCGATGATAGGGCAGCAGCTCCGCGCCCGTGCCCAGGCCCACGTGGAGCAGTGACGCCGTCTCCTGTCCGTCCAGGTGCGCAGCCAGGGCGCTGACGCCCAGCTCGTAGGCCGCCTGATAGCCGGCGAGACTCACCGCTGCCTGTGCGTCGTAATGGGGCGCGCGGTCGGCTCCAAAGCCATGCACCGGCGCATGTGCGGAGTGTTCGTGGGTCATGACCGGAAGATGCGTTGACCCCGCGCGGAATGGCAGAGCGGGGATTCAGACGGAATCAGCGGATCTTTCGATGGCGTCCTCCTCACGACCGGCCCAGCGACGAGCGCAGCGGGCCGATGACCCCGTTGTCGCTGCCCTCCTCCGCCAACGCCCGCCGCACTCCCCGGCGGCATGGGCCCGCGCGACGCGCCCCAGGACGACCCGCCGGACAGGCCTCCGCCGGGGCTGGCAGTCTTCGAACGCTGACGCCTCGAGGCATGGCGCGGGCCTATGCTCGTGCGCCATGACGTCGCATCCGTATGTCGTGAGGGCCGTGCAGTCCCGTGACGAGCTGGAGCAGGTGCTGGCCCTTCAGCGCCGCAACCTGCCTCCCTCGCTGTCACCCGAGGAGCAGCACGCCCAGGGCTTCGTCACCGTCCAGCATGACCTGGCCACGCTGGAGCACATGCACGCGCTCGAGCCCAGCGTCATCGCCGTGCAGGGCTCCGACGTCGTGGCGTACGCGCTGGTGATGCCCCGCGAGTGCCGCGCGTGGGTTCCGGTCCTGGACCCGATGTTCGCGCTCCTCGAAGGGCTCGAACACCGGGGCCGGCCGCTGCGGGACCAGCGCTTCTACGTGATGGGGCAGGTGTGCGTCGACAAGGCCCACCGGGGGAAGGGCCTCTTCGACGCGCTCTACCACCAGCACCGCGAGCAGCTTCGCTCGCGCTTCGACTGCGTCGTGACCGAGGTCTCCGTTCGCAACCCCCGCTCCCTGCGCGCGCACGCGCGGGTCGGGTTCGAGACCATCCACACCTACCGCGACGCCAGCGACACCTGGGCCGTGGTGCTCTGGGACTGGGGCGCGGGCACGTCGCGCTGAAGCAGGGGATCCGCGCGCACCGGCGTGGGGCGGTTCGCCATCCGCTTGTGGTGCAGGCCGGACAGCTTCAGCGCCAGCTCCGGACCGGTGACACCCTTGGGGATGTAGCCGTCCGCGCCGGACGCGCGCACCAGCTCGCGCAGCCGCGACTCGTCCATGGACGAGTACAGGATGAAGAGCGTGTCCGGTCCCGCGAACTGGCGCACCACGCCCAGGATGCGGTCGCCGCTCAGCGCCGGGATGTTCACGTCCAGGAGCACGATGTCCGGCTGCTCGGTCCGCAGCAGGTTGGCCACGCCCAGCGCCGCGCGCGTGGTGACGACCTCGAAGCCGTAGCGGCTGATGGAGCGCTCCACCAGCTCCAGCACGAGTGGGTCATCATCCACCACAAGCGCCTTCAACTTGCCTTCCGCCATCGCGTCTCCGCCTTTCAAGACCTCGGGGGAAAGGTCTGAAGTGCATTACGTCCAGGTATGCTGTGCAATATACGCCATAACTGTATTCGCGCACAATGCCCCCAAGCCTGAAGACCCGGGAGACCTGTACTTTGAGTACGGATTCCAGGGCTCGATGTCGCGCGGAGGTGGGGAAAAAGGGCCCTACGCCGCAGGGGCGACGGCGACCCCGGACAGAGACTCCCGGTGAAGAAGGGGCGGCCTCGCGCGGGCGGGAGGACGGGCTTCGAAGCGGCCTTCGGCGCGGGCGCGGCAGTTGTCGCAGCGGGCGCAGTCGTCCTCCAGCGGCTCGTCGAACCAGGTGCCCAGCACCTTCCAGCGGCACGCGGTGGTGCTCCCGTAGCGCATCATCGCGTCCAGGCGCTCGCGGTCTCCCTGGTGGCGGTCCTCGTAGGCGCGCAGGTACGCGTCCAGCTCCTCGGGGGTCTCGAACGCGCGCAGTTGCTTGAGGCCTCGCGCGCCCTTCTCCAGCACGCCCGCGGCCACGAGCTGCGCCACCAGCACGCGGGTGCGCTTGTCGCCCAGGCCGCTCGCCTCGGCCAGCCGCTTGAGGGCCACGGCCCTGCCTTGCGCGCACAGCGTGTTCGCGGCCTGGTAGAGGCGCTGGCTCTCGTCGCGGCGCGGGTACTTGCCTCCCAGGAAGAAGCCCTGGATGCGCCGGTCCTCCAGCCGGTACAGCAGCGCCGCCTTCGCGGGCAGCCCGTCGCGGCCCGCCCGGCCCGCCTCCTGGTAGTAGCTCTCCAGCGAGTCGGGGAAGTGGTAGTGCACCACGAGCCGCAGGTCCGGCTTGTCGATGCCCAGCCCGAAGGCCTTCGTCGCCACCACCACCGGCGTGGTGCCGTCCATGAAGCAGCGCTGGTTCTCCTCGCGCTCGGAGGCCTTGAGCTTGCCGTGGTAGCGGCCCGCCTCCAGCCCTTCCGCGCGCAGCCAGCGCCACAGCTCGTCCGCCTTGCGCACGGTGGCCGTGTAGACGATGGCGCTGCCGTCGTTGGCGCGCAGCAGCTCCAGCAGCTTCTGGCGCTTGAGCTCCGGGTTCACCGTGCGGTGGACCTCCAGCGTGAGGTTGTCGCGCTGGATGCCGGTGCGCACCACCACCGGGTCCTCCAGTCCCAACTGCGCGCGGATGTCCTCGCGCACGCGGGGCGTGGCGGTCGCCGTGAGCGCGAGCACCCGGGGCCTGCCCAGCGCGCGGATGGCGTCCCCCAGCGCGAGGTACGCGGGCCGGAAGTCGTGGCCCCACTGCGAGACGCAGTGCGCTTCGTCCACCACGAAGAGGCTCACGTTCGCGCGCTGGAGCAACGCCAGCCGCTCCGGGTTCTCCAACTGCTCCGGGGTGACGTAGATGAACTCGTGCTCGCCCCGGCGGATCTCCTTCTGGAGCGCCCGCAGCTCGCCGGCCTTCAGCGTGGAGTCCAGCTTCGCCGCGTCCAGGTCGTAGCGCTCCGTGAGGTGTTCGCGCTGGTCGTGCATCAGCGCGAGCAGCGGGCTCACCACCAGCGTGGCGCCGGGCACGAAGAGGGCGGGCAGTTGGAAGGTGAGGCTCTTGCCCGCGCCCGTGGGCAGCACGCCCAGCACGTCGCGCCCCGCGAGCACCGCGTCGATGATGTCCCGCTGGCCGGGCCGGAAGTCCTCCACGCCGAAGCGCTCGCGCGCCTCCTGCTCGAGCTGGGGCCAGAGGGGGGAGCGGTCCTGCGTCGCGGTGGGCATGGCCTGAAGGTAGGGATGGCCCCCGCCCGGCTCCTCCCTGTCACGCGGGGTGCGCCTGGCCGCCTGCCGGGCTGGGAGGGAGTGTACTCCCAGAGGTTCGGTTCGAGGACTCGCGCAGGAAAGCCGTGCGCGGCCTGGCGGGGCGAGGCAGCTTTGGGGGATGGATGACTTTGCCCTGCTGGTGGCGGTGCTGCCGCCGTCGCTCCAGGAGGCGGTGCGGCGGCTGCCTGAAGCGGAGTTGCTGGAAGTGGTGATGGACCTGGGGCGGCCGCCGGAGGCGCGGCTGGTGCACGGCGTGGCGCGGCTGTCGGAGGCGCCCGTGGAGCAGGAGGCGCTCCAGGCGGTGCTCGCCCGCGTGGGCGAGGTGGGCGGCGACAACCGCGCGGGCATCGAGCGCACGCTCCACCGCGTGTCCGCCATCCGCAACCGCCAGGGCCGCGTGGTGGGGCTCACGCTGCGCGTGGGGCGCGCCATCCAGGGCACCATCGACATGCTGCGCGACCTGGTGGAGTCCGGGCGCAACCTGCTGCTGCTCGGGCGGCCGGGCGTGGGCAAGACGACGAAGCTGCGCGAGGTGGCGCGCGTGCTCGCGGACACGCTGGGCAAGCGCGTGATGGTGGTGGACACGTCCAACGAGATTGGCGGCGACGGGGACATCCCGCACCCCGGCATCGGCGGCGCTCGGCGGATGCAGGTGAGCCGGCCGGACCGTCAGCACGACGTGATGATCGAGGCGGTGGAGAACCACATGCCCGAGGCCATCGTGGTGGATGAGATTGGCACCGCCGCGGAGGCCGCCGCCGCGCGCACCATCGCGGAGCGCGGCGTGCAGTTGGTGGCGACGGCGCACGGCAACACGCTGGAGAACCTGGTGCTGAACCCCACGCTGTCCGACCTGGTGGGCGGCGTGCAGACCGTCACGCTGAGCGACGACGAGGCCCGGCGCCGGGGCACGCAGAAGACCGTCACGGAGCGCAAGGGCACGCCCACGTTCGACATCGTGGTGGAGATGGTGAGCCGCGACGAGGTGCGCGTGCACCGCGACACGGCCGGCGCGGTGGACCGGCTGCTCACGGGCGCGGAGGTGGGCGGAGAGAAGCGGCGGCAACAGGACGGCGCCGTGCACGTGGAGGCCGCGCCGGAGGTGGTGGAGGCCACGCCACCGGGAGGCCGCGTGCCGAAGGGGACGCCCGCGCTGGGAGCGCCCCGGCCCGGGCCCACGCGCATCGCCGCGCACGCGGTGAGCCGCGAGCTGCTGGAGCGCGTGCTGCGCGACCTGCCGGTGGAGGCCGTGGTGGTGGGCCGTCCGGAGAACGCGGAGGTGGTGCTCACGCTGCGAAGCCGCGCGAATTCGCCCCGGCTGCGCCGCGCGGCGGAACGCGTGGGCGCGCGGGTGCTGGCCATCAAGCGCAACAGCGCCACGGAGATCCGCCGCGCGCTGCGCACGGAGTTCCACCTGTTGGAGGGCGTGGACCCCGCGGACGTGCACGCCGCGGTCGCGGACGCGGAGGAGGCCATCCAGCGCGTGCTCGCGGAGGGCATCAGCCTGCCGCTCGCGCCGCGCCCGTCGCGCCTGCGGAAGGTGCAGCACACGCTGGTGGTGAAGAACCACCTGGAGGCCGTGAGCGTGGGCAGCGAGCCCCAGCGCCACCTGGTCATCTACCCGCTGGGCACCGTCCTCACGGAGGCGTCCGACAGCGCGCCGGAGTACTTGGACGCGCCGGAACCGGACGATGAGTTGGAGGACGACGACACGTCGGCCGTGGGCGAGGGGCCGGAGGAAGACGAGGGCGAAGGCCTGGAAGCTTCGTCCCCGGACGAAGGCGCCTCGTAGGCCATCGGGCCCGGGGGGCTCCCCGCTGGCGGCGACCTGGAGAAACCTGTCCGACTGGAGGTCTGCGCGGAATAAGCAGTCCTACGAGCCGCATAGAGGTGGGGTGACATCGCAAGAA
>NZ_JAIQDE010000027.1 GCF_020037015.1 Corallococcus sp. AS-1-6 | reverse complement strand
GCATTGTGCTCGAAGCTCCTGTCCCCCTTGTCGCTTGGCAGCCGGCCAACTGGCCTCGCTATTCCGCGCAGACCTCCAGTCGGACAAGTTCCCGTTGCCCGGATGAACCAGCAGCCCTCACCAGCGATCTCCCAAACCTGCATGACTGTCGGACAGGTCTTCGCAGTGTCCGGGTGGACCGGAAGCTCCGACCCGAACCCCCTGAGCTTGTCCGACTGTCGGACAGGTTTCCGCGGCCCAGGTGCGCTCATGAGCCGAGCCCCTCCAATCCGTTCCGATTGTCGGACCGGTTTCCGCGGCCTATGGACCGGAAGCTCCCGTGAACCGAGGCCCTCCAACTTGTTCGACTGTCGGACCGGTTTCCACGGCTCGGGTGGACCAGCAACTCACCAGAGGTCCTTCAAACCTTTATGACGGGTCGGAGTGGCTTCCGCAGCCAGTGGACCGAAAGCGCCCGTGAGCCGAGGGCCTCCAAACTTGTCCGACTGTCGGACCGGTTTCCGCTGCGCCCAGGTGGGCCGGAAGCTCTCGTGAGCCGAGGGCCTCCAACTTGTCCGACTGTCCGACAGGTTTCCGCTGTGCCCGGGTGGACCGAAAGCTCTCGTGAGCCGAGGGCCTGTAAACTGGTCCGACTGTCGGACTGGTTTCTGCGGCCTGTGGACCGGAAGCTCCCGTGAGCCGAGGCCATCCAAACTTGTCCGACTGTCGGACAGGTTCTTGGGGTGCACCGCTGCCGGGCAAGCCTGAGCGGGGGCTCCCTCCCCTGTGGACAGCGTGAGGATCAAGAGACCTGGCGCGGTGCTCATGCTCGCGCGCACGAGCACGCCGGCTCAGCGCCCCGTGCGACGCCGTGCCCGCGCTCGCGCGGCCTCCAGTGCGGAGTCCACCCCAGCGGGCGGTTTCGGAGGCTCGGGCTTCTGCTCGGCGGGTTCATCCTGGACGGGCCTGGGCGGCGTCGTGGTGGGCTTCACGTCCGTGCGGGGTGCTGCCATGGGCTCACTTGCGATGGCTTCCTTCATGGGCCTCTCCCGCGTTGCTCGCACTCGCGGCGCCGAGAGGAACCTGCGCACCGCGACCTCCGCCAGCATCGCCGCCAGCGCGAACGCGACCAGCCAGGGCGCCAATGCCACGCGGCCCTCTGACTCCGGCGCCTCCGCGAACAGGCCCGTCATCGACAGCCGCTCCTGACCTCCACCCACCGCCGCCAGCGCTCGCAGGAGCTTGAGGCCCTCCTTCGCGCTGCCCGGCTCGAACTCCGGCGCGTACGGCAGCGCCACCGGTGGCGCCCTCAACACGCGTCCCCCCCACTTCACCACCGGGTGCCAGGTGCCGCTGCCCGTCAGCGGATACTCGACCACCAGCCGGTCCTCGTCCTCCCAGTGCAGCGGCTTCTCCACACCGGAGCGCCCGTCGCCCGACAGCAACACCGCCGTGGGCAGCGCGCCCGGCATCGGCTCGCCCGGCGGCAGGTCCAATGTCACGCGCAGCAGGTTGCCCTGGCGCTCCGAGCGCACCACCGCCTCCTCCTTCGGCGTCGGCCGCCCCATCGACCAGCGCACCACCGCCTCCAGCGTCGTCCGCAGCGCGCTCCACTCACGCAACTCCCCCGTGTACCTGCCGTCCACCTCCGCCGTGAGCGCCACCGTGCGCCCCGCGCCATGCGGCCACAGCGCCAGCACCGGCGCGGCGTTCGTGTCCAACGTGCGCAGCGCCACGTTCGCCCGCGGCTTCAGGTAGGTGAGGTTGTAGCCGCCCACCTGCGGCAGGCCCGTCGTCGGCAGCGGCCCCAGCAGCGGCAGGTCCGGCGCCGCCTCCAGCGACGCAGGCTCGTCCACGAACGTGGCCCTCGCCACCGCGAGCGTCTCCTGGCTGAAGATGCGCGGCAGGCTCATCGCGTCCTCCGCGAAGTAGATGCGCCCGGCGCCGCGCCGGGCCACCTCGCGCAGCAGCTCCGCGTCCGGATCCGTGGGCTTTCCCAGGCCGATGACCGACACCGTCACGTTGGCCGCTCGCAGCGCCGCCAATGTCTCCTGGTAGTCGCCCGGCTCCTCGGAGTCCGCCGCGTCGGAGAACAGCACCACGTGCCGCGTGGGCTTTTCGCTGCGGAGGATCTCCTTGCTGCCCGCGCGAAGGGCGGTCCCCACGTAGATGCCTCCACCGCCGCTGAAGCCCCGCGCCACCTGGTCGAACGGCAGGCCCCTGCTCACCGGACTCAAGGGGAAGATTTCATGCGGCTCCGTGTCCACCATGTGCACGGAGGCCTCGTCGTTCGCGTTGAGCAGCGTGAGCGCCGCCGTGACGCCCTCGGCGGCCAGCTCCATCTTCGTGCGCCCGTCCGGCACCTGCATGCCCATGGAACAGCTCGAATCCATGAGCACGCTCATCGCCACCGACGCGCGCCGCTGCTCCTCGCGCATCTCCAGCGACACGGGCAACAGCGGCTCCACCGGCGAGCGCCGGTAGCCACCCTCGCCGAAGCTCGACCGCCCTCCCGTCATCACCAGTCCGCCGCCCGCCTGGTCCACGTAGTCCGCCAGCGCGCTCAACCCCGTCTCGCCCAACGCGTTGGCGTCCACGTTCTCCAGCACCACCACGCCCACCCCGTCGAGCGCCTCCAGCGACAGGTGGAACGGCGCCTTCACCTCCAGCGCCATGCCCGTCGCCGCCAGCGCCTTCGCCAGCGTGCCCGACGGCTGCGCGGTGAGCAGCAACACGCGCGGCGGGCCCTCCACGCGCAGCACGCCCACGCCCACGTCGTTCTCCGGGACGCCGTCTCCGGGCACCTCCACCGTGAGCCGGTAGCGCACGAGCCCCGGCTCCTCCAGGAGGTCGCGCAGGGGCAGCAGGTTGGGCCCGGGCTTGAAGTCGTACGGCCCCTTCACCAGCACCTTCCCGTCGCGCTCCAGCCGCACGGTGCCGGTGACGGCGGAGGTGGCCTGCACCACGGCGGAGAACTGGAAGGGCTCGCGCACGGAGACGGTGGCGGGCACGTCCAGCGACACCACGGCCACGTCCAGCGCGGGCTCCGGCCGGGACACCTGCCGGTAGTCCACCGCGATGCCTCGCGCCGCCAGCCGCCGCGTCGCGCCCCGGGCATCCGCTCCCGTGGCCCGGCCGTCGGAGACCACCAGCACCCGGCCCGTGCGCTCGGGCGGAATGAGCGCGCCCGCCGCGTCCAGCGCGGCCGACAGGTCCGACGCCTCCGCGTCCACCGGCCGCGTGAAACCTCCGAACCGGCCCACCTCCGACAGCGGGGACTCCACCCGCGCCTCGCGGCCGAAGGTGATGACGCCCACGCGGTCGCCCGGCCGGCGCTGGGACTCCACCAGCGAGACGAGCTCCTGCGCCACCCGGTCCACGTCCAGCGGCATGGAGCGCGAGCGGTCCACCACCACCGCCACGTCGCTGCCCGCGTTCGCCAGCCGCAGCTCCGGCCCGGACAGCGCGCCCACGCCGAGCACCAGCAGCGCCCACCGCAGCACCATGGGCGGGCCAGGCCTCCGGCCGTAGCGCCACAGGAAGAGGCCCAGCGGCAACAGCAGCAGCCACGCCTGGGGAAGGGTGAAGGTCATGCCTTCCTCGTGACGTAGAAGTCCGCCAGCAGCGCGGCCAGCAGCACCACAAGGGGCCAGCGGGCGCGCTCATGGCCGCTGTTCCCTTCCGAGTCCTCACCCGCTTCCTTCGCGGCCACGTCCACGCTGCCCCGGCCCCGCAGGTCCGACTCGCGAGCATCCAGCGCCAGCACCTCCAGCGAGTCCACTTCACGGCCGTCGCGCTCCAGCACGTAGCGGCCGGGACGGGTGGGCGCGGGCAGGCTCAGCGCGCCCGCGCCGAACACGGGCTTGCGGCCCGAAGGCCCCTTCAGCGCGTAGCGCGCACCGGCCTCCGTCACCACGGAGAGCGCTTCGCCCAGGTTGAGCTGACGCCGGGGGAACCCCTCGCGAAGCCGCCGCGCCTCACGCACCACGTTGCCCAGGAGCACGGGCCAGGCCGTGGTCCGCTGGAGGTTGGAGCGCGCCAGGTCCACGTTGAGGTGCAGCCGTCCGCCCTCCTCTTCCGACACGAGCACGGCTTCGCCCGCGGTCATTAACGGGCGCCCCGGAGGGTTCGCGCCCGCCGTCCACCGCACACCCGAGAGCTGCACGTCGTCCATCAGCGTGCTGCCCTTCTCCGTGAAGAACGGCCCCACGAAGGTGCGCAGCGGTCCTTCCGCGCCCAGCGTCACGCGGGCCTCCGCGCGCGCGGGGCCGACGGACAGCACCGGCGCGCCGGGAACAGGAGGGCCGTGCGCCACATCGGACGACACCGCCAGGAAGCGCTCCAGCGCCTGCTTCGACGCGGGCGACAGGCCCTCCGTCAGTCCCACGGCCACCGGCATCACGGGGGATGGGGGCAGGCGCACGTGTCCGTCCTCGGGCAGCGCGTCGTCCGGCAGGGACACCTCCACGTCGCCGGCCTCGCGGAACGTGAGGCGCACGGTCGCGGCACCTTCTTCCGGAAGCGCGATGCGCTCCGTGCGTTCGGTGCCTTCGCGCGCGCCCGGTCCGGGGGCCGCGCGCACGCGGGCTTCAATCTCCGAAGGCCCCGCTCCGAAGCGAGCGACCCGCAGCGTCACCGTGGCCCGGCCGCCCTCGTCGCGCCGCTGCGCGGAGACCAGCGCCACGTTGCCCTGGGAGCGGCCCAGCGCCGTCCAGCGCACGGAGGGAGGCACGGTCGCGTCCTCGGAGGGCGGCGCGTCGGTGAAGAAGTGCACGCGCTTGCCCGGGCCGGCCAGCTCCTGCGCCCACAGGAGCGAAGCCGTGACGTCATGATCCGGGCCGCGCGCTTCGAAGGACTCCAGAGCGCCCAGGGCGCGCGACGCCTCGGCCTCCGGTCCAGCGAGGACCTGGGGTGCCACGCCGCTCGCGAGCACCGTGACATGGGTCGCGCGTTCCGACTCCACGCGCTTCGCGGCTTCGGTGCGCACGTACTCCAGCACCGTCTTGCCCTCCGGAGTCCGCGCGGACATGGACAGGCTGCCATCCACGACGAGCACCAGGTGACGACGGCGAGCGTCCTCTCCCAGCCGCACGTCCGCCAGGTACAGCGCGGCGGCCAGCACGGCGAGCGCCTCCAGCAGCAGTGACGCCTCGCGCGTGAAGCGCTCCCACCGGGGTCCGCCCTCCGCGCGAGGACGCGGCGTGCGCCACAAGAACAGCGCGCTCACCACCACCGGCTTCTGCCGGCGGCGCAGGAAGTACGCCGCGACCAGCGGCACCAACGCGCCCAACGCCAGCAGCCCCCAGGGAAGCCCGAAGCTCACGCCCCGCCCCCCGCGACACTTCGCACGCGACTGCACCCGCCATGGTGCACGTTGGCGCGAAACGCCCGGCACTCCACGCTGCTCACACCCCGCCTCCCACGACACTTCGCACGAGGGTGCACCCGCCATGGTGCACGCTGGCGCGAACCATCCGGCGCTCCATGCGGCCCTCCTCCATGCACACCCACGCCCGCCCCCTGCACGCGAATGCACCCGCCATCGCGCTCCATGCCACTCGCACCGACGCTCACGCCCCGCCTCCCGCGATGAACAACGCGCGCAGCGGCCCCGCCACCTGCGCGCGCAGCCCTTCCGCCGCGTTCACGGTGAGCAGCGTTCCCCGCGCCCGCACCGCCGCGCTTCGCAGCGCTCGCTGGTGCTCCGCGAAGCGGCGGGCGTAGGCGGCCAGCACTCCGTCCGTCAGCAGCTCCTCCAGCGCCACGCCACTCTCCGCGTCCACCAGCCGCGCTCCATCACCGCCCGTGGGCTCCAGGTCCTCCGCGTCCAGAACCTGCACCAGGAACAGCGCCGACGCTCCTCGCGACAGCCGGGCGCACAGCGCCTCCAGGTCCGCCTCGAAGAGGAAGTCGCTCACCACCACCCGCACGCCACACGGCCGCAACGGCGGCAGCCTCCCCAGCGCCGACGCCAGGTCATCCCGCGCCTCGAACTCCGCCCCTCGCAGCGCCGCGCGGCACGCCGGCCCCTGCACCCGCTCCGGCCGCGCCCCTCCCCACAGCAGCGTCGGCGTCAGCCCCTGCCGCCCGCCCACCTCCACCGTCAGCAGCGCCACCTCCCGCGCCCCCGCCGCCTTGCGCGGCGACAGCCCCATGCTGCGCGAACCGTCCAGCACCACCTCCACGCGCGGCGCCACCTCGTCCTGCCGCACGCGCAGCACCAGCTCTCCCGTGCGCGCCACCGCGTTCCAGTCCAGTTGGCGCAGGTCGTCCCCCGGCTGGTACGCGCGGAAGTCGTGCAACTCCATCGCGCTGCCCGCGGACGTGGCGCGCACCTCGCCCACCCGTCCCCGCTGCGGCAGGCGCGGCAGCGCCAGGATCAACCCCGGCGCCAGCCGCGCCACCTCCGCCTCATCCAACCTCGCGCTCACTGCTGGTGGGCCCGCCGCTCGCGTTCAGCGAGCACCCGGTCCGCGGCGAACGCCGCCAGGAACGCCACCAGCGCCACGCACAGGAGCAGCTCCGGCGGCAGCTTGAGACCGCTCGGGTCGCTGTAGTCGAACTTGCCGAAGTTCAGCGTCCCCAGCACCGGGTTGAGCAGGTTGAGCAACTCATCACGCCCCTCCAGGTTCAGGAACACCGCCAGCAGCGGCGGCACGCCCGCCCCCAGGACTCCCACCAGGATGTAGAGCAACCGCACCGACACCGGCGACGCGAACCGCCCCGAGCGCGGCATCCTCCCCAACAGCAGCGCCACCGACAGGTACAGCACCCCGTAGAGCGCCAGCGCCGCCTGCGCCATCCCCATCCGCAGGCTGCTCGCCGACCCATCCGACAGCCACAGCAGCCCTCCGCACCCCACCGCCCACCCCACGAGCAGCAGCACCGACAGCCGGAAGCCACGCAGCGCGCCGGGCCTGAACAGCGTCCACGCCCGGGTGCCCGCGCGCAGCGGCCGCGACTGCCCGTCCACGTCCGTCGCCATGAAGAGGGTGGCGAAGATGAGGTGCAGCCCACCGAGGATGCCCATCACCCCGGGGATGTCGTCATCCCGGTCCATGAGCCACCACATCGCCGTCATCCCCACGAACGTCAGCACCACCTGCGCCACCAGCGCCCGCCGGGGATGGCGCGTGTAGTCCTCCGTCACCAGCGACAGCCGCGCCACCGCCGTCTCGAACACCAGCCACCCGTTCGACACGAGCGCCCAGAACGCCGCGCCCAGCCCCAGGAAGAAGCTCCGGTCGAACGAGAACCCGCTGCCGCGCTCGTTCGTCACCACGAAGGTGAACGTCAGCGCCTGGAAGAACGTCACCACCAGCACGCCCACCAGCGCCAGCCGCACCGCAGCCCGTCCCATCCGGCTGTCCGCCAGCGTCGCCGCGCACACCGACACGAGCGTGAGGAACACCATCCACGCGCCGCCCAACACCAGCACCATCAGGATGGTGGGCAGGTCGATGCCGTTGAGGAAGTAGCTGAACAACAGGAACGGCCCCACCGCCGACGCGTACAGCACCGCCTGCACCAGGAAGGACGTCACCTTGCCGCGCAGGATGCGCCGGGGCCCCAGCCCCGTGAGCAGGAGCAGCGACCACGTCTCGTCCTCGCGCTCGCGCGCCAGCGAACGGTACGCGTTGAAGGGGATGAGGCCGAAGTGCACCAGCGCCAGGCACACGAAGAAGGAGAAGAAGTACGTCCGCCCCTCGCGCGTGTAGTTGCTGTCGTGCGTGTTCGCGAACGCGATGAGCGACAGCGCCAGGCACGCCGCGAGCAGCAACCCGAAGCTCACCCAGAAGACGCGCGTGCGCAGCCCCTGCCGCACCTCCTTCACCACCAGCGGGTTGAGCCGGTCGCCCCACTTCTCCCACCGGTCGGACACCGCGGCGGGGACTCCCGGAGCGGGGGCGGACTCGGCCGCGCCCGACGCGGGACTCGCTTGCGTGCTCACGCCACCCTCCCCTTCGTCACCGTCATGAACGCGTCCTCCAGGTTGCGCTCGCGCGGGCTGAACGCGCACACCGGCAGCCCCTGCGACACCAGCGCCGCGAGCAGCGCCGCAGCGGCCGCCTCCGCCTGCGCCGGCCCCGCGTCCGCCTCCAGCTCCAGCCGCACGCGCAGCGCGCTGGCCTCGCGAGCCACGTCCTTCACGCGCGGCTGCTCCAGCAGGGTGCGCTCCGTGCGCGACCAGAGCGCCTCGGCCTCGTCGCCCTGTGTGGCCAGCCGCACCGTCAGCTCCATCACGCGGGACGGGCCCGCGCTCTGGCGCAAGAGGTCCTCCACCTTGCCCTGGGCCAGCAGGCGCCCCTGCTCGATGATGACGCAGCTATCGCAGATCTCCGCCAGCTCCGTGAGGATGTGGCTGGAGATGATGACCGCCTTGCCTTGATCCGCCAGCGCGCGCAGCAGCTCCCGCAGCTCGATGCGCGCGCGCGGGTCCAGCCCGTCCGCGGGCTCGTCCAGCAGCAGCAGCCTCGGGTCGTGGAGCAGCGTGCGCCCCAGGGCCACGCGCTGGCGCATGCCCTTGGACAGCTCCGTGGTGAGCTTGTGCGCCAGCGGCCCCAGCCCCGTGAACTCCATCACCGACTCCACCCGCTGCTTTCGCAGCGCGCCCTTCAGCCCGTACGCGCGCGCGAAGAAGTCCAGGAACTCCCTCACGGTGACGTCGTCGTAGGTGCCGTAGCGGTCCGGCATGTAGCCCAGGAGCGGCCGGGCCCTGTCCGGCGCGTCCACCAGCGACGTGCCGTCCAGCAGCACCGTGCCCGCGGTGGGCACGTCCAGCGTGGCCAGGATGCGCAGCGTGGTGCTCTTGCCCGCGCCGTTGGGCCCGATGAAGCCCAGGATGCCGCCGGCCTCCAGTGAGAACGACACGTCGTCCACCGCGCGCAGCGCCCCGTAGTCGCGCCGCAGCCCCTTCACCTCCAGCAGGCTCATCGTCGTGCCTCCTCGACCTGACCGCGCACCACGTGCAGCGCGGCCTCCAGCTCCACGTCCAGCGCCGCCGTGGGCGTGAAGCCGCGCCCGCCCAGCCGCGCCACGAACGTCCCGTCGTCCAGCTCCCGCACCAGGGGCGTCACCCCACCCTGCAAGCGCATGAGCGGCTCGTGCGCCAGGCCCAACAGGTCCTCGTCACCAACCTCCGTCTCCCGCGGCGTGGCCAGCCCCTCCGCGCCGTCCGCCAGCTCCGGCAGGGTCCAGAGCCGGCCGTCCAGCTTCAACGTGCCGCCCTGGAGGGGAGCCCCCAGCGCGTTCTGCACCCGCACGCCGCCGTCGGCCTTGCGCACCGTCAGCCGCGCGCGCGAGGGCACCACCGCGACCTCGCCCCACTCGCGGTAGCTGCGCGAGGGCAGGAAGCTGTTCTTCACCACCAGCCCGTTCGTCCAGTCCAGCAGGCGCGGCGGCTCCTCCGGACCCGACGAGGACTCCGAGGTCAGCAGCACGCTGGAGGCGGGCATGCGCACGCTGTCCTCCGCGAGGTTCGCGTACCAGGCGTTGAGGCCCACCGTCACCGCGCGGGACCGCTCGCGGTCCAGCAGCGTGAGGCTGTAGCGCGCGGCGTGCACGCGGAAGCCGTCCACCAGCACGGACCACGCCACCAGCCCCAGGCTCGTGAGGAGCGCCAGCGCGGGCACGGCGATGAGCACCGCGAGCGGTCCCTTGCGCCGCGCCAGCACCCACCCGCCGGGCCCCACCGCCATCACGAAGAGGAAGATGAGCAGCAGGAAGCGGCCCACGGGCGCGCGGGCGCTCGACAGCAGCGGCAGGCGCCCATCATCGAGCATGCTGTAGCGCTGCCACCGGGGCGGCGGGCCCGCGGGCACCACCACGGCCGGGGACTGCTTCGCGTCCTCCCCGAGGATGAAGCCGCAGCCAGGGGCCTGCTTCCGGCAGTCGCGGAACTGGCGCACGAAGCCGAAGCCATAGGGTGACAGCTCCGCCTTCTCATCCTGGAGCAGCGGGAAGCGCAGGCGCGGATTCGCGGGGGGCTGGTCGAGCACCAGCCTGCCGCCCGTCACCGCGAACGTCTCCAGCACCGCCCAGACGTCGTCGGGCACCTGGTCCGCCGGCACCGCCACCAGCACCGCGTCATAGCCCGCGTAGGCCGCCAGCTCGCGCGGCGCGGTGTGCGGCTCCACGAAGCGCGTGGCGACGAGCGGCTCCGTGTTCTCGGACGCGCGGCTCAGGCCGGTCGCGGCCTCGAAGGCCTTCACGTCGCCCAGCACCATCACGCGGGCGCCCCGGTAGCCGTCCAGATAGAAGCCCCGGGACACGGTGTCCATCCCGGGCGAGTCCAGGTGGAGGGTCCCGGACTGCAGGTCCGCGGGCACCATCAGCCACGTGACGGTGCGCTCGCGAGGGCCCAGCTCCAGCGAGCGCTCCATGACGCGCCCCTGCGAGTGGATGGACAGGCGCACCGGGCGCGGCTGGCCGCCGGTGTTGTGCACCGTCACCTGGATGGGCGTGTAGCCCCGGTCCGGCACGAGCGTGACGACGCGCATGGATGCCTTGAGGTCGCCCTGGGTGGCGAGGCTCTCCGTCGTCTCCACCACCTCGCGGTAGCCGCTGCCTTCAGGCTCCGCCTCCCGCGCCTCCACCGCCGGGCTGGTGGCGAACGCCGTCGTCCCGCCGGGAGCACCCGGCAGCCCCGTCCAGAGCAGGGCCCCCAGGAGCACGGCGAAGGCCAGGGACGCGCGGCTAGCCACGGGGCACCTCCGGGGTGGCCTTGAGCAGCTCGCGCACCACGTCCGGCGCGGACACCTTCTCCAGCGACGCCTCGTAGGCCAGCACCAGGCGGTGGTTGAGGGCGGCGGGCGCGGCGGCCACCACGTCGTCGAAGCCCACGTTGGGCCGGCCCTCGAGCAGCGCGCGCGCGCGGCCCGCGGCGGCCAGGGCCAGCGCCGCGCGAGGGCTCGCGCCGAAACGCACGAAGCGGCGCACGGGCTCCGGCGCGGAGGGCTGACGCGGGTCGGACGCCTCCACCAGCCGCCCGATGAAGTCCGCCACCGGGCCGGGCAGGTGCACGCGGTCCACGGCGGCGAACAGGCGCGACAGGCCTTCGGCGTCCAGCACCGGCTCCTGCGCGGGAGGCGCGCCGCGCACGCGCGTGGTGAGCAGGGTGCGCAGCGTCCTGGCGCCCACGGGCGGCACGAGGATGCGGAAGAGGAAGCGGTCCAACTGCGCCTCGGGCAGCGGGTACGTGCCTTCGAGCTCGATGGGGTTCTGCGTGGCGAGCACGAAGAAGGGGTCGGGCAGGGGCCGCGTCTGGCCCAGCACCGTCACGGACCGCTCCTGCATGGCCTCCAGCAGCGCGGACTGCGTCTTGGGGCTGGAGCGGTTGATCTCGTCCGCGAGGACGAGGCTCGCGAAGAGGGGACCCTCGCGGAAGACGAAGTCTCGGCGCGCTTCGCCCTCCAGCACGTAGGTGCCGGTGATGTCGCCGGGCAGCAGGTCGGGGGTGAACTGGATGCGGCGGAAGGGCAGCGACAAGAGCCGCGCCAGGGCCTTGCACAGCTCCGTCTTGCCCAGGCCGGGCAGGCCCTCCAGGAGCACGTGGCCCCGGGCGAGCACCGCCGTCACGACCTGCTCGACGACCGTCTCCTGGTCGAGCATCACCTGGTTGAGCCCGGCCTTGAGCCGGGACGCCACATCCGCCGCGCCCTGCGCTTCGGCGGGACTCAGAAGCTCCGCTGCCACGTCGTTTCCCCCTTCTGGACTACGGACCACCGAAGTACCGCTTCACCAGGTCGCGGTTGCGAGGCAGCAGCGGACCGGAGGTCGGTCCCGCCGTCGCATCGCCCGTCGCGCCCGTGCCCTTCGCGCTGGACGGCCCCGCCTGCCCCGTCCGGGCCCGCGGATCCGCTGCGCGAAGGCCCCACAGCTCCTCCGCCTCGCCGCCGTTGCCTTCCGGCAGCGGCTGGAACGCGAGCCGGTTCGGATCCATCTCCGCCTCGCCGCCGAAGACGAGCGGCTGGCTCTCCCCGCCCCGGCCCACGCCCGCGCCATCGCCCGTGCCCTGCCGTGTGTTCCGGCTCGCGTGCTGGCTGCCCTGCTGGCCCTCGCCGTCGCCCTCTTCCCCTTCGCCCTGGCCTTGCCCCCTCTGGCCCTGCCCCCTCTGTCCCTGTCCGGACTGCTGCCGCCGGGTGGGACGCCGGGCCTGGGCGCCGCGGGTCCCTCGCGCTGCGTTTTCCTCACCGAAGCGCTGGGCCAGGGACTGCTGCCGGCGCTCCAGCGTGCGGCGCAGGTCGGCGAGCTGATCCGGCGAACCGGAGGCCTGCGCGCGGGCGGAAGCGCGGGCCTGGGCCTCGCGGGACGAAGCACCCGAGCCCTGCGTGTCGCCGCCCTGCCCCTGCGTGTCGCCCTCCTGCTCACCGGCGCCCTGCCCCTGGCCGTTCCGCTCGGACGTGGGAGCGTCCTGCTCACCGGAGGCGGAGTCCTCGGCGTTCCCGTTGGCGCGAGCCTCCAGCGCCATCAGCGCCTGCTCCAGCGACTCGCGCTCCCGGGTGGCGGCCTCCGCACCGCCAGCGGCGGCGAGCGCGTCCTCCAATTCAGCGGCGGCCTCGGAGGCGCGGTTGAGCTCGGCGGCGGCCTCGGAGGCGCGCTCGGCGAGCCGCTGCTCCAGGGCATCCGCGGCCTCCCAATCCGCGGAGTCGAAGCGCCCCTGCGCCACCTCCTCGGACAGCCGGCGCAGCTCCTCCTCGACGTCGGGCCCCAGGGGCTCCTCGCGGGCCAGGGCCTCGGCCTGGGCCTGCACGGCGGCGACCTGGGTCGCGGCGGCGGCGTTGATGTTCGACGCGCGCGGCGCCGGCAGCGGCACGAGCAACCCCACGGCGAGGAACACGAGCGCGCCCAGCAGCGCGCCCACGGGCCGGCGCCAGGGAACCTCCGGAGGCTTCACCTGCTGGGCGAACTGGTTGAGGCTCAGCTCCCACTCGCCGACGGGCCGCTCCAGCCGCGTGAGCAGCAGGCCGCCCGCGTTAGCCGAGCGGTCCGCGAGCACCGCCGCGTACTCCAGCGACACGCCGCGCGACCGGGCACGAACGAACCACCACGCCAGCCCCGCGACGACGAGCGGAGGCACGGCCCACACAGCCAGGTGGCGCAAGAGCAACCGCGACACCACGCAAGCGGTGGCCAGGGCCCAGAGGGGGGCGATGCCCGCGCCCGTCCAGGCGACCACGTTGAGCCGCCGCTGCACGCGCCGGATGGGCGCGAGCACGAGAGACTGGAAGCGGCGTTCGTCACTGGCGGCCATGCGTGGAAGCCAGTGTCGGACACCCGGCCCACCGTTCACAAGCGACGCCCGGGAACGGTCGAATCCCGCCGTGGACGGTCGGGAGGACGGAGCGGGCAGCCTCTCGCGTCATGAGAAACCGTGGCCGGTTCCGCTGTGCTAGAGGGACGGAGCCTGCCTCTGCCGGAGCCTCCCCATGCTGACGTCCCTGCGGATCCAGAACTTCCGCTCCCTCCGGAACCTCACGGTTGAGGGACTGACCCGTGTCAGCCTGCTAGTGGGAGCCAACAACACGGGTAAGACGTCGGTGCTCGAGGCCGCTGAACTGGCGCTGGCGGGCAGCTCGCCTTCCGTAATCGCGCGTGCGCCTTCGAGGCGAGGGGAGGTCAACGTCCGCATTGAGGACGGGACTGGAGTGGTTTCGCGTCTAGAGGTTGCCCACCTCTTCTTCGGCCACGACCTCAAGCTTCGCCCTACGTTTCGAATCGAGGCATCCACACCCGAACCATGTTTCTTTGAAGGACGCATTGAGCCGTATTCACCCAATGCCGCGCTCACCGTCGCGGAACAGGTTGCATCCGGGCTGCAACTTGAGGCTCCCCTTGGACTCACGGTGGAGAGCGATCGGTTTGTCGCGGTAAGTCAACCTCTCTCAGAGCAGGGGTTGCTGCCCAACGCGTTCCAAACCGCTCGAAGGCTGGCAGTGAACCCAGCCGCTCCTCCCCCACGAGTGCATTTCATCCAGACATCCGCCCCGCCGCTGATGACCATTCGAGAGCTCTGGGACGATGTTGTCCTGACTCCAGAAGAAGCATTGGTCACCCAGGTTCTCCAGATCATCGAACCTGGCATCGAACGGATCGCCGCACTCGCTGGAAGTTCTGGTTTTTCGGCAGCGACCATCTTTATCAAGCTGAAGGACTCCGACCAGCGCATTCCCCTTGCCAGCATGGGTGAGGGAATCAACCGGCTGTTGGTGTTGGGCTTGAACCTCGTTAACGCAGCGGGCGGCTATCTGCTCGTGGACGAAATCGACACGGGCCTCCATCACTCCGTGATGGTGAGGATGTGGCGGCTCGTGACGGAAGCTGCAAAGCGACTGAACGTGCAGCTCCTCGCGACGACCCACAGCCTGGACTGTGTTCGAGCTCTCGCTGCGCTCTACGAAGAGCAGCAGGGACTCCGAGACATTATCTCCGTTCACCGCATTGAACGGAACGCCGAGCACAACGTGCCGTACTCGGCGGACGAACTCCTCGCCGCCGCACGACACGAAATGGAGATCCGGTGAGCCCGCCGTCTCCCAAGAGCCCTTACCGCTTGATGGTCGAGGGGCCAGACGACAAGCACACCCTCGTCCATCTATTGAAGCGGCACGGCTACGACTGGGACGATGCAACGCTCAAGCGTCCCTATGTTGAGGACGTGGGTGGCGTGGAGAAGCTGCTCGAAAAAACACTCCTGTCCACCGCGCTCAAGACACATGACCGGCTCGCACTGGTCTTCGACGCGGATTTGCCTCCGTACAACCGCTGGCACCAGCTCAAGACCTGCCTCGAACAACTCAGCATCACGGTCCCTGATGCCCCCGAGCCCGGAGGAACCCTCCTCTCCGGCCTTCGTCCCAACTCCCGACTGGGCATCTGGGTCATGCCAGACAATGCCCTGCCCGGCCGGATCGAGGAGTTCATCGAGAAGCTCGTCCCTGCCGATGACACCCTCTGGCCCCACGCACGAACAACCACCACGGATGCGCTGAATCAAGGCGCTCCACTGCGTCCCCAGGACCACGTGAAGGGCGCCCTCCATGCATGGCTCGCATGGCAGTTGGACCCGGGCCTCCCATTCGGCGTCGCCCTCGCCAGCAAGGTCCTGAGCCACGACTCGCCCGAAGCTCAACGTTTCGTGGCCTGGTTCCACCGCTGCTTCTCCTGAACCCGTGCGACCTCCGAAGGCGGCGGTTACTGTGCCGCCCCCATGAACTTCCGATTCCTTGGTCGCAGCGGTCTGAAGGTCAGTGAAATCTCCTTTGGCAACTGGCTCACCCACGGCTCCCAGGTGGAGGAGGACGCCGCGGTCGCGTGCGTGAAGGCGGCGCTCGACACGGGCATCACCACCTTCGACACCGCCGACGTCTACGCCGGCACCAAGGCGGAGGCCGTGCTCGGCCGCGCCCTCAAGGGCCAGCGCCGCGAAGGCTACGAGCTGTTCACCAAGGTCTACTGGCCCACCGGCCCCGGCCAGAACGACCGCGGCCTGTCGCGCAAGCACATCATCGAGTCCATCCACGGCTCCCTGCGCCGCCTCCAGACGGACTACGTGGACCTCTACCAGGCCCACCGCTTCGACGCGGAGACGCCCCTGGAGGAAACCATGCTCGCGTTCGCGGACATCGTCCGCCAGGGCAAGGCGCTCTACATCGGCGTCTCCGAGTGGACCGCCGAGCAGATCTCCGCCGGAGCGAAGCTCGCCCGCGAGCTGCGCGTGCCCTTCATCTCCAACCAGCCCCAGTACTCCATGCTCTGGCGGGTCATCGAGTCCAAGGTCATCCCCACCTCCGACGCCGAGGGCCTGGGCCAGATCGTCTGGTCCCCCATGGCCAAGGGCGTGCTCTCAGGCAAATACCTCCCCGGCAAGCCCCCGCCCGCGGACACCCGCGCCGCCACCCAACAGGGCGCGTCCTTCATGACCAACTTCATGACGGACGACGTGCTCACCCGCGTCCAGCAGCTCAAGCCGCTGGCCCAGGAGGCCGGCCTGTCCATGGCGCAGCTCTCCATCGCCTGGGTGCTCCAGAACAAGAGCGTCTCCTCCGCCATCATCGGCGCCACGAAGCCGGAGCAGGTGCTCGACAACGTGAAGGCCACCGGCGTGAAGCTGGACGCGGAGCTGATGCGCCGCATCGACTCCATCCTCGGCCCCGTCGTGGAGCGCGACCCCGCGCAGACCACCAGCCCCAGCCGCAGGCCCTGAAAGTCGTACGGCCGCCCACCCCGCAGGACAGGCGCTCCCACGCCCGCCCCGCCCCGTGCCCGCCATATGACATCCGCGCCCTGGTTTCACCGCGCCCGTCCCACGGCACGCGACAGCGGGGTGAACTCCCCCCCGTTCCATTTGACTTTTAAGTCGGGGGGAACAAGAGACTGCGCCGCGCGTTAGAGCGGTCCCACTCTTGAACCGGGCATTTTCCACATGACGTCCTTCCTCCTCCTGGCCCAGGCGGCCCAACCCGAACTCGGATGGTTGAGCAGCAAGCTGCTCGGGGTGACGCTGGGCAGCGCTGAGTGGGTGCTCTGGCTGCTCGTGTCGCTGTCCATCCTCTCCATCGCGGTGATGCTGGAGCGCGCCGTCTACTTCTCGCGCCACCGGCTGCCCAACTCGGAGGCCCTGGCGGTGCGCCTGGCGCGCGGCGAGTTCGACGCCGTGGCCGGCGAGGTGAAGAACCAGAAGGGCATGGAGGCCGCCGTCATCCGCGAGGCCCTGGCCTCCGCGCCCCAGGGCCCCGACACCGTGGAGCAGGTCATCGCGTCCACCGTCGCCCGCGAGCGCCCCCAGTACGAGCGCGGCCTGTCCATCCTGGGCACCCTGGGCAACAACGCCCCGTTCATCGGCCTGTTCGGCACGGTGCTCGGCATCATCAAGGCCTTCAACGACCTGGGCGCCATGAACGCCAAGGGCGGCGCCATGCAGCAGACGGTGATGGCCGGCATCTCGGAGGCGCTCGTCGCCACCGCCGTGGGCCTCGCCGTCGCCATCCCCGCCGTGGTCGCCTTCAACATCTTCAACCGTCAGCTCAAGACGCTCACCAGCCGCACCACCGCCCTGGGCCACGCGCTCGTGGGCGCCATGAAGGCGCGCAAGCCGGGCGCCGCGGGGGGCAACTAGCCCATGGCCGGCGGCGCGAACGACAGCGACGAGGAAATCTCCGGCATCAACGTCACCCCGCTGGTGGACGTGGTGCTGGTGCTGCTCATCATCTTCATGGTGACGGCCAACTTCATCGTCCGCGAGACGGTGGAGGTGGACCTGCCCCGCGCCGCCAACGGCGGTGAGACGGTGCAGGGCCTGGTGAACGTCGTCCTCGACAAGGAGGGCAAGCTCTACTTCGACGGCGCGGAGGTGACGGAGGCGGACCTGTCCCGCCGCGTGACGGAGGCCGTGGCCAAGGACAAGGACACGCGCGCCATCATCAGCGCGGACCAGACGCTCGCCTACGGCCGCGTGATGCGCCTCATCGACGTGGTGAAGGGCCAGGGCATCGCGAAGTTCGCCCTCAACATCGAGAAGGACGCCGCCCCCGCCCGGGCCGCGCCCGCCACGCCCTGACACGAGGCTGAGCGACGATGAGCCAGGCGGTCCTCGACCCTTCTCCCCTGCCCCAGCGCGACCGCTCCACGCGGTTCCTGCTCGTGTTCGTCCTCGTGTCGCTCGCGCTGCACGGGGTGGGCTTCGGCCTGCTCTCCACCCTGGAGGGCCGCAAGCTCGCGGCCATCCAGAAGCCGGTGGAGCTGGTCATGGTGGAGGTGCAGAAGCCGCCTCCGCCGCCTCCGGAGGAGAAGCCGGAGGAGCCCAAGCCGCCGCCTCCGCCGCCCCCGAAGGTGAAGGTGAAGCCGCCGCCCATCAAGGTCGCGGAGGCGCCCAAGCCCCCGCCCCCCACGGAGGCCCCGCCGCCGCCCAACGACACGCCGCCGCCGGAGCCGTCCGCGAAGCCGCCGCCCCTGGTGGTGGGCATGACCCTGTCGTCCACCACCAGCGCGGGCTCCTTCGCCGCGCCCGTGGGCAACACCGCCTACGGCAAGGCCAACGGCCCCGCGAAGGCGCCCCAGGACGTGAAGGGCTACTCCGCGCCGAAGTACGTGCCCGTGTACCAGGTGGACACGGAGCCGTCGGTCGCGTCCGAGGTGAAGATTCCCTACCCGGACGAGGCGCGCCGCGCCGGCATCGAGGGCACCGTCACGCTGTCCATCAGCATCGACGCGGAGGGCAAGGTGAGCAACGTGAAGGTCATCTCCGGGCCCGGCTACGGCCTCAACGAGGCCGCGCGCGACGCCATCCGCCGCTTCCGCTTCAAGCCCGCCATCAAGGGCGGCGAGCCGGTGGCCACGGAGATGAAGTACTCGTACACCTTCCTGCTGGACTGAAGGCCGCGCGCTACTGCGTCTTGAGCGCGCGGCGCATGATGTCGCGCAGCGCCGCCAGGTCCTCGTCCGGCATCGCGGCGATGAGCGGCGGCGGCGCACCCAGCCGCGCCATCAGCCGGCCGCGCAGCTCCGCGCCCGCCTCCGTCAGCACCAGCATCTTCACGCGGCGGTCCTGCTCGCTGCTCTTGCGCTCCACCAGCCCGCGCGCCTCCAGCCGGTCCACCAGCCCCGTCACGTTGGACGCGTCACACGACAGGTAGTGCGCCAGCGTGCTCATCGCGAGCGCGCCCTCGCCCAACTGCCTCAGCACGTGCGCCTGCACCGGAGACAGCTCGAACTCCGCCGCCAGCGCGGGGAAGTTGCGCATGTGCGTGTGCAGCAGCTCGAAGAGGAGCGTCCAAGCCTGCTCGGGCAGCCCACTCCCGCCCTCCGATACGTCGGTGGACGCCGGCCGGCGCGTCACCTGCTCGCTGGAACCGTCGCTGAAGCCGTTCATAGTGAAGTTACGTTAAGTCATCAGACGCACATAAACAATTGACATCATCAACCATTGACCGCTACTACATTCCGCATATTCCAACATCCGACAGTGCGGATTACTTCAACGCCGCGCCAAGGTCGGGTAGAGGACGCAACGCAGTCGTCCCCAGGACGGATCCGCCTCGCGCTTCCGCGGGTCGGTGAGGAGGTCGAGCGGTATGAGTCCCTTTCTGGCGCTGTCCCTGTCGGCCACCCTGGCAGCGGCGCCCGTACTGACGCTGGATGAGGCGCTGGAGTCCGCCCGCCAGCAGAACCTCGATTTGAAGATCGCCCAGGAGCGCTTCGAGCAGGCATCGCTCGCGACGCGCAAGGCCTGGTCGGGCTACCTGCCGAACATCAGCGTGGGCGCGTCCATCACGCGCAACAACGTGGCGGCCATCATCCCCGCGGGCCCCATCGCCCCGGTGGACATCACCATCCAGCCGCTCATCCAGCAGGGCGCGCAGGCGGAGATCCGGCAGGCCATCATCGCGCCGCAGTTGTGGGCGGGCATCGCGGCCTCCTACAAGTCCGTGCGGCTGGCGGAGCTCAACACGCAGACGGCGCGCCGGCAGGTGCTCTTCGGCGTGGCGCAGGCGTACTACGGCGCCGCGGCGCAGCAGGAGGCGCTGCGCGCGCAGGAGCGGCTGCTGGAGCTGAACCAGGCGCGGGAGAAGGACACCCAGGCCCGGTTCGACGCGGGCACGGTGACGCGCGTGGCGCTGCTGCGCGCCCAGTTGGACCGCTCGCGCGCGGAGCAGGACCTGGTGCGCGCGAAGAACGCGCTCGCGGGCCTGAAGCTGGCGCTGGGCACGCTCATCCAGCGCGAGCCGGACTTCGACCTGGCCCCGCCGCCGGAGCCGACGGTGCCCGCGCAGGCGTCGCCGGACGAGCTGGTGAACCAGGCCATCCAGGACCGCTCGGACGTGCAGGCCGCGGAAGTGGGCCTGAAGCTCAGCCGCATCAACAAGACGGGCGTCATCCTGAGCTACCTGCCCACGCTGGGCGTCACGGGCGCCTACCGCATCGCGAACGCGGCGGGCTTCACCGGCCAGAACGAGACCTGGGCCATCACCTTCGGCGCGAGCTGGACGCTGTTCGACGGCGGCCTGCGCGAGGCGAACCTCTCCGAGGCGTCGTCGCGCGTGCGCGAGGCCACCGTCACCCAGGCGCTGGCGCAGGCCCGCGTGAAGGAGGAGGTGCGGCGCTCCAAGCTGGACCTGGAGAACGCGCTGGCCAACCGCGCCAAGGCCGAGGAGGCCCTGGAGCTGGCGCGCGAGTCCAACCGCCTGACGGACGTCAGCTTCAAGGCGGGCGTCGCCACCTACCTGGAGGTCGCGGACGCCAACACCGCGCTCACCAACGCGGAGGTGGGCTTCGTGTCCGAGCGCCTCCAGGCGTCGCTCGCCGCGCTGCGCCTGCTCAACTCGCTGGGCTCCTTCGAGTCCGGTTCGGTGAAGAAGGAGGCGGCCGCCCTGGGTGCCCAGCCCGGCGCGGGCGCGCCGCGCGAGCAGCCGGCCCCGCCGCAGCCCGCCCAGGAGCAGCCGGCCCCGCAGCAGCCCGCGCCCCAGCCGTAGGCGCGGCGTGAGGTGGAATTCCCGGCGCCTGCTTCAGGGCGCCGGGTCCCCTGCCCTCCCGGGCGGGAAGCAGGTGCTTCGTTGTGGGGGTTCGTCACCGGCCCCACCCTCCTCTGTAGGACCCGTTTCCACGAGGAGGGAACCATGGCGGATGCATCCTGGGGCAACTGCAAGAACTGCCGTTTCTTCGCGGGCAACAGCGACGAGCCGAGCGACGACGCGACGCAGAGCTGCAACCAGCCGGAGCTCAAGCAGTTCGCGCTCGTGGTCTCCGGCGACAGCGGCTGCAACGCCTACGAGGCCCGCGCGGGCGAGGCGGTGCCCGTCCACGAGGAGCCCGCGCCCATGCACTGAGGGCCCGCCGGTCCTCGCGATGCCACGGCCGCCCGTCGTTCAGGTGCCGGTGGCGTCGCGGACCTGGGGCAGCGCCGGTTCAGGCGGGTGCGCGTAGTAGATGCGCTCCATGAGCTTGCGCTGGTGGACGAGCGGCTTGTCGTACTTGTCCAGCCGCATGCCCTTGTGGCTGTAGGGCGTGTCCGCCACGGTGGGGATGAAGCGCGCGTCATCGCGCACCTCCCACCAGGTGAGCCCCAGCGCGGCCTTCGCCGCCACCGGCAGCAGGGGCCTCAGCGCGGGCACCGTCGTGCGCAGGAAGGAGAAGACGTGCAGGCGCGTGGTGCGCGCCGTCTCCGGCACGAAGAAGATGTGCGCCTGCGTGATGAAGGGCCGCGGCGCCCCTGAAGGCGTGGCCCAACTGACGGTGTAGACGCTGCGCACCGGGTCGAAGCGCGTCACCCAGTCATTGCGGAAGACGTCCCCCCGGCCCACCGCGAGCAGGCGCATGATGGGCGCGGGCCGCTGCGGGGCGCGGTAGTGCACCTCCGTGTGGTCGTCGTGGTTGTGCGCCTCGAACTCCACCGCGCCCGCCTGCGCGCCGCTCCACCCCAGCCGGGTGTGGACGAAGGGCGTGTGCTCGTCCTCGCTGAAGTTGTCGAGCGCCACGTGCAGCGGCGCCTGGAACAGCGTGGAGAACGTCCCGCCGAAGACGTAGTCCCCGCCGGACAGCTCCGGCATCGCGGACTCCGGGGTGTCCGCGTGCGCGAGCCAGAGGTAGCCGTGGCGCTCCACCACCTGGAAGCTCCTGGCCTCGCAGTGGCGCAGCTCCGGCTGGCTGGGGTTGGTGCCGTGGCCGCGCGCGTCGAAGCGCCAGCCGTGGTACGGGCACTGGAGCTGTCCGTCCTTCGTCACGGTGCCCTTCGACAGCGGCGCGAAGCGGTGCGGACACGCGTCCGACAGCGCCGCGGCCCGCCCGGAGGCGTCCCGGAAGAGCGCGTAGGCATGGCCGGCCAGCTCCACGCGGACGGGCTGGCGGCGGAGCTGGCGGGAGGGAAGCACCGGATGGAAGTGCCTGACGACGTCGGGGGTAGGCTCCATGGCGCGCGCAGTATAGCGGTCTGTCGCGGCGGACCCAGGTGGGTGGCGTAGACTGCCTGGCCGTGAATGCTCCCGTCCCTCCCCGCCTCCGCGTGCACTGGTTCGCCGTGGCGACCCTGGCCGTGCTGGTGGCGCTCGCCGCGGGAGCGTGGCTGTACGTGCGCGGCGCACTGCCGGCGCCGGTGCCCCCCGCGTCCGGCCCCTTCGGCTACGCGGACTATGCGCAGGCGCTCAACCACGTGCGCCCCAGCGGGGACCTGGACTTCCAGGGCCTTCAGCGCGACCGCGCGGCGCTGGAGCGCTTCGTCGGGTCGCTCGCGGCGGTGTCGCCGCACCGGCGGCCGGAGCTCTTCCCGACGACCCAGGAGGCGATGGCGTATTGGATCAACGCGTACAACGCGCTGGTGCTCCTGCAGCTCGTGGAGCGCTACCCGAGCGGCGTGGAGGCGTCCTGGTTCGGACGCTTCTACTGGGGCCGCACGTGGCCGGTGGGGGGCGAGCGGCTGACGCTGTACGCCCTGGAGCAGCGCATCCTCCTGGGCAGGTACGCCGACCCGCGCGTGCACTTCGCCCTCTTCCGGGGGACGCGCGGCGGGCCCCGGCTGGACGGCGCGCCCTACCAGCCGGAGTTCCTGGACGCCCAGCTCAACGACGCCAGCCGCCGGTACATGGGGGACGCGCGGAACGTGAAGCTGGAGGACAAGACCGTGCGCCTGGCGCACCTGTTCGAGGAGCGGAAGCAGGACTTCCTCAACGCGCTGCCGGAGGGCCGGGGCGGCAACGTGCTCCAGTTCGTCTGGGCCTTCCTGCCGGACACCTGCGAGGAGCGCCCGGGCTGCGACACGCGCGGCGACCTGGACCGCGCCTGCGGTCCGGACCTGGACAGATGCCGCATCGACTTCGTCCCCGAGGACACCTCGCTGCCCGACGCCGCGAGCACCGCCGAGCAGCGGCGCTGACACGGCCCCTTCTCGGCTAGCGTCCCGCCATCGCGGCAGGAACACGCAGGGAGGCACCGGGACATGACGATGGGAGCGGTGTGGCTGGCGACGTGGCTGGCCCTGGGGAGCGCGGACCTGAAGTGGGAGCCGCAGGCGAGCGGGACGACGGTGCGGCTGCGCGGCGTGAGCGCGGTGGACTCCCGGGTGGCGTGGGCCAGCGGCGACAAGGGCACCGTCGTGCGCACCTCGGACGGCGGCAGGACGTGGACGCGGGCACCCGTGCCGGACGCGGAGGCGTTGGACTTCCGCGACGTGGATGCCTTCAGCGACCGCACCGCCTACGTGCTGTCCATTGGCGCGGGCGACAAGTCGCGCATCTACAAGACGACGGACGGCGGCGCGCACTGGACGCTCCAGTTCACCAACGCCGTGCCCGGGGCCTTCTTCAACGGCATGGCCTTCTGGGATGAACAGCACGGCATCGCGTTCAGCGACCCCGTGGACGGGCACTTCGTCGTCATCACCACGGAGGACGGCGGAGCGACGTGGAAGCCCGTGCCGCCAGGGGCGCTGCCGGCGGCGCTCGCGGGCGAGGCGGGCTTCGCGGCCAGCGGCACGAGCATCGCCGTGTACGGCAAATCCAACGTCTGGTTCGGGCTGGGGGGCTCCGCCGCGCGCGTGCTGCACTCGGCGGACCGGGGCAGGACCTGGGGCATCGCGCCCACGCCGCTGGCCACGGGGGAAGGCGCGGGCGTGTTCTCGCTCTCCTTCTGGAGCCCCCTGGCGGGCATCGCCGTGGGCGGCAACTACAAGCAGCCGGAGGTGGCCACCGGCAACGCGGCGCTCACGCTGGACGCGGGCAAGCGCCAGTGGACCGTGCCGGGCAAGCCGCCCGGGGGCTACCGCTCCTGCGTGGCGCAACTCACGCGCGAGCGGAAGATGTGGCTCGTCGCCGTGGGGCCCACGGGGTCGGACGTGTCGAAGGACGCGGGCAGGACGTGGGAGCCGCTGGACGCCACCGGCTTCCACGCCGTGTCCACGCCGCCGCGCACGCGGGACACCGCCTGGGCCGTGGGTGAGGAGGGGCGCATCGCGAAGCTGACCTTCGCGGCGCCACCGGCTCCCGGGAAGCGCTGAACCGGAGGCGATGGGCGCGGGGAGCCTCCTCCCCGCGCCGCGTGCTTCACTTCACCAGCAGCGCCGCGCCGATGATGCCGCTGTCGTCGCCCAGCTCCGCGTCGGCGATGAGCAGGCCCTCGCGCGACACGCGGGAGGACCACTGCTGCACGCCGTCCAGCACCTGCCGCTTGATGCCCGGGCAGTGCGTCAGCACACCGCCGCCCAGCACCAGCCGCGACGGGTTGAGCACCGTCACGTAGTTGGCCACCGCGAGCGCCAGGAACTGCGCCGCGCGGGAGTGGATCTCCTTCGCCTTCACGTCACCCGCGTCCGCCGCCGTCTCCAGCGTCACCGGGGTGATGGTGTCCGGGTCGTCGTTGGTCAGCTTCTCCAGCACGCGCGAGCTGCCGGACGCCAGCAGCTCCTTCGTCTGCGCGATGAGGTTGTGGCCGCCCGCGTACGCCTCCAGGCAGCCGTGCTCACCGCAGCCGCACAGCCGGCCGCCGGGCACCACCTTGATGTGGCCCAATTCGCCCGCCACGCCGCCGCCGCCGTTCACCAGCCGCCCGTCCGAGATGATGGCGCTGCCCACGCCGGAGCCCACGAACACCACCAGGATGTCCTGGGCGCCGCGCCCCGCGCCCGCGTGCAGCTCGCCCCACGCCGCCGCGGACAGGTCGTTCACCACCTTCACGCCGAAGCCCAGCCGCTTCGTGAGCATCTGGGCCAGCGGCACGTCCCGCCAGCCCAGGTTGGGCGCCACGGAGATGACGCCCGTGTCCTTGTGGATCTGCCCCGCCGCGCCCACGCCGCAGCCGTCCACCTTCACGCCGGACTTCTTCACCGCCTCTTCCGCCGCCTGCGCGATGGTCTCCACCACGCCCTGCGGCTTGCGGTCCTGCACCGCCACCTTGGCGCTCGCGAGGATTTCACCCTTCCCGTCCACCACCGCGGCCCGGGCGAACGTCCCGCCCAGGTCGATTCCCAGCGTCGGCATGTCCCGCTCCTCCGTTACGTGCGTGCGTGTGCTTCGCGTGGCGCACCGGCGCTCAGACGCCGACGTCCTTCTGCGCCTGGGCGACCGTCTTCTCGATGAGCGCCTGGATCTCCTTCACGCGGGCCTCCGTGCTGGCCTCGTAGCGCAGCACCAGGATGGGCTGCGTGTTCGACGCGCGGATGAGCCCCCAGCCGTCCGGGAACGTCACGCGCACGCCGTCCACGTCCACCACCTTGTGGCCCGCGTCGCGAAGGATTTCCGTGGCGCGCTTCACCATGGCGAACTTCTTCTCCTCCGTCGTGTCGAAGCGCAGCTCGGGGCTGGCGAAGGTCTTCGGCACGTCGGAGAGCAACTGCGACATGGACTGCTTCTCGTGCGTGAGGATCTCCAGCAGGCGCGCGGACGCGTACACCGCGTCGTCGAAGCCGAAGTAGCGGTGCTTGAAGAAGATGTGGCCGCTCATCTCACCGGCCAGCTCCGCGTGCTCCTCCTTCATCTTCGACTTGATGAGGGAGTGCCCGGCCTTCCACATCACCGGCTTGCCGCCGTGCTTCGCGATGTCGTCGTACATCGTGTAGCTGCACTTCACCTCGCCGATGATGGCCGCGCCCGGGGCCTCCTTCAGCACGTAGCGGCTGAAGAGCACCATGAGCTGGTCACCCCAGAGCACGTTGCCCTGGTCGTCGATGACGCCGATGCGGTCGCTGTCGCCGTCGTACGCGATGCCGACCTCCGCCTTGACCTCCTTCACCTTCTGGATGAGGTCCTGGAGGTTCTCCACCACCGTGGGGTCCGGGTGGTGGTTGGGGAAGTCCGCGTCCATGTCGCAGAACAGGGGCACCACGTCGAAGCCCATGCTCTCGAACAGGGGCACCGCGATGGCGCCGCCCGTGCCGTTGCCCGCGTCGATGACGATCTTCATCCCCTTGCGGCCCACCTTCACCGTCTGGCGGATGAAGTGGTTGTAGGGCGTGATGATGTCGAAGGGCGAGACCTTGCCGGGCTTGTCGGAGGTCGCGAAGTCCTTCGCCTCGATGAGGCGGCGCAGCTCCTTGATTTCGGGGCCGTGGAAGGTCGTCTTGCCGGCGCCAATCTTGAAGCCGTTGAACTCCTTCGGGTTGTGGCTGCCGGTGATCATCGCCAGGCCGTCCACGGGCAGCGTGTTCGCCGCGAAGTAGGTCAGCGGCGTCGGCACCACGCCCACGTCGTAGACGTCCAGGCCGGTGGCGGTGAGGCCCTTCGCGAGCGCGTCGCGGAAGCGCGTGGAGGACTCGCGGCAGTCGCGGCCCACCACGATGGAGGTGCCGCCCTTGCGGCGGATCATGGTGCCCAGGCCCAGGCCCAGGAGCTCCACCACCTCGATGGTGAGGTCCTTGTCCACCAGACCTCGGATGTCGTACTCGCGGAAGATGTGCGCGTTCATGGCAGTGTCCCCACCCTCGACAGGAACCGGGAGGGCGTAACGGAAGGCGTCGGACACTACACGAGCGGGCCCGGGGGCTGCACACACCCGAACGGGCCCGGCTGACTGTTGAACGCCCGGCCCCCCGGGGAGGGCGGAACCTACCCCCGGCGGAGGCTGATGGCCCCCATCAGGCCATGGCCCCGGGGGCCTGGGCTCCGGCACCGGCCGGCACCCGCCGCCGCAGCGCCTGGTAGTGCTTCAGCCAGGACGTGTTCAGCGGGTCCAGCTTCAGGGCCTCCGCGTAGCGCTCCAGCGCCGCCGGGACGGCCCGTTGGACCTCCAACGCGTGCCCCTGGGTGAAGAGGGTGCGGGCCTTCTTCTCCACCTCCGGCCGGGCGGCGAGGAAGGCGCTGCGCAGGGCCTCCATGGTGGGCTCCGGGACGCCTGCGGCCACGCAGCGGGCCAGACCGCCCAGGTTGCCCCGGGTGGCGTCGTAGCCGACGCGGGAGAGCGGCTCACCGAGCATCCGCTGCGCGGCCAGCACGCGCACGCGCAGGGCCTCCAGGGCCTGGCGCTGGCCGGTGGGCAGCGGGCGGTGCTGGAAGGCGAGCAGGCGGCGCAGGGCGGCCTGGGCGCGGCGGTGGATGTCGCCGAAGTCGGCGTCGTGCTTCGCGCCCAGCAGCGTGTAGGGGTCCCGGGCGACGGCCTCCGCGCGGGACAGCAGCCGGGCGAGCTCCGCGTCGGGCGCGGGCTCCGCGTCCTCCATGAGGGCGCGGGAGAGCAGCCGGCCCAGCGCGGGGAACTCGTCGGAGAAGTGGACGAAGACGCCCGCGGGCACGTTCCAGGTGCGCGCCTCGTCGAAGGTGACGTGGCGGACGACGTCGCAGGCGCCCAGGGCCGTCTCGCCCCGGAAGGACACCTCCACCGTCAGCCGCGCGGCGAGCGGGGGCAGCGAGCCCTGGCACTCGGCGAAGAGGCCCTCGGGGGCGACGTCGCTCACGGAGACGGGCTGGAGGACCTCGCCCGGCGTGAGGCCCAGGCGCACGCGCAGGTCCGCGGGCGCGTCCGTGCGGGGCGCGGAGGCCTCCAGCGGCGGCACGGGGTTCACCAGCGGGATGGGCGCGGCGTCATGAACGACGTCCACCAGAGGAATGGGCGGAGGCGACGGGACGGACGCGGGCTCCAGTGAAGGCGCCAGGGTCATGAACGGGATGGCCGCGGCGCCCAGCGTGGACGTGGGGTTCACCGCGGCCTGCGCCGCAACGTCCAGCGGCGACGCCGGATCCACCAGCAGGATGGGCGCGGCCGTCTGGAGCGGGTTCGGCTCCACGAGGCCAAGCTGCATCGTCCTGGCCGGCGCCTGGGACGCGGCAGGCTGCACCAGGAGGATGGGGGCCGGCGTGGCACCGGCGGCGGAGCCCGAGGAGCCGGCCTGGGACGCGCGCGGCGGCTCCGCTTCGGCGTCCCCCAGCAGCGCCACGGCGGAGGCCCAGAACGCGGCCACCTCCGCGCGCATGCCGCCTTCACCGGGGCGGACGTCAGGCGGCGCGCCATCCGCCGCGCGCAACGCCGCGTCCTCCACGGACGTGGCGGCGATGCCCCATTCGGGCACGTCCTCCACGATGTCGAAGTCGTCCGCCGCGTCGCGCGTCCTGGCGGTCTCCTCCGCCGCGGCGACCTCCTCCACTTCCGACACGTCCTCGGGAGCATCCGCGGACGCGTCGCGCACCGGCGCCTTCATGCCCAGCGCCTCCGCGAGCGCGACGCGGAAGGCCCACGCGCTGTCGAAGCGCTCCTCCGGCTTCGCGGCCAGCGCGCGCAGGAGCACGGTGGACAACGCGGGCGGCACGCTCGCGTTGAGGGTGTGCGGCGGGAACAGCGTCACGTCCGCGGAGCGCCCCAGGCCGAACGGCAGCCGGCCCGTCACCAGCAGGTAGCCCGCCACGCCCATGGCGTGCAGGTCCGCGCGCGGACCGCCGTTCATCCCCGCGCACTGCTCGGGCGCCATGAACGTGGGCGAGCCCACTGTCACTCCCTGCGCGCGCTCGTCCTGCGACAGGGCCGCCTCCCGCACCGCGCCCGCGCCGAAGTCGCGCACCCGCACGCGCCGCTCGCCCTTCGCGTCGCGCGTGACGAACATCGAGTCCAGCGTGAGGTCCCCGTGCACCACGCCCCGCGCGTGCGCCGCCTCCAGCCCCGCGAGCGCCTGCTCCAGCACCTCGCCCGCCTCGGCCGGCGACAGCGGCAGGGGCATCGCGCTCAGCGACTCGCCCTCCGGCGCCTCCTGGAGTACGCACGGCAGCCCCTGCGGGCCGTGGCGCACGTCCAGCACGCGCGCCACGTGGCGGTGCACGACGTTGCGCTGCGCCAGCGCCTCCGCGATGAACCGCGCGCGGACGGCGGGACGGGCCGCCAGGTGCGCGTGCAGCACCTTCACGGCGAAGCGGTGCCCCGTGGGCACGTACTCCGCCAGGTACACCGACGCCACCGCCCCCACCTCCAGCCGGCGCTTCAAGAGCAGCGGCCCGTGCCGCTGACCCTCCAGCGAGTCCCCCGGCACCGGAGGCCGGGCAGCGACGGGGCACGCCTCCCCATCCCGGTGTTCGCCCACGCAGCGCTTGCAGCCCATCGCCATCCCCGCCTGTCGCCCCGGAAATGGGGCGGACCCGGCATGGACTTGCAACCCGCGCGCCTCGTGCGCGGGGCCCGCTTTCGTCCGCGCGGCGACACTCCAACACCCGCGAGTGCCAGCAAACCCCGCAAAACGAACCAGGGCGCCCTGTAGAAACGACAGGGCCCCCCGGGAAGAAACGTGTGGAGTGAAACAGGAGGCGGAGTCGCCTCCAGGCCTACAGCAGGCGGGTGCGCTTCTTCGCCTTGAGGGCCTCGACGACCTTGCGGACGTCCTGGCTCCGGTCCTTGGGGACCACGAGCACGGCGTCACCGGAGTCCACCACCACCACGTCGTGCATGCCCACGACGGACAGCGTGCGCTTGTCGGACAGCACCACGCAGTTGGTGCAGTCCACCAGCACCGCGTCGCCGGAGACGACGTTGCCCTGCGCGTCCGCGGGGCGCACTTCGGGGATGGCGGCGAAGGAGCCCACGTCGGACCAGCCGAAGTCGCCGTCCAGCACCGCGATGTTCTCCGCCTTCTCCATCACGCCGTAGTCGATGGAGATGGAGGGCAGCTTGGGGAACACGCGCTTGAGCACGGCCGGGAAGGTGCGCTTGCCCGCGGCCTTCTGGAGCGCGTCCAGGCCCTTCTGCATCTCCGGCATGTGCTTCTGGAAGGCCGCCAGCATCACGTCCGCGCGGAAGACGAAGATGCCGCCGTTCCACAGGTAGTCGCCGCCGGCCAGGTACTCCTGCGCCGTCTTGAGGTCGGGCTTCTCCTTGAACGCCTTCACGCGGCGGCCGCCGCCCTCCAGCGCGTCACCGACCTGGATGTAGCCGTAGCCCGTCTCCGGGCGCGCGGGCTTGATGCCCAGCGTGACGATGTGGCCGCCCTCCGCGATGCGCGCGGCCTCCGCGAGCGTGCGCTGGAAGCCCTTCACGTCCGCGACGTGGTGATCCGACGGCAGCACCGCGAGCACGCCCTGGGGGTCGCGCGCGGCCACCTGGAGCGCGGCGAGCGCGATGGCGGGCGCGGTGTTGCGCGCCACGGGCTCCACCAGGAGGTTGCCCTTGGGCAGCCCCTTCACCAGCTTCGCGGCCGTCTTCGCGTGCACGGGGCCGCACACGATGAAGGTGTTCTTCACCGGCGCCAGGCCCTTGAGGCGCTGGGCGGTGTCGGTGAGCAGCGGCTGCTTGGAGGCCAGCGGGAGGAACTGCTTCGGACGGGCCTGGCGGGACAGCGGCCAGAAGCGGGTGCCGGAGCCTCCGGCCATGATGACGGGATAGAGGGCCATATGCGGGTGCGAGCTCCTAGGGGCACGTCGGGCCCGGCCCGGCGCGCACGGCGGCGCACCATAGCGCTTCGCGCCAGCGGAGGAAGGGGGCTGCTCGCCGCTCAGGCTGGCAGGACCGCGATGGCCTCCACCTCGAAGAGCATCCCGTCCAGTGCCAGCCGGGGGACGGGAATCAGCGTGCAGGTCGGCTTCATGCGGCCGTTCCAGGCCGCGTCCAGTTCAGGGCCGATGATGCGCAGCTTCTCCTCCGTGTGGTCCACCACGAGCATCGTGAGCTTGGCGACGTCACCGACGCCCGCTCCCACGGACTCGAGCGCCGTCCGGATGTTCCTGAACGCCTGCCGCACCTGGAGGCGGAAGTCGGGCTCGAGCGCGCCCGTCTCACGCTCTCCCCCCTGCCCCGCCAGGAAGATCAGCCGGGTGCCGGGCGCGACCTGCGCCACGTGTGAGAAGCCATAGGGCGCCGGGTCGAACAACCCCTTCGGATTCGTCAGCACCACGGTCGGCGTCTTCGAGGAGTCTGAGCTCTGTCCCATGCCCCACCGTCTCCCATCTGGCCCGACGATGTGAAGGGGGCCCGGCCGCCTGCCCTCCGAGGGATGGGGCGCGACAATGTGGGCAGAGTTTTGACCCGCCCCCGAAAAGCCAGTCTCATGCCCCGGCGTTGAGCCTCAAGCCCACATCCACCGGATGGACGCTGGCCTTCACCGTGCTGCTGGCGGTGGGGTTGTCCCTGGCGCCATTGCCGGAGAAGTACCGCCCCCTCCCCAGCCTCCGTCAGGAAGGTTCGCTCGGGCCCAAGCTGGCGGCGATCGCGCTGCCCGCGTCCCTGCGCGGCGTGAAGGCCCCGCGCCCGCCCTCGGACACGATGGTCCCGGACGCCCCGCCGGCCGCGGTCGCGGAGGCGGACACCGCCGCCAACGACACGGATCCGCGGGCGGGCCCGCAGGTGGGGGAAGCCCCGGCCGTGCCCGGCATCGGCCTGGAGGAGCTGAGCGCCCCCACGCTGGCGACCGCGCGGGAGCTGGAGGCGCTGCGCGAGCGGATGGGCGCGAAGCACGTGGACATCGAGCTCAACTGCCGCAAGACGCGCGCGGACGGGACCTGTGAAGAGGACGGCCTGGCGCCGTTCATGAAGGCGCTGGGAGATTTGCGCGCGGACACGCGGCGCACGCCGGTGCGGGTGGTGCACCTGGGCGATTCGCTGATCGCCTCCGACTACATCACGGACGTGGTGCGCGACCGGCTCCAGGAGCGCTTCGGTTCGGGCGGCCCGGGCTTCCTCTACATCCACCGGCTGGCGAGCGCCGGCCGCGCCACGCGCGCGGGCACCGCGAGCACTGACGGCTGGAAGATGGAGCGGCTGGTGGACACGCACTGGCCCAGGGACCGCGTGGGCTGGACGGGCGTGGCCTTCTCCACGAGCGGCCCCGCGCAGGCCACCCGCTACTCGGTGGAGGGCGCGCGCGAGGCGGAGCTGTTCTTCCTGGCCCAGCCCGCCAACGGCGCCGTGCAGGTGGCGGTGGACGGAAAGAACACGCAGCGCATCCAGACGCGCGCGTTCGGGCCCAGGGCGGAGGCCGCCTTCGCGCGGCTCCGGATTCCCGAGGGCGCGAAGACGCTGACGCTCACCGCCAGCGGCAAGACGGAGCTGCACGGTGTGTCGGTGGAGTCGGGCACGCCGGGCGTCGTCTACGACACGGTGGGCCTGCTGGGCGGCATGGCGGAGGTGTACCTGCGCGCGCAGCCCCAGGCGTTCCGTGCGCAGCTCAAGCACCGCAAGCCGTCGCTGGTGGTGCTGATGGTGGGCGGCAACGAGGCGTTCTTCCTCTCGCGCGAGCGCACCACGCTGGACGAGGTCCGCACGCAGATGAAGGAGCTGGTGTCGCGCGTGCGCTCGGCGGTGCCGGACGCGGCGTGCCTGGTGATGTCGCCCATCGACGCGGGCGTGCGCACGCTGAGCGGCGAGCTGATCACCCGCCGGCACTCGGCGGAGGTGGCGGAGGTGTTCCGCGAGGAGGCGCGCGCGGGAGGCTGCGCCTTCTACGACACGCTGGCGGCGATGGGCGGCGAGGGCTCCGCGCTCAAGTGGCTGGAGTCCGGCCTGATGCTGGAGGACCTGGTGCACCCGCGCGTGCGCGGCTCCAACCTGCTGGGCCACCTGTTCGACCTGGCGCTGCAGCGGGCCTTCGCGCGCACGCATCCGCCGCGCGTGCCCGGCACGGACATGACCGGCCTGCGGGACGCGACCCCGGCGCTGCGCCGCACGTTCGAGTCGCTGGCCCGCCGCGAGTCCGGCGCGAAGCTGCGCGTGGGCATCGCGCAACTCGGCGCGTCGCACACGGCGGCGCATTACTTCTCCGACAAGGTCCGCGACGCGCTGACGAAGCGCTTCGGTGACGCGGGCCGGGGCTTCATCGCGGCGGGCAAGCCGTCGTCCCGGCTGGAGGCGGCGCGCGTGACGCGCACGCTGGACGGCCCGTGGACGGTGGAGGACGCGAAGAGCACGCCCGGAGGCGCCTCCGGAAGCATCTGGGGGCTCACCGGCATCCGCGCGGTGGGCGCGCCCGGCGCGAGCCTGGGCATCTCCTTCTGTGAAGGCTGCGCGGAGGACAAGAACCGCCAGGGCCGGCTGGACCTGTACGCGCTGGACGCGCCGGGGGCCGCGGCGCCTGAAATCACGGTGGACGGCGAGGAGCTTCCGCCGGAGGCGCCACCGCCGGAGCCGCTGACGCAGCCCACGGTGCGCATCCGCTCGTTCCCGGTGACGGGGGTGGCGCACTCGGTCCAGGTGAAGGTGCCGGAGGGGGGCGGGAGCGCGACGGTGCTGGGCGCGTCACTGGAATACGACACGCCGGGGCTGGTGTACGACGCGCTGGGGTTGCCCGGGGCCACGGCGTTCACGGCGCGGGACATGGATGCGTCGGCGATGGACGCGCAGTTGACCGCGCGCCGTCCGGACCTGCTGGTGTTCTGGTACGGCACCAACGAGGCGGAGCTGCCGGGGTTGGACGCGAACGGGCTGCGCCAGGACTACGCGGCGTTGATTGCGCGGATGCGCAAGGCGACGGGGGCGGAGTGCCTGCTCATCGGGCCCACGGACCGGCTCCAGCAGGACGCGAACGGCCGGTGGGATGAGGCGCCGTCGCTTTCGAAGGTGCTGAACACGCTGCCGCTGGTGGCGAAGGACGCCGGGTGTGCGTACTGGTCCGCGCGCGCGGCGATGGGCGGTGAGCGTTCCATGCAGCGCTGGCAGCGCCAGCCGGAGCCGCTGGGCCACGCGGACGGGGTGCACCTGACGCCGCAGGGGTACGCGGTGCTGGCGAACGCGTTCGTGAAGGACCTGATGGCGGCGTACGAGTCCACGAAGAAGGGCGGCGAGCCGACGGCCTCCGCCGCGGGAGCGCCCTGAGCCGTGCTGTCCCACAGCCTCCAGTACGTCGTCTTCGTCATCGCGGTGTTCGCGCTCTACTGGGCGGTGCACCGGCACTACTGGCCGCGGATGCTGTTGCTGCTGGCGGCCAGCCTGCTGGTCTACGTGTCGTTCCTCCAGGTGCCGCTGACGGCGTTCGTGGGCGGGATGCCGCCCGGCGAGCTGGTCGTGAAGCTGGTGCCGCTGTTCATCTTCATCGCGGGGGTGACGGTGGACCACCTGCTGGTGAAGGGGATGGGGGCCACGGAGCGGCCGGGGCTGCGCAAGGCGCTGGTGGTGCTGTCCATCGTCTCCAACCTGGGGCTGCTGGCGGGCTTCAAGTACCTGGAGCTGCTGCGCAGGACGGTGGCGTCGCTGTTGGGGCCGTGGGGCGTGGAGGTGCGGCCGGAGCCGTTCCATCTCCTGTTGCCGGTGGGCCTGTCGTTCTTCGTGTTCCAGTCCATCAGCTACACGGTGGACGTGTACAAGGGGAAGGCGAGCTCCGAGCACTCGTTCGTGGAGCACCTGCTCTACATGTTGTTCTTCCCGCGCGTGTTGAGCGGCCCGATTGTCCGCGCGTCGGAGCTGATGGCGCACTTCCGGGAGGTGCCCACGCTGTCGTCGGACGACGGGAACAAGGCGTTGTTCCGCATCGCCGTGGGGCTGGTGAAGAAGCTGGTCATCGCGGACGTGCTGGGCAGCGGCATCGTGGATCCGGTGTTCGGCAGTCCGCACGCGTACTCGTCGGCGGAGTGCGCGGTGGCGGCGGTCGCGTACACGTTGGAGCTGTACTACGACTTCTCGGGGTACTCGGACATCGCGATCGGGGTGGCGTCGCTGTTCGGGTTCAAGTTCCCGGAGAACTTCGCGCGGCCGTACCTGGCGAAGAACCTGTTCGAGTTCTGGAACCGCTGGCACATGAGCCTGTCGTCATGGCTGCGGGACTACCTGTACATCCCGCTGGGCGGCAACCGGCGGTCGAAGCCGAGGGTGTGCTTCAACCTGATGATGGTGATGGTGCTGGGAGGCCTGTGGCACGGGGCGGACTGGCGCTTCGCGGTCTGGGGCGCGGTGCACGGCGTGGCGTTGTGCGGGGTGCGGTGCTGGTGGTGGTTCAAGGGCAAGCAGCAGGAGCCGGGCCCGGTGCGCGTGGCGGCCGGGATGTTGGCCACGTTCACACTGGTGGTGTTGACGCGAGTGGTGTTCCGGGCGCCGGACATGGCGCACGCGGGTGAGTTCTACGCGCGGATGCTGGCGGGAATCCCAGGCCTGGCGAACGTGGGCCCGCTGGTGTGGAGCATGCTGGCCATCGCCGTGATTGCGCACACGCTGCCCATGAAGCTCTACGACACGGCGGCGCTCGTCTTCCTCAAGCTGCCCGCGCCCGCGAGAGCGGTGGTGCTGGTGCTCCTGGGCCTGGGCATCCGCCAACTGTCCACGCTGGAGACCCGGCCGTACGTGTACCTGCAGTTCTGAGGACGCACCGTTCGCTCAGGGCACGTACGGATACCGCGCCAACACCTTTCCCTCGGGTGAGACGGCGTACAGCTCGAATTCGTCGAACGCGAGCACGGTGCCGGGTGCCCATCCGCACCTGTCAGGTCGAGGGTTGATGCGGACGAAGTACATCCCCCGCTCCTCACCCACGATGACCTCCATTCCCTTCGCCGAGAAGGCGCAACTCCTGGCGTACTCCTTGGGATAGCGGGAGAGCCTCCGCTGCAATGCTGCGTGCGCGGCCAGGACCGCGGGCCCGTCCAGGGTCGCCAGGGGCTGAAGGTCGTCAGGCCACTGGATGCCTTCCGCGACAATGGGCGCGCGCACTCCCGCATCCGAGCCTGCGGAGGCAGCGGGAAACGCGGGGTTCTTCACGATGGAATGCGCTGACCGGGCCGGCTCCGTTCCTCCGTCCTGGAGAAGCGACACGAGGAGAAGCAGGGCGTGGGGTCTCAGCATGGGCGTCTCCTCGAGTGGAGCCGTGAACCTTCTACCACTCCAACGCGGGGATGCATTCCGGAGGACCTCCACGAGGGCTGAGAGGGCCAGGAGGCGTCCCGGGCTGGCAGGTCGATACCCGTTCCCAGTCCCTGCGTTGCTCATGCCACCGGTACATCCAGCCGGCCTGATTCCACTTGTAGAAGCGGGGTGAGTCCCGATGCCCTGTGGCAAGCCATCCCCAGGCCGGAACCAACTCACCACGCGAGTCCCTGATCAGCTTCCCGCTGGGGGTCGCGCCATAGGTCACGACCACCCATCCGCCCTGCTCCATCCTCATCGCGGGAAAGACCTTCAGGTCGCGGCTGCTGACAGGGGTTCCGCAGGGATGGTTGTGAGCGAACCCGAAGATGGGCACATCGGATCCGAACTCCTCGTCATCCACGCCGCCATAGGCAGGCCGGCAACCGGACTCCTCTCCCACGAAGCTCCGGATGGGCCAGGAGACACGCCAGTCTTGCGGCGTCTTGTAGATGGAGACGCAGTATTCGACGGCATCCCGGCGCTAACGCCCCGTGTTCGAGTCGCAGGCATCCGCCAGTTGTCCACGCTGGAGACCCGGCCGTACGTGTACCTGCAGTTCTGAGGACGTTGCCATCCTCGACGGAGCCGGGATGGCAACTTGTAAGCCGCAGTTACAAGTTCGCTTCAGTTCACCTGGAGGGTGAACAGGGTCACCCGGTTGTCGGCGGTCAGGCCCACGCGGTACCGCCACGTCGCGGTGCCGAACTGCACCAGGTACGTGTAGATGCGGTCGTCGCCCTTCGTCTCCCGCTTCGCCAGCACCAGCGGCCCCGCGGGTCCGAGCGTCTGCAACAGGGACTGGAAGACCGGCCCGGCCTCCTCGAAGTACCGGTCCGGCACGTAGGCGAACATCGACGGCTCCCAGGCTCCCTGCCGCGTCTTCTCCAACAGCTCCGTGAGAAACGCCGTGACCTCCGGCTCCGTGTCCGAAATGGGCTTGAGCGGCGGCACCGCGAGCGCCGGATTCACGATGGCCGCGATGCCCTCCACGAACAGCATCGGGTTCGACCGGTCCATGTTCGCCAGCACCACGATGGACAGCCCGTCCCCCAGGAAGCGGGCGTAGGCCGTCCGGAACCCCTGCCACGCTCCCGTGTGCTGGTGCAGCGGCTGGCCGTTGCGCTCCAGCACCTCCCACCCGAAGCCGTACGGCCAGGGAGCGCCGCTGTTCAACTTCGCCGGTGACAACATCTCCTTCCAACTGCCCCGCGACAGGATGTCCCGCTTCTCCACCGCCTCCTCCCAGGCCAGCATGTCCTTCAGCGAGCAGTAGAGCGCGCCATCCCCCGTCGTGTTCAACGACTGCGACACCCAGCGCTGGTTCTTCACCACGCCACCCACCAGTTGGTAACCCGCCGCGCGGTTCGGGATGACGTCCGCCTCGCTGATGCCTCGCGCCGTCTTCATGCCCGCGGGCTTGAAGACCTGGCGCCCCAGGACCTCCTGGTACGTCATGCCCGCGACGCGGTTCACCAGGATGCCCAGCAGCACGTAGCCGGAGTTGCTGTAGCTCCACCGCAGCCCCGCCGGGAACTGCAACGGCAGTGAGTAGATGAACTCCGCGAACCCCTGCTCCGTGTAGTCCTTGCGCTCGTCGAGCAGCCCCTCCAGGTCCTTGATGCCAGACGTGTGCGTCAGCAGGTGGCGCACCGTGATGGGCTTCCACGTCGCGGGCGCGTCCGGGAAGTACTTCGTCACGCTGTCGGACAACGACACGCGCCCCGCCTCCACCTGGAGCATCACCGCCGTCGCGGTGAACATCTTCCCCAACGACCCCGACTGGAAGAGCGTGTCCGTCTCCACCGGGACCTGGTGCTCCAGGTTCGCGAACCCATATCCCTTCGCCAGCACCACCCGGCCGTGACTCACCACCCCCACGGCGAGCCCCGGCACCCCCAGCCGCTTCTGCTCCGCGCGCACGAACGCGTCGATGCGCTCGCGGAGCGACTCACGCCCACGGAGCGGGTCCTGGGCCTGGACGGGACGGGCCACCAGCAGGCCCATCAGGAAGACCACCGTCAACGCGAGCGACTTCAGGGAAGGGCGCATGGGGTTTCCAGTCGGGGTTCCCCTTCAGGAGTCCGCGTCCACGCGAACGATGCACGCTCCGCGATATGAACAGCTCGCCATGAGCCGTGCGCCATCCAGAGGCCCTCCCCCGCCTCCGTTCCGCTTCCGCCGGCGCCTGCTGGCGGTGATGCTGCTCGCGGGCCTCATCCCCCTGGCGCTGCTGGGCGCCCTCGCCCAGGGCGTGCTGGAGCGCGTGCTCTCCATCTCCATCGCGCCCGTGGAGGCCGTGCTCGACGACGTCTCCGACGAGCTGAGCCGCCGGGGGCTGCCGCCGGACGCGCTCGACGAGGCCCGGTTGAACCTGGCGCAGGCGGAGCTGGCGCGGCGGGCCCTGGTGCGCCGCGTGCCCGTGTTCATCGCCGCGGTGGGCGCCATCGCAGCCGTCGTGCTGGCCGTGTCCGCCGTGCTCCTGGGCCGCGTCCTCACGCGCCCCATGGCCACGCTGTTGGACGGCATGCGGGCCTACTCGCGCGGAGACCTGTCCGTCCGCCTGCCCGTGCCCGAGCCCGCTCGCGACGAGCTCCAGTTCCTCCTGGGCCAGTTCAACCGCATGGGCCAGGAGCTGCTGGACCAGCGCGAACACCTCAAGGCCGCCGAGCAGATCGCCGCGTGGCAGGACGTGGCCCGGGCGCTCGCCCACGAGTTGAAGAACCCCCTGACCGCAATGAGGTTGTCGCTCGCGCGTCTGTCCCCTCGGGATGCCGACACCCCGCCAGACCCGACGCGCCTCGCCGAAGCCGTGGCGCTCCTCCAGGAGGAGGTGGACCTGCTCATGCGCATGACCCAGAGCTTCTCCACCTTCGCGCGCCTGCCCGCCCCCCGCTTCCAGGACGTCGCGCTGCGTCCGCTGCTCGCGGAGGTGTGCGCGCTGTACGCGGGCACGTCGCCGGTGCCCGTGGTGCTGGACCCCGGCCAGGAGGTGTCCCTGCGCGCGGACCCGGACGGACTGCGCCGCCTCTTCGGCAACCTGGTGAAGAACGCCACCGAGGCCTCACCCTCCGGCGCCCCACCCGTCCACGTCGCGCTGCACGAAGCGGCGGACGGCCGGGTGCACGTCACCGTGAGCGACGGCGGCAGCGGCGTCCCGGGCGTGCTGGAGGGCCCTGCCCTCACCCGGGGCCTGTTCAGCACCAAGCCGGGCGGCAGCGGGCTGGGCCTGCCCATCGCGCAGAAGATCGCCCACGAGCACGGCGGCACCTTGAGATTGGAGCCCGGCGCCCGGGGAGGCACCCGGGCCCAGGTGGTGCTGCCTTCCGATGCCTCCCAGGTGACCGCATGAAGACCGGCGCCCGCATCCTCATCGTCGACGACGACCCCGGCGTCATCCGGGCCGTGCGAGGGCTGCTGCAAGACGGAGGCTTCTCCACCGTGGAGGCCCGCTCCACGGCGGAGGCTTCACGCCTGCTCGAAGCACCGGACGCGACGCCCGCGCTGATGCTGCTGGACCTGCGCATGCCCGGTGAGACGGGGCTGGAGCTGCTCGCGCGCCTGCCCAAGCCCCTGCCCGTCCCGGTGGTGGTCCTGTCCGGCGAAGCCTCTCCTTCCGAAGCCGTGCAGGCCCTGAAGCTGGGGGCCACGGACTTCGTGGAGAAGCCTCCGTCCCCCGAGCGCCTCCTCACGGCGCTGCACAACGCGCTGGCCCTGGGCGCGCTGCGCGAGGAGCGCGAGCGTCTGCTGGACGCGCTGGCCCAGCCGGGGAACCTGGTGGGCGAGAGCCCGGCCATGGAGTCCCTGCGCCAGCTCATCGCGCGCGTGGGCCCCAGCGACACGGCGGTGCTGATCACCGGCGAGACAGGCACCGGCAAGGAGCGCGTGGCGCAGGCGCTGCACAAGGCCTCCGGGCGCAAGGGCCGGCTGGTGGCGGTCAACTGCGCGGCCATCCCCTCCACCCTGCTGGAGAGCGAGCTGTTCGGCCACGAGCGAGGCGCCTTCTCCGGCGCGGTGGCGCGGCGCGCGGGCCGCTTCGAACAGGCGCAGGGCGGCACGCTGTTCCTCGACGAGTTGGGGGACATGCCGCTGGAGCTCCAGGCCAAGCTGCTGCGCGTGCTGGAGACACGTCAGGTCGAACGGCTGGGCGGCACGCTGCCGGTGCCGGTGGACGTGCGCATCCTCGCGGCGACGCACCAGGACCTGGGCCGCGCGGTGAAGGAAGGCCGGTTCCGGCAGGACCTCTTCTTCCGGCTCAACGTGTTGCCGCTGCACCTGCCGCCGCTGCGCGAGCGCCCCGAGGACCTGCTGCCCCTCGCGCGAGTCTTCGCCGCGGAGCTCGCGGGCCCCAGGACGCCGCTCGTGCTCGCGCCGGGAGCGGAGACCGCGCTGCGCGCCTACCCGTGGCCCGGCAACGTGCGCGAGCTGCGCAACGTCATCGAACGGCTGAACCTGCTCCGGGGCGACGGTCCGCTGGAGCTGGGACCGGACGCGGTGGCGGCTCCCACGGGCACCGCGCCCGCGCCGCGCAGGGCGCTGGGGGACAAGAGCTACCGCGAGCTCGTGGAGGACTTCGAGCGGGACCTCATCCGCGCCGCGCTCCGAGAAGGTGAAAGCATCGCCGGGGCCGCGCGCCTCCTCCAGGTGGACCGGGGCAACCTCTACCGGCGCATCAAGGCCCTGGGTCTGCCCGTCTCCTCGTGAGCCGCGCGATGTCACGGCCACAACCGCCCGACACATCCGGATGTGTCCATGACATCCGCCCGACTGCTCGCCCTCCGTCGTTCCGGGCACTTGCCGTGAGGCCCCACCTGGAACGGAGCATGCTCCTGCCGCCCTCCATGAACCGTCTCGCATTGGCGCTCTGCTTCATCTCGCTCACGGCCATGGGCCAAACCCCACCGGATGCCGGTGGCTCCTCCGCACCTTCGGACCGCAACGCGGCCGGCACCTCCACCGCCGACGACACGCTCCGCCACGCTCAAGAGGGCAACCCTTCCGGCACTTCATCCGAGGGCACCGTCACCGCGCAGGACTCCAGCGACTCGACGTGCCCGGAGGGCTTCACCGAGGACGATGGCGACCTCTCGGACTCCACGGTCCTGGGGGCCCTGCAGGTGGAGGTCGATGGCCGGGGACTCACGCCCACGGGGCTGGAGTTTCGCGGGCTCCAGCGGCTCACGGACGCGCAGGTCCGCAAGCTCGTCGGCGCGCCTGCCACGGAGGAGACCTCGCGTCCCCTGACGGCCACGCAGGTGCAGTCCCTGCTGCACCGCCTGGCACGCACCGGCCTCTTCGCGCGCATGGAGCCCCGCGTTCGCGTCAGCGACCCCGGTCCGGCCCTGCTCGAGGTGACGTTGCAGGAGAACCCCACGCTCACGTCGGTGGAGTTCGAAGGCCTTCAGGACCTCCGGCCCGACGAATTGTGGGATGCGCTGTTCGAGCGGTCCTCCCCTCCCCTCGACGAGGACGACGCGGAGGACGAGCTCACCACGCTGCGCGTCCACAAGCGCCACGGGAGGGTGAAGGTCGTCAGCCCCTGCCCCGCGCCGCGCCCGCCCCGCACGTGGCTGGCGCGGAGGGAGGGCGGTGCGTTCCGTCCCGGCATCATGCTGGGGGGCCTGGACGCCGCGCTCGACCGGCTCCTCAAGACGCTCCGCGAGGACGACGGCTACCTGCTCGCGACGGTGTCCGCCACGCTGTCCCCCGCGGGCCGGCTGGTCGTGACGGTGGACGAAGGCCGGTTGGAGTCCGTGGAGGTGCGCGGCGTGGACGAGCCGATGGCCTCGCGCGTGCGGGAGGCCCTGGGCCTGGAGCCCGGCGACGTCTTCCTCCGGAGTGATGCCCGCCGCGCCATGGAGCGCCTGGAGTCGCGGCTGCCCTTCCTGCGCGCGGTGGACAGCGAGGACCTCCAGGACGACCGCACGCGCGTGCGCATCGTCGAGGAGCGCGAGGCCGACGGCACGCGGCACTACCGCACGAAGGAGGAGCCCCGCCGCGGGTCGCGGCGCCACGAGCGCGTGGAGTTCGAGCTGGGCTGGAGCCGGATGTTCCACGGAGGCTCCGGCGCCGGGAGCGACGGCCTCTCGCTGGAGGGGAAGCGGCTGATCGTCCACGTGCGCCCGCGTCCTCCGGACCTGGACGTGGACCTGCTACCCGTGCACACGCAGGTGACGGGCTTCGCCCCGGGGCTGTCCGCGAGCCTGCGCATCTTCGACCCGCGGGACCGCGTGCACACGACGCTGGAGGGCGCGTTCTTCATCCCGCTGCGGCTGGGCGGACAGCGCATCCCGGACGACCCGGAAGGCACGCGCAGCCAGCGCCGCGTGAACCTGCTGGGCGGCGCCAAGGTGCAACTGCCCGGGCTGGGCATCGAGGAGCTCGGCGCGCAGGTGCACGACTTCATCGACACGCTGGACCGCTGGCGGCTGGGGGACTTCGACTCGTACTTCTACTCGTTCCTCATCAACCGGCCGGACCGGGACTACTTCCGCCGTCAGGGCTTCACGGCCTTCGCCACCTGGCGCTGGGCGGAGTCGTGGCTCGCGGGCGTGGAGGTGCGCGGTGACACGATGAGCTCGCTCCAGTCCTTCACGCCGCCGCTCAGCCTCTTCCGGAGCGACGACCCGCCGTTCCCGAACGCGCCGGTGGACGAGGGGCGCTTCCGCTCCGCGGTGGTGCGGCTGGAGTACAGCGGCGCCGCGGAGCGTGGCACGCGCGTGGGCTCCCTCTTCCGCACGCCGGAGACGTCCCTCTTCGAGCGCCACAAGAGCTGGAAGCGCGAGCCCGCGCTGCGCGGCTTCGTGACGTTGGAGGTGGGTGAAGGCCCGGGCGCGGGCGGCGCGGACGCGCGCTTCTGGAAGCTGGTGGGCGACGTCGCCATGGACGTGCCCATGAACTGGCACACGGGGCTGAGCCTGCGCCTGCGGGCCGCGACGGGGCACGACCTGCCGCTCCAGAAGCAGGAGGCGCTGGGAGGCTGGACCGCGCTGCGAGGCTTCGGCTTCAAGGAGTTCCGGGGCGGAGACAGCTCGGTGCTCGCGAGCGCCGAGTACCGCTGGCACGGCCTGGGCATCTTCGCGGACCTGGGGTCGGTGCATGCCGCGAGCGCGTGGTCGGATCCGCGGCTGGGCCTGGGCGGAAGCCTCCACCTCGGTGACGCCGTGCGCTTCGAGGCCGCATGGCGCCTCGACGAGAAGGCCCAGCTCACCCCCGAGGCGCGCCTGCTGTTCAACCGGACCTTCTGAGCCATGGGAAGGCACGCCACAAAGCGCGGGCAAGGCGCGGCGCTCGCCGTCGCGGCGGGCCTGCTCGCGTCCGGCGCGCGCGCGGAAGAGGCGTCCGCGGCCTGCACCGCGACGCTCTCCGGGAAGCGCGTGATGGTCCGGCCGGAGGCACGCGCCTTCATCTCCCCGGAGCTGGACCGGCTGGTGCGGCTGGGCCTCGCGGGAAAGCTGGAGGTGGAGCTGACGCTCTGGCGGCGCCGCGCCTTCTGGTTCGACGCGCACCTGGACAGCGCGCGAGTCACCCAGGTGCTCGCCTTCACCCGCGACGGCTACGTGCTGGACGGGCGTGAGCTGACAGGAGGCGTGGGCACGCTGGATCTGGAGCGCGTGGCCTGGACGCTGGACGCGAGGCCCGGAGCGGACGAGCACTTCGTGGTGCAGGTGGAGGTGCGGCTCCAGGTCGTGACCGCCGCGAGCCTGGGCCGCATGGCGCGCTGGCTCACGCAAGGCGAGGCCTCGTCCTCCGGCACGCCCGTCCTGGGGAGCCTGCTGCGCTCCGTGGCGGAGGACCTGGCGCGACAGGCCACCGGCCGCTGCGACGTGAGCCGGCCGCCCTGACGCGGCCCTCAGCCCCGCCGCGCCACCAGCGCCACCAGCGCGATGCGCTCCACGCCCGCGTAGGGCGCCTTCTCCAGCTCCTCGCCGAACACGTCCGGGTCCAGCTCCTCGTAGCGGACCTCCGCGAGCGGCGCTCCCCGCCACACCGGCTCCAGCGCGGTGCGCAGCAGGTCCTCGCCGTCCACCACCGGCGCGCCCGTGTAGAGCACCAGCGTCCCGCCCGGCTCCAGGCGCTCCACGCCCTCACGCACGATGCGCACCGACAGCTCCGTGCCGTGCGTGCCGCCACCGTCCCGGTACGTGCGCTTGTCCGTGTCCGCCAGGTACGGCGGGTTCGCCATGATCAGGTCGAACCGGCCGGACACGTCCCGCAGCAGGTCCGACTGCACCGCCTGGACCGCGCGCGCGTCGTTCAGCCTCGCGTTCACCCGCGAGTACTCCAGCGCCAACGGGTTCAGGTCCGCGAGCACCACCTGCGCGCTCCTCGCCGCCACCGACAGGCCACCGGCTCCGGAGCCACACCCCAGGTCCACCACGCGCCGGAAGCTGCCCGGCACCCGCTGGAGCAACGCGCAGAACCGGTAGGTGTCCGGCCCGAAGAACACCGCGTCCTGCTGCGACGTGGGCCACGCGGAGTGGACATACAGGCCCGCGCCCAGGCTGGAGAACCGGACCCGGCTGCGGTGCGTCCCGTCCTCGCAGTCCACCAGCGCGCCCGCCTCCTCCAGCAGCGCCACCATCCGCGGCTCCAGCACGCCCGGCCCGAAGGGACGGCTCCACCCGAACACGTCCCGGACCGAATGGGCCACCTTCGCCCCCGGCCGCGCGTTCACCCGCCGGTGCGTCTCCGGAGTCACCGTCGTGAAGGCATACCCCCTGGCGCGCAGAGCCTCTCCCAGCGCCACCAGCGCGGCCTCCCTCACCTCCATGGCCCCGCCCCCATTGCCACCGTCCACGTACGCGCCCTTTCGAAGGCTTCCCCCTCAACGTGGGACCGGCCCTCCGGAGCGACAAGGCGCCCTCCGCGGGGGCCGCCCGCCAGCACGGCCTCGTGGCTCAGCGGCCAGCAGGCGGGGGAGCGTCCAGCAGGTCGTGGATGCCCGGCACCTCCGCCACGAACTGCAGGAAGTTGCGCAGGATGCGCCCCGTGGCGCCCCAGATGACGTGCTCGCCGTGCGTGTAGAAGTGCACGTCGTGCTCCATCCCCTCCCACGTGTGCCGCTCCACGCGGAGGATGGTGGGGTCCAGCAGGCGCGCCAGCGGCACCTCCAGCACCAGGTCCACCTCCACCGGGTTGGGCACGTACCGCCCGTCCCCCGGGACGACGCCCACGTAGGGGCGGATGCGGTACGCGGACGTGGTGGGCGTCTCGTCCAGCAGGCCCAGCACGCGCACGTGGGTACGCGCGATGCCCAGCTCCTCCTCCGTCTCGCGCAGCGCGGTCTCCACCGGGGTGACGTCCCGGGCCTCCTGGCCTCCGCCCGGGAACGCGTACTGCCCCGCGTGCGTGCGCAGGGTGGCGGGCCTCCGGGTGAAGACCACGTGGGGCACGCCGTCCCGCTCGAAGAGGGGCACCAGCACCGCGGCCTCTCGCAGCGCCCGGCCCTTCCACTCGAACGTCCGCGCCGGCCTCGCCGTCAGCCGCGTCTCCAGCGCATCGAACAGGGCCTGCACGCGCACGACCTCCCCCTTCCTCAGTCCGTGATCTGCTTCTCCACCGGAGGCTTCGTCGGAGCCTCGGGCGTCGCCAGGTTCTCCACGCCGGACATCGGCTTGAGGACGTTCGCCTGCAACAGCCCCAGCAGCAGCAGCCCCAGCGCGATGCGGTACACCACGAACACCAAGGTGGTGCGCCGCTTCAGGAAGCTCAACAGCCACGCGATGGCCGCCATGCCCGACAGGAAGGCCACCAGCGTCCCCACCACCAGTGCCACCGTCGACGGACGCTGCGTGGCCTCCAGCAGGTGCTTCAACTCGAAGATGCCCGCCAGCGTCGTCGCCGGAATGGACAGCAGGAACGAGTAGCGCGCCGCGTCCTCGCGCTTGAGCCCCAGCGACAGGCCGCCCGTGAGCGTCGTGCCGGACCGGGACGACCCCGGCACCAGCGCCAGCGCCTGCCACAGGCCGATGAGGATGCCGTCCTTCCACGTCATGTCCGCCACGGTGCGCTGGTGCGACGCGCGCTTCTCCACGACGAACAGCACGATGGCCAGCACGATGAGGCTGCCCGCGATGACGTAGAGCGAACGGAACTGCGTCTCGATGAGCTTCTTGAACGCCAGCCCGCAGATGCCGATGGGCAGCGTGCCCACGCCCACGAACCACGCGAGCCGCGCCTCCAGCGTGCCGAACGGGTCCCGCTTCACCAGCCCCACGACGAACGCCTTCACCAGCGCGACGATGTCCTTGCGGAAGTAGATGAGCACCGCGGCCACCGTGCCCAACTGGATGATGGCCGAGTACGCCGCGCCCGGATCCGGCCAGCCGAACAGCTCCGGCGTGATGCGCAGGTGCGCGGTGGAGCTGATGGGCAGGAACTCCGTGAGACCCTGGACCAGACCCAGGACGATGGCTTCGAGCAGGCTCATAGGGGGCGTGGCCGCCAGGGATATGCCCTGCCCCCCTGCCCCGCAAGCGCGAAGGTTCCCCACACCGGGGTCCGGGTCCGCCATTCGACCGTCCACGCGGGGAAGCCGGGTAGGCTTGGCCCCCGCCATGCCCCCCGTCCCCCTGTGTCCCTGCTCCTCCGGCCAGCGCTACAAGCAGTGCTGCGCCCCCTTCCACAAAGGCGAGGCGGAAGCCCCGGACGCCGAGCGCCTCATGCGCAGCCGCTACAGCGCCTTCGCGCAGCGCGACGCCGCCTACCTCTGGAAGACGCTCCACCCTGAACACCCGATGAGGGCCCGTCCGGAAGCGGACGTCGTGCGCGAGCTGCGCGCCTTCGCCCAGGCCCACCAGTACCCGGGGCTGGTCGTCATGGGTCACCAGCCGCCGGACGACTCGGGGCTCGCCCGCGTCCTCTTCTTCGCCAGGGTGTTCGAGAAGGGAAGGGACCAGTCCTTCGTGGAGCGCTCGGACTTCCGCCACGACGGCACCGGCTGGCGCTACCTGGACGGCGTCCTCAAGCTGCCGCGCGAGCTGAAGGTCCCGCCGGAGTCCCTCACGCTCGAGACCTTCCCCGCGGACTGAAAGGGCGCCGCCGCGAAAATCCCCGTCAGGATTCTCGCGGCGTTTGCGTCCCTGGAGGTGCTGCCCGGCCGGAGAGGCCCTACACGCTCTGGTAAGGCTCCACCACCATGGGGCTCGCGGTTCGAATCCGCTCCTGGCCTGAAACGCCACCCAATCGTGGCTTCTCCACTCGGGCAGCACCCTTTCCTCCTCACGTCACCCTCGGGACCGCGCGTCCCGGTCGAGCGACGAGAGGTCCCGGTCATCCCCGTCGCCGCCCGGCGCGCCATCCGCGCCCAGTGACACGATGGCCGGCACGCCCTTGTCCAGCGTGTACACGTAGTCATTGCCCCACGGGTCGCGCGGCAGCTCCGGGAGGATGTTCTCCTCCACCAGCGCGCGCAGCCCCGTGGAGGTGTCCGGCAGCCGGCCCTTCTTCATCGCGTACAACTGGAGGCCCTGCCCCAGCGAGCCGAAGTCCAGCCCCACGCGCTGCTGCTTCGCCTGGCCGAACTGCCCCATCACCGACACGCCCACGGCGGCCGCGATGAGGCCCAGGATGGTGATGACGACCATGATTTCAATCAGCGTCATGCCGCGCTGACGTCGCTGCTTCGTGTCCATGTCTGTCTTTCTGGCACGCGGACCGGCACGGGCCGCTGTCAGCGTGTCCCTCACGGAAGGCCCCTCTGCCTTCCGGGATGACTGCCATTGCAACCCATGGGCCCACGTCACTCCGCCCCAGGGCCGTGCGGCAGCGGCCCGCTCAGGCGTCCTCTGGCGCGTGCGACACCACCCAGAGCGGCGTGTCTCCACACTGCACCAGCAGCTCATCCCCCTGCCGGGCCAGCAGCGTGCCCGGCCGCGCGTGGGGGTCCTCGCCCCGCCACGCCCGCGTGCGCTGCACCCGGACCCAGCGGCCCTGGAGCACCGCCCTCGCCTCGCCCCGCCCCTCGCGCCAACAGGCGAAGCGGCACGCGCGCACCTTCAAGTGCACGGCGCGCGCGCTGTCGCGCCAGTCGATGTCCCGGTACGCCGGCTCGAAGAAGGGCGCGAAGGTGGCGTCCGCCTCCGCCTGGAGCTCGCCCGCCTCTCCCCGCGCCACGCCCTCCACCACCCCGGGCAACAGCCCGCGCGCCGAGAGCAGGAGCTTCTCGAAGAGGACCTCCTCCGTGTCCTCGTCCACCACGGGGAACGTCCCCCGCGCGAGCACGGGCCCGGTGTCGAAGCTCGCGTCCATGCGGTGGAAGGTGAGCCCCAGCTCGCGAGCGTCCTCGCGCAGCGCCCACCCCAGCGGACAGGGCCCCCGGTAGCGCGGCAGGAGGGACGGGTGCACGTTCACCGCTCCCAGCCTCGGCAGCGCCAGCGCCTCCGGCGACAGCTTCCACGGAAAGAAGAAGCACAGGAGGAGGTCCGGCTTCAGGCCCGCCAGCCGGGGCGTCAGGTGCGCCCGCTCGCTCACCCACAGCACGTCCACCGGCGGCGGCGCGGCCTCGAAGAGCCGCCCCAGCTCCGCCCACCCCTCCAGGTCCAGCGGGCGCAGACCCCGGAGTCCCGCGGGCACCACCAGCGCCACCACGTCATGCCCCTGGGCCCTCAGCGCCAACGTGAAGTCGTGCGCCACCGCGGGGGCCACGGTGAGCAGCACGATGCGCCAGCCAGACGCGGCACCCGGAGTCGGCATGGCCGTGTCCTAACAATTCACCCGCCGTGCGCGCCCGGCCAACGCACGCGCGATGCCCGGAAATGAAAACGCGCTCGCCCCCGGGAAGGAGACGAGCGCGTGGGCTCAGCCGGAGTGCGTCCGGTGCGTCAGACCGCCTTCAGGCGGGGCGTGCGCGCCTTGGGGGCGGGGGCGGCGACGGCCTCACGGAGCGCGTCCTTCTTGTCCGTGCGCTCCCAGGTGAACTCCTTCTCGGAGCGGCCGAAGTGACCGTACGCGGCGGTCTTCTGGTAGATGGGCCGCAGCAGGTCCAGGTGCTCCGTGATTTCGCGCGGGCGCAGGCCGAACACCTGGCGCACGGCGCGGGCGATCTGCTCTTCCGGCACGGTGGACGTGCCGAAGGTCTCCACCATCACGCTGACAGGCTCCGCCACGCCGATGGCGTAGGACACCTGCACCTCGCAACGGCTGGCCAGGCCCGCCGCCACGACGTTCTTCGCGATGTAGCGGCCCATGTACGCGGCCGAGCGGTCCACCTTGGACGGGTCCTTGCCGCTGAACGCGCCGCCACCGTGACGGCCCATGCCGCCGTAGGTGTCGACGATGATCTTCCGGCCCGTGAGGCCCGAGTCGCCCATGGGGCCGCCGATGACGAAGCGGCCCGTGGGGTTGATGAAGAACTTGGTCTTGTTGTCGATGAGCTTCTTCGGCAGGACCTTCAGGATGACGTCCTCGCGGATGGCCTCCTGGATCTTCTTGTTGGAGACGTCATCCGAGTGCTGCGTGGACAGCACCACCGCGTCGATGCGCAGCGGCTTGCCGTCCTTGTACTCCACCGTGACCTGGCTCTTGCCGTCCGGGCGGATCCACGGGTGGTTCTTGCGGCGCACCTCCGCCAGGCGGCGGGTGAGCTGGTGCGCGTAGTGGATGGGCGCGGGCATCAGCTCCGGCGTCTCGTCGCACGCGAAGCCGAACATCATGCCCTGGTCGCCGGCGCCCTGGTCCTTCTTGTTGTCCACGCCCCGCGCGATGTCCTGGCTCTGGCCCTCGATGGCCACCATGACGCCGCACGTGTGGCCGTCATAGCCCATGGAGCTGTCGGTGTAGCCGATGCGCGTGATGGTCGAGCGGACGATCTTCGGGATGTCCACGTAACAATTCGTCGTCACCTCGCCCGCGACGATGGCGAGGCCCGTCTTCACGAGCGTCTCCACGGCGACGCGCGCCTGCGGATCCTTGGCGATGATGGCATCGAGCACACCGTCGGAGATCTGGTCGGCGATCTTGTCCGGGTGGCCCTCGGTGACGGATTCAGACGTGAACAGGAAGTCGGTAGGCATGTCTTCTCGGGCTTCGCGCTAATTCGGTGACGCAGCGCAGAGGGCGGACACTAAACGTGCGGTCCCAGCAGAGTCAAACCTGTCGCCACGGGGGTTTATTCAGCGCAAGCGCCCTTCGGGCAGGCGGACCTGACGCCCCAGGTGTGCCCGCCCGCCGGATGAATTTAATGGTTCGCGCGGCGTTCCCCTGGGCTACAGGACCCGCGCCCTTCTTCTGGAGGTCACCGACCCATATGAACGTGAACGCACGCATTCGCACCCTTCCCTTCCTGGTTGCCCTCACCTTCGCCGTGCCCGCGCTCGCCGCGCCCAAGGCTTCCGAAGCCATCACCAAGCCGGTGAAGACCGTGGTGCAGTCGGTGCGCTACGAGAAGGACCTCAAGGCCCTGGAGAACCTGGGCGGCGACCAGCAGGGCCTCTTCCTGCTGGGCGAAGAGTGGACCAAGGCCACGGACGCCCAGCGCAAGGAGTTCACCCAGCTCTTCCAGAGCCTGTTCGCGAAGATCGCCTTCCCCAAGGTGCGCGAGAACTTCAAGAACCTGGACTCCATCACCTACGACGAGCCGCAGGTGACCGGCGACAAGGCGCTCGTGGGCTCCACCATCTTCATCAACCACCCGCTGAAGAAGCAGGAGATGAAGCTCAAGTACGCCGTGGAGAAGGTGGGCTCCAATTGGAAGGTCGTGGACGTGTCCGTGCTGGGCGACTCCATGCTCACCGGCATCCGTGACGACCAGGTCCGCCCCCTCTTCAAGGAGGGTGGCTGGGACGGGCTGCTCGGCGCCATGCGTGCCAAGAACAACGAGCTGGGTTCGGTGAAGCTGAAGTAATCCAGCCGTCCGCCCCCCGGGCAGCCGGGCGACCCGGCCCTCGCCGCTCCTTCGGATTCCCGGGGGAGGCGCGGGCCGGGTAGGCTGGGGCGTTCCCCCTCCCCCGGAGCGCCTGGCGAATGAGTGTTTCGACCCCCGCCCCGCGGCTGCAGCTCCGGGGTGCCCCGTCCGACCGTGAGATGGACGCGTTCTGCGTCCAGTACGCGCCCCGGGCCCCCGGCCACCCCGCGGTAAGGGACCTGCTCCGGCTGCTGCTGGAGGTCCCCGGCGAGGGCCTGGAGCCGCGCCTGGAGTGGGTGGAGCGGTGGATCCACTGGATGCGCGACCGCATCCCCGCCCACGGCCTCACGGACGTGGACGACGGCGCGCTGTCCCCCGCGAACTCCCGGCTGTCCCTGCTGGTGCGCGTGCTGGAGGGGGAGAGCGCCCTGCGCGCGTCCGTCACCCGGCTGGTGGCGGGGGTGTGCGCGGGCAGCCGGGGCCTGAAGCTCTTCGCCCAGGTGGGCCTGAGCGCGGGCAACGGCTTCTTCTCCGAGCTGACGGACCGCTTCGTGCGCGGCGTGCTGCCCGCGCCGCCGGAGCCGGGCAAGCTGTCGGAGCTGCTCCTGCGCCTGTTCCCGGTGCCGGAGGACGCGGAGTGGCTGGGCGCGCTGTCCCCCATGCTGCTGGCGCGGCTGACGGCGCTGGTGGGCGAGCCGCCCCCACCGGAGCCCACCCCGTCCTCGCGCGTGCGCGGGGACCTGATGGACGCGCTGCTGCTGCTGGGCGTGCAGGTGGCGGGGCTGGGGCTGGCGGAGGACGTGCGCGACCGCACCCCGGACCTGGCCTTCCGCGCGTCCCCCTTCCTGCGGCTGCGGCTGGTGTCCGACGCGGTGCTGGCGCGCGACGGGGCCCAGGAGGCGCTGGCGGACCTGGCCCGCGCGGTGGAGGACTGCCGCGGCGTGGTGCGCACCGTCACCCGGCACCTGGAGGACTCCGGCGTCAGCGTGGACCTGGTGTACCGGCTGGAGCGCATCCAGCGCGGCCTGGACCGGATGGAGGCCATCGCGCGGGTGCTGGGCGCGCCCCGCGGCGAGCCCCGCTGGCGCGAGGCGCTGGCGCTCCTGTCGGACCTGCTGCGGCTGGCGCACTCGGACCGCTCCGTGCGCGCGCTGGTGCGGCGCAACTCGCGGCTGATGGCGCGGAAGATCATCGAGCGCACCGGCAACACCGGTGAGCACTACATCACCTCCACGCCCGCCGAGTTCCACCACATGGTGCACTCGGCCGCGGGCGGCGGGCTGCTCACCGCGTTCGCCGCCGCGATGAAGTTCGTCCTCACGGGCCTGCCGCTGGCCCCCTTCTTCGCGGGCCTCTTCGTCGCGCTCAACTACGCGGGCGCCTTCGTGGTGATGCAGTTGCTGGGCCTCACGCTGGCCACCAAGCAGCCGTCCATGACGGCCTCCACGCTGGCGGCGGCGGTGGGCGAGGACACCGGCCCGGACAGCCGCGCCCGGCGCATGGAGCGCCTGTCCGCGCTGGTGCCGCGCGTCACCCGCTCCCAACTGGCGGCCATCCTGGGCAACCTGGGCTGCGTGCTGCCCGTCGCGGTGGCGCTCGCGCTGGGCTTCCAGTCGCTCACGGGCCACACGTTCCTGTCGCAGGAGAAGGCCCGCCACGTCGTGGACACGCTCCACCCCTGGAAGAGCGCCACGCTGCTCTACGCCGCGCTCACCGGCGTGCTGCTGTGGGCGTCCAGCGTGGCCGCGGGCTGGTTCGAGAACTTCATCGTCTACCGCCGCCTGCCGGAGGCGCTGGCCCACCACCGGGTGCTGCGCGCGGTCTTCGGCGTGAACGGCGCGCGCAGGGTGGCGGACGCGCTCGAGCACCACGCCGCGGGCGTGGGCGGCAGCGTCACCCTGGGCGTGCTGCTCGCGGTGGCGCCGGGCGTGGGCGGCTTCTTCGGCGTCCCCCTGGACGTGCGGCACGTCACCTTCGCCTTCGGCTCGCTGGCCCTGGCCGGGTGCGCGCTGGGCCCCTCCGCCGTGCTGGAGCCGGGCTTCCTGGCGGCCGCCGCGGGGGTGCTCATCGTGGGCGTCGTCAACTTCGGCGTGTCCTTCGCGCTGGCCCTGGGCGTGGCCCTGCGCGCCCGCGACGTGCCGGTCCGCGAGGGCCCCCGCTTCCTGGGCGCCGTGTTCCTGCGCTTCCTGCGCAGCCCGCTCCCCTTCCTCCTGCCGCCCCGCGACGCGCCCGCCACGGGTGGGACCGAGGAGCAGGTCGTCCCCCTGGCGGCGCCCCCGGGGACCTGACGCGTCGAGGGGTTATTCCCGAGAGCCAAGAGGCCCTGTCTCGCGCGGAGGTAGGGCGGACAGGCATCCCGGGCTTTGCTTCCGGGCGGGGACGTTCGGCGGTAGGGTCCCGCGCCCATGAGCGGCAATCCTTCCTCCCATCCCCCGCCCCGCCTCGCCCTGGCCTACGCAGAGATGCTGGTCCGGCGCCCCGGCACCGTGATGACCGTGCTGTTGCTGCTGCTCGGCTTGGCGGTGTGGGGCACGTCGAAGCTGACCATCAACTCCAACCAGTTGGACCTCATCTCCCAGGACCTGCAGGAGGTGAAGGACGTCAAGCGGGTCATCGACATGGTGGGCGGCAGCGGCTTCTTCATGCTCACCTTCCGCGGTGACGACGAGGCCACGCTCAAGAAGGTCGCGGACGACGTGGCCGCGATGGTGGGCAAGGACAAGCAGAACGCGCGCTCCGTCACCTACAAGATTCCCGTCGAGTTCGTTCAGAACAACATGGTGTTGTTCGTGAAGACGGAGGACCTGGCCGAGGGCAAGCGCCGCATCATGGCGTTCCTCAAGGATCAGATCCGCCGCGCGAACCCCTTCTACATCGAGATCAAGAAGACGGAGCCGGTGAAGCTGGACCTGCAGGACCTGGTCGACAAGTACTCCAGCGTTGGCAACAAGAGCATCGCGGACGACTACTACATCTCCCAGGACCGCAAGCTGCTGCTGCTCCTCATCAAGCCGATGTGGGACACCAACCAGATTGGCCAGACGAAGCAGTACGTGGACAAGCTGCGCGGGGACCTGGAGCAGTACTCCAAGAGCAACGCCGCGGGCGTGCAGTTGGTGGAGGACTACTACAAGATGGGCGACAAGAAGACGGTCGCCTACGGCTTCACGGGCTCCTACAAGACGGCGGTGGACGACTCGTACGCCATCGAGGACTCGCTCCAGCCGGTCACCATCATCGCGCTCGTCGCCATCTTCGCCATCACCATCGCGTTCTTCCGCAAGTGGGCGCCCACGCTCATCGTGGTGAGCGGCACGGTGGCGGGCACGCTGTACACGCTGGGCTTCACCTACGCGACGCTGGGTGAGCTCAACATGATCACCTCCATCCTGGGCGGCATCCTGATGGGGTTCGGCATCGACTACGGCATCCACTTCATCTTCCGCACGCGCCTGGAGCTGGGCGCGGGCAAGCGCTACGACGTGGCCATCCGCGACGCGGTCATCAACGCGGGCCGCCCGGCGCTGGTGTCCGCGGTGGTGGTGGCGGGCTCCTTCTACGTGCTGATGGTGAGCGAGTTCAAAGGCTTCTCCCAGTTCGGCTTCCTGGCCGGCACGGGCACGCTGATGCTGGGCTTCACGCTGTTCTCCTGGTGCCCGGCGATGCTGGCGCTGGCCGGCCGGCGCGACCCGGAGCTGCCGCAGAAGCTCATCGGCATCATGAAGCCGCCGCCCGCGGTCAGCGCGACCGGCAAGGAGCTGCGCATCCCGCGCCCCGGCCTGGTGCTGGCGGTGGGCTGCGTGATTGTGGCGGTGGTGTGCGGCGCGGCCATCCCGTGGAAGAGCGGCGAGCCCCCGGCGGACGCGGGCTTCTTCGCGCGGCTGCCGTACGGCGTGCGCTTCAACTACAACACCCGCGCGCTGATGCCGGCGAACCAGCCGTCCGTGGTGCTGCAGGATGAAATCAACGCGCGCTTCAAGATCGCCAGCGACCCGCTCGCCGTCTACACCAAGGACCTGGCGGAGACGGAGGCCCTCTACAAGGAGCTGACGACCGACCCGAAGAAGCGCCCCGCCATCTCCCAGGTGATGAGCCTGTTCACCTTCGTGCCGCCGGAGGGCATCGCGCAGGCGAACACGAAGATCCTGGAGGAGTGGCAGGAGGAGCTGAAGGACATCGACGTGAAGGCGCTGCCGCCGGAGACGCAGGAGAAGGCGGCCCTGTTCTTCAAGATGCTGGAGGCGCGCCCCTTCGACGTGCACCACGTGCCGGAGATCTACGCCTCGCAGTTCCGGCACCTGCCCACGACGAGCCCGGAGAACCACGGCTACCTCACGTTCATCTACCCGAGCGTGGACCTGTGGGACGGCAAGCAGATGCTCCAGTTCGCGGACCAGACCAGCTCCATCAAGGGCATGGTGACGCCGGGCAAGTTCACGGACGCCGGCCCCTCCGGCCCGCCGGTGGAGAAGGAGTTCCGCGCCGCGGGCGCCACGCAGCTCTACGCGTCGCTGGCGCGCATGGTGCTCAAGGACGCGAAGCTCACGGTCATCCTCACCGCGCTGTGGATTCTCGTGATGCACTTCGCGGACTTCCGCAACGCGAAGCTGGCGCTGGCGTCCGTGATTCCGCTGACGGTGGGCCTGGCGATGATGATGGGCTTCATGGCGCTGTTCGACCTGCGCCTGAACTTCATGAACATCATCATCCTGCCCATCCTCCTGGGCTTCGGCGTGAGCCACGGCCTGTACCTCTTGCACCGCTTCCTGGAGGGCACGTCCCCGCTGGTGGCGCTGCGCAGCGTGGGCGCGGCGGTGGCGTCCTCCACGCTGACGGCGGTGGCGGGCTTCGCGGCGCTGCTGGTGGCCAGCCACAACGGCCTGCGCTCCATGGGCCTCGTGGCCTGCATCGGCCTCATCACCACGCTGCTGGTGTCCTTCACGGTGCTGGCGGCGGTGATGCAGCTCATGCACGACAAGCGCCAGAAGGACGCGGGACGTTCGCAAGAGGGCGGTTCCGCCTCCGGCGGTGACACGTCCTCCACACGCGCCGCCTGACAGCGCGGAGGAAGCGCTTAATATCCGCGCCGGACCTTTCGGCCCCGCCTTCCCTTGAGGGAAGCGCGGGGCCGTTCTTTTCTTCGGGAGCTTCAAGCCATGGGGACGTTCAAGCGGGTGGGCGCGGTGCTGGGCCTGATGGTGCTCACGGGTTGCGCGAGCACGGTGAAGAGCCAGCGGCTGCGTCCCGACTACGCGACGGTGGACCGGCTGCAGGTGAAGCGGCTGGCGGTGGTGACGCAGCCGTTCCCTCAAGGGCAGCAGTACATTGGCGACCTGTGGAGCCTCATCGCCCGGCAGTGGCTGAACCAGAACCGGGACTACATCGTGAAGGCCAACACGTCCCTCCCCGAGCGCCCCACGGACCCCACCTTCAAGGACCAGTGCGTGGAGGGCATCGAGGGCGTGCTCTGGCTGGACCCGGCGGTGAAGCGCGTGGGTGACGGCGCGGAGGTGGCGGTGCGCGCGCAGCTCATCCGCTGCCGCGACGGCCAGGAGGTGTGGGCCGCGGAGGCGGGCGGAAGCTGGGACTCCGAGGACAAGAAGTACGTGGAGCGCAAGGAGCAGTACGTGACGGAGCTGGGCCAGGAGGTGGAGCCCTACGTGGTGCCGTCCTACAAGCTGCTGGTGGCCACGCTGGACACGCTGCCCAGTCCCGAACTGAACGACGCGGACAAGGACGAGAAGATCGACCTGGGCGAGTAGCCTCGCGGTCCGGTGGAAACCCACGTCCTCATCGGAAGGCTGATGCTCGCGACGCTGCTGGGCGGCGTGCTGGGCGTGGAGCGCGAGGCGCGCAACCAGGCCGCGGGGCTGCGCACGCACACGCTGGTGGCGCTGGGGGCGTGCTGCTTCACGCTCTCCAGCGTGTACACGGAGGAGCTGCTCCGGATGGGAGCGGACCCCAGCGGCACGCGGGCGGACATCAGCCGCATCGCCAGCCAGATTGTGGTGGGCATCGGCTTCCTGGGCGCGGGCGTCATCCTGCGCCACGGGGAAGCGGTGCGGGGGCTCACCACGGCGGCGAACCTCTGGTTGACGGCGGCGGTGGGCCTGGCCTGCGGGCTGGGCCTCTACGTGGCGGCCGGCGTCACCGTGGCCCTGGCGCTCCTGTCGCTGGTGGTGCTGCGCCCCCTCTCCCGGCTGCTGTCACCCGAGGCAGGACGGCACGGAGGAGGCGGGCGACACGAGCAGCCGCCAGAGGGCAAGAACAGCGAGGACGGGCCCCCCACCGGTGAAGGGGAGTCCCGTCCCGAGTGACGCGAGCGGTGCGTGCGGACGCCCGCTACTCCATGGGCACCAGCGCGCCCGTCAGGTCGTGCGTGTAGACCACCGGCCGGTGCGGCGCGTGCGAGGCGTCTTCCATGTTGTGGCGCGCTTCATCGTCCAGGTCCAGCGCGCCCTCCGCCAGGATGGCGCCCGGGAGGCTGGCCAGGTCCCGGCGCAGGTAGACGTCGTCCCCGTCCAGGTCGTCGACCTCGGAGAAGCGCACCGGGTACTCCCGCTCGAAGATGCGCCCCTTGCCGATGGTGAAGCCGCGCGGATCCACCGCGACGATGCCGCCGAGCGCTTCTCCGTCCCGGTCCCGCACCACCATTCCCCGCTGAATGTCCGTTGGCTTGAACACGCTGCTGCCTCCTGCATCCGTGTCCGGCGAACGTGTGCACTCCGCCTGGAAACGGCGACCCCCTCCCCCCACGCATTCACGCGGGGGAGCAGGGCCTACACGGACTCAGGTTCAACATCACGCACCGGTGACAGCAGCGAGCCTTCCTGGCCGCCGCCGAAGCGCCGGTCCATCTCCGTGCGCACGAAGCGCTCGATCTCCTCCGCGGTCGTCAGCTCCATGGCGCCCTGGAGCATCTCCACCGCTTCGCTCCGGCTCACCCGGCGCATCAGCCGCTTCACCACCGGGATCTGCCCGGACGTCATGGACAGCTCGTCGAAGCCCAGCGCCAGGAGCACCAGGGTGAAGAGCGGGTCGCCCGCCATCTCGCCGCACATGGAGACGGGGATGTTCGCGGCCTTCGCCGCGTCCACGATGTTCTGGAGCATGCGCAGCACCGACAGGTGCAGCGGCCGGTAGAGGTACGCCACCTCGCGGTTCTGACGGTCGATGGCCAGCGAGTACTGGATGAGGTCGTTGGTGCCGACCGAGAAGAAGTCCGCCTCCTGCGCCAGCCGGTCCGCGATGGTCGCCGCGCTGGGCGTCTCCACCATGATGCCCACCGGGAAGCGCTTGCCCACCGGCACTCCCGCCCGCCCCAGCGCCGTGCGGCACGCCTCCAGCTCCGTGCGCGCCTCCCGCAGCTCGCTGACGCCGCAGATGAGCGGGAACATCAGCCGCAGGTTGCCGTGCACGCTCGCGCGCAGCAGGGCGCGCAACTGGACGCGGAACAGCTCCCGGTTGGACAGGCAGTAGCGGATGGCCCGCAGGCCCATGGCCGGGTTGGGCTCCTTCTCGTGCTTCGTCTTGCCCGGCACCTTGTCGCCGCCCAGGTCCAGCGTGCGGATGGTGACGGGGCGCCCGCCCATGGCCTCCAGCACCTGCTTGTAGGCGCGGTAGTGCTCCTCCTCCGTGGGCGCCGTCTTGCGGTCCAGGAACATGAACTCCGTGCGGTACAGGCCGATGCCCTCCGCGCCGTGCGCCAGCAGCGAGGGGATCTCCTCCAGGAACTCCATGTTGCCGTTGAGCCGGATGCGGAAGCCGTCCGTGCTCACCGAGGGCTGGTCCTTCGTGGCCAGCGCCAACTGCTCGCTCTCCAGGTAGCGGCGCTGCTCCTCGCGGAACAGCGCGAGCTGGTCCTCCGTGGGGTTCACCAGCACCACGCCGCGCGTGCCGTCCATGGCGACCAGGTCGCCCGGGGAGATCTGCTCGCTCGCGCGCCCCGCGCCCACCACCGCGGGCGTCTCCCGCGCGCGGGCGACGATGGCGGTGTGGCTCGTTTGTCCGCCCAGGTCGGTGACGAAGCCCGCCACGCGTCCGCTGCGAGCCATCATCGCGGCGTCCGCGGGCGGCAGGTCATGCGCGACGACAATGGCCTCCGCGGGCACCTCCACGTCCTCGTCCACCACCTGGCCCATCAGGTTGCGGATGATGCGGTCGGCCACGTAGTCCACGTCCGAGCGGCGCTCGCGGAAGTACTCGTCCGGGATGTTGTCGAAGAGGTGCTTGATCTTCCGGGCCGTGCGCCGCACCGCCCACTCCGCGTTGATGCGGTCCTCCACGATGAGGCGGTTGACCTCGTCCACGAGCATGGGGTCGTGGAGCATCAGCCGGTGCGCTTCCAGGATGAGGGCGTGGTCGCTGCCCTCCGTGCGCGTGATCTGGTCCTTCAACTCCGCGAGCTGGCGGTCGGACAGGTCGATGGCGGTCTTCATCCGCATCCGCTCGGGCTCCACCTCCGCGTCCGCCAGGCGCAGCTTGGGCGTGCGGATGCGCTTCCTGTCCAGGATGAAGGCATGGCCCACGGCGATGCCCGGGGAGGCGCCGATGCCCGTCAACCTGAGTGTAGGGGTGGCCTGGCTGCTCACGGTTCTCCTGACCTCACGGGGAGTCTAACGCCCCTTTGGACGCTCACTGCGCTTCGCCAAACCGGTCCTCGATGAGCTTTTTCAATTCGGACAAGCAGGCCTCGGCGTCCTCGCCCTTGCAGGTGAGGGTCACCTGGGTGCCCTGGGCCGCCGCGAGCATCAGCACGCCCATGATGGACTTGGCGTTGGCGCGCTGCCCGGAGGCCTTGATGAAGACCTCGCTCTTGAAGCGATTGGCCACCTTGACCATCTGCGCCGCGGCCCGGGCGTGCAGCCCCAGCGCGTTGATGATCTCGAAGGTTCCCTCGGCTTCACTGGCCATCGTGCGACTCCCGCTTCACTCGACTGTTCGTACTCACAGAAAGGCTCCCGCCGCGCAGGCCAATCCCGCCGCGACGTAGAGGACCACGTAGGTGGGGACGCGCCGGTTGACGAGCACGTACGCCAACACGCCCACCGCCAGGCACCCCACCGCCAGGAACGGCGCCCACGTCCCGCCCGCCGTCGCCCCGAAGCTCACCGCCAGCCACGCGGCCAGGCCGCCCGCGCTCGCCGCCGCCACGCCCCGGAGCCGCGCGCCCTTGGCGGGCAGGTTCACCCGCGCCACGGCCTCCACCAACCGGTCTCCCAGACTCAGGCCCAGCCAGTACAGCCGGATGCGCAAGAGCAGGTGCACCAGGTTGTACAGCACCAGGAAGAGCGCCACCGCCCAGACGCCCAACAGCGGCACCATGGCCGCGCACAGCCCGCCCACCGCGGGCTTGAGGGACAGCCAGAAGAACCCGTCCCCCAGCGCCGCGAGCGGCCCCATCAGCGCCGCCTTGAAGCCCACCACCCGGTCCGGCGTCTCCTCCCCCCGGGCAATCTTCTGTTCGTGGTTCACCACGCCGCCCACGATGGCCGCCGCCACGTAGGGGTGCGTGTTGAAGAAGACCAGGTGCCTGCGCACCGCCGCCTCGCGCTGCGGGCCCGGCGGGTACAGCTTCGCCAGCGCCGGGTACACCGCGTACGCGAGCCCCAGGTTCTGCATGCCCTTGGGGTTCCACGACGCCTGGAGGAAGAGCGAGCGCAGGAACACGCGCAGGAGCGTGCCCCGCGACAGCCGCACGGGCGGCGTGAAGGCCGGCGCGGCGGCGGGAACCGGAGGCGCGGGCGTGGGCGTGGGCGTCGAGCTCAAGGCCGCTGCTCCTGCAACTGCACCAGCACCACCGCCGCGGTGACGGCCGCCGCGGCCAGGCCCGCGTACAGGGGCGCGCGCTTCGCGTGGCTGGACTGCGCGGCGATGGCCGCCGCCACGGACGCCATGGCCGGGTACGCCCACGCCAGGCCGCGCACCATCCCGTGCGGCAGCGCCACCATCAGCGGCTCCAGGAAGTAGCCGGCCATGGCGCACGCGCCGGTGATGGCGCCGTAGGCCGCGAAGTGCGGCCACATGCCCCACAGGTTCTGCCGCATGGCGCGGTGGAGGTTGCCGGCCTCCGCGGACGCCAGCGCCACGCGCGCGAGCCGGGCGGAGTAGCCCTCCAGCAGCCGGTCCAGCCTGCGCCCCACCCGCCCCAGCCCGATGAAGAGCAGCACGGCGAGCGACCAGATGGCCGGCGTGGAGCCCGCGCCGGTGGCGGCGGTGAGGGTGGCCGCGGCGGCGGCGGTGCCGGTGGCCGCGAGCGTGTCGTTCTCCGGCAGGGAGGCGCCCAGGTTGGCGGTGCCCAGGTAGAACAGCTCCAGCAGCATGCCGACGGACAGGCCCCCGCCCACGTCGCCCAACAGGGCGCCCATGAACGTGGCGGCCACCAGGGGCCGGGACAGCATGGCCTGGAGGAACGCCTTGCGCTCCACGGCCACCAGGCCCCCCCAGAGACACGCGAGCGCCACCTGGGTCCAGCCGACGTTCACCGGCTCACCCGGCCTTCGACCAGCGCTCGGTCAGGTCCGGCAGGTCCACGGACTTCTCCGCGGGCACGGCGCGCGCCTCCACGCGCACGCCCTGCGCGGACAACTGCTGGAGGGCCTGCAGCTCCCCTTCCGCCAGGAAGACGGACGGCGACACCTGCCGCCTCCCGGTGCCGAAGTGCACGTTGCCCAGGTTGAGCTGGTCCATCACCAGCCCGTGCTGGAAGGCGAAGGGCACGGAGGCGACGTCCCTCAGGAGCACCAGCGTGCGCACGCCGTCCCTGGACAGGGCGGCGAAGTCCACCTGGGCCAGGGGGAGGATCTGCACCTCGATGGCGCTCTGCACGGCGAGCGCCATGGCGGCACGGATGAGGGGACTGGAGGCCGCCTCATCGTCCGCCACCACCACTCGGGACACCTTGAGGTGGGGGAGCCAGGCTTCGACCACCTGACCGTGGATGAGGCGGTTGTCGACGCGGACCAGGGTGATCACGACAGTCTCGAATCGCCGACCCGTACGGGTCCGTCAAGTTCGCGGCTGCTGCTGGGCCTCGCGAAGCAGGGCGGATGCACAGGTGATGTTGCGCTGGCCGTACGACGCCAGCTGGTTGGCCATGTCCGACAGGGCCATCTGCTCCGAACGGAGCGAGTTGGCCTTCAGCAGCATGGGCAGATTGACGCCGGCCAGGACTTCCAGATTCATCCGCTGACACATCATCAGCGATTCCTTACAGGGGGTCCCTCCGAAGAGGTCGGCCATGATGATGACGCCGTCCCCTTCATCCACGGCCTTCACCGCCTGCTTCATCTTGGCGCGGAGGTCCTCGACGGGAGCCCCCGGCTCGATGTTGCAGGTGGCCACGGCGGGCAGCTTGCCCACGATCTGTTCAGCGGTAGAGACAAGCTCATCCGCGAGACGCCCGTGCGATGCGATGACGAGGCCGACCATTGATCACCCCTGAGCCACTTCCCGGGAGATTTGCGTCCTACGCCCATCAACGACCGGACGCAACTCCGGCGAAGTTTTCCGCCTGCACCTGGGAACCGCTGCCCCAACCACTTCGCTTCGAAGGTAAGGCGACTGCGCCCACCATGCCTGGAATTTCAGGTCCGGGGAAGGGACACGGTGTCGTCTGCCGGACGGGGAGCCGGGCGCGGTCTCCCCACGCTAGAGGAGATGCGCGGTGTGGCCCCGCGGTGCGTGCCCCGCGGGACGAGGCCGGTGTCCCCGCTCGGTGGGTAGGGAGCCGGCCGTGCCATCGCGCGGGAGCGGCGGTATCACCTGGGAATCCCAGGAGGGCCCGCGAGGTCCAACGGTACTCGGGGCGCGCCGGGTTCTGGGGACCCGTTACATCGGGTGCGGTGTCTCAGTGGACGACCAGGCGAGCCCTCTGCTCGGCGGGCCGGATGCGCGCGGTGGCGCCGGCGCCGAAGGTGAGGAAGTCCTCCTCCATGCCGTCGCTGAAGATGACGCCGCCCTGGGGCATGCGGGACTCGAGCACCAGCTCCTGCTCCGCGGTGACGAAGCCGCCGACGAGGTCCGCGCCGGAGTGACGGCTGACGAAGGGCTCGCGCACGACGAAGGCGAGCCGCGCGTCCTCCCAGCCGAGCGTCCAGGGCTTCCCCGGCGTGCCGCCCGTGCAGCGGGTGAGGCCCCGCGCGAGCGCGAACACGGAGGACAGCCACCCGCTGGAGCCCGCGCCCGTGGACACGAGCACGCCGCTGGAGGACTGCGACTCCTCCTTCCCGCCGTGGCGGAGCTGGTAGCGGGCGGACACGTGCGTGCGCGCGCCGATGAACAGGTCGTTGAAGGCGAGCAGCCGCTGGCCGTCCTGCAGCCGCGCCTCCGCGAGCTGCACCTCGCGCAGCCTCGCGCGGCCCTCCAGGGTGCGCTGCACGGCGGCCCGGGCGTCGCGCGGGAGGAAGGGCAGCAGCACGCCGTCGAAGCGGTCCGGATCCGGGTTCACGCCCACGAGCGGCTGACTGCCCACGTACTTGGCCACGTTGGCGACGAGCCCGTCCTGCCCCACCGCCACCACCACCTCCTTGCCGGTGAAGAGGAAGGTGGGCACGAGCGAGCGGTCCACCTGCTGCACCGGCAGCCCCACATCCAGACGCGAGCGCAGGCCGTCCACCGCGCGGCGGTAGGCGTCGTCCTCCGCCTCGAAGCCGTGGAAGTCCTGGCCGTTGTGCTCCACGTAGAACTTCGCCTGCTTCTTCGTGTTGAAGCGGACCACCAGGTCCGCCAGCCGCGTCTTGCGCGTGACGAGGACGACCTTCTCGAACATGGCGTGACTCCTTCCGGGGCCTTCAGCGGTCGAAGTGCTGCACGTCCGCGCGGCCGGGCTTGTTCGGCTTGGGGCCCGAGCGGGGTCCCGGGTTCGGGCCCACGTCCGAGGGCAGGAGCGAGCGCAGCAGGTCCGGCGACACGTTGAGCTCGCCGATGCGCTCCGCGTTCTCGCCCATCTCGCGGAAGGCCAGGGCGATGTGGAGCGCGGGGTCGCCGCCGTTGGCGGACGTGGCCAGCAGCGTCTTCCAATCCACGTTCTTCACCGGCTCCAGCGTCTTCTCCAGGGTGTACGCGCGCGCGTCCGCGGACTGGCGCTCGTTCTGGGCCCAGCGCTCCATGAGGGCGGCGCGCTGCTCCTCCACCGCGATGTCCGCGGCCATCTTCGCCTCGCGAATCTGGCGCTGGCGCTCCTCCACCACCAGCTCCGTGGCCAGCTCGCTCTCCTTGATGCGGCGCTCCTGCTCCACGGCCGCGTTGCGGCGGGCGTAGATGGCCTCGTCCGCTTCACGCTGGAGGGCTTCGCGCGCGGCGGCCTCCAGGGCTCGCGCCATCTCCGGCGTGGGCTGGATGGAGAGCACGGAGAAGGCCATCACGTGCACGCCCAGCGACTTCACGGACTCCGCCTCCGCCAGCGCCGCGAGCACCCGGGCCTCCAGCAGGTCGGACTGCACCAGCACCTCGCGCAGGCTCAGGGACTGCACCACCGCGCGGGCGCGCACCTGCGCGGCCTGCACCAGCCGGTCCGCCAGCTTCTCCGGGTCGTCCGAGCGGTGACGTCCTCCCGGGGTGAGCGAGTAGTCCAGCAGCCCCGCCAGCCGGCGCGGGTCCTCTACCCGGTACGTCAGTTGCCCTTGAATCGTCACCGGCTGGAAGTCGAGGGTGACCTCGTTGAAGGCGAACGGGACGTCCGCGCTGGACAGGGGCACCGCCACCAGCGTCGTCGCCGGCTTCCAATAGAGGAACGACAGGCCCGCGCCCTCCCGGACCACCTCGCCGTCCCGGTACTGCATCACGTACGTGGTCGGCGTTGACTTCATGTATCCGATGAACATCCGCGAATCCCCCTCGCCCGCCGTGGCGGTTTGTGTAACTTCGACACCATCTTAGTGTCCCTCATACACATTCGCAACAAGGTGTGCGGGAAAGCGGTGTAGGTGGCGTGGATGCCGGTGGACGGGGTGGGCTTGGGCGTCCTTGAATCGGGGGCATGACGCGCAAGCTCGGGGAGCAGTTGATCCTGGATGGAGTGCTGACGCCGGAGGTGTTGTCCCGGGCGCTCGCGCGGCAGAAGGAGACGGGGCTGAAGCTGGGCGAGTGCCTGGTGCGGCTGGGCGTGGACGAGACGCCGGTGTTGCGGCTGCTGGCGCAGGAGCTGAAGACGCGCTTCGTGTCCACGGAGAAGCTGGCGCAGGCGAAGGTGGACCCGGGCCTGCTGGAGCGGGTGCCGGTGCGGCTGGCGGAGGGCTTCGACTTCATGCCGCTGCGGCTGGCGCAGGACGCGCTGTACGTGGCCATCTCCGAGCCGCAGCGGCAGCGGGCGTTGGAGGAGATAGCGAAGACGGTGGGCGTGGCGCAGGTGCTGCCGTTCGTGGCGGTGCGCAGGTCCATCCGCGCGGCCATCCGCAAGCACTACTACGCGGACGCGCACGCCTTTGAGCACCCGCCGGAGGACCTGGCGTGTCCGCACTGTGGCGCGTCGTGCAAGCCGGGGGACTTCCAGTGCGCGCGCTGTGAATTGCTGCTCGTGAGGAGCGTGGAGGACCTGCCGCCGAGGGACAACGTGTCGCTGGTGCGCGCGCTGCTCACGAAGCCGGAGCAGACGGGAGCGCGCGGCGTGCCGCGTCCGCCCCAGCAGGAGGCGACGCGGGTGGTGACGTTCCAAGCGCAGGCGAAGGCGAAGGGGCCTCCGGTGCGGCCGGTCATCGTGGCGGGGCTGGACCTGGTGAACCGGCCGCTGAGCCCGTTCGAGGCGTACGTGCTGTCGTTCGTGGACGGGCGCACGGCGCTGTCGGACATGGCGATGATCACCCAGGTGACGGAGCTGGAGCTGCGCGCGGTGTTCGAGTCGCTGTCGGAGCGCGGCGTGACGAAGCTGGTGGGCACGCTGGCATCGGCGGAGGTGGCGTTCTCCGGAGATGGGACGCCGGTGTTCGGGCGGGGTGAGCCGAAGACCGCGCCGCCGGCTCCGGCCGCGAAGGTGGCGGCTGCCCCTGCGGCTCCAGCAGCCCGTGCCCAGGCTCCGCGGCAGGCGCCGATGCCTTCTCCCGTGGCTCCAGCGGCCCGGAAGGAGGACGCGCAGGAGGAGGTGCTCCAGCGCGTGGTGCGGCTGGAGCAGGCGGGGAAGATGGCGGAGGCGCTGGACCTGCTGGAGCGGAGCATCGGGCTCCTGCAAAAGCCCGCGCCGCTCTACAACCGCATGGGGATGATCCTCCTGAACCACCAGCGTGACTACGAACGTGCCAGTGCGTTCTTCCAGAAGGCCTCCGACCTGGAGCCGGAGAACAGCGTCTACACGATGAACCTGTACTCCGTGCTGGCGCTCACCGCTGAAGCCACGAACGCGGGACAGAAGAAGCCCCGGCGCTGAAGAGGTGCCCATGCCCTCCCCTTCCGAGTCGTACCTGCTGGACTTCCATGCGCGCCTCGCCGGAGTGACCTCGCGGTGGTTCGCTTCCGCTCCGGTCGAGGTCGAGGGTGGGACGGCGCCTTCGAGCTATGCGCTGCTGGAGGCGGTCGTGCCTCACGATGCGCGCCCCCTGACGCTGCTCGACCTGGCTTGTGGGGATGGATACCTCCTGGAGCTGCTTGCCCGGAGGAAGCAGCCAGGGCTGTCTCTGCTGGGGCTCGACATGAGCGAGCACGAGCTTGCTGCGGCACGGGCGCGGTTGAATGGGGCAGCGACGTTGTTCCAGGGACGGGCGCAGTCGCTTCCGTTCGGGGATGCCAGTGTCGACGTCGTGCTGAGCCACCTGGCGCTCATGCTGATGGACGACGTGGAGACCGTGCTCGCGGAGCTTCGGCGTGTGCTGAAGCCGGGCGGACGGGTGTCCATCGTCGTCGGGGGAGACCTGGTGCCGGGCAGTGCGCTGGAGGTGTTCGCCGGGCTCATGAAGAACGCCGCGGCGGTTCCTCCCACGCGGCTGGGCGATGCGAAGGTCCGTTCCAGCGATGGGTTGCGAGCACTCTTCGCCGAGGGCTTCGTGGACGTCACGGTGCGGTCCCTCTCCGTGCAGGGGGATGGGCCCCCTCAGGAGGTCTGGGAGTCGCTGCTCACGACGTATGACGCGGACCGCTTGTCTCCGGCGGCACAGGCGTCACTCAAGGCCTCGTTCCTCCACGCCGTGGAACCGCTGCGACGCTCGGATGGCAGCGTTCCGTTGCGGTGGGGCATGCGGCAACTGATGGCGACACGGGAGGTCCTCGCGACATGACGCTTTCCAAGAAGGGCACTCGCCGGGTTCTCTTCGGTGAGACCCATTACGATTGGCGCATCCGGAAAACGCCCACGTATGCCCAAGGCGTCGCCCACTCGCCCATGCTCCTGGCGGTCCAGGCCAGCGAAGAAGTCCCGCGGAGCGTGCTCGTCGTCGACCTTGGCATCAGCCGGCCGGACAACTGGATGGCCCCGCATCAGACCGGCGTTACTCCGGGCATCGTTCGCGACGTCATCCGGCGGGCACTCGCGGCGGGGTGGAGTCCCCTGGGTGCGGGGCCTCCATTCCACTTCCGGTACGCCGTAGAGAAGGAGACCATCGGGATCCTCTTCCCAGAGCCCAAGCCCAAGCAGACCGCGCCCCAGCGCCTCAGGAAGACGAGGGTGATGCGCAAGCTGAACAAGCCTGTCAGCCGCGACTCCAGGCGTCCGGCATCACGCTGAATCGAAATCCTCATCACCCCTGTGGCGACCACGGGACGACGTGCAGCGTGTCGCCGTCGTCCGTGGGCTTCGTCTCGTGGAGCGTCATCACGAGGGCACCCGTCGCCGCGTCACGCGTGTGATGCACGATGAGCGCATACGTGGGGACTCCGGGCATCGCTTCACCCAACCAGGCGTAGCCCTCCTCGGGGGTCTTCGCCTCCAGGACACAGACCGTGGCGTGTCCCGTTTGCGACGCGGTGCAGAGCATCCGCATGTCCTCCAGCGTGCGCACCTCGTCCGCGAAGAGGAGGTCCGGGTCCTGCCGCAGGAATGAACGCAGCGCCTGCACCAGCTTCAGCTCCCCGCCCACCTTCACGACGCCGGTCGCACCTCCCGGTCCGCCCTTCGGCTCCTCCACCGCCGCCAGCGTGTGCACGTTGTCCGGCAGCGCATCCATCACGGCTCGCAAGGTCGTGCTGCGGCCCGTGTTGGAGGCTCCCGTGAGCAGCACCATCCGGCCGTTGAACAGCGTCCTGTCCAGGCGGCTGAAGAGCCCCTGGAGGAACGCCGCCGCTTCGGCGGAGAGCGGGAGGCTGGAGATGCTCGGATACGCCTGACGCGCCTCCCGGTCCCGGGCCAGCGCCGTGGTCCAGGTGCCCAGCGCGTCTTCGCGGAACGACACGCGGAACTCGAGGTCCGGATCCGCCGCGCCCGCCGGGAAGGTCGCGCGGCCCCGGTCCGGCATCACCGGATCCGCGCCCCGCTTCGCGTGCTCCGCCAGCGCCTTCCCCAGCGGCCGATACAGCTCGTAAGCCAGGGGCTGACGCACCGGCACCCGCTCCGCCCCCAGCAGCCCCACGCGGTCCGGCGAGTCCTTCTCGATGAAGTACAGCGTGATGCCCGCGTTGATGACCCGGCCGCCCGTCTCCGCCCGGGCCTCCTCGCCACCGTCGTCCTCGTCCTCGGCGCGGTCCGTGTCGTCCGCCGCCCAGACGGAGAACATCGCCGCGCCCGTCCGCCCCGCGACGTCGAAGAGGGCCGCCGCCAGGGCTTCCGGCGTCCTCGGCGATACGGCCGTCCCAGAGGGCGCCCGCCCCGACTCCTCCAGCTTCTGGAGCAGGCTGGCGAACACGGCTTCCGGCGTGGCGGGCGCTTCGGACTTCGGGCTCGGAGTCGTCATGGGCGCGGACCATGGCATGGCGTCTCAAGCCCCGGCCACGGGGGAAACGGAACCCCGGGCAACCCTCTCCTCCTTGGAAACCGGTACGGCTGCCGGCCTGCCTTGAGGACGGGCGAGAAAGCCCCACGGTAGGGGCTCCCCTCCAGCGGGCGCTTGGGTAACATCGCTTGATGTTCAGGCGTCTCACCAACGCGCTGCGACGGCTGTGGCTCCGCCCCTCCGAAAGCAGCCCCCCGGACCGGCAGAGCCTGCCCGGCGGTACCGAACCCACCGTCGCCTCGCCCCGGCGCTCCCGCGCGTCGGTCGCGGAGGAGTCCTCGCCTCCGGTCCGCACCAGCCGCCCGCGCCGCCCGGCCGTCCGCATCGTCGCGCACGGGGCCGCCCCGCACGTCAGCAACCGCAAGACGTCCCGCCGCGCGGGCGTCACCACCCCGCGCTTCTACGACCTGCACGACGACTTCCGCGCCCCCGGCCGCTGGGAGCCCGGCGACCCGCTGGACCTGGAGGACAAGGTGGTGGGCGACGTGTGGATGTTCACCGCCGGGCGCCCCGTGGACCCGCCCGGCCCCCTCCACATCCCCAACGAGCAGCGGGCCGCGCCGCTGGACTTCAGCCTCGCCGGCGCCGGCCTCACCCCCGTGGTGCACCCGCGCGTCGCCGCCGTGTTCGCGCGCCTGGCGCCCGAGGACGTGCAGCTCATCCCCGTGCACATCGAGGGACAGCCGGAGCCGTACTTCCTCGTCGTCGCCACGCGCCTCATCCGCTGCGTGGACGAAGCCGCCTGCCTGGAGATCCACCGCTATGGCCCCGGCGACGGCATCCCCGCGCGCGTGGGCCAGTACCGCTCCGTGCGCGGCCTGCGCATCGACCCCGACCAGGTGGGCCGCGCCCGCGTGTTTCGCCCCTGGGGCTGGCCCGTCACCCTCGTCGTCTCCGAGGTCGTGAAGGAGGCCCTGGAGAAGGAGGGCGTCACCGGCGCGCGCTTCACGCCCGTGACGGACACCCGGCACTGAAGGCCCAGGAGCCGGACCCGGGCTACTCCTTCTCGATGTCCCGGTCCCACAACTGCACGCGGCCGTAGTCCGCGGACAGCCGGCGCACCATCTCCGCCGCCAGCGCCACCGAGCGGTGCTTGCCGCCCGTGCACCCCAGCGCCACCGTGAGGTACGCCTTGCCCTCCTTCTGGTAGCGCGGGAACAGGAACCGGCAGAGGTCCACGACCTTCTCCAGGAACGCCTGCGTCTCCTCGCGCTCCAGCACGTACCCGGACACCTTCGGGTTCTTGCCCGTGAGCCCCTTCAACTCCGGCACGAAGTACGGGTTCGGCAGGAAGCGCACATCGAACACCAGGTCCGCCTGCGGCGGCACGCCGTACCGGTAGCCGAAGGACATGATGGACAGGCTGGGCCCCGTCGTGGGCTCCGGGCTGAAGCGCCCCTGCACCATGCGCTTCAGGTCGTGCACGTTGAGCGCCGACGAGTCGATGACCTGGTCCGCCAGCTCCCGCAGGTCCTTGAGCGCCTCGCGCTCCCGGTGGATGCCCTCCGCCACCGTGCCCTCCGGGGCCAGCGGGTGACGGCGGCGCGTCTCGCTGAAGCGGCGCATGAGGCTGTCGTCGCTGGCGTCCAGGAAGAGCACGTCCACCTGGTGGCCCGCGCGGCGCACGTCCGCGAGCACGCGGGGCGCGTCCTTGAGGAAGACGCCCTCACGCGCGTCCATCACCAGCGCCATGCGCTCGATGTTGCCGCCCCCCGCCAGCTCCGTGAGCTTGGGCAGGAGGAGCACCGGCAGGTTGTCGATGCAGAAGAAGCCGGCGTCCTCCAGCGCGCGGATGGCGGTGGACTTACCGGAACCTGACATGCCGGTGATGACGATGATCTGCTTCGCGGGGGCGGTCACTCGACCTCTTCTCCCAAGGTGCGGCGCATCGCCCCCTGGGCGATGGCTCGATTGAGTCGCTCGGCGAACTCTCGCGCCGAATGGTGGCCCTGAAGCTTCAACAGTTGGTTGCGCGCGGCCACCTCCACGATGGTGGCCATGTTGCGTCCAGGACGCACCGGGACGACCGACAGGGGGATGTCCACGCCGACAATCTGCAGGTGCTTGTCCTCCACGCCCAGGCGGTCGTACTCCTGGTGCGGATCCCATTCCTGCAGCTCGATCACAAGCTCAATCTTCTTCTGTTCCCGGACGGCGGACACTCCGAAGAGGTCCTTGATGTTGATGATGCCCAGTCCGCGAATCTCCATGTGGTGCTTGATGACCGGGTTGCCCGCGCCGTAGACGGCCCCCTTGCGCCGGGTGACGTCCACGATGTCGTCCGCCACCAGCCGGTGGCCGCGCATCACCAGGTCCAGCGCGATTTCACTCTTGCCGATGCCGCTCTTGCCCAGCAGCAGGATGCCCACGCCGAAGACGTCCATCAGCACGCCGTGCAGGCTGCTGGACTCCGTGAGCGCGTCCTCCAGGAAGCTCTGCACCCGCTGGATGAACTCGCTGGAGAGCAGCGGCGTCTTCATCAGCGCAAGGCCCGCCGCCTCGCAGGCGTCCACCAGCGCGCGCGGCACGTCCAGCGCCTTGGTGACCACCACGCACGCCAGGTCCTCTTCGCTGAAGAGCTTGGCCAGCGAGGCGTGCTGCGCGTCCTCCGGCAGGGTGGCCAGGTAGGAGATTTCGGTGTTGCCGAAGACCTGGACGCGGTGCGGGTGGAGGTGCTCCGTGAAGCCCGCCAGCGCCAGGCCCGGCTTCTGGATGCGCGAGGAGTCCACCGTGCGCGCCAGCCCCTGGGTGCCCGCCATCAGGGTCAGCCGCAGGTCGTGGCCCTGGTCCTCGAGGAGCTGGGAGATGCGAATGGATTTCATCGTCAGGACGTGGATATCACCCACCGGCCTCCGGAGGTGAACCGCACCGTGTCCGCCGTCCCCCCCGCCTCCCCTACAGCCGCCCCCGGGGGCGGTTCCGGAGCTCCAGGCGAAGCCCCCTTCGAGCGCCGGCTGGGCCTCGTCCTGCTGGGGGGCGTGCTCGTGCTGGGCGCGGCCCTGCGCCTGTACCGGGCGCTCCACGACGACGGCATCTACTGGCCGGACGAGGTCTACCAGAGCCTGGAGCCGGCCCACCGCCTGGTCTACGGCTACGGGCTCGTCGCCTGGGAGTTCGTCCGGGGGGCCCGGAACTGGGCCCTGCCCGGGCTGGTGGCGGCGGTGCTGGGGCTGGGGCGGATGGTGGGGCTGACGGACCCGGCGGGCTACCTGTCCCTGGTGAAGGGCTTCTTCGCGCTGGTGGGCGCGGCGACGGCGTGGGCCACGTGGCGGCTCGCCCGCGCGTGCGGGGCCTCCACCCTGGCGGCCTCCGGCGGGGCGGCCCTGTTCGCCCTGGCGTCCGTGCCGCTGTACTTCGCGCCCCGGGCCATGAGCGAGAACGCCTCCGTGCTGCCGGTGGCGCTGGGCCTGGCCCTGGCGCTGCCGCGGGCCGCGTCCCGGCGCGCGCTCGTCACCGGCGCGTCCCTGCTGGGGCTGGCCGTGCTCCTGCGGCTGCAGAACGGCGTCTTCTGCGCGGGCCTGGTGGCGGTGCTCCTCTGCCGGCGCCAGTGGCGGCAGGCGGGCGTGGCGCTGGCGGTGCTGTCCGGGTGGGCGCTGGCCTTCGGGCTGCTGGACAGGCTCACCTGGGGGCGGTGGTTCCACTCGGCCATCGTCTACCTGGACTTCAACGTGGTGCAGGGCAAGGCGGCCCAGTGGGGCACGGAGCCCTTCGAGTACTACCCGCGCGTCCTGCGCACGGCCATGCCGGTGCTGACCGTCTTCACGGCCGCGCTGGCCGTGCTGGCCGTGCCCCGGGCGTGGGGGCTGTCCTTCCTGGCCGCGGCCTTCTTCCTCCTGCACGCGAACCAGCCGCACAAGGAGCTGCGCTTCCTGGTGCCGGTGCTGCCGCTGTTCGCGGCGCTCGCGGGCGTGGGGCTGGACTCCGCCCTGCGGCTGCTGCGCGGCGCTCCGGCGAGGGCCACCGCCACGGTCGCGGTGGTGGCGGGGGCGCTCCTGTCCGGCGCGGGCGCGGGCGCGCTCACCTTCGGGGACGTGGGCCAGTACGAACGCGTGCGCCCCAGGGACAGCGCCTGGGACGACCAGGGCCCCGTCAACCGGCTGCTGGAGGCGGCGGGCCGGCGCGACGACGTGTGCGGACTCAAGGTGGAGGCGGTGCACCTGGCGTGGACGGGGGGCTACAGCTACTTCCACCGGAAGGTGCCGCTGTATCCCCACACCGGCCCCGGGCGGGACTCCGGCCGCTTCAGCCACGTCATCACCCGGGCGGGCTTCGAGGGCGCGGGCACGCTGCTGGTCCAGGACGGCCCGCTGGCGCTGGTGAAGCTGCCCGTGGCGGACTGCACGCCGGACCCCGGCTATTCGTGGCGACTGCCCTGAGCGGGACAGTTGGGACACGGAAGACCCTTCCTGCGCCACCTGCGGGTTGGTAAGCCACGGCCATGCCCGAATCCGACTGCCTCTTCTGCAAGATTCGCGATGGCCTCATCCCGGCGAAGGTCGTCTACCAGGACGAAAACTGCCTGGCCTTCGAGGACATCAACCCCCAGGCCCCCACCCACGTGCTGTTCATCCCGCGCAAGCACATCCCCACGGTGAACGACATCACGGTGGAGGACCGGGAGCTGGTGGGCAGCATCTACATGGGCGCGGCGAAGGTGGCGCGCGAGCGGGGCTTCGCGGACACGGGCTACCGCGTGGTGATGAACACCCAGCGCGACGCGGGCCAGACGGTGTTCCACATCCACCTGCACCTGCTGGCGGGCCGCACCCTGCACTGGCCGCCGGGCTAGCCGGCTTCCGGGCTGGCCTCGGGCCGTCCGCCCCGGCGGAGTGACACGCGCTCCGGGGCGCCGGGTGCTAGCGTTCCCGGGCGCGCGGCCCGCCCTTCTTCCAGGGTGGGCCCGCCCGTCATGTTCAGTTCCCAGTCGTCACCCCAGTCCCGCCGTGCCTACTCCCGCCTCGCCGTCCTGCTGGCCTCCGTGGCCGGCGTGGTCAACGCCATGGGGTTCGTGGCGCTCGGCTCGCATGCGTCCCACATGTCCGGGAACATGGCCATGCTGGGCGAGTTCATGGCCCAGGGCCGCTGGGACACGGCGCTGCTGCCCGCGCAGTTGATGGCGCTGTTCGTCGCGGGGGCCTTCTGCGCGACGGGGCTCCTGGATGCCTCGCGCCACCGCACGCGGGGCCGGCACGTGGCCGCGCTGCTGCTGGAGGTGCTGGTGCTGGGCGGCGTGGGCGTGGGCATGGCGTCCATGCCGGGCACGCGCGCGCCGGTGCTGCTCTGGGGCATCGCCTTCGCCATGGGGCTGCAGAACGCGCTCGTCACGCGGGTGTCCGGCGCGGTGGTGCGCACCACGCACGTGACGGGGCTGCTCACGGACATCGGCATCCAGTTGGTGCAGATGCTGGCCTGGGTGCGCGACGGCATCCGCGGCGAAGGCGCGATGGGGCTGTGGAGCCGCGTGAGGGACCTGCCCTCCGCCGTGCAGTTCGAGCGCACGCGGCTGCACCTGGGCCTGGCGCTGGCGTTCCTCGGGGGCTCCACGCTGGGCCCGTACCTGTTCCTGCGCCACGGGGCCGTGACGCTGGCGCTGCCGTGCGCGGTGCTGGGCGTGCTGGCCGCGCTGGACGTGCGGCTGACCGTGAAGCCCTCGCCGCCGCCCCCCGACGGGCCGGGCCGCTAGGGCGACGCGGGCTGGACCACGGGCGGCGCGGACGGGCTCCGCGGGGCCACGGGCGCGTCCGCGACGTTCGGGTCGGCGACGGCGCGCCCCTGGTTCATGGGACGCAGCGCCTGGAGCACGCTGCTGCGCTCGTCCGTCCAGACGTACTCCGGCTCGCCGCGCAGCACCAGCCGGCGCACGCGCGCCCGGCCCTGGTGGAAGGTGGAGCCCCAGAAGAACTCCGGGTCCCGGCTCAGCAGCATCCACGAACTGGCCACCGCGTCGCCGTCGCTGTCGCGCGCGACGAGCGCCGCGGCCAGGCCGGAGGCCCGCGCGTGCGCCAGGCTGATGGGCACCAGGTCCAGGTGCTGGTTGCTGATGTGCAGCGCCAGCACGCCGTGCGGCGCCAGGTGCTGGAGGTAGAGCGCCACCGCCTCCTTCGTGAGCAGGTGCACCGGGATGGCGTCCGAGCTGAAGACGTCCAGCGCCAGCACGTCGAACTGGCGCGAGCCGTGCTCCAGCTCCTTCTCCAGGGAGATGCGCGCGTCGCCCTCCACGACCTCCACGTGCGCGGGCGTGTCCGTCAGCGTGCTGAAGAAGCCACCCTGGCCCCGGGCGAGGTCGATGATGTCGGGGTTGATTTCATAGAAGCGCACGTCGTCCCCGGCGGCCATCAGCGTGGCGCTGTTGCCCACGCCCAGCCCCAGCATGCCCACGCGCAGGCCGGTGGGCAGCCCCAGCGCCTGCCGCCACCGGCGCTGCTCCGCGAGCGCGAGCCCCAGGCCGGCGTCCTTCGTGTAGTACGCCGTGGGGAGGTTGCGGCGCTCCGGGCGGATGTACTGCCAGCCGTGGGTGATGGCGCCGTGGCGCAGGACGTACTGGTGCTGCTGGGGGTCGTTGGGGGACAGCTCCAGCACGCGCACCACGCCGAAGAAGTTGCGCGCGGCGAAGCGCACCCGCCCCAGGTCCGAGAGGACGAGCACCGGCAGGTGCACCGCCACCCCCACCAGCAGCGCCCCGCGAAAGAGGCGCTGCCCGCGCGCCACCGCGGTCTCCTCCTTCGGCTTGCGCATCAGCCCCGCGAAGGCCACCGCGCAGCACGCGGCCAGCGCCAGCGGGTGCTCCCAGTAGGTGGTGAAGAGGGCGGGCGCGACCAGGTTGACGAACACGCCGCCCAGCACGCCGCCCACGGACACCCAGAGGTAGAAGGCGCTCAGGTAGCGCGGGGCCGGACGGCGCCGGTACAGCTCGCCGTGGCACACCATGGCGCCCGTGAAGAGGGCGGACGCGTGGAAGAGCACCTGCCACCCCAGGCCCAGCGCGGGGCCCTCCTTGTGCGCGTACGTCACCAGCACCACGGAGGCGATGAGCCCCACCGAGTACGGCGTGCGCGCGTAGAAGGACTCGCGCGAGAAGGCCAGGATGAAGGTGATCAGGTACACCGCCAGCGGCATCACCCACAGGAAGGGGCCCGCCGCCACGTCCTGGGAGAGCTTGTTCGTCGTGGCCAGCAGCAGCACCGACGCGCACGTGCTCAGCGCCAGCCACGTCAGCGTGCGCCCCACGCCCGGGCGCCGGGACGCCGATGCCGTGGAGTCCTCTTCGGAGACCGCCTCCGCGCTCGCGCTCGTGGAGGACTCGGGGGCGTACGTCGCGGAGGCCCGGCGCAGCAGGTCCCGGGCGCAGGCGAGGATGCAGAGGACGAAGAGGACGAAGCCCGCGGCCCAGCCCCACGCCTGCGCGCTCCGGCCCACCCAGGGCTCCACGAGGAACGGGTAGCCCAGGAGCGCCAGCAGCGAGCCCGCGTTGGAGAGCGCGTAGAGCACGTAGGGCGAGCGCTCCGGCCGCGCGCGCGCGAACCACGACTGGACGAGCGGGCCGGTGGTGCTGAGCACGAAGAAGGGCAGGCCCAGCGTCGCGGCCAGCATCCGCATCAACCGGAGCACGGGCAGGTGGTCGTCCACGGGGCGCCAGCCGTCCCCCGGCGCCAGCGGCGAGCCCGTCCACGAGGCCCGCGCCGCGAGCGCCGCCAGCGCCACCACCAGCAGGCCCAGGTGCAGGGCGACCTGCGCGCGCGGGCGCAGCCGGGAGGCCACCGCGTGCGCGTACGCGTAGCCCGCGAGCAGCACGGCCTGGAAGAACAGCATGCACGCGGTCCACACCGCGGGCGTGCCGCCGTACCACGGCAGCGCGTAGCGGCCCGCCAGCGGCTGGACGCCGAAGAGCAGGAAGGCGCTGGTGAAGATGGCGAGCGCGTAGCGCACCATGCGGCCTCGGGGGCGGGGGGAAGACGCACGGCGTAGGGGTCCCGCGCTCCGGGTGTTTCCCGCCAGGGCGACAGTCTTGTCAACACGGGCACGTCCCGGAGCCCGGCGGGCGACCGGGCGAGCATCCGTCGGCGTGGGTGGGTGGCCCCGGGGGACAGCGTTCCTAACTTCCCGGACGGACAGGCGCGGACTTGCTCGCGCCCGAGGGGGAACACATGACGGGCTTCAAGCGCGCGGTGGGGTTGGGACTGCTGGTGGGTGGCGCCCTGGGAGGCTGGGGCTGCGGCAAGGAGTCGCCCCCGGAGGAGACGCGAGCGTTCCAGGACCCCGTCCAGCTCCAGCACCGTTCCCGCGCCGAACCGGCTGGAGAAAGGGCGGGCAGCCCGCTGCGCGACACCTCCAGTGAGGAGGGCGGCGGCAAGCCCTACAACAGCAACAGCCGGAGCTCGCTGGGCGGCGGCACCGCGGCCCCCAACCGGATGGAGGGGAACACCGGCCTGGGGCAGCAGACGGGCGGCAGCCGGGAGCTGGGCACGGGGCTCGCGGAGAGCTACCGGGGCACGGCCTCGGAGGGCACGGGCGGCTCCGGGCTCGACGCGGGCACGGGCGGCTCCGGGCCCGGCGCGGACCTGGAGATGATGGACGCGGGCACCCGGCGTTGAGGCACGCCCCTGGAGAAGGCGTCCTCGCGGGCGCCTAGTAGTCCTGGCGGCGCTTCACGACCTTCAGTTGTTCGTGCAGGTCCTTCACCTGCTTGAGGGTCGGCGTCTCACTGCCGCCCACGATGAAGTCGTCCGCCAGCTTGTCGAACAGGGTGCACTGCATCGACATGGCTTCGCAGCCGTGGTTGTTCTTGAGCGTCCGGAAGAGCGCCTTCGTCTGCGTCCATTCCTTCTCCAGCTCCGGGGGGAGGCTGCTCTCCTTGACGGGAGCGCGGACCGGGGCGGGGGGGCGCTTTCCGGGGCGGGGCGGCGCCGCCTTCTTCGCGGCGGGAGCGGCCGTGCCTCCCGCTGGCGCGGTCGGGGAGAGCAGGCCGTCCGGATCCAGCTCCGCGGTGTCCGGCCCGGTGGGGGCCTGCGCGGACTCGGCGGACGGCGACGTGGACTCGGCCGAAGCGGGGGTGGGCGCCGTGGCCACGTCCTGGGCGGGAGGCGTGTCCTGGGGCGGACGCCCGCGCGCGGGCCGCGTGGGAGGCTGCTGCACCGGGGTGGGCGGAGGCGGCGTCAACGTGCGCGACTGCTCCAGGCCCACGGCCACGCGCAGCTCGGGGACGAAGTAGAGCCCCGCGCCCACGATGGACAGCGCGACGACCATCAGCAGGGTGAACATCAGCGCGGAGCGCAGGCCGCCGCCCTTGCGGACCGGCGCGGGCTCACGCCGTGAGGCGCGCGGCGGCTCCGAAGGCTCCGGCCGCACCGGCATGGCCTTGCGCCGGGTCGCGTCGTCGCGCGTGGCGCGCGCGGTGGACGACTCGTCCGGATCCGCGGCGGGCGCGGGGGTGCGGGTGACGGCGCGCATGCTCGACGCGGTGCTGGGGCGCGGGGGCGGCGTACCTGGCGACGAACCGCGCACGGCGCGCCGGGAGCCCGTGCGGCCCCGGGACGGAGCGGTGGGGCCGGTGTCGGCCTCGCGCTTGCTGGTGGAGGAGGAGGTCTCGCGCAGCAGCGCCTCGTCCAGCATGACGCGGGCCTGGGGCTCCTCGCGGCGCGAGCCACGAGGCATGGGGATGCGCGGGTGCGTGTCCGCGTCGCCCTCGCGCGCGACCAGGGCGTCGTCCGGCTCCGCGGAGATGTACGGCACGCTGGAGTCCGCCTCCAGGGCGCGGACATCCACCGAGACCAGGTCCTCCGAAGGCCGCGTGTCCTGCATCGTGGGCCGGGGAGCCGGGCCGGAGTCGAGCGGCTCGGAGTCCAGCGAGTCCGCTTCGGCGTCGAAGGAGAGTGAAGGGCCGGAGGACTGGATGGAGGGCACCTGGATGGTGGGCGCCGCGTGCGACGGCAGCGGCACCTGCGCCGGCACCGGCCGGCTCCCATTCGACGGCGTCGTCACGCCAGGGCGAGAGGACGGCAGCGACGGCATCGCGGCCGTGGGGCGCTGGCCTTCCGGGATGCGCGCCTCCACGGCACGCGCGGGCTCGGAGGCACGGGGCGCATCGAAGCCACGCAACGCATCGGCCCCCCGGGGCGAATCGAAGCCGCGCGACGACTCCGACGCATCGAAGCCACGCGACGACTCGGACGCCCGTGGCGCATCGAAGCTGCGGGACGGCTCGGAAGCACGAGACGCATCAAGGCCGCGAGACGACTCGGCCCCCCGGGGCGCATCGAGACTGCGGGACGGATCGGACGCGCGGGGCGCATCGAAGCCACGGGACGACTCGGTCCCCCGGGGCGCATCGAAGCCACGCGACGACTCGGACGCCCGTGGCGAATCGAAACCATGCGACGACTCCGACGCGCGGGGCGCATCGAAGCCGCGCGACGACTCGGACGCGCGCACCGGCTCGTAGCTCGGCAGGGGCTCCGACTCGCGAGCCGCATCGAACGGGGACGACGGCGCGGGGCGGCTGCCGTTCGACGGCGTCGTCACTCCCGGGCGCGCCGACGCCAGGGACGGCATCGCGGCGGTGGGGCGCTGACCTTCCGGGATGCGCGCCTCCGCGGCGCGCAGCTCGGCTCCCGCGGAGCGGCCCCCCTCGGGGAGGGGCTCCGGCCACGGATAGTCGCTCTCGGGGAGCTCCTCGTCGTCGAACGGGTCGTCCGGCGGTGGCGGAGGCTCCATGAACGGCAGCGACTCACCCGCCGATTCGAACCGCCCCGGTCCGGAGTCGAAGGAAGGCATCGGCGGAGGCGCCACCGGCCGCGACGCATCCGCCGGCACGAAGGGCACGGGCCCATCCGCGGGCCGCACGGCCATCGGCGGAGGCGGCACACCCCGCGGGCCCACCGAATCGGAGAAGGGCAGCGAAGCGCCCCGCCCTCCCGCGTCCGCGTACGGCCGCGACACCGGCACGTCCGGCACCGGCGGCGCGTCACGCGACGGCAACCCCGGATCCGCGTACGGCAACGACGTGGCGCGCGGCGCGGTGGGCTCCGCCTGCGGCTCGGAGGCCGACAGCGCGTCCGCCCGGGGCGCGGTGGGCTCGCCCGTCAGCGGGGCCTGCGCCTCCAACGCACGCTCCGCCGCGGTGCGGATGGCCGGCAGCCCCTCCAGGATGGTGGGCCGCTCCATCGCGTCCTGGCGGACCTCCACCGTGGGCGACGGCTCCGACGACGCGGGGCTGGGCCGCATCTTCGCGCGGGCCGCCTCCTCCAGCGCCTCCACCGGGAACGCGGGGCGCGTGGACTCGTCCACCACCACGCCGGGGCGCGTCTCACCGTCGTCGCGCGCGCCGCCGCCGTCCTCGCGGCTCCGGGGCGTGGGGTGGAAGGACAGGGGCTCCACCGGACCATCCAGGCGGATGGTCTTGGGCGGCAGCGCGGGCGCCTGCATCGTCGGGCGCGGCGCGGGGCTCAGCGACTCGTACGTGCCGCTGCCGCGCACGTCGCGCGACACCTCGCGCAGGGACGACAGCAGGCGGCGCTCGGACTGGTAGTCCGCGGAGAACAGGTCGCGCATGAACTTGCTGACGCTCTCCGGTCCCGCGCTGGTGTCGATCTCCATCAGGCACGCCTGAAGACGCACCCGGAAGTCCTCCGCCGTCTGGAAGCGCTGGCCCGGCTCCACCGCCAGCGCCTTCGCCACCAACTGCGACACCGTCGGCGGCGTCAGCGGCTCCACCTCGCTGAGCGGCGCCACCTTCGGGTTCGCCACCGCGGACATCAACTCGCCCGGGGGCAGCGCGTCGAAGGGGTTCTTGCCGGAGATGAGCTCGTAGAGACACAGGCCCACCGCGTACAGGTCGCTGCGGCGGTCCACCGGCTGGTGCCGGGCCTGCTCGGGCGACATGTAGAGGAACTTGCCCAGGATGATGCTGGGGTTCGTCTTCGCCGCCGACAGCCGGCTCTTCGCCAGCCCGAAGTCGATGACCTTCACCTCCCCCTCGTAGGAGATGAGGATGTTCTGCGGCGAGATGTCCCGGTGGACGAGCTTCAGCTCCTTCTCTTCCTCGTCCCGCTTGCGGTGCGCGTACGCCAGCGCGTCCAGCACCCGGCCCATCACATACAGCACGAAGGTCAGCGGCAGCGGCGTCTGCCGGTCCCGCACGCGCGCGGCCACCTTGCGCAGGTCCTTGCCGTCCACGTACTCGAGGGCCATGTAGGCCTCGCCCTCGTGCACGCCCATGTCCAGCACCTGCGCGATGGAGCCGTGCCCCAGCCGCACCAGCGTGCGCGCCTCCCCCACGAAGCGGTCGACGAAGTCCTGGTCCTCCGCGAACTGCGGGAGGATCTTCTTGATGACGCACAGCTTCTCGAAGCCCTGCGCGCCCTCCAGGCGGGCGAGGTAGATCTCCCCCATGCCGCCGGTGGCCAGGTGCGACAGGAGCGTGTACCGGCCGAAGGGTTGCGGCCGGAAGGGCCGCAATCGGGCGGGCTGGTTCGAAGAGTTCATGCGGTGCGGGGGTCCACCACGGAAACCGCATTGAACCCCGGGCAGGGGGCCCGCTTCAACCCGTCAACCGGCCGGGCCGGCCGCCTCACCGGATACCGGGGTTGGTCAGCATGCCCATGTCCTCTTCAATCACCTCGAAAACCGCCACCTTGTCGCGAGGCGGCCGCACCACCCGCTCGCCCAGGGGCATCACGTCGAAGCGGGCCCCGGTGGCCGCCAGCAGCTTGCCCGTCATCAGCACCTGGCCCGGCGCCGCGGTGGAGGCCAGCCAGCCCGCCACGCCCATGCCCTCCCCCACGGCGCTGTACTCCGTGCGAGACTCGGTGCCGATCATCCCCACCAGCGCCTTGGTGGAGTGCAGCGCGATGCGCAGGTCGCACCGCTCGTCCTGGGGACGGCGGGCCATGCCCCGCTCCCAGTCCGCGCGCAGGGCCAGCGCCGCGCGCACCGCGCGGACCGCGTCGTCACCCTTGGCGTAGGGCACGCCGAAGAGCGCGCGCATGGACTCGCCCAGGAAGCCTTCGACGGTGGCCTCGAAGCTGAAGACGATGCCGCTCATGCGCGCGTGGAAGTCGTTGAGCAACTGCGTGGCCCGCGCCGCGCCCAGCCGGCCAATGACGGCGCCGAAGTCCGCCAGCTCCGCGTGCAGCACGGTGAGGTTCTTCTCCTCCAGGCCCGGCAGCTTGCCGCCCGTGCGCTGGGCCTCGGCGGCGCGGCGCTCGGCCACCTCCGGCGAGTGGTAGCGCTCCAGGTTGCGCCGCATCCGGTCCGTGCTGGAGCCGTCGCGCACGGCGAAGCGCTGCACGCCGCTGGCCACCAGGTGGGCCACCGCGGTGCACGCGTCCAGCATCAGCTCCAGGCTGGTGTCGCCCCCGCCGGACACGTTGACGTAGAGCACGCCCGCGAACGGGGGCTCCGTCCCGATGGGGATGCACAGCACGCGGTCCACGCCGTACATGATGACGCTCTCGCGTCCGGCGAAGCGGCGGTCGTCCTTCACGTCGCCCACCGCGATCGCGCGGCCCTGGCGGAGGGCCTCGTCCACGATGGCGTCCGACACGGGCACTTCACCCTTCGCGAGCCGCCCCCGGTGGCGCACCGCCGCGGGCACCAGCGGCCCGGTGGCGTGCTTGAGCAGCACCACCGCCGTGGTGGCGTCCGTGCGCTCCAGGAGCCGGTCCATCGCGGACTCCAGGAACGCGGTCAGCGTGCGCGCGGTGGCCAGCGCCTCCGCGGCGTGCACCAGCAGCACCAGCGTCTCATAGGACACGCGCGGGCTGGCGATCGCGGAGCCCGCGGGCACGGGCGAGGGACCGGAGAACGCGTCGTCGAACGGCAGCGGCCCCACGTTGTCCAGCAGGCGCAGCACGTCCGCGTCCTTGACGTTCTTGGCCATGAGCACGGACGGGCCCACGTCCGTGCCGTGCCCGAAGCGCACGACGCCGCCCGCGCCCAGGTCCATCATCTCCGTGGCGGCGTTCTCCACCGTGTGCGGCTGGCGCACCGCCAGGGTGTTCTCCCCCAGCGCCACGGTGTCGCCCGCGTTCAGGTGCTTGCTGCCCTGGAGCGGCGAACCGTTCACCCGGCTGCCGTTGCGGCTGCCCAGGTCCTCGATGCGCAGCACGTCACCTTCGACGTAGAGCCGCGCGTGCCGGCGCGACACCAGGTCGCCGCCCAGCACGATGTCGTTCTCGTCCGCCCGGCCGAGGCTGGTGACGCCCTCCGGCAGGTCGTACGACGTGTCGAAGTAGCCGGGCCCGTTGATGATGATCTGCCACATCGGGCGCAAGACATTACACGACCTCCCAATCTTCCGAGAGTCCGAGACGCTTTCCCGTGGAGGACGGGCGTCCAGCCGAGTCCCTGGCAGCCCTCTCGCGTCGCGTCATACCCGGGGGTCCCGCCGGATGCCGGGGTCGGAGTTCACCTGGGGCGGTGGATGGACGGGGCGTCACCCACGCGCAGCGTGCGGAACGCGGGGGCCCTGGAGGCCCGCCCTACCCGCCTCCCCGGCTTCAGGAGGCAGGTGGGGCGCGCGTGTTCACGGCACGCCGCCGTCAGGGAGCTGGCCGTTCACCACCGCCAGCGCGTCCAGGTCGAAGCCGCCGGACGTGCCGCCGTAGCTGTTGAGCCCCGTGTCGGTGATCCGCACGAAGCGCGCGCGGTGGAGTCCCACGTCCGCAAGGTCGAAGCCGTCTCCGCCCGCCACGGCCGGGTCGGTGGCGGACACGCCGTTGTCCGGAGCCGAGTGCACCGGGTGCGTGCCGGCGCAGCCCGGGAAGCCGCCGTCCTTGTCGGTGGCGGCGCACGGGAAGTCGAACCAGGTGACGCCGTCGTCGCTGACGGACACCTGGGCCGGCTCCGCGAAGATGTCGCCGCCCACCTTCTGGAAGGCGTTCTCGAAGACGAGCAGGTCCACGCCGGGGCCATCCACCGCGAACAGGTCGGTGAACTCCAGGGTGATGGAGCCGCCCCGCCCCAGCGACAGCACGTCGAGCGAGCCGGTGTACTGGCCCGCGCCCACGGGAGGCCCGAGCACGACGTCCGGGAGGCGGTCCTGCCCGAAGCCCGCCGAGTCGCCGAGCGTGTACGCCGTCACCCGGTCCGCGAACGGATCCACCGGCCGCGAGCCCGCGTCGGCGCCGGCATCCGTCCCCGCGTCGAAGTCCGTCCCGGCATCGGAGACGCCGGCATCCGCGAGGGTGCCGGCATCCACGACTTCGCCTGAAGGCGGCGGGGCGTACTCGGAGTCGCCCGAGCACGCGCCCAGGGCCAGCAGCGCGCCGAGCGCGAGCAAGGGACGCTTCATCACGGGCCCTGCCGGATGCGCACGAGGCGGCGGCCGTTGACGTCCTTCACGCCCACGAGCAGGTCCGCGCCCAGCGACGACAGCAGGTCCACGGACGTGCACGCGTCCGCGGCGTTGAGCACCGCCACGCGCGTGCCCACGCTGATGGGCTGACCGCCGCCCAGGCCGGGCGTGAGCGAGAAGCGCGACACGTCGGTGACGCCGAAGCCCGTGGCGCCGTAGGCGCCGCGCGCCAGGGCCACGCCGTTGCCGAAGCTGGCGGCGGCGTTGAAGTCGGAGCCCACGTCCACCTTCGGCTCGTTCGTGAGCACCACCGGCGTGCGCGACGCCAGCGCCTCGCCCAGCTTGGTGCTGGACACGGCGTAGGCCACGTTCACGTACGTGTCCGGCTCCGAGTAGCCGAACACCGCGATGCCGTTGTCCGCGACGGCGGTGAAGCCGCTGCCGCCCACCTGCGCCGGGAAGTCCGCCACCTTCACGGCGACGTAGGGCTTGGCGGAGGTCACCAGCGCGTAGACGCCCAGGCCGTCCGTCACCGTGTCCAGGCCGCCGCCATTGACGAAGAACGCGTCCGTCGTTCCCGCGGCGGTGTAGTTGCCCGGCGCGTTGAGGTAGAGCGCCGCGTCGCGCCCGGACGGATCCACCACCGCGACGGAGCCCGGGAAGCCCGCGCCGGACTTCGTGTAGCCCGCGAGCAGGCGCGTGCCGTCATAGGCCAGGAAGTAGGACGGGTAGGTGTCGGCCGCGCTGGCGCGGTCCGCGGGCGCGAGCACCGTGTCGAGCGCGGCGGTGCCCAGCGTCACGTCCGGCCAGGTCCCCAGCGCGAAGAAGTCGCGGCCCGTGGCCGTCGTGCGCAAGCCGAAGAGGGAGTGCGTGGGGCCGGGCGTGGACACCACCGCGACCACCTCCGGGGACAGCTCCGCGGACTCCGCGACGCTGAAGCCCGACTGGAGCTGGAGCGTGCCCAGCACCTGCTCGCGAGGCAGCGGGGCGCAAGCGACCGTCCCGCCATCCGTGCCCGCGTCCGTGCCGGTGCCACCGTCGGGCTCCGTGCCCGCGTCGGAGCCCGTCCCCGCGTCGGTGCCCGCGTCGACCTCTTCGATGTCGACGGTGACCTGGGTGCACGTCTCCGCGACACAGGCCCAGGCCTTGCCCTCCGCGGGCGTGCCCTTGTCGCGGCAGTCGAAGGTGTCCACGCACTCACTGCCGCAGCCCGTGCCGCCCAGCACCACCGCCAGCAGGGCGCCCATCCACGCCGCGCGCTGGCCCTTCGTGCCCATCCGCTTCATGTCGGTCCGCATCGCGTCCTCGCTCCTGGCCTTCCCGCCCGGAGGCGGAAAAGGCGTTGCCCTGGCGGGAGGCTGCGCGGACGCAAGGCACCGGACCGCCAGGCGCGTGCCGCGCCCTGGAGGCCTGCCTTCGCCGTCAGCTCCCCGCGGAGGTTCCGGTCTGTCGCCGGGCCCTCCGTGGGGAGGACGCCGGGTCGTCGCCAGGTCTTCGGACTCGCTGAAACGGTGTTCGTGCGAACGCTGTTCCTGCTTACCGCTGCGGGGCAGTCCCGGACTCACACCGGGTTCCCTGGAAGCCCTCACGCCCCATGGCGTGAAGGCATCGATGACGGGGCGGGACTATGGCGACCCCGGGGCAAAGTCAATGCGGCGTGGGTTCGGCGCGTCGGTCGCGCATCAACACGTAGCGCCGCGTGCTGCCGTCCACGACGACGGTGGACACCACGCGCCAGCCCTCGCCCCCCAGCCGCTGGAGCTCCACGAGGTCCTCGTCCGGGCTCTCGCGCTTGACGAAGGTGTACTCGTACGCCGGTGGCGGCGGAGGCGCGGGCGGCGGCACTTCCTTCCGCGGCGCCGCGCGGGACGTCTGCGCCCAGACCGCCGAGGGAAGAAGGAACGGAGCGGCCGCGCCGAGCAGGACGCCCAGCAGCACGAGGAGTGAGGCGGAACGACGGTTCATGGATGCGCACCCGGGGGAGGGACAGCGGGCATCTAATGCCGCCATCCCCACCCCGGAAGCCTCCAGCCGTCCGGACTCGCCGTATGGACGCGCGAGGCCACCGGGACCGTCCGCTGGAGAACGGCCCCGGTGCTCGCGCGCGACTACGGAAGCTGCACGCCGTTCACCACGGCGACGGCATCCAGGTCGAAGCCGCCGCTGGTGCCCGCGTAGCCGTTGGCGCCCGAGTCGCGGATGCGCACGAAGCGCGCGCGGGTGAGGCCCACGGCCGCCAGGTCGAAGCCGTCCCCTCCCGCCACGGCCGGGTCCGTGGCCGGGATGCCATTGTCGGGATGCGAGTACACGGGCGTGACGCCCGCGCAGCCCGGGAAGTTGTTCGCCACGTCGGAGGACGCGCACGGGAACTCGTGCCAGGTGACGCCGTCGTCGCTGACGGCCACCACGCCCGTCTCCGCGAACGGCTTGCCGGAGGGCTTGATGAACGCGTTCTCGAAGACGAGCAGGTCCACGCCCGGCCCGTCCGTGACGGCGATGTCCGTGAACTCCAGCACGATGACGCCGTTGCTCCCGAGCGACAGCACGTCCAGCGAGCCCGACGACGCGCCATCCCCTTTCGGCGCGCCCAGCACGATGCCCGGCAGCAGGCCCTGACCGAACCCGGCGCCCGCGCCCGGAGCGAAGGACACGACGCGGTCCGCGAACGGGGCACCCACCAGCGGCTGGTCCTGGAGGGAGTCCCGCAAGTCCTCGCCGCCGCACGCCACGGAGAGGAGCGCGGTGAAGCCCAGCGCGAACGACCTGGGAAGAAGGGTCTTGTTCATGGGCGCGCTCACCGGAGCTGAGGGGCCTGCTGGATGCGGACCAGGCGCGCACCGTTCTTGTCATCGACGCCGACGAGCAGGTCCGCACCGATGGCGGTCAGGCCAGTCACGCGCGTGCACTGGTCCGCGTAGACGAGCACCGGCTGGCGGGCGCCGACGGTCACGGTCGCGCCGGCGTCCGTCACGGTGAAGGCGAAGCGCGAGACGTCCGTGCCGGCGAAGTTGTAGTCGGGCGGGACGTAGTCGCCGCGGAGCACGGACACGCCCTCGCCGTGGCCCGAGGCGGCGACGAAGTTGGAGCCCACGTCGAGCGCGGGCGCATCCGCCACGGCGAACGGCGTGCCGGACCTGAGCGCCTCGGTGATGGCCGCCGGGGCCACCGCGCGGCCCTCGTTGAGGAAGGTGTCGTCGGAGAAGTAGCCGATCATCGCGACGCCGTGGGTGGACACGGCGGTGAAGCCGCTGCCGCCCGTCTCCGGCGGGAGCGTGCCCACCTTCAGCGCGGTGAACGGCGAGCTGTCCGTCTTCAACGCGTAGACGCCCAGACCGGCCGACACCGTGTCGAGCCCACCGCCGTTGATGAGGAACGCGCCCGGCACGACGCCCGCGGAGAAGTTGCTCGGCGCGGAGACGTAGGTGGAGCTGGCGGGCGCGGCGACGTCATACACGCCCACGGAGCCCGGGAAGCCTCCGCCGGACTTCGTGTAGCCGGTGAGGACGTGCTGGCCATCCGTCTCCACGAAGGGGCTGAGGAAGAGCGAGGTGGAGGGGCTCCGGTCGGAGGGAGCAGCCACGTCGAACAGCGGCGCCGCGCCCAGCGACACCTGCGGCCACGTGCCCAGCGAGTACAGCGCATGAGGGCCGGAGGAGCCGTCCGACACCACCGTGTAGAGCGAGTACGTGGGACCGGGCGTCACGCCCACCGGGCCCGCGGCGGAAGGAAGCGACGCGGCCTCACCGGCCACGAAGCCCGCCTGGAGCTGGAGCGTGCCCAGCTTCGGGTCGTAGGTCGCGGCCGCGCACGGATCCGAGCCTGCATCGGTGCCCGTGCCCGCGTCGGTGTCCGTTCCAGCATCCGTCGTCGTACCAGCGTCGGCGCCTGTGCCAGCATCGGTGCTCGTACCTGCGTCGCTGCCCGTGCCCGCATCCGCGCTCGTGCCAGCATCGTCGGTCGCTCCAGCATCCGCCGTCGTACCGGCGTCGCTGCCCGTTCCGGCATCGTCGGTCGTTCCAGCATCCGTCGTCGTACCGGCGTCGCTGCCCGTGCCCGCGTCGGTGCTCGCACCGGCATCGGCCTCCGTGCCGGCATCCGGCACGGTGACGGACGTCAGCTCGCACTTGCTCTCAACGCAGGCGAAGCGCTGTCCCGCGGGAGCGGCGCCTTGGTCGCGGCAGTCGAAATCATCGACGCACGCATCGCCGCAGCCCGCGCTGGTCAGCGCCATCGCGAGGGTCGTCAGCGCCCACGCGAAGCCCTGGAGTCCCCGCCCCGTCAACATCCGCTCTGTCTTCATCCGCGACTGCTCCCTTGCATCGCCCCCACGGGCGAGGTGAATCCAAGGGGCGTGGACGGAGAGCGGACCGCGCACGGGGGACACGTCAGGACACGACACGCCGCGCGAGCGGAAGACCTCCGTCACCTCCCCTCGGAGGCTCCGGTCTGGCCATGCCCGGAGGCATGGGTCGTGGCAGGTCTTCGGACTCACAGGCGCGGGAGGCCCTCATCGGGTCACCCACCTACTGGCCGTCGCTTCCCAGCCCACTCACGGGCCAGTGCTTGCGAGGACGGCGTTCGTTCCTGCTCACCGCTGCGGGGCAGTCCCGGATTCACACCGGGTTCCCTTTAAACGCCGCACCCTGCGGATGCGGCGTACCAACGACGGGCGCTGGAGTATGGCGGACAGCAGGGCTTGTCAATACAAGCAGGGCCAATGCCTCACGGCACCGCGACGATGTCGATGGCATTGGAGATGCCGCGCCGGGGATCCACCGGACACGCATCCAGCGCCGGGCCCGCCGCCTGCGGCGTGGAGTTGCCGCGCCGCTCGACGAACTGGCCGTCACGCACCTCCACCACGAACACGCGGCCCGCGTTCACGTCCGTGACGTACACGGCATTGCCCACCACCGCGAGCCGCCCTCCCACCGCGAGGTCGCAGCCGCTCTCCGGCCCTCCGGTGCAGCCCGGCGACAGCGCATACGACGCCACGGGCCGGTCATCCTTCACCAGCACCAGCCCCGTGGCCCGCACGGCCTTGGCGCGGTAGCTGCCCGCGGTGTCGAACACCGCCTCGCCCAGGCAGCTCACCACCAACTGGTCACCCACCGCCTGCACGTCGCCCGCGTTGAGGCAGTCCTTCGCGCCCAGGTCGATGGCGTGCACCCCACCATCCGCCGGGTCGATGCGCGCGAGCATCCCGGGTCCGTTGGGCAGGTAGTCATTCGCGGGGTTCAGGTTGGTGAGCGCCACGTACACGCCCGCGTCCACGGACACCGCCGCGTAGGGAAGCGCCATCGTCGTCCCGCCGTCGAAGGACTTCAGGTCCAGACCGGTGAGCGGAACGGTGTCCACGAGCCGGGGCTTCTCCGGGTCCCTCACGCTGACGCGAGCCACGGCGTTGCCCTGCTTGAAGTCGGAGCCGGCCGTGCCGAACAGCGGGATGTAGAACGTGTCGCCGCGCTTCGCGATGACCTGCGGGCTGGTGTTCGCGCCCAGGTTCACCTGCCCCACCGTGCGCAGTCCCAGCCCCCCGCCCTGCGCGGCCCCCTCCCGCTTGAGCACCTGGAGCGTGTTGTTCGCCGAGTCGAGGACATACACATACGGAGGATCCACGAGGATGTCATTGGGCGAAGCCGCCACCGCGCCCAGCGAGTCCTCCTCCGCCACCGTCCCCAGCGCCCCCGCAGGAGCCTGTGACAGCACCGAGCGCGCCGCGTCCGCCGCCAGCACCACGCCATCCCACGCCGCCAGCGCCTGCACGCCGGAGCCGAACTGCCGCCGGGGCCCCATCCGGTCCGTGGCCGCCTGGATGCCCACGAGCTGTCCGTTGGTGAAGCAGGCCGCCACCACGTCATACATGCACCGGCCCGAGTGGCACGACTGCACGTCCGGGCACACCGCGCCGCAAGCGCCGCAGTTCAGCGGGTCGCTCGCGAGCACCACGCAACTGTCCCCGCACCGCTCCGCGCCGTCGGAGCACCCCTCGCGGCAGGTGCCGGCCTGGCAGACCTGGCCGGACGGACACGCGGCGCCGCAAGCGCCACAGTTCAGCGGGTCGCTCGCGAGCGCGACGCACGCCTCACCACACGTCTGCGTGCCCGGCTGGCATCCGCACACGCCCGCCTGACACGTCTCCCCCGCGCCGCACGCGGTGCCACACGCGCCGCAGTTCGACGGGTCGCCCTGGAGGTCCACGCACTCGGCGCCGCAGACGCTCAGGCCGGAGGTGCACAGGACCTTCTCCTCCGGGCAGCCGGTGAGGAGCGCCGCCGCCACGGCCGACAGCAGCAGCGCGAGCCGCGCATCAAGGAGGGGACGCGACATGGGAGTCCTCGGAGGGGGCAGGGTCGAGCGCCACGGAGAGCGTCACGTACGCGGCGCGGCCGGGCAGCGGCATGCCGGTGTAGTCGGCGGTCCGCGCATCGAGCAGGTTCTTCACGTCGAACGACACGGTGAGGTCCGGGCGGCGCAGGAAGGTGCTGGAGGCCCCCACGCTCACCCAGGTGCGCGAAGGCAGGGACAGGCGCGCCTCGCCCACGCGGTTGATCAACTGCGAGGACTGGACGAGGACCTCCGTGCGGCCGTTGAGCCAGTCCGGCCCCACGCGCAGCCGGCCCACCCACTTGTGGCGAGGGCGGTACGGCAGCTCCTTGCCGAAGTAGCGGGGGTCACCGTAGCGGTTCTGCGTGCGGGTCCACGCGTAGCTGCTGGTCGCGGTGAGCCACGCGCGAGGCCGGGCCTCCAGCTCCACCTCCGCGCCCCACACGCGCGCGGCGGCGAAGTTGTAGGGCTTCGCGAGATTCGGCGGGTACAGCTCGTAGGCGATGAGGTTCTCGTAGACCGCCGCGAAGCCGCCCGCGCTGGCGCTCCAGTGCGCGTCGTGCCACAGGGCCGCGGCGTCCACGGACAGGGCGCGCTCGGGCTTGAGCTCCGGGTTGGGCAGCAGCAGGCCCTGCCGGATGTAGAGCTCCAGGAACGACGGCGCGCGGTGGGACTGGCCCGCGTTGGCGCGCACGCCGAAGCCATGGCCCAGGTCCACGCTCGCGCCCAGCTTGGGCGACAGCAGCGAGTAGTGCCCCACGCGCTCCACGCGCACCGAAGGCACCAGCTTCAGGCGCTCGGAGAACAGGGACAGCGAGTCCATGGCCATGACGCTCGCGCGCCACCACGACGCGGCCTGGCCGCCCACGGCCTGCGTGACGGACTCCGATGAGCCGGCCAGCGTGACGGCGAGCGCGTTGCGGCCCAGCACCGCGCGCCCCTCCACCTCCACGCCGCCCACGGTGTAGTGCTGCGCGCCGGAGTCCACGCCGGTGGTGCCGCCGGTGACGTCCAGCCAGTCGCGACGGAAGAAGCCGCGAGCACTGCCCTCACCCGTGTCACCGAAGGGCCTTGCCCAGCGAGCGCCCAGCGACAGGCGCGTCTGGTCCTGGCGGCGGGACTCGGCGGGGTTCTGCACGGTGCCCGCGAGCGCGCGGTCCTCCAGCGACAGCTCCGCCAGCACGTCCACGCGCCCGCCGCCGTCCAGCCCCTGGCGGTACTTCAGGAGCGCGCCGCCACCGCGCGCGTCATTGCGCGTGCGCACCTCCTGCGTGAGCGGGTTGTCGTCCAGCGCGGGCAGCTCGTCCACGCGGTAGCTGAAGTCGCCCTGGGAGCGCCCGCCATGCAGCAGCACCAGCGCCTGACCTTCGAGCAGCGCGCCCGACGCGGCGACGTGGGCCATCACGGTGTCGAAGCTGCCGTAGGTGACCTCGCCGCTGGAGAGGAGCCGTGACGAGGGCGCGCGGGTGACGAGGTTGACCGCGCCGCCCAGGCCGCCCGCGCCGTAGCGGGCACCGGCCGCGCCGCGGAGGATCTCCATCCGCTCCAGCAGCGCGACGGGGATGAGCGACAGGTCCGCGACGCCGCCCGCGCCGTTGAGCGGGATGCCGTCCAGGAACACGAGCACGCCATTGGACGACGCGCCGCGAACCACCAGGCTCTTGCTCTGTCCGTACCCGCCGGAGTCCTGCACGACGAGGCTCGCGGATCCGCCGAGCAGCTCCGCGGTGTCGCGCGCTTCGCCTGCGCGCTCGCGGACGTCGATGACGGTGATGGCGCCGGTGGGGTCGCGGCGCCGGGCGGAGTCGGCGGGGGCTTCGGGGACCTCCCTGCCGATGACCTCCACGATGGGGAGGACGAACTCAGGGAGGGGGGGCTCGCCGTCCTCGGGCGCAGGCGTCTCCTGCCCGGCGAGGGCCTGTGCCTGGAAGCCGAGCGCCAGACCGACGACGGTCCGGGCGAGAAGCGAGCGCCACATGCTCCGCCTTCCGCTCCCTCCGTCGAAGAGAGAAGGCCTCACGGCAGCACCGCTGCCGCACCCCTGGGCAGGTCTCCTGGCTGACAGGCTCCAGACCTGGGCGCACGCTGCGCCCTTCTGGAAGGAACCCTCCACCTTCCCTTCGCGGGAGCGAAAGTGGTGACAGCCGAGGCTTCCGGCCCTGGACCTCAGGGCAACCCGTTCACAGTGGCGGGACCGCGCCGGACTCGCACCGGCTTCCCTCTTGAAGGCCCGGCATGGGCACCCAAGGGCCCGGCCGTTCTAGGAGGTCACCCCAGGCGCGTCAAGGCACGGCCCGTGGGCGCTGCCCCTGAGTGATGTCCCACTCCCACGGGCGCGGGTGTCCAAGGGGACATGAACGCAAACGCCTGGAGCTGGAGCACGGTGGGGATGTTCCTCGTGGGAGTGGGCATGCTCGCGCCCACGCCAGCGCGCGCCTGCATCGCGCCCGACTGCGAGCAGGGAGTGCGCTTCCCTCTCCCCGGGGACGGCGGCGTGGTGCCCGCGAACGTCCCCGGGCTGGTGGCGATACCGCCGCTGCGGGAGAGCGTGGATCCATCCACCGTCCGGCTGCTGCTGCCGGATGGAACGCCGGTGCCCGCGACCGTCACGGCGGGCGCGCACGAGACCCAGGTCCTGGTCCCGGACGCACCGCTGGAGCCGGGCACCCCGTACCGCATCGAGGCCAAGGGGACCTGTGAACGCCAGGGGCCCCAGACCCGGTCCATGACGTTCACCGCCGGTCCAGCCCTGCCCCTGCCCACGACCCTCGGCACCCTGACGGCCGACACGCCGGGCTGGGGATATTTCCACGTGTACGGGGACTCGACGTGTGGCGCCTGGGAGGAGATGGGGACCTCCACCACGCTGCGCTTCACGCCGTCGCCGGAGCTGGTGCCATTCCTGCCGTGGGTGCATTGGACGCTGGAGGTGGACGGCGAGCCTTGGTCGTACGCGAAGCACGGCGTGCTGAACTCCGCGGGTGAGGACACCGTCGAGTCGTATCGCGCTGAAAACATCCGGCAGTTGCTCTTCCTCTACACATTCTGCGGCTACCCGAGCTGCCGTATGCCGCCAGAAGGCGGCCTCAAGCAGGGCCATCACCGGGCCACGCTCACGGCGACGCTGGAGCACGCGAACCTCACACTCCCCCCGGTGAGCGTGGACTTCGAGCTGAGCTGCTCGGTGAGGAGCGCGCTCGCGGAAGGCCACCCAAGGGCCCAATGCGCGGACGGAGGACCCTGGGCTGGCGATGACGCAGGGACCGTGGACGAGGATCCGAGCCCCGTGCCAGGCGACTCCAAGAAGGGCTGCACCCAGGCGGGAGGAGGATTGACGGTGCTGGGCCTGCTCGCCACGCTCCGGCTCTGGAACGGCCGGAGCTGCGCTAGGGGCTTCGACGCGGTCGGACGCCGCGCACGATGACTTCCCGTCCTCTGGGCTTCCGCTTCGACCCACGAATCGTCGCGACCCGCCTGCTCGAAGCAACGCCCACGTCGCCTCCTGTCCTGATTTCGAGCCTCGCACGTGCGGACTCGATCGCACGGTGGAGACGTTCCTGGAGGACCTCACGCGGAGGCAGCTCCGTCAGGTACTCAGCGACATGGATTCCTCGTGCGTCGAGATCGAGGTACTCGACCGTCTCGCGCTTCTTGCCCGCGCACAGGATGATGCCGAGCGGAGCCTGCTCGGCAGGCTGGCGCTCATGTCGATCGAGCCACCGCAAGTAGAGCTCCATCTGACCGGAGTCCGAGGGCTTGAAGTCGCCGATCTTGAGCTCGATGGCGACGAGCCTCTGCATGCGCCGATGGAAGAAGAGCAGGTCGAGGTAGTAGTCATCGCCGTCGAGCGTGATGCGCTTCTGTCGCTCGACGAAGGCGAAGCCCACGCCAAGCTCCAGGAGAAAGCGCTCGATCTCACGGAGGATGGCTGACTCGAGATCCCTCTCGCTATAGGTGTCGGAGAGTTCGAGGAAATCGAGCATGTACGGGTCTTGGAACACGAGCGCGGGCGTGAGTTCCCCCTTCTCACGCAAAGACGCGAGCTCATCACGAATGAGCTCCTCCGGCTTCCTGGAGAGAGCCGTGCGCTCGAAGAGCATGCTGTCGATCTTCTGGCGCAGCTCGCGCGTACTCCACCGTTCGACGCGGCACATCTCGGCGTAGAACTCGCGCTTCAGCGGGTCGTTGAGTGGAATCAACAGGGTGAAGTGGGTCCACCCCAATTGTCGCAGCAGTGCTGCGACAATCTGTGGGTCGGGAAAAACGGTGGCGAACTGGACCATCCGGCGCAAGTTCTTCTCGCCGAAGCCTCGTCCGTAGCGGGTCTCCAATTGTCTCCCCACCGCGGAGACAATCTGGCCGCCGTATTCCGCGCGCTGCCCACCTGTCACTTCGGTGAGAACGCGACGCCCCATTTGCCAGTACAGCTTCGTCAACATGGCGTTCGCGGTGACCGCGACTTGCTGACGAGCATCCTCGATCATCGAGCTGAGGTCTTGAACGAGCATCGAAACCTCCTGGTCGCTGGGCGCGCCCCCAAATAGCTCTCGCGAGAGTACAGGCGTGCCCGCGGTGCTGCCTCCCTTCTTGCGCGACATCATCATGGCGGTTCCTGGAAAGGTGTCGCAGCGGGAGGTGGAAGGTTCATGGTTCCAACGCCATGCAGCAGTGGTGCCGCTGCGCCTGATGCGAGTCCAGAAGCCGGGGATGTCCTCAGCAGGTCCCGACTCTCACCCCTCAAGACGCCCACTGGAGCATCCGCGCCCATCCCCGCGCGTGGACGCCGCGCGCGCCGCCGCACTGTGCGCTGACTCCGCTTCAGAGGCGCACGCCGCTGGCACGCGGGCTGCTCAAGCCCGGACGCGACCTCAGGCGGTCGAGCCAGCGAGGTGCCCGGGCCGTGGTGGCGCGGGATTCTGAAGGGGGAAGCGTGTCGATGCTGATGGCGGGGAAGCGGTTGGCGGTGTTCTCCATCCGCGAGGGCAAGGGCGGGAGCATCTGGGTGCGCGCGGGCAGCGCGTTCGTCAACAAGGACGGTTCGCTCAACGTCCTGCTGGACGTGCTGCCCCTGGACGGGAAGCTGCACGTGCGCGAGGCCGCGGAGAAGCGCGACTCGGCGGCCGGCAGTCGCTTCGGCGGCGGCGAGCCCTCGCTGGAGGCGGGCGTCGGGGGCCACTCGTGAGGTGGGCCTGGGCGTGGGTGTTGGGCTGCGTGCTGATGGGGCCGGGGCGTGCGGAGGCCGCCAGCCCGCGCATGCAATACGTGGGGGTGGTCAACCTGAACGAGGCCACGGCGGCGGAGCTGGACCTGCTGCCGGGCGTGGGTGAGAAGGCGGCGCAGCGCATCCTCGAGCACCGCAAGAAGCGGCCCTTCGGTCGCGTCGAGGAGCTGGTCCGGGTCAAGGGCTTCGGCAAGAAGAAGTTCCTCAAGCTGAGGGCCCACCTGGCCCTCACCGGCCCCACGACGCTCAAGAAGGAGCAGGTCCCCGCCGGGTCGCCGCCGGGAAGGGAGGCCAGCGTCACGAACCCATGACAAATACAACCCTCGGTTGAGTCAGGCTCAGGAGGGCCGCCATCCCCAGGTCCCGGCATGCCCCGGGATGGCGGCCTTCCGTTGCCTCCCCAGGCCTCCAGCCGGGCGGCCCCGTCCACCTGGGAGCACCCCTTCCGGATTTTGCTGGAACGCCCAGGCCGACGCGCTAGGACACGCCCACCTTTGGAACACAACGGAAAGACAGGGAGGCCGGAGGTGAGGGAGGATGCGCCCATGAAGGACACACAAGCCCCGGAGTCGATACCAGGCCCGGACGGCAGCAGGTCCCGGGGTTCGCAGCAGCATCAGCAGCAGTTGGGTGAGGTGCTGGAGTTCATGCGCCTGCTGTGGGCCGTGGACCATGGCCTCCAGTCCACGTCCAAGCGGATGGAGTCCACGCTGGGGCTCACCGGCCCGCAGCGGCTGGTCATCCGGCTGGTCGGCCGCTTCCCGGGCATCACCGCTGGCACGCTCGCCAACATCCTCCACGTGCACCCCAGCACGCTCACCGGCGTGCTCAAGCGCCTGGAGAAGCGCGGCCTGCTGGAGCGCAAGTCGGATCCGCTCGATGGCCGCAAGGCCCTCTTCGCGCTCACCGACGCCGGCCGCGCGCTGGACATCCCGTCCGAGGGCACCGTCGAGTCCGCCGTGCAGCGCGTGCTCGCCCGCCTGCCCCGCGACCGCATCGTCTTCACCCAGGAGGTGCTCAAGGCGCTCGCCGAGGAGCTGGGCGGACTCTCCGCGCCCCTGGAAGACGCGCAGCCCCGCCCCACGCCTCCCGCCGAAGGCTGAGCGCCCCCCCTGCCCTCCCACCGTCCCCACCGGGCGGGGAGGGCCCGGGTCCCCCTTCCGCGTTGTCCCCAGAACCCTGCTGTCCACCCCTCCTTCGTGCGGCGGACACAGGCGCCCGCCTTTCTGTCCTCCGCCCCGGCGATGCTCGCGCGAAGACGGCGGGAGTGCGCCACAATTGGGAAATAGCCCGCCCCGCCCGGGGTTGGCTCGCGACCGACGAGCGGACAAGCCAGCGTGAACCTCGAGACACCGCAGAGCCCAGCCCCCGAGCTGCCGCCCCCGCCGCCTCCTCCCGCCCCGCCTCCCCGGGACCGGGCCGAAGCGCGCTCCGGAGGCGTGGCGGAGCTGCTCGCCCAGGTGCGCGCCCGCCAGCGCCGCCAGCTCTGGGCCCAGGGCCTGCTGCTGGGCGCCGTCGCGGCCCTCGTGCTCCTGTTCGCCACGGGCCTCCTGGGCCGGGCGGCGCCCGGGCTAGCGCGGTCGCTGCTGTGGCTCGCCCTGCCGGTGGGCGCGGCGGTGGCGTACGTCTTCGGCGTCGTGCTCGCGCACCGGCAGGTGGGCGACGACACCCGCACCGCCCGGCTCGTGGGCCAGCGCCGGCCGGAGCTGTCGCTGGACGTGCTCGCCGCGGTGGAGCTGTCGCGCGAGCGCCGTGAAGAAGCCGGCTGGTCCCCCCAGCTCGCGGACGCGTTCCTGCGGCAGATGGACGAGCGCGCCCGCACGGTGGACGCCGGGCTGGTGGTGGACCGCCAGCCGCTGCGCCGCGTGGCCATGGCGTGCGGCGGCGCGGTGCTGGCGCTCGCGGTGCTGATGTTCTTCGTGGGCGGCCGGTGGGCCGCGGGCTGGAAGCACCTGCGCGAGCAGGCCGCGCGCCCGGAGACCGCCGCGCAGGCGGAGCCCATCACCGGCGACATCGAGCTGACGTACCGCTACCCCGCGTACACCGGCCTCGCGCCGCGCACCGTGCCCGGCACCAACGGCGAGGTCAGCGCGCCCGCCGGCACCGAGGTCGTGCTGAAGACGCGCTCGGACCGCCCCGTCGAGCGCGCGGAGGTCGTCGTCAACGGCCAGACGCTGCCCCTCACCGTCACCGGCGGCCGGGAGCTCACCGGCAGCTTCGTGGCGAAGCAGGGCGGCCACTACCACTTCGTCTTCTACGGCGCGCGCGCGAAGCCGCTCGCGGTGGGCCCGGACATCCCCCTCAACGTGGAGGCGGACAAGGCGCCCCAGGTGACGCTGCTCATCCCGTCCACGGAGATTGAGGTCGACCCCGGCCAGAAGGTGACGCTCAAGTACGAGGCCACGGACGACTACGGCCTGTCCGGCCTGGCGCTGGTGTACCGCATGCCCGGCGCCAAGCAGGAGACGCGCGTGAACCTGCCGCGCGAGGACAGCCGCCGCAGCCGGGGCACCTTCAACTGGGACCTGGGCCCGCTCAAGCCCGCCCCCGGCGACCGCATCACCTACTACGTGGAGGCGAAGGACAACGACGCGGTGGAGGGCCCCAAGAAGGGCGTCAGCCGCACGCAGACCCTGCGCGTCTACAGCGCCGCCGAGCACCGCCGCGCCGCCCTGGAGAAGGCCGAGGTCCTGTGGGGCCGCCTCGTGGACCACCTGGCCGACCGCCTGGAGGGCCCGGACCGCGCGAAGCAGAAGGACGCGGCCGCGGTGGAGACCGCGAAGTCCGTGGACACGAGCGGCCAGCAGCTCGCGGACGACTTCCGCGCCCAGGGCGCCGAGCTGTCCCGGGAGAAGGACGTGCCCAAGGAGATCGTCTCCGCGCTGCTGAACATCGGCGGGGAGCTCAAGCGCAGCGTCAGCACCACCTCCGACTTCCGCCGCCTGTACCTGCGCACCCAGCGCGCGCGCGGCGAGGACTGGGGCACCGGCACCCGGCTCACCGCCGTGGTGGAGGACGAAATCGAGGGCCTGGAGCGCGACATCCTCTACCTGGAGTCGCTCCTGGACCGGCAGAAGCTGGAGGCGCTCCAGGAGCTGACGAAGCAGTTGGCCAACGAGCGCCGCGACCTGTCGCGCCTCATCGAACAGTACAAGGCCAACCCGGACGAGGGCGCGCGCGAGCAGGTGATGCAGCAGATCCAACAGCTCAAGTCGCGCATCCAGGAGCTGATGCAGCGCATGGCGGAGCTGCGCAAGGGCATCCGCGACGAGCACCTCAACGCCGAGGCGCTGTCGGAGATGATGCAGCAGGAGGACATGCAGGGCGCCATGGATGAGGTCGAGCGCCTGATGCAGGAGGGCAAGGCGGACGAGGCCCTGGCGAAGCTCCAGGAGCTGGGCATGCAGATGGACGAGATGCTCGAGTCCATGGACAAGTCCCAGGAGGACTTCGGCGCGGAGCAGTACCCGGAGCTGGCGGAGAAGTTCGGCAAGTTCATGGACGACCTGCAGGGCACCATGGACGAGCAGCAGAAGGTCGCGGAGCAGACGCGCGCCCTGCGCGACCAGGCCCGGGGCCAGAACCGCGACCGGCTCAAGGAGAAGGGCCAGGCCCTCAAGGACGAGCTCGAGCGCAAGCTGAAGCAGGTGCAGGAGGACTACCAGAAGCTCGACCCGGCCCGGCTCAACAGCCGCGCGGCCCGCCCGCTGGAGGAGGCCCAGTCCGAGCTGCGCAACGTGGAGAACGCGCTCAAGGTGGACGACTTCGACCTGGCCGCGGAGGCCGCCGCGCGCGCCGAGGACGCCGCGCGCCAGCTCTCCAGCATGGGCGAGCAGCAGCGCCAGTTGGATGAGATGTTCGGCAACCCGCCGGAGGTGCGCCAGCAGTCCGCGAAGATGGCGGAGCAGCTCAAGAAGGACGCGCGCGACGTGGCGGACGTGAGCCAGCAGTTGCAGAACCTCTTCCCGCCGCCGGGCTCGCAGTTGTCGCAGCAGGAGAAGCAGCAGCTCCAGCAGTTGGGCCAGCGCCAGCAGCAGTTGGAGCAGCGCGCGCAGGGCCTGCGCCAGCAGATGGAGGACATGGAGCAGACGGCGCCGCTGTTCGGGGAAGAGGCCGGCCAGCAGATGGATGAGATTGGCCAGCGCATGGGCGAGGCGTCCCAGCGCATGCAGGGCAAGGACCCGGGCCGCGGCTACGGGGAGCAGCAGGCCGCCATGGAGGGCCTCAAGCGCTTCCAGCAGCAGATGCAGCAGAGCCAGCAGGGCCGCAAGGGCGGCCGCGGGCTGCCCATGCCCATGGGCTCCGGCCGCCGCCAGGAGGGCAACGGCCGCAACCCGCAGGACAAGGTGGAGCTGCCGGACGAGGACGCCTTCCAGGCGCCCCGCGAGTTCCGCAAGGACCTGCTGGACGCGATGAAGCAGGGCGCGCCGGAGAAGTACCGTGAACAGGTGAAGCGCTACTACGAGGAGCTGGTGAAGTGAGCCGCCACATGCACGCGTCCCTCAACGGACTGGGCGTCCTGTGCGCCCTCCTCGTCGCCGTCTCCACCGCCTTCGCGCAGCCGCCCGACGCGGCCCTCAAGGAAGAGGTGAAGCAGCGGCTGGGCAAGGTGGAGCAGTCGCTGGACGACTGGGACGTGGGCGGCGCCCGCCGCGAGCTGGCCGAGGTCGAGAAGCGCGTGCCCTCCGAGCTGGAGCCCCTGAAGTACTTCCAGGGGCGCGTGGCCTTCGAGGAGGGCCAGTACGACGACGCGGTGACGCTGCTCGAAGGCGCCAACATCGAGGACAAGCCGGGCAGCTACCTGCGGCTGGCCAAGGACACGCGCGCCATCGTCAAGGACCACCAGAAGGCGGAGTCCGAGCACTTCATCTTCTTCTACCCGAAGGGCAAGGAAGAGGTGCTGGTGCCCTACGCGCTGGAGACGCTGGAGGCCATCCACCGGGCGCTCGCGGAGGACCTGGGCTGGACGCCGCCGGGCAAGGTGCGCGTGGAGGTGGTGAACAACGCGCGCGAGCTGTCCCGCGTCAGCACGCTGACGGAGAAGCAGATCCGCACCACGGGCACCATCGCCATCTGCAAGTTCAACAAGCTGATGGTCACGAGCCCCAAGGCCGTGGCGCAGGGCTACGACTGGCAGGACACGCTGGCGCACGAGTACGTGCACCTGGTGGTCAGCCAGATGTCCCACAACACCGTGCCCATCTGGCTGCACGAGGGCCTGGCCAAGTTCCTGGAGTCGCGCTGGCGCGGCAAGGGCGGCCTGGCCATGACGCCGTCCACGCAGGCGCTGCTGGGCAAGCGCGTGAAGGAGGACAAGCTCATCCCCTTCGAGAAGATGCACCCCTCCATCGCCATGCTGCCCACGGCGGAGGACGCGGCCACCGCGTTCGCGGAGGTGTTCTACGCCATCGACTACATCCACGGCACCCAGGGGACCGCGGGCCTGCGCACGCTCTTGCAGGAGCTGAAGGCGGGCCAGCCGGACAAGAAGGCGGTGGAGGCGGCGACGGGCATGCCCTTCCCCCTCTTCGAGAAGACGTGGCTGTCCTACGTGAAGAAGCAGCCCTTCCCGCAGGAGCTGGTGCCGCGCGACGACCGCGTGGTGCTCAAGGAGGACGCCAAGGGCGCGCAGAAGGACAGCGAGAAGAAGGGGCGTGAAATCTCCTTCGGCGGCTTCTCCGAGGTGACCGAGGTCCCCGCGCGCAAGTTCGCGCACCTGGGCGAGGTGCTGCGCGAGCGCAACCGCGTGAAGGCCGCCGCGGAGGAGTACGCGCGGGCGCACAAGCTGGTGGGCGACAAGTACGAGTCGGTGTCCAACAAGTTCGCGCTCGCGCTGCTGGAGCTGCGCCGGTTGGACGAGGCGGAGTCCGTGCTGCGCGGCTCGCTGCGCATGCACCCGGGCTCGCCCTCCACCAACGTGCACCTGGGCCGCATCCTGCTGTTCCGCAAGGACTACCCGAAGGCGAAGACGGCGTACCTGGAGGCGCTGGCCTCCGACCCGTTCGACCCCGAAATCCACGTGGCCCTCACGCGCATCCACGGCGCGCTGGGCGAGACGGCGCTCGCGTCCCGCACGCGCGTGGCCGCCGCCAACCTCACGGGCCTCAAGCCGGACGACGTGGACCGCGCCGCCCAGGCCTTCCTGCGCGCCGAGGACGAGCTGTCGGAGACGAAGAACGTCCCCGCCGGCACGCCCGACGCCCCGAAGGCCGCCCCGAAGCCGGCGCCCGCGCCCGCGAAGTAGCCCTCCTCCCCGGCGGCCAGCCAGCCGACGAGGAGGACGGGATGGCGCTCCCAGACAGTCGTGCGGTGCTGAACGTCCGCTCCCAGTCCCGGGGTCAGTGGCGCTGTCCACTGGCGCACCGGCCCGTGGGCGCAACGTGAATTGGCGCACGTCCCCCTTCCCACCCACTGGGTCCAGCGTCGCGCCCTGCTCCAACGTGCGCCGCGCGGACCCGGGTGTGTCCGGTCCACCGACGTGCCCCGCCTCACTTCCGAGGCCCTGAAAAGGAGCAGCACCCCATGAAGCGCACCCTGCACGGAGTCACCCTCGCCGCGGTCCTCTTCACCGGCGGCGTCTCGCTGGCCCAGAGCGCCGCGTCCCCCACCCCCGCGCCCGGCGCGAAGACGGCCGCCGCGCCCAAGGGCACGGTGGAGTTCAAGGGCTTCGTGGTGCCGGCGGATCCGAAGGCCTTCCTGGAGCGCCTGCACTACATCAACCAGTCGGAGATCAAGCAGGCCGAGCTCGCGCAGAAGAACTCGCAGAACCCGGACGTGCAGAGCTACGCCAAGATGATGGTCGACTCGCACACGGCCGCCGACCAGAAGGTCATGGACTATGCGAAGTCACAGAACCTGAAGCTGGCGGAGATGCCCAAGCCCGCCAACGACCTGGAGAAGAAGGCCATGGCCGCGGACAAGGCGGACATGGAGAAGCTCCAGGCGCTGAAGGGCGCGCCGTTCGACTCGATGTACATGTCCGCCCAGGTCGGCGCCCATGACGCCGCCATCGGCAAGGTGATGGCCGCCCAGCACGGCATGGGCGCCACGGGCGAGCTGGCCACGCTGCTCACGAACCTCAGCCAGGAGCTGCCCAAGCACCGCGACATGGCCTACCAGACGCTGGGCAAGCTGGACGAAGCCATGGGCGTGGGCGGCGCCGGCATGCAGGGCGGCACCATGGACCACGGCTCCATGGGCGGTGCGACGAAGACGAAGTAATGCAGCCGGTGTGAAGCGCGGAACGCCTCCCCGGAAGTGCATTCACGGGAGGCGCCCTCCGCGTGCATAGTGCCGGGCCATGTCACGACTGATTGCCCTGGCCTCCTGTGTCTCCGTGCTGCTCCTCACCGGCTGCTCCAACAACGCCGACGCCATCTGCGACCGCCGCAAGGAGTGTTTCGAGTCCGACCTGGACACCGGCAAGTGCGCCGAGAAGATCAGCGCCTGGGAGGATGAGAAGGAGAGCGAGCAGGACGACCGCCGCGCGCGCACCGCGGAGTGCTCGCAGTGCATCTCCGACCGCACGTGCGCGGAGGTCATCGCCAGTTGCATCGACGACTGCTTCGGCATCCCCTGAAGCCCAGCGCCTCAAGGGATGCCTTGCTGGACGCGCGCTACTTGCGCGTCCAGCGGTCCAGCCAGCCCAGCACCTCGTCGTGCCACTGGATGCTGTTCTGCGGCTTGAGCACCCAGTGGTTCTCGTCCGGGAAGTACAGGAAGCGGGACGGGATGCCTCGGCGCTGGAGCGCGGTGAAGGTGGCGATGCCCTGCGTGTCCACCACGCGGTAGTCCCTACCGCCGTGGATGACGAGCATGGGCGTCTTCCACTTCGCCACCTGGTTCACCGGGTTGAACTTCTCGTACGACTCCGGCTTCTCCCAGGGCAGCCCCTTGTGCTCCCACTCGGGGAACCACAGCTCCTCGGTGTCGTAGTAGGCGGCGCGCTCGTCGAAGATGCCGTCGTGGTTCACCAGGCACTGGAAGCCGTCCGCCCAGTTGCCGGCGATCCAGTTGATCATGTAGCCGCCGTAGCTGCCGCCCAGCGCGCACCGCTTCGTCTTGTGGATGAAGGGGTACTTCTGGAGCGCGGCGTTCAGGCCCTTCTGCAGGTCCTCCAGCGGCTTGCCGCCCCAGTCCCCGGCGATGGAGTCCGTGAAGGCCTGGCCGTAGCCGGTGGAGCCGTGGAAGTCGATCATCACCGCCACGTAGCCGCGGCCCGCGTACACCTGCGGGTTCCACCGGTAATGGAAGTGGTTGCCGAAGCTGCCCTGCGGCCCGCCGTGGATGAGGAAGGCCAGCGGGTACTGGCGCTTCGGGTCGAAGTCCACCGGCTTCACGACGTAGCCGTGCACCGTCTCGTTGTTCCAGCCCGGGAAGCTGAACTGCTCGAAGGCGCCGAACTTCAGGCCCGCGAGCGCGTCCTTGTTCACCTGGGTGAGCTGCCGCGCGCCGGTGCCGTCCGCCTTCACCGCGTACAGGTCCGCAGGCGAGTCCAGGTCATCCAGGGCGTAGACGACCTGGCCGTCCGCCGCGGGCTGGGCGCCGTCCGCGCTGCCGCCCTGGGTGAGGGCGCGCGCCTTGCCGGTGGCCACGTCCAGGGCGAACACGGTGTTCTGCCCCACGTCGTTGGCGGTGGTGTAGAGCGTGGCGCCGTCCTTGCTCCACGCGAGCGAGCCGGCCGAGCGGTCCCAGTCCTGGGTCAGCACGCGCTCCTGGCCACCCGGCCACGTGCGCAGGATGACGCGGTAGCGGTCGGCCTCGTAGCCGGGGCGGGACATGGCCACGTACGCGAGCGTCTTGCCGTCCGGGCTGAACACGGGGCTGGTATCCGTGGCGCGGTTCTTCTCCGTGAGCTTGCGCGGCTTCGTCTTGCCGTCGACGGGCGCGAGGAACAGGTCCAGGTCGGTGGACCACGACTCGCTGGGGCCCACGTCGCGCGCGGCGAAGACGATGCCCTTGCCGTCCGGGGTGAAGGTGAACTCCTCCGCGCCGCCAAAGGGCTTGCTGGGCGCGTCCGCGTCCATGCCCTTCATCACGTCCACGGCCGTGCCGCCGGCCACGGGGAGGACGAACAGGTGCGAGCGCGTGCCGTCCTTCCAGGTGTCCCAGTGGCGGGCGAAGAGCTGATCATACGCGCGGCCGGTGGTCTTCTTCTTGGAGGCCTCCGCGGCGCGCTGGGTGTTGCACGCCAGGTCCGCGCAGTCAGGGCGCGCGTCCAGCGCCACCGCGAGCTGCTGGCCGTCACGCGACAGCGCGAAGCTGTTCACGTCCAGCGGCAGCTTCGTGACGGGGAGCGGCTCGCCGCCGTCCACGGGCAGGCGCCACACCTGCGAGGAGCCGCCGCGCGACGACAGGAAGAAGAGGCTCTTGCCGTCCGGCGCCCAGACGGGGTCGCTGTCGCTGCTCGGGTCCGTGGTGAGCTGGCGCGGCGCCGAGCCGTCCAGGTTGACGAGCCACAGGTCGGTGCGGCCGCGGTTCGACTCCATGTCGGTGGAGCGCAGGACGTAGGCGACCTGGCGGCCGTCGGGAGAGACGCGCGGGCTGCTGAGCCGGCGCAGCGTGACCAGGTCCTGTTGATTGAACGGATGGGGCGCGGGCGCGGGGCTTGCGCCGAGCGCCAGGGCCGCGAGGAGCGACAGGGGCACGGAAGGTTCCTCCGGAGGAATGGAACCCGGACCGTGCCCTCGGGAGGGCGGACTGTCCACCGATGGATGCGGGCCCCGGTGGAAGAGGTGGAAGCCCCTGACGCGCGGTGCTAGAGATTCAGCCCATGAGCGCACCCATCGTCGTCCACATCTGGTCCGACTTCGTTTGACCCTGGTGTTACGTCGGCCTCGGTGAGGTCGAGAAGCTGAAGAAGGAATACGACGTCCAGGTGGAGTGGCACCCCTACTTCCTGCGCCCGGAGACGCCTCCGGAAGGGCTGCCGTTGCCCGAGTACGTGCGCCAGGGGATGAAGGACCCCAACAACCCGCTGAAGCTCCGCGCCGCGAAGGCCGGGCTGACGATGGTGCAGCGGGACATCATCCCGTCCACGCGCCGCGCGCACGAGGCGGCGGAGTACGCGCGCGCGCAAGGCAGGCTGGAGCCCTTCCAGGCGGCCATCCTGCGGCGCTACTGGAGTGAGGGTCAGGACCTCTGGCAGTGGGACACGCTGCGGGCCGCGGGCGTGGAGGCCGGGTTGGATCCGGACGAGCTCCAGCGCGCGGTGGAGGAAGGCCGCTACCGGCAGGTGGTGGAGGAGTCCGTGCGCGAGGCCCAGGAGATGGGCATCCGCGCGGTGCCCACCTTCATCCTGGGGGAGAAGGTGGCCATCCAGGGCGCGCACGAGTACCCGTCGTTCCAGCGGGCCATGCAGCAGTTGGGCGCGAAGCCGAAGCAGCAGGGCTGAGCGCTACAGGCCCTTCACCAGGATGAGCAGCCGCGCGAAGGTCTCCGGACCTTCGCCGGCCAGGCCCCTGGCGAAGTCCAGGAACGAGGGCGCCTGCTCCACGTGCTTGGCGACGACCTGGAACGCCTCCACGGCGGCGGCGTCCAGCGCGGCCACGGGCGTGCCTGGGGCCTCCAGCAGCGCCACCACGGCCGGGTGCCCGAGCAGCACCCAGCGCACCACGGAGGCGCGCAGCACGTGCAGGAACACGGCGTTCAAGAGGCTCTCGGCCTCGGTGAACGGGTGGCGCAGGACGTGGTTGAGCGCGTGGTGCAGGAAGTACTGGTGCACGCGCGCGCCGTGCAGGGACGCCAGGGCGGAGCGCCGCGCGGCGTGGAGCTCCCAAGCCCGGTCGGGATGCGTGTCCGCGCCGCCGTAGGATGCGCGCACGGCGCTCATGAGCGACAGGAAGCGCGGGCTGCTCACGGCGGCCTCGCGGGAACGGAGCACGGCGCCGCAGATGCCGGCCCACGGGCCTCCGGGCAATTCCAGTGCTTGGAGCTGCGCGTGCAGGGACGCGAGGGTGTCCGTGGATTCGTACTCGCGCAGGATGCTCGCGAGCCGCGCTGTCTCCGTTGACGCGAACGCTGTCGTCCCCGGGAAGTAGAAGTCGCCCAGGTCCAGCGCCATGCGGCCCAGCGCGTACAGCCTCGCGGCGAACGGGACTTCGCGGCGGTTCAGGAGCCGCAGCATCGCTTCGCGCACGGTGTCCGCGTGGGCCGTCCACGCGTCGTCTCCCGCCGCCACCTGCCTCGCGACCTGGGGACGCAGGGCCTGCTCCTCGGGCACGGGCTCGCGCACCAGCGCGTCCTCGGACAGCAGGCACAGTCGCGCCGTCTCCGGACACGCGAGCGACCCGGCCATCTCCACCCGCGCGCCCCAGCGCGTGAGCACTCGCGGGAAGACGGAGCAGCCGTCCGGCAGCACCGCTTCACCGTAGCGGCGCTGGAGCGAGCACAGCTTCGCTTCATCCAGGAAGGCGCAGTGCCCGTCCGCGCGCTTGCCCAGGATGCCCGCCTGCTGGCCCGTGGCGCCGTCCGGGTTCGGCGTGATCAACTCCGCGACCCGCGCGGCGTCCGGTGTGCCGGCGACCTTCTGGCGCAGCAGGCCCCAGCGTGACTCGCTGATGGGCACGGTGAGCCCCGCGCAGCAGGTGTCCTCGCACGCTTCCGCGATGCACCGGAAGCGCGCCATGTAGCGGGGGGCGGAGGCCGTCATCGCGCCAGTCTACTTGCGGCCCAGCGCCTTCTTCACGAACCCCCAGAAGCGGCCCGCGCGATCCTTCAGGTCCGCGCCCCGGCGATCCTCGGCGGCCTTCACCGCCTCCTTGCTCACCTGGAGCTGCTTCTGGAGCTCCTCCGGCGAGTAGCGCGTGGCGAGCGTCGCCTTCACCTCCTTGCGCGTCGAATACTCACGCGCCTCCACGTGCAGCACGCATTCGGAGTCGAGCTTGAGCGTCACCGCCACGCGCACGGAGCCCTTGGGGCCGCGTGGGAGTCCTTCCATGCGCACGGTGCCCAGGTACTCGTTGGCGGAGATGTGGTTGTCCTCGCCCTGGAAGACGGACAGCTCCATCCGCTCTTCGTTGTCCTGCGACGTGCTGATGGCGAACGAGCGCTGCGTGGGCAGCGGGCTGTTGCGCTCGATGACGCGCTTGAAGCCGCCGCCGGCCATGGCCACGCCAATGGTCATGGGCAGCACGTCGATGAGCACCACGCTGCTCACCTTGTCCACCGAGCCCGAGTACAGCGCCGCGCCCAGCGCCACGGCCTCGTCCGCGTTGACGCTCGCCTGCGCGTTCTTGCCGAACAGGCCCTTGAGCTTGTCGCGCACCAGCGGCATGCGGCTCATGCCGCCCACCAGGATGATGTCGTCCACCTCCGAGGCCTTCAGCTTGGAGTCCAGGAGCACGTCGCGCACCACGTCGATGGTGCGGTTGAGCAGCGGGTCGCAGATCTTCTCCAGGTCCTGGCGCGACATCGTCACGCGCAGGTCCCGGGGGCGGCCCGCGTCGTCCATCATCAACATGGGGATGTGGACCTCGAAGGTGCTGCGCTCGGACAGCGCCATCTTCGCGCGCTCGGCGGCGTCGCCCACGCGCGACAGGGCGATGCCGTCCCCGTTGAACGCGATGCCTTCCTTCTCCTGGAAGCGCTCCAGGAGGAAGTCGACGATGAGGTTGTCGAAGTCGATACCGCCCAGGAAGATGTCGCCGCCGGTGCCCAGCACCTCGAAGACGTTCTTCTCGATGCGCAGGATGGTCGCGTCGAAGGTGCCGCCGCCCAGGTCGTAGACGAGCACCTTCTTGTTGAGCTCGCGGTTGAGGCCGTACGCGAGCGCCGCGGACGTGGGCTCGTTGAGGATGCGCTCCACCTTGAGGCCGGCCATCGCGCCCGCCTTGCGGACCGCCTCACGCTGGGGCTCGGAGTAGTAGGCCGGCACCGTCACCACGGCGCGCTCCACCTTCTGGTTGAGGTGGGTTTCGGCCATCTCCTTGCACTCGCGCAGGATGATGCCCTGCACCTCTTCCAGCGACAGCACGTCGTTGCCCAGGCGCACGGCGGCGCGGCCGGCGGCGTCGGGGGTGATTTCGTAGTGGAAGCGCTCGCGCACCTGCTTCACCACGGCGCTGTCGTAGGGACGGCCCACCAGGCGCTTCGCGCCATAGATGGTGTGCGTGGGCCGCAGCACGAGCTGGTTCTTCGCGCGGTGGCTGACGAGCAGCTTGTTCTGCGCGCTCAGCGAGATGACGGACGGGATGGTGTTGTAGCCCTCGCGCGAGCGGAGCACGACGGGCCGGCCGTTGGACAGGAGCGCCACGCAGGAGTTGGTGGTGCCCAGGTCGATGCCAATCACGGGCCCCGTGCCGGCGAGCGTCTGCGGCGGCGTGAGGTAGATGGGGCGCACCTGGCCGTTGGCGTCCAGGGCTGGGGGCGTGGGGGCCACCGGAGCGGCGGCGGGCGCGAGCGTCGCGGGGGCGCTCGGCGCGGCGGGCGCGGGCGGGGCCTGGCGCACGGAGGGAGGGAGCACGCTCGGCTGCGGCGGAGCGGCCGGGGGCCTGGGGGCGGGACGGCCCGCGGAGGACACGGGCTCGCGCGCCAGTTCGAGCGGCCCGTCGTCGTCGATGGACAGGTCCAGGTCGAACTCGGCGCTGCCACCGGACGGGCGCTGCGGCGCGGGGGGCTGCTGCGGGACAGCGCGGCCCCAGGACGACGCCGGCTCCTGGGCGAGGTCGGGGGCGCGGCCGGGCGCCGCGGGACGGTTGGCGAAGGAGCCGGGCTCCAACGGCAGCTCACCGGGAGCGCGCGCCACGGGGCGCCCCGCCATGGATCCAGGCTCGCGGCCCAGGCCGGGCGCGGCGGCACGTCCCGCCGCGGATCCAGGCTCCAACCCCAGGCCCGGCACGGAAGCACGCCCGGCGGCGGATCCGGGCTCACGCCCCAGTCCGGGAGCAGCGGTGCGGCCCCCCGAGGAGAGCGGTTCAAGTCCCAGGCCCGGCGCGGCGGGACGACCCGCCGCGGACCCGGGTTCGCGCCCCAGGCCTGGCGCCGCAGGGCGACCTCCCGACGAGCGAGGTTCCAGTCCAAGGCCCGGCGCCGAGGCACGACCGGCAGCGGATCCAGGCTCAAGTCCAAGCCCCGGCGCGGCACGGCCCGCGGCGGATCCAGGCTCACGCCCGAGTCCCGGAGCGGCACGGCCGGCGGCGGATCCAGGCTCACGCCCGAGTCCTGGAGCACGGCCGGCGGATCCAGGTTCACGTCCCAGCCCCGGCGCTGCGGCACGGCCGGGCGAGGACGCCGGCTCACGCCCCAGCGGCCGCTGACGACCCGGTGAGGACGTGGGCTCGCGCGCCAGCTCCAACGGGGCGTCGTCGTCCAGCGAGGACAGGTCGAAGTCGAACTCCGCGCTGCCTCCGGAGGGCTTCGCGGGCGCAACCGGTGGCGCCACGGGCATCGGCGCGGGCGTAGGCTGCGGGGCCGCGCGCTGCACGGGCGGCGGAGGCACTGGCGCGGCGCGAGGCGGCGGCTCGGGCGCGACATCCGAGAAATCCAGCTCGAACCCACCCGCGTCGCCCGCGTCCGAAGCCGCGCCGTCCTCCACGGAGAGCCCCACCTCGATGGGCACCTCCTCCAGCGGCTCGCCCATCGCGATGGGCGCATCCACGGCCGGAGCCTCGAACTCGAATTCGAGCCCCGGCAGTGGCTCGTCGTCTCCCGACAGCACGCCTTGCACGGTGGGCGGAGGCGTCCCCGCGATGAGCTCATCCAGCGGGATGTCCACGTCGTTCGCGGAGTCCGCCTGCGCCAACCCCATGTCCTCGTCCGGCATGCCCAACGAGAACGGCTCATCCGCGCCGCCCAGGGACAGCGGCTCATCCGCCGCGGGCGCGGGGCTGGCCGGAGCATCCAGATCATCGAACAGCGAATCGAGCGCGACACCTCCCGCGGCCGGCTGCGCGGGACGCGCGGGCTGCGCGACGGCGGGCCGGGGGGCGGCGGCAGTCGGCTGCGCGGCCACGGGCGGGCGCACCGGCGCGATGCCCGGCGCGGTCAACGGCGCGATGCCCGGCGCGGCCAACGGCGCGATGCCCGGCGCCACGACCGGAGCAATGGACGGCAACGGCGCGGCGGCGGGCACGGCACCGCTCCCCGGCTTGCGCTGGAGCATCAGGTCCACGAGCGCGCGGCTCGCGGTATCCAGCTCCTGGAACTGCAACCCCATGCCCGGAGGCCCCGCGGGGTCGTTCACATCGCGCACCCAGCGCACGCTCGCGGTGCCCTGGAGCACGCGCACGCCGTTGGCGATCTGCACCTCGAAGCGCACGGGCGTGCCCACCGGCTGCGGCGTGCGCGAGCGGATGAACATGCCCCCGGGACTGATGTTGGTGGCGAACTCCTCGGTGAAGCTCCCCACGGTCTCATGCTTGAGCTTCACCAACAGACCGACCGACTTGCGGTCCGAGGTACGCCGACCTTGATCCATGGTTCGGCACTGTCGCGTTCGGGGGCCATTCCCTCAAGGGGGTTCTGGCCCCCTGCCCGTCCGCCCGGTGCCCGTTCAAGACCTCCAGGTGCGCATCTGACTTACCTGTATGCCCCCGCTATCCTGGGACTTCGTTTCCCCCAGGAAGAGGTCCGGGTCCACCGGACGGGAGTTCCCGATGAACGCGGTCCCCCATTTCGCCCCGGTTCCGCTGCATGCGCGGTGGTTGGTGGACCGACGGCATGACCTGCTCTCCACGGTGGGGGGACTGGGCGCGAGCCTGGCGCTGATGGCGTTGCACGTGCTGGGGGGCGTGAGCGGGCCGCCGCTGTGGTGGGCGTGGGTGCTGCTGTTGGACGGGCCGCACCTGTTCGCGACGGTGTCGCGCACGTACCTGGACGCTCGGGAGCGGAGGGCGCGCGCCCGGCTGCTCTGGGGCAGCCTGGGCTGGTTCGCGGCGGGGCCGGCGATGTTCGGGGTGTCGGTGCTGTCCGGGCAGCGCTGGCCGTTCGCGGTGTTCGTGACGCTGGCGGCGCTGTGGGCGTACTGGCACGTGGTGCGGCAGCACTACGGCATCATGGTGCTCTACCAGCGCAAGGCCGGAGAGCGGGACGCGTGGGACCGGCGGCTGGACAGCGTGACCCTGTACGTGGGGCTGCTCGCGCCGTTCGTGGCGTTCGCGCTGACGCATCCGGGAGCGCGGCGCCGGTTGGGTCTGATGGCGGAGCCGACCTGGGAGGTCGGAGTGGCGCACGCGTGCTTCGCCGTGGTGCTCGCGGTGGTGGGGGTGCTGGCGGCGAGGCAGGTGTGGCGGTGGCGCCGGGGGCTGGGGGTGAACGGGCCCAAGTTGCTGATGCTGGGCGCGGCGCTGGGGCTGACGTCGCTGGTGTTCTGGCCGTCGGTGTCGCGGCGGATGGACTTCCTGATGTTCACCGTGGCGGTGACGGCGTTCCACAACGTGCAGTACCACGGCATCGTCTGGTTCTTTCACCGCAACCGCTACCACGCGCAAGGCGTGGACCGGGCCGCGTTCGGCTGGGCGCCGAAGGTGAGCCAGCGCTTCATCATCTACGCGCTCTGCGGGCTCGCGTTCACGCTGGCGTACCGGACGCTGGGCTGCGGCATGGGCGTGCACCCGGGCTGCGGCGCGTTCGACGCGAAGGTGGCGTTGGGAAGCAGTGGGCTCACGCTGCGCGACCTGATGGAAGGCTTCATCTGGGGCTTCGCGCTGCACCACTACTTCCTGGACCAGTACATCTGGCGCGTGCGCAAGGACGCGGGGCTCAACCAGGACCTGAAGCTGAACACCGCGGCGGCGGTCTGACGCTCGGCCAGAGGGTGTGTCGGACCTGTGCCTATTATCCGCGCACCATGGCCAGCAAACATCGGCGGCGGACACCTCCTCGTCCCGCGACCGCGCGTCGCGCCGCCGCATCACCGCCCACGTGGCCCCTGCCCATGCAGCGCATCTCGCTCAGCGAAGCGCGCAGCCATCTCAGCGCGCTCGTGCAGCAGGCGGCCTCCCAGCGGCATCTCACCGCCATCACGGTGCACGATGAACTGAAGGCGTTCATCATCGCGCCCTCGCGTCTGGAGGCCCTGCTGGAAGCGGAGCGAAAGGTACGTCCCGTCCGGAAGCGGAAGTCGAAGCTTCGCGGCTCCCTGCGCATCGTCGGTGACCTGGAAGCTACCGATGAGAGCCCCAGTCAGCGACTCCAGCGCTCGGCACTGACCTCCGCGGAGGTACTGGAGCGTGAGTGAAGGCTACGTGCTCGACACGAATGCCCGCTCTTCTACGTGGTGCCCGCGCCCGTCGTGCTGGAGACGTTGTTGCTTGCCCAGGGCGGGAAGCTGCGATTCCCCACCACTCTGGACGCCTGGTGGGTGGACATCGACTGTCCGGAGTTGGTCCACGACCCCATGAGCGATGCGGATGTCCGGGAGGCGGCCCGGCTCGACTGGGAGCATCGGGACCACTTCGACCGGCTCATCGTCGCGGCGGCCCACAGACTCGGACTGCCGCTCCTCACCCGCGACCGCGCCATCTCCGGCTGGGCGCAGGACACCGGAGGCATCGAGGTCGCGTGGTAGCGCGGCCCCGAGGACTCCGTCCAAATCACGGCGTCACGAGCCGCAGGAACGCATCCTGGTTCCACGTGTCGCCCGCGCCGTCGCGCTGCCAGCCGGACACCACCAGCCCGGACTCCGGCGCCGCCACCAGCGCCGTCGTCGCCAGCGAGCACGTGCCGCTCTCGCACGACTCCGGCGCCAGCGACTTCGTGCCCAGGAGCGCGCCGTCCGCCGCGTAGCGCGTCACCGTATCGCCGCATGCCGTGGCCACCGGGCCCGCGGGCTCCACCGCCGCCACCGTGCCCACGGACGTCGCGCCGCACGTGGGCTGCTTCACCCAGCGCTCCTGGCCGTCCGCCGCCGCCGTCAGCACGAACGGGCCGCCCCCATCCAGCGCCACGCCGTTCCACACCAGCAGGCCCACCGCCTCGCCCGCCACCGCCACCGTGCCGTCCGCGCCCACCGACACGGAGCCCACGCGCCCGTTCACGCCCGGCACCTCGCGGCCCCACGCCAGCGCTCCGTCCGCGCCGAACGCCAGCACCACGAAGCCGCCCGTGCCCTGCGCGTCGAACGTGCGCCCGTCCACCGTCACCGGGCCCACCAGCCGCCCGGCCACCACCGACGTGCCCGTCCCCGACAGCGCCACCGCCGACAGGAGCGTGCCCTCCTTCGCGCCGTTGAACGTCTTCGTCCAGCGCGCCGTGCCGTCCGCCGCGTAGCGCACCAGCCGGGGCGTGTGGGCCTCCGGCGTCCACTCCTCGCCCAGGGCCACGACGCCGCTCGCCGCGTCCGCCGCCACCGCGTAGACCTTCTGGCCCACGCGGCGCTGCCACTCGGGCTCGCCCGCCTGCGTGAACTTCACCAGGAAGCCGTCCTGCGCCTCGCCCAGCCCGAAGTCCGCCGAGTACAGGAACGCGTTGCCGGACAGGAACACCGCGCCGTCACTCCCCGTGGAGCCCGCCACGCGCAGGTCCGACAGGCGGTTGCGCTCGAACTCCTTCGCCCACCGCTTCGTCCCGTCCGCCGAGTAGCGCGACAGCGTCACCACCAGCCGCTCGCCGTCCACCTGCTCGCGGTCCTCGTCCGAGCGCGGCGTGCCGGACGTCACCCACAGCACATCCCCGCCCCGCCCCACCGCCAGCCCCGCGCCCGTGTCATCCTGCGGACCGCCGGACTTGAGCGACCAGGGGCTCGCCGCCGGGGCCGCGGGCGCCGGAGCCTCCGCGGCGGGGGCCTGCGTGGGGGCCTGGGTCCCGGGCGAGGGAGCAGCCGTCTGGGGGGCCGGAGTGGGGACGGTCCCCTGGGCTTCCGTACCGTCAGTCACATCCCCAGTTTCGTCCGCCGGAGCACCACCACACGCAGTGCTTCCCAGTCCGAGGAGTCCCGCGCCCAGAAGTGCCCACCCGCCCCAGATGACTCGCCGTGCTGAACGCATGCCGTGCTCCCATGCCTGCCCTGCTCCATCGCAGGTGCCTTGGGAACGTAAGCAGTGTGTCCACGGTCCGGCATTCCCCCCTCCCCGGGGGGACCTGAAACAGGCCGGGGGGCAGGCACGGGGCCAGGCGCGGGGCCGGGCGGACCCGTGGCCCGTTCCGGCGGAATACCGGACGGCTGGAACGGTTGGCACCCCACGCTCGGGGCCCCGGGGCGACGGAAACCGTTGGTCCGCCCCCGCCGCGCCGATTAAGAGAACCCTTCCATGGAAAGCGCCGCCCCCGCCCCACTCCCCCCGTCCGACGCCACCCCCGAGGATCTGCGCGCCGTCGAGGAGCTTGCCCAGGCCCGCAACGCCATCGTCGAGCAGATTGAGAAGCGCGTCGTCGGTCAGCGGGACGTGGTGGAGCACCTGCTGATTTCGCTCTTCAGCCGCGGCCACTGCCTCTTCGTGGGCGTGCCCGGCCTGGCGAAGACGCTGCTCATCTCCACGCTGGCGGACGTGCTCAACCTGTCCTTCAACCGCATCCAGTTCACGCCGGACCTGATGCCGTCGGACATCACCGGCACGGACATCCTGGAAGAGGACAAGACGACGGGCCGCCGCTCCTTCCGCTTCATGCAGGGCCCGCTGTTCGCGAACATCATCCTCGCGGACGAGGTGAACCGCACGCCGCCCAAGACGCAGGCCGCGCTCCTCCAGGCCATGCAGGAGTACCGCGTCACCGCCGGTGGCCGCACGTACCCGCTGGAGCTGCCCTTCCTCGTCTTCGCGACGCAGAACCCCATCGAGCAGGAGGGCACCTATCCCCTCCCGGAAGCGCAGTTGGACCGCTTCATGTTCCTGGTGGACGTGGGCTACCCCACCGCCGAGGAGGAGGTGCAGATCGTCAAGAGCACCACCGCCGGCGCGCCGCCGAAGCTGGAGAAGATTCTTTCCCCGGAGCGCATCCTCGCCCTCCAGGAGCTGGTGCGCCGCGTGCCGGTGCCGGACCACGTGGTGCGCTACGCGGTGGAGCTGGTGCGCCACACGCGCCCCAAGGAAGCGGGCGTGCCGGACTTCGTGGCGAAGAACGTGTCCTGGGGCGCGGGCCCGCGCGCGAGCCAGTACCTGGTGCTCGCGTCCAAGGCGCGCGCCATCCTCAACGGCCGCTTCGTGGCCACGGTGGAGGACGTGCGGGCGCTGGCGCGGCCCGTGCTGCGCCACCGCGTGCTGCCCAACTTCACCGCGGAGAGCGACGGCATCACGTCCGTGAAGCTCATCGACCAGCTCCTCACGGTGGTGAAGGGCTAGGGACCTCCATCCCATGTCGCTGCTCGACGCCCAGACGCTGTCCCGCCTCCAGGGCGTGAAGCTGCGCGCCCGCGCCGTGATGGAGGGCGTGCTGTCCGGCCTCCACAAGAGCCCCCATCAGGGCCAGAGCGTGGAGTTCGCCGAGCACAAGGAGTACGCCCCCGGCGATGAGCTGCGCCACCTGGACTGGAAGGCCTACGGCAAGTTCGACAAGTACTACGTCAAGCGCTTCGAGCATGAGACGAACCTGCGCTCGGTGATGGTCGTGGATGCGTCCGCGTCCATGGGCTACCAGAGCGGCGCCATGTCCAAGCTGGAGGTGGCCAAGACGCTCGCGGGCGCGCTCAGCTACCTGCTCGTGCGCCAGCAGGACGCGGCGGGCCTGGCCGTCATGGTGGGCGGCGCGTTCAAGGACGTGCCACCCCGCGCTTCCGCCGGACACCTCAACGTGCTCCTGGACGCGCTGGAGCACACGCAGCCCAAGGGCCCCACGGATCTGGGCAGCGCGGCGGATCACCTGGCGGAGGTGCTGCCCCGGCGCTCCACGGTCATCGTGCTGTCGGACCTGCTGGATGAACGGCAGGAGTCGCTCAAGCGCATCCTGGCCCTCCGGCAGCGCAAGAACGACGTGGCGGTGTTCCACCTGGTGGACCCGGCGGAGCTGACGTTCCCCTTCGACGACCCCACCCTCTTCCTGGACATGGAGGGCGAGGGCCGCATCGAGGTGAACCCGCGCGAAATCAAGCAGAGCTACCTGGAGGAGTTCGGCGCGTTCCTCGCGGACGTGAAGGCGAAGTGCGCCGAGGCCGACGTGGACTACGAGCTGGTGCGCACGGACGAGCGGCTGGACGAGGTGCTCCTGCGCTTCCTGGGACGCCGAGGGAGGCGCCGGTGACGTTCGGCAACCCGTGGTTCCTGCTGGGCGCGCTGGGTGCGCTCATCCCCGTGCTGGTGCACCTGTTCGACCGGCGCCGCCCGAGGGCGCATCCGTTCGGGCCGCTCGCGTTCGTGCTGCGCAGCCAGAAGCGCACGGCGAGCCGGCTCAAGCTGAAGCGGCTGCTCTTGTACACGCTGCGCACGCTCATCCTGCTGGCGATTCCCATCGCGCTGGCGCGGCCGGAGTTCACCCGCGACGCGCAGGCGGCCACGGTGACGCGCGGGCCGGCGGCCACGGCGGTCATCCTGGACGCGTCGCTGTCCATGCGCTGGTCGGACGGCACGTCGAACTTCGAGAAGGGCCGCGACGAGGCGCGCGACGCGCTCAAGGACCTGCTGCCGGAGGAGCCCGCCACGGTGATGGTGTGCACGGGCGCGCCGGAAGCGCCCCCGCCGCCGGGCTTCGACCGGGCACGGCTGCGCGCGCTGGTGGACGAGGCGAAGCCCACCTACGGCACGGCGGACCTGTCGCGCTGCCTGGACATGGCCGCGCGGTCGCTGGAGGAGAACCCGATGCCGGGCAAGCGCCTGGTGGTGGTCTCCGACATGACGGGCTCCGGCTTCCGGCTGGAAGCGCCGCCGCCCACGGTGAAGGGGCCCACGGGCGCGATGGTGAAGCCGGAGGTCGTGCTGCGCGACGTGGCGTCCGGGCGCGAGTCGCTGGACAACCACGCGCTGGTGGACCTGCGGGTGGAGCCCGCGCTGCAGGCGGGGCCGCGCGCGTACCAGTTCACATTCACGGTGCGGAACTTCGGCGCGAAGCCGGCGAAGGACCTGGAGGCCGCGGTGCGCGTGGGAGAGTCCACGCTGGCCAAGGGCTTCGTGGACGTGCCCGCGGGAGGCACGACACAGAAGACGCTGACGGTGCGCTTCCCGCAGGGCGGCACGGTGGTGGGCCAGGTGACGCTCGCGCCGGACGCGCTGGCGGAGGACGACCGGCGGGCCTTCGTGTTGCCGGTGCCGCGCGGGCTGAAGGCGCTTGTGGTGAACGGCTCGCCGCATGCGACGCGCTACCGGGACGAGGCCTTCTTCGTGGACGCGGCGCTCACGTCACCGGGCTCGCCGGTGGACGTGGTGGTGCGCGACGCGGAGGTGGGGCTGCGCGAGGACTTCAGCGCGTATGACCTGGTGCTGCTGCTCAACACGGCGGCGCCGTCGGAGGAGGAGGCGCGGAAGCTGTCGGCCTTCGTGGAGAACGGCGGAGGCCTCTTCGTGAGCGTGGGCGACCACGTGAACCCGGAGGCGTACAACTCACGGCTGGGCACGCTCCTGCCGCGCCCCCTGCGCCTGGTGCGCACGAGCGCCGAGCGCGAGGACCCGGACGCGGAGACGAAGACGGCGAAGCTGGCGCAGGTGAAGGTGGACCATCCGCTGTTCGCGCCCTTCACGGGCCGCGCGGAGGAGGGGCTCATCGGGGCGCGCTTCTACAAGTACATGCTGCTGGAGGCGGACAGCCCGTCCGCGCCGGGCACCAGCCAGGTACTGGCCACGTACGAGGACGGCGCGCCTGCGGTGGCGGTGGCGCGCCGGGGCAAGGGGCGCGTGGCGCTGTTCACCAGCACGGTGGACCGCGACTGGAGCGACTTCGCCATCCGCACGAGCTTCCTGCCGCTGATGCAGCGCTTCGCCGCGTACCTCACGGGCTCGCTGGAGGAGCGCGAGGAGGTGCGCGTGCGCGTGGGCGAGTCCGTGACGCTGCGACCGGAAGGCACGCAGAAGGTGGCGGGGGTGCGCGCGCCGGATGGCAGCGAACTGCCGGTGAAGGCACAGCCGGACGGGTCGTTCGTAGCGGGGCCCACGGTGGAGCCGGGGGTGCACGCAGTGCTGGGAGCGGACGGGAAGCCCGTGGCCGCGCTGGACTTCGCCGCCACGCTGGACCCGGCGGAGAGCGACCTGACGCGCGTACCGCAGGACACGCTGACGGCCTACTTCGGCGAGGACACGGTGAAGGCCTCCACGGGGGACGCGGACAAGCCCGCCGTGCCACTGTGGACGTGGCTCATCCTGGCCGCCTGCCTGGCGTTCTTCTTCGAAGGCACGCTGCTGCGGAAGTAGGCCCCGCCCGGCCACGCTGCTCCAAAACCTGTCCGACAGTCGGACAGGTTTCCATGGCTCGGCTGACCCGGAGTCCCTTCCCGGCCACGCTGTTTCAAAACCTGTCCGACTGTCCGACAGGTTTCCGTGGCCCGGCTGGCCCGAAGCCCCTCCTGGCCACGCTGCTTCAAAACCTGTCCGACGGTCCGACAGGTTTCCATGGCTCGGCTGGGCCCGAAGCCCCTCCTGGCCTCGCTGCTCCAAAAACCTGTCCGACGGTCCGACAGGTTGCCGGCACCCGGCCGCGGCGGGAGCAATCACGGCAACGCAGCTCCAAACTGTCCGATTGTCCGACAGGTTTCCCGCCGCCCGGCCGCAGCGGAGCCCCTTCCGGCCACGGTTCTCCTGCGCTGTCCGACTGTCCGACAGGTTTCCCGCTGCCCGGCTGCGGCGGCCTCCCTCGGCCACGGTTCTCCGCGCTGTCCGAATGTCCGACAGGTTTCCCGCTACCCGGCTGAGGCGGCCTCCCTCGCCTCGGCCGCGGTCTTCAAAAACTGTCCGACTGTCCGACTGGTTTGCGCCGCCCGGCTGCTGCGGCTCCCCCCGGCCGCGGTCTTCGAACCTGTCCGACAGGTTTCCCGCCGCCTGGCTGCGGCGGGAGCCCTCCCGGCCACGGGCTTCGAACCTGTCCGACTGTCGGACAGGTTTTCGGGACGCCGATCTCGGGCCCAGCCTGGAAGCCTGCGGGTCGGCCCGCTCCGTGCCCTGACAGGCAGCCGACGCTCGGCATGCGCTCGCAGTGCCCCACGGGCGGCGGGCTCTGCCACACTGCGCCGCCGTGAGCCCTGCTTCCGCCCTGTACCGCGACTGTGCCCGCCTCTTCATGGTGGGCTTCCCTGGCACCCGCATCGACGCCGACCTCGCGGCGCTGATGGATGACGGCATCTACGGCGCCATCCTCTTCAAGCGCAACGTGGGCACCGCCGCGGAGACCGCGGCGCTGTGCCGTGACATCAAGACGCGCGCGGGCCGGCCCTTCATCCTCTCCGTGGACCAGGAGGGCGGCCGGGTGGCGCGCCTTCGCGGCGAGCCCTTCACCGCCCTGCCCCCCATGCGCGAGCTGGGACAGCGCGGCGACGAAGCCCTGGCCGAGCGCGTGGGCCGGCTGCTCGCACATGAGCTGCGCGCCGTGGGCTTCGACTGGGACTTCGCGCCCGTGCTCGACGTGGACACCAACCCGGCCAACCCCGTGATTGGCGACCGCAGCTTCAGCCGCGACCCGGTGGAGGTGGGCCGGCTGGGCGTGGCGCTCGCCAAGGGGCTGGAGGCCGGCGGCGTGGCGTCCTGCGGAAAGCACTTCCCCGGCCACGGCGACACGACGACGGACAGCCACCTCACCCTGCCGAAGCTGCCGCACGACCTGGAGCGCCTGCGCCGCGTGGAGCTGGTGCCGTTCCAGGCCTTCGCGAAGGCGGGGCTCGCGTCGCTGATGACCGCGCACGTGCTCTTCGACGCGCTGGAGCAGGGCGTCCCCGCCACCATGAGCCACCGCGCGCTGCACGACCTGCTGCGCAAGGAGCTGGGCTTCGACGGCGTGCTCGTCAGCGACGACCTGGAGATGAAAGCCATCGCGGACCACTACTCCGTGGCGGAGGCCGCGGTGCAGGGCACGCTCGCGGGCGTGGACCTGTTCCTCGTGTGCCACAAGGCGGACGTGCAGCGCACCGCCATCGAAGCGCTCGTGAAGGCCGTGGAGTCCGGCCGCGTCCCGCGCGAGCGCATCACCGAAGCCCACCGCCGCCTGGACGCGCTCGCCGCCCGCTTCGCGCACCCCGCCGAGGACCGGCTCGCCACGCTGGGCGACGCGGAGCACCGCGCGCTGGCCGAGGGCCTCGCCAGCGCCTTCACCGGCAAGGACCCCACGGAGGCCATGCTCGCGTCGCGTTAGTGGGTGGCGTGCCTGGAGCCCAGCTCGGAGCCCTGGCCCATGGGACCCTGGAAGCGGTCCGCGCCGCCCCGGTCTCCGGGCACCGGCTCCTGGAGCGTGGTGAAGCCGGGCGCGCCAATCTGGTTCTGCAGGCCCTGGGCCCCCGCGGGCTGCGGCTTCAGCGGCGAGCCCTTCGCGTCCGTGGGCACGGTGGCGCCGGAGCCACCCGTCCCCGGCGGCGCGGGCTGCTGCGTGTTGGCGACGCCCTGATAGCGGCTCCCCGCGCGCGGCATGGTGGGCTTGTCACGGTTGCAGCCGGGGCCGACCAGCGCGGCCGTCGCGGCGCACACCGCCACCAGCGTCCAGTGATGAAGTCTTCTTGAGTGCATGGCCTGCTCCCTCCAGAAGCCGTCATGGCCTCGACAGAAGGAGTGGCCACCCCGGTGCCCCACCGGGAGTGGCGGGGCCGGAGGACGGACGCCCGCTGGCACGCTGGCCGGCGGGCGCCCTGGGACTTCCGTCCAACTACCGGTTCTGCAGGTAGACGGGCGGACTCACGTAGGTGTAGGGCGCCTCGAAGCCGCGCGTGCCCTCGTTCGCGGTGGACACGTTCCAGCCGCCCAGACCGTCGGCCGCGGGCGAGTAGGTCGCGCCGCCGAGCACGCCGTAGCGGTGCGCCATCATGCCGCCCGCGTCGTCCCACTTGGAGTTGTTGGACTTGCCCGCCTTCGCCGGCGTGCGCGGGTCGATGCTGGAGCCGATCTTCTCGATGGTGGAGTTGTAGCCCCGGTCCACCGTCAGCACGTGGGGAGGCAGCTTCGCGGCCGCGTCACCGTGGTGCGCGTCCGCGGGGTTCTCGCGCCCCTGCTGCTCGGCCACGTTGTAGACGGCCTCCGGCTGCGTCCCACGCTGCGCGAAGGCATTGCCCCGCGGCTCATCCGGCTGCTTGCCGCCCGTCTCCGGCAGCCCGCCACAGGCCGTGCCCAGGAGCACGCCCGCCGCCAGCGCCGCCGCTCCCATCCACCGCTGAATGCCTCGCTCGCGCATGTTCATCGTCTCCGCCATCCCCGAGGAATGGTCACGCCGTCCTCGCCCACCACCGGGCATCCACCCGGGGGCAGGCCCTGCCGGCCGCCCGCTGTCCGGCCCGGAGGCCGACAGGGCTTCATGGTGAACGGCCGGCCCCGCCCGGGGAGAGAGGAGCCAGCCACGGGCGCAGGCATACACGGTCCCGGCCTCCCTGTCCCGCCAGGAGTGCACCGGCGTCCGCCACCCACGCCCCACCTCAGGCGCGAGCGCCCTTCCGGGCCGCGCCCTTCGCCGCCGGAGCCTTCTTCGCCGCCGGTTTCTTGACAGCGGCGGGCTTCGCCGCCTGAGCCTTCTTGGGGGCCGGAGCCGCGTCGGAGGCCGCCCCGCCCTGGAGCGCGGCCAGGACCTCCGCGACGTGCCCGGCCACCTTCACCTTGGGCCACACGCGGACGACCTTCGCGTCCGGGCCGATGAGGAAGGTCGCGCGGATGAGGCCCATGAACTTGCGGCCATAGAGGGACTTCTCCCCCCACACGCCGTACGCGTCCGCCAGCGCGTGGTCCGGGTCCGCCAGGAGCGAGAACGGCAGCCCCTGTTTCGTGGCGAACTTCTGGTGGGACGCGACGCTGTCCGGCGACACGCCCAGCACCACCGCGCCGGCCTTCACCAGCGCGGAGTGCTCGTCACGGAAGTCGCACGCCTCCGTGGTGCAGCCGGGGGTCGCGTCCTTCGGGTAGAAGTAGAGGACGACGTGCCGCCCCTTGAACTGCGAGAGGGAGACGGTGGCGCCGCTCTGGTCGGGGAGCGAGAAGCCGGGGGCCTTGTCACCTGCTTGGGGCATGGGCATGCGTCGGCTCCATACCCAGACCCCGGGGGCTTCTCAACTCCACGCACGCGACGGGGACGTCAGCGCGCGCCCTCGTCCGCCGGATGGACCTCTTCACCCGGCGGGTGGTCGTGGGCCTCCAGCTTGACCAGGTCCGCCTGGCAGTTCTCCAGCACCTTGCGCAGCATGTTGCGCGTCGCGTCCGTGTGGGCCTCGCCCATCTTCTTCGCGAGCGACTCGCACGCGGCGCGCTTGGCCTCCACGTCGCTGGCGCCCTGGCCGGTCGCGCCGGGCCGGGCCAGGGGACGCGGCGGGACCTTCTCCTGGGCGGCCTTCAGCGCGGCCAGGCGCTTGTCTGCCTCCGGGCGGGCCTTGGAGTCCTTGGGGACGGCCTCGAACTGGGCGGCCACCTCCGCCCACGCCGGGTCCTGGGCGGCGAGGTTCTGGTTGATCAGCTCCTGGTAGCGCTCCTCGGCCTTCTTCAGTTGCTCCGGACCGGGGTCGGTGGAGCAGCCGGACAGCGCGAGCAGCCCCGCGAGCAGCAGCGCGGCGGAAGTTCGGGGATGGGCAATGCGCATGGTGTGGGACGTCCTCCTGCTGGCCACAGGGTTAAACCACGGCTAGGGTGCGCCGTCGTGGCTCCCATCCTGCTCGCCTTCCTGCTCGGCCTGTCCCAAGGCATGCTCCACGCCCTGGGGCCGGACCACTGCGCCGCCATGGCCACGCTCGGCACCCTGGGCGGTGGCCGGCGCCGCGTCGCCCTCATGACGGCGCTGCGCTTCGCCCTGGGCCACGCGGCCATGCTGGGCGGCATCGCGGCGGTGTGCCTGGTCGCGGGCGTGGGCCTGTCGGAGACCTTCGAGCGGTGGGCGGAGGTGTTCGGTGGCGCGGTGCTGGTGGCGCTGGCCGTCACCGCCCTGCTCTTCCCGCACAGCCTGGACCACGGCCACCCGCACCTGCCCGGCCACGACCGCGAGCCGCACGAGCACGTGCACACCGTGAGCACCGCCGCGGGCGCCTTCATGGCCGTCAGCGGCGTGCGGTCGCTGCTCATCGCGCTGCCCCCGCTGCTGGTGGGCGGCAGCATGAGCCTGTCCGCGTGGACGTACCTGCCCGGCTTCGCGCTGGGCATCCTCATCGGCATGGGCGCCGTGGGCCTGCTGTTCGCGGAAGGCCTGTCGCGCGCCAACGCGCGCATCAGCCTGTGGATCCAGCGCGGCGTGGCGCTGGGCTCCGGCGCGCTGGGCCTGTTCTGGATCGGCTCGCGGCTCGTCTAGGGAGCCGCGCGGCGCGGGCGGGCGCGGGGAGCACTCCCGGCCCGCGTGAAGGCACCGCGAGCGCTCAGGAGCGCTTGTCCAGGATGCCCAGCGCCATCATCGACACCAGGAAGCCGTAGACGACGTGCTCCGGGCGGTTGGCGAACGCGAGCAGCTCCGCCACCACGCGGTTGCCGTCAATCTTGGGCAGCAGCTCCGCCTCCCAGCGCTCCAGCTCCACCTCGTTGAGGCCGTAGGCGGGGGCGACGGCGGGGATGAGCCGGTCCTCGGGCTGGAGCAGGCGGCGCAGGCGCTCCGGCTTGTAGAGCTTCTTGATGCCCCGGACGATGAGGTTGGCCGGGTGCACGTCCAGCTTGATGGACTCCGAGGAGGCCTTCTCCTTGAAGCTCATCACGTACGTGCCCTCCTCCCAGGAGAAGAGCGAGTAGATGATGGCCTTCACCTGCTGGCCCACGTAGTACAGCCGCTCGGTGTCCTTGAGCAGGCCGCGCTCCACCAGCACGTCACCGGTGCGCCGGTGGCTCTGCGCGGCGACGGCGGACGCGTCCTGGAGCTGCTCGGGCTTGATCTTCCCCACGCGCACCAGGAACTGCCCGAAGCGGTCCGCCAGCAGGTTGGAGAGCGCGAACACCGGAGTGCCGTTCTCGAAGTAGACGACCTTCTTCACCTTGCCGCGCTGCACGCCCAGCTCGCCCGTCTCACGCGACAGGTAGAAGGCGGTGAGCAGCGACGGGAGGTTGTCCTTCAGCTCGCCCCGGCGGCTGCCCGGCGCGCCCGCGCCCACCGGCAGCGGATCCGGCGGGCGGCCCGGCGTGGGGGGCCGCACCTGGGTGGTGGGCACCTTCTGCATGGGCGTGGCGGTGAGGTTGGCGCCGCGGATTTCGGCCGTGAGGTTGCCGCCGCCGGTGACCTTGATGCGGCCGGTCAGCTCCATGGCGTCCTGCGGGCCCTCCTCCTCCACGTCGATGTCCAGCTCCACCTCGAAGGCGTCCTGCATGGAGGCGGCGGGGACCTTCTTCTCCGCGGGCAGGACCTTGGCCACCGCCTCCAGCAGCTTCTGGGCCTCGAAGGGTTTCTCGAAGTAGCCGGCGGCCTGGTACTTCTGGCGCGCCTCGGTGGCGTGCTTGCCGCCCTTGAAGACGCCGGTGATGAAGAGCAGCGGGAGCTGGGGGTTGTCCTTCCGCAGCGTGTCCGCCAGGTGGTAGCCCATCATGTCCGGCAAGAGGATGTCCAAGACAGCACAGCCGGGGGGCTGGGCGCGGGCGGCCTCGATGGCCTGCTTGCCACGGCTGGCGCCCACCACCTCGTACCCGGCGTCCTCGAACAACTGCGTGAGGAGGGAGAGGAGCTCCTGGTTGTCATCCACGACGAGGATTCGAGGCGCCATCGCGGGGGGACCGTAGCAGATTCGGACGCCGGGGCGGCCAGCGTTTCCAGGGAACCCCGGAAGGCCGCCCGCTTCAGAGGATGGATGCAAGCGCCCCGCTGGGGCGTTAGGGTGGCGCCCGCCTCATGTCCTCCCTCTCCTCCCGCATCTTTCCGGCAGGGCTCCTGGCCGGCCTGCTCCTCTTCTCCCCCCTGGTGGCACGGGCTCAGGAGGGCCAGCAGCCGGACGCGGGCCAGCCGGACGATCCGAACTCTCCGGAAGGGGACGACAACACGGGGCGCGTGCCCACGGACTGCCGCAGCACCAGCGACTGCGCGCCGCGCTTCAGTTGCAACGCGGGCAAGTGCAAGTACACCGGCATCCGCCAGGCGGAGACGCAGGGGTGCCTGCTGGGCCCGCAGGCGGCGCTGATGGTGCTGGGCGTGGCGGCCGTGGCAGGCTCGCGGCGCCGCCGGTAGCCGGCAGGCCCCCCACTCCAAGGAGCGACGCGCGATGCGGCTGGGCCTGAAGGCGGACAACCTCCTGGAGCGGGTCGCGGACTTCCTCAACCTGGCGCCCCAGCCCCTGGCGCACGCCTTCTTCGGGATGATGGCGTCGCGGACGCTGATGGCCGGGGCCCGGCTGGGCGTCTACGCGGCGCTGGCGGACGGCGCGGCGACGGCGGAGGCGCTGGCGGCGCGGCTCAAGACGAGCACAGAGGGGATGCGGGCGCTCCTGGAAGCGCTCATCGCCTGCGAAGTGGTGGAGCTGCACCGGGGGCGCTTCCGGCTGGCTCCCCGGGCGCGGCGGTGGTTGGACCCGCGCTCGCCGCAGTCCATCACGGCGTTCCTGGAGTTCAACTACGCGCAGTGGGACTGGTGGGGGCAGTTGGAGACCGCGGTGAAGAGCGGGCAGTCGGTGGACATCCACCAGTTCGCTCCGGACGACCCGCGCTGGCGGGACTACATCCAGGCCATGTACCAGTTGGCGCGGATGGCCTCGCCGGAGGTGGCGGCGGCCATTCCCCTGCCCCGGGGCGCGAGGCACCTGCTGGACCTGGGCGGCGCGCATGGCTGGTACGCGGCGGAGCTGTGCAGGGCGCACCGGGGGCTGAAGGCCACGGTGGTGGACCTGGAGGGCAGCGTGCGCGTGGGGCGGGACATCATCGCCCAGGCGGGGCTGTCGCACCGGGTGACGCACAAGGAAGGGGACGTGCTGACCGCGGAGCTGGGCGGGCCGTATGACGGCGTGCTGCTGTTCCAGGTGATGCACCACCTGACGCCCGCGCAGAACGTGGCGCTGCTCCGGCGCGTGCGCGGGGCCATGGTGTCCCGGGGAACGCTGGCGGTGCTGGAGTACCTGCGCGAGGAGCGGGACACGCAGAGCACGTCCGCGCCGCTCATCGGCTTGCACTACTTCCTCACGTCCGGAGCGGCGTCCTACACGCCCGCGGAGGTCGAGGGCTTCCTGGATGACGCGGGTTTCAAGGTCCAGAGCACGCGGCCCATCCGGCACCTGCCCTTGCAGACGTTGATCATCGCGCAGCCGGACTGACGGTCCCGGCGCCTGCTTGTCAGACGGTGGAGGTAACTCCACACTCCAGGCATGGCCTATGGCGCGAAACCACTCGAAGGTCCGGCGACCTTCGCTGACATCGAGGCCCTGCCCGAGGGCGTGGTGGGCGAGATCATCGATGGGACGCTGTATACGCATGCACGGCCGCGTGCCGCGCATGGCCATTTCGAGTACAGGCTTCACCGTGAGCTGGATGATGCACTCCAGTTGAGCGGTGTGGAGCCAGGTGGTTGGTGGATCATGACCGAGCCCGGCATCCGGGTGGGCGGTTCACCGGAGTTCATCCCCGACCTCGCGGGATGGCGGCGCGAACGGGTGCCCACCCTTCCCAAGGGCCAATGGACGGATGTTCCTGACTGGGCCTGCGAAATCCTGTCGCCGACCACGCGGGCCTACGACACGCGCATCAAGCGGCCGTTCTACGCGCGCATCGGCATCCAGCACCTGTGGTTCGTGGACCTGGACTCGCGCACGCTCACCGTGAGCGAGCTGCGGGACGGGCGCTGGTTGGAGATGGGCGTCTACGGTGAGTCCGACGACCTCATCCGCGCTCCGCCCTTCGAGGAGCGGGACCTGCGGCTGGGCTGGCTCTGGAAGTCCCTTCCGCCTCCGGGTTAGCGCGGCTTCGGCTTCGCCAGGGGTGGAGGCTTCGGCCTGCGCGCGGCCCGCTCGCGTTCGAGCTGCAGCTCGCGCTCGACGACCTCGCGGTGGAACTTCGCGAAGTTCACGGGCTCCATCAGGCGCCGCTCCGGGCTCGGGCCCGCGTACTCGAGGATGGCGTCGATCGCGCCCAGCGCCTCCGGGAGGAACTCCTCCTGGAGCAACACGATGGCCCGCCCCATGAGCGCGGTGGAGACCACGGTGCGCATCCTGGGGTCCGTCGACTCGCAGTAGCGCACGTCCACCTCGTCGAACGCCTCCAGCGCTTCGTCCACGTGCCCCAACCCCTGGAGCGCGAAGGCCCGCTGCACCAGGGTCACCGCCGTCTGCTCCACCAGGAACGGGGCGGTGCTCCCGTCGTATCCCTTCAGGAGCAGCTCGGACTGGCTCAGGGCCTCCTCGAACCGCTGCCCCATGTTGTGCGCGACGAGCATCGCCGTCCGCGCCATCTCCACCGGGACGCGCAGGTCGGGCCGCTGCGCGACCGCCCCGAAGCGGCTCAACATCCGCTCCAGCCAGTTCGTGCACATGCCCTCCTTGTTCAGGTCCAGCAGCACGCGGGCCCGGTACAGCATCCCCCACGCCACCCCCTCCCAGAGCTCGGGCCGGCGCGGACTCCAGAAGCGGCGCTCCACCTCGTCGAAGTGGACCAGCGCCTCGGGGAGCCGCTCCAGCTCTCCCATCGCCGCGCCTCGCAGCCCCAGCGCCCGCGCCACCTGGAGCTGGAGCGCCGGCACCTTCGACAGCGTGAAGCGCCGGTACACCTCGTCACAGAGCGCGATCGCCGCCTCCAGCTCCTCGCCCGCGCGGAGGTACGCGCGCGCCCGGTCCATCTTCTCCTTCGCCTCCACCTCCGGTGGCACCGCGCCTTCAGCGTCCGGCATCGGCACGCCCTTCATGGCCCGGCGCCAGCGGCGGCACGTCCCGGCCCTCGCCGAAGCCGAGCGCCCAGAAGCGCGGCCGCACCTCTTCCTTCAGCAGCAACCGCAGGAGCAGGTACTTCGCTTCGTCCTGGCCGTCCCACGCCATGGGGAAGGTGCCGTAGTGCATCGCCACGGACGTCCCTGAGCGCAGCACGTGGTGCGCCTTCAGCGCGTCCTCCGGCCCCATGTGCACCGGGTGCAGGACGCGCGGACGGAACGCCCCGATGGGTAGCACCGACAGGCGCATGGGCCCGAAGCGCTCCGCGATGCGGTCGAAGTGCGGCCCCAGGCCCGTGTCGCCCGCGAAGAGCACCGGGCCGCCGGACGTCTCCAGCACGTAGCCCGCCCACAGCGTCTCCTCCTGGTCCGTCAGCCCCCGGTTCGAGCGGTGCTGCGCGGGCACCGCCCAGACCTTCAATCCCTGGGGACCCCTCTTCGCGGACTGCCACCAGTCCAGCTCCTCCACGCGCTGGAAGCCCTCGTCCAGGAGCAGCTCGCGGTTGCCCAGGCCCACGAGGAAGAGCGGGTGGTGCGCGGCCTCCAGCCGCCGCAGCGTGGGCAGGTCCAGGTGGTCGTAGTGGTTGTGGCTCACCACCACGACGTCGATGGGCGGCAGGTCCTCGAAGCGGATGCCCGGGGGCCGCACGCGCTTGGGGCCCACGAAGGACACGGGGCTCGCCCGCTCCGAATAGATGGGGTCCGTCAGCACGTTCACCCCGTCCGCCTGGAGCAGCACCGTGGCGTGGTTGATGAACGTCACGCGCAGCCCGCCCGGGCCCACGCGCTCCGGCGGCTTCGGGCCCGAGGGCTCCTCCGCGTAGTCGCGCCAGGGGCCGCGCCGCTCCTCCATCACGGCCCCTATCAGCGTGAGCGGGGACAGCTTCGGCGCGTCGCCGATGTTCTGGAAGGACGCTCCGTCGAAGTGGTCCGTCACCGGGCCCCGGTGCACGGTGCCGGCGAAGCAGCCCGTGAACAGCGACAGGGCCAGCGCGGGCCAGAGCCGCGTCACTTGATGACGATGGTCCAGTCGCATTCGAAGGGCTCTCCGTCGAGGGTGGGCAGCACGTAGCGCGAAGCCTGGATGCTGGCGAGCGCCTGCGCCAGCAGGTCCGGCGGCAACGTCGCTTCCCGCACCTCGCACTGCTGGGGCACGCCGCCCTGCACCAGCCGGCACGTCACGCGCACGTGGTGCTTGCGGCCTTCGCGCCAGTGCTCGAAGGCCTCCTGGAACACGGGGTCGTCCGGAGGACCGCCGCGCACGCGCCGGGGCTCCTTCACGTGCTGGGACAGCCAGGAGCAGGCGTCCTTCACCTGTCCGTCACAGGCCTTGCCCATCAGCGACAGCGCGCGCAGCCGCTCCGGGCCTCGCGCGTTCGTGGCCAGCAGCGTGAGCGCCTGGTCGAAGCACTGCTTCGCCGTGCGCACCGTGCAGTCCTCCGAGGAGACCGGAGGGGTGCCCGCGGCGAAGGCGCCCACGGGCGCGGGGCGCATCAGGTCCTCCGCCACGCGCGCGGGGTCGCTGCGTCGCTGACCGCATGCGGACAGCAGCAACAGTGAGAGGACGAGGGAGCGCCAGGCCATGGCGCCATCGTAGACGGCCTGTGTCCAGGAAGGGATGTCCGTGGAGCGGAGCGATGGCAAGGGCACACACCCGCCACGTGTCCCGCCTGCCCGGCATCGTGTTCAGGGCAGGCCGTCGCTCATCGGGGAGGTCCTATCGGGAAGGACGGCGGCCGCGGCGCGCGGCTTCGAGTGCCTGGGCCAGGGTCCGCGTCCCGGCGCGCATGCCTTCCGGGCGCACGCCGCCGAAGCCGAAGATGAGGCCGGACTCGCGGCGTCTGCCGAGGAAGTAGTCGGAGAGGGCGGCGACCTCCACGCCCCGCCGGGCGGCTTCATCTCGGACGCGCAGGTCGGACAGCGGCGTGGCCAGGGACGCGCACACCTGCATGCCGGTGTCACAGGGGCGGGGCGTGAGGAGGCCCGAGCAGTCGGCGTTCAGGGCATCGAGCAGGGCCTCACCGCGCTCGCGATAGGCCGCGCGCATGCGGCGCAGGTGGCGGGCGAAGTGGCCCTCCGCGAGGAACACGGCGAGCGCGGCCTGCTCCAGCGTGGAGGCGGGCGCGGGCGCGGCGGCGCGCGAGGCGGAGAAGACGTCCACGAGCGAGGGCGGCACGACGAGGAAGCCCAGGCGCAGGCCGGGGAACATCGACTTGCTGAACGTGCCCACGTAGACCACGCAGCCGGCGTCATCGAGTCCCTGGAGCGCGGTGAGGGGGCGGCCGCGGTGGCGGAACACGCTGTCGTAATCGTCCTCGATGATCAGCGAGCGGGTGCGTTCGGCCCACTGGAGCAGCGCCATGCGTCGCGCCAGGCTCAGCGTGACGCCCAGCGGGTATTGGTGCGAAGGCGCCACCAGCGCGACCCGGGCCCGAGGCGCGCGAGTCAGGCCCACACCCACGTCGAGTCCGTCTCCATCCACGGGGATGGGCACCGGACGGCCTCCGGCGGAGAGCACGGCGCGACGGACGCCGGGATAGCCCGGGTCCTCCACCCAGACGGGGTCCCCCGGGTTCAGCGCGAGCCGGAGCACTTCATCGAAGGCCTGCTGGGTGCCGGCCGTGATGAAGACCTGCTCCGGGGAGCAGCGCACGCCCCGCGACACGGACACATGGGTGGCGATGGCTTCACGCAGCGGCGCATGGCCTGAAGGGTCACCGCCATCGAGCAGGCCCGTGCTCGCGCGAGCATGGACGCGAGACACCGTGCGGGCCCAGAGCGCGGTGGGGAACAGGTCCAGCGCGGGCACACCGGGCCGGAACGCGCGAGGCGCGGCCCCGAGGCGCGGAGCCCCCACAGGTGTGAACTTCAGCGTCCGCACGGAGGCAGCAAGTCGAGGCCCTCGCGAGGCACCCTGCCTCCGCGCCACGGAGCCTGGCGTCTGTGCGGCAGTGGAGAAGCGGGACCCGCGTGAAGCACCGGGCCCCCTGCCCAGGACCCGCTCCCCTGTGAGCGACGTGCGTGAGGCAGCAGGGAGCGCGGGCTCACGGCTCCGGTCCCCGGCGAGGATGGGCAGCTCGGGCGCGACGCGCGTGCAGGAGCCCGCACGGGCCACGAGGTAGCCCTCCGCCGTGAGCGCGTCCAGCGCCTGGAGGACGGTGCTGCGGGCCACCTCCAGCTCGGTGGCGAGCTGACGAGAGGACGGCAGCCGCAGCCCGGGTGCCAGCGCCCCCGCGAGGATGCGCGCACGAATCCCCTCGAAGAGCTGCTCATGGAGCGGCGTGGGACTCCGCGAATCGAGCCGCAGGAGGAGCGAGGAGGCGACGCCGTGGGAGGTCTTCAAACTGGTATGGCCGATTCTGGCGGAAGTGGTCTTCATGACCCTACCAGTTCCCTGGCAAGGATGGCCTCCGCCCCCGCACCCCGGAAGCCCCTCATGCCGTCCTCTTGTTGCTCAGTCCTCGAACTGCGCCAGTACACGCTGCATCCCGGTCAGCGGGACGTCCTCATCTCGCTGTTCGACCGGGCCTTCATCGAGTCGCAGGAAGCCACCGGCATGCACCTCATCGGTCAGTTCCGCGACGAGGACCGTCCGGACCGGTTCGTGTGGCTGCGAGGCTTCCGCGACATGGCCTCACGGCGCGAGGCGCTGAGCGCGTTCTACGGCAGCCCGGTGTGGAAGGAGCACCGGAGCGCCGCGAACGTGACCATGCAGGACTCCGACAACGTCCTGCTCCTGAGGCCGGTGCGCTCGGACACGGGCCTCGCGCATCCAGGCACGCCTCGACCCGCGCCGGAGACGGACACGCGTCCGGATTCCCGGGTGGTGGTGACGGTCTGCTACCTGAAGGCTCCCGCGGAGAACACGTTCCCGGCCCTGCCCGTACGCACGGGCGAGCACGTCTTCGCGTGGCTCACCGTGTTCCCGGATGCGGCGCGCCACCGCGAACACCTACGACGCCGGGCCACCGCGAAGAACTGGTCGGAGCCACTCCAACCGTGGCTGAGCGCGCCGGTTGAACACCTGACGCTGTCCCCCACCGCGCGCTCCGAGCTGCGCTGAAAGGACCCGCACCATGAAGCCCCTTCCCCCCTTGCCCACGGGCGACGTGCACGACTTCGACTTCCTCATGGGCGAATGGACGTGCGTGAACCGGAAGCTCCAGCAACGGCTGACAGGCAGCGACGACTGGGACGTGTTCACGTCCAGGATGCGCTGCCAACCCCACCTGGGCGGCCTGTCCAACGTCGAGGAGACCGTCTTCGAGCGGGGCTTCTCCGGCATGGCGCTGCGCCTGTTCGACGTGCGCGAGCGCCGCTGGTCCATCCACTGGATCGACAGCCGCCACGCGGTGCTCCAGCCCCCCGTGCACGGAGGCTTCACCGGCGACCACGGCCGCTTCTACGGCGAGGACACCGAAGGAGGCCACCCGGTCCAGGTCATGTTCAATTGGACCCGCCTGGGCAACGACCGGGCCCGGTGGGAGCAGGCCTTCTCGCTCGACGGAGAGACCTGGGAGACCAACTGGGTGATGGAGTTCACCCGAACGACGGCCACCGGCTGAACACCTCCGTGGCTGGACCTCCCACACGCACGTCCGCTTGAATGCGTTCATGCGCCGACTGATTGCCGCTGTCCCGCTGTTCGCCCTGGCTGGCTGTTCCTACGTGGGAGTCGGCACGACGCCCAGGAGCCGGTTCTCCGCCGCGCCCGCTGTCTCCAGGCCCGTGGTCATCCAGGTGGGCAAGTCAGAGTCCCCTCCCCTCGAAGCCCCCAAGGCGGAGGAGGAGAAGCCCTCCACCGCCGAGGCCTCCGACGACCCCGGCGCGACGCAGTAGCGGCTCGCGGGATTGTGAACGGACCGGCGCGGAATCGGTTCGACAGGCCTTGGCGCCTCAGGAACCATCCGCGCTCCGCCCGTGCTCCGGAGCCTCCCGATGAAGCCCCACGTCATCTGCCACATGGTCTCGTCCATCGACGGGCGCATCGTCGTCAAGCACTGGCCCGACCCGGCGTCGCTGCGCGGTGAATACGAGCGCACCGCCGACACCTTCGACGCGGACGCCTGGATGTGCGGCCGCATCACCATGGAGGACTTCGCCGCGGAAGGCGCCGTGTTCAAGCCCGCTCCGGCTACTCCCCTGCCCCGCACGGACTTCGTCGCTCGCAAGGACGCGGAGTCCTACGCCATCGCCCTGGATGCCCACGGCAAGCTGAGCTGGGAGTCCGGCGCCATCGACGAGGACCACCTCGTCGTCGTGCTCACCGAGTCCGTCTCCGACGCGCACCTCGCCCACCTGCGCGAGCGTGGCGTCTCCTATGTCTTCGGCGGCACGCAGGACATCGACTTCGCCCACGTGCTGGAGAAGCTCGGAGACACCTTCGGCATCCAGACCGTGCTGCTGGAGGGCGGCGGCGGCATCAATGGCGCGTTCCTCGCCGCGGGCCTCATCGACGAGGTGAGCCTCCTCGTGCACCCCACCGCCGATGGCCTGCCCGGCACTCCGACCGTCTTCGACCGCCCCCAGGGCTCCACCGGCGCGGGCGCCGCGCTGGAGCTCACCCACGTGGAGCGCCGCGACTCCGGCATCGTGTGGCTCCGGTACCGCGTGCGGCGCTGAGCCTCTTCCCCGTGCCCCCGCGGCCCTGACAACGGCTCAGGGCGCGCGCAGCAGCGTGGCGGACTCGTAGAGGCTCTGCTGCTGGAAGACGCCCGCGGCGGAGGTGTCCTTCTCCAGCTTGTCCTGCACGCCCTTCGGCAACTGCGCGTAGAGGTCCTGGCCCAGCAATCCTTCCAACTGGTCCACCGGCACGCGCGACTGCTGGAGCAGCGGGAGGATGTCCTCCTTCTTGGACGGGCCCTCCTTCGCGTTGGGCACCATGTACGCGAACATCGACAGGTTGCCGTTGGGCAGCTCCAGCAGGACCGTCTTGAAGTTGTGCGTGGGGACCGCGATCTGCCGGTCGGCCTTCGAGCCCGTCGTCTGGATGGACTCCGGCGGCAGCGGCTTGCCCTTGTCATCCAGGTACAGGTTGCCCGTGACGATGTAGGCCTTGCCGCCGGTCTCCTTCACCATCTCGGACACGCCGCGCTCCAGCGTGCGCCACACCTGCTGGTTGTGGTTGCCGTGCTGGGGCGCGATGTTGCTCATGTAGTGGCTCTCGTTCATCGCCGCCTGCGTGGGCGAGTCCTCGGCCGGCTTCATGTGCCCCCGGTCGAAACCGGTGTTGTTGTAGTCGGAGTCCACCACGCCGCCCTGCTTCAGCTCCGGGTCGCGCACGAAGGTGCTGTCCAGCCGGCTGACGTCCGCGGGCGTCTCCTTCACGTCCGCCGCGGACAGCAGGTAGCTCACGAACGTGGGCACGTTCTTGTCCGTGTCCATCAGTGTGCGCGAGTACTCCTTCACCATGTTCAGGCCGGGCGTCGCGCCGCTGCCGCCCACGCCCTGGAGCGGATCCACCTCGCCGGCCACTTCCGCCACGCGGCTCTGGAAGGCGGCCATCTGCTGGTCGGGCACCCACTGCGTGTTCGCGGCCGTGCCCGTGCCCTTGGCCTGGTTCGCCTTGGACGCGTTGATGTAGGCCGTCAGCTCGTCCGCGGAGAGTTCCCCGTCGCCGTTGCCGCCCAGGAGGTCCGCGCGCTTCGCCACGGACTGCTGCCAGGGGCTGTCGAAGCTGTCCACCTTCGCGGACTGCGCGCCGCCCTGGAGCTTCGCGTCGAGCGCCGCGCGCTGCTGCTGGAGCGCCGTGGACGTGAGGAACTGCGCGTCCGCGGGCGCGGAGAGGTACGACTCCAGCTCCGCCGCGGACACCTGGCCGTTCGAGGCCCGGCTCCCGTCAGCGCCCTCGTCCGCCGCGTGCAGCAGGCGCCCCTGCCAGCTCTCATCCGTCCAGCCGAACTTCTGCTGGAGGTCGGAGATGGCCACCTCCTTGGTGGCGGAGCGCTTCCAACTGCCCCCCGTGGGCGCCACGACATGGGACGCGGGCGCATTGACGGGGAGGTCCGCCCCGGCGGGCACCGCGGTGTTCGCGGGCGCGGCGGTGGGGGCGGCGGCATTCGCGGGCGTGGGACGCGGGGTGGAGATTCCCGTCGGGATTCGCAGCGACATGCGGTGAAAGTCCTCGGAGCCGGCGGGGGAGACGATCAGGGAGGGCCCCTCCCCTCCATCGTCGGAGTGACCCGGCGCCCGGTTGCGTCACCCCGCCTTTTTTCTCAGGGAGCAGGGCGTTTTTCGGTCCGGCTGGACCCGGCTGTCACTTAATGCCGGACTTGGAGGGGGGCGGAGGGTGGTGTCCGTCGGGCCGGGCGTGCTGGACGGCGTGGACGATGCGGGCTTCGGCCTGGAGTTTTTCGACCACGGCGGCAGGCAGGCGGGCGCGCTCGGCGGCGACGGCGAGGGTGATCAGGAAGGCCTCGCTGACGGGCCCCTGCGTGGAGGCGTTGCGCGCGGCGGGGGTGAAGGCGTGGGCGTCCACGACGGTGCCGGAGGCGGTGCGCACCTTCACCGGGCGCTCCTCGGTGGCCAGGGCGAGCGCGGTCTCCAGGCGGGCGAGGACGGGCCAGGACTCGGTGGCGACGGGGCGCAGGCGCCCGGACAGCCGGTGTCCGGGAGCATCCACCAGGCGTGCGACCCGGCCGCCCCAGTTGGGCACGTGCACGTCGTAGACGACGTCCACGTCCAGGGCCTCGGCGAGCTCGCCCTCGGGGAAGTCGGGCACGGGGGGCAGGCCGTGCAGGTGCCGGCTCGCCGCGGCCGGAGCCAGGTCGAGGGAGAACGCGAACCAGGGACGTGAAGCCGCGGGGCCAGATGCCATGGGGACGAGTGTCCCCGGCGCGCGGCGGTGGAACAAGGGCCAGGCCGTGCGGATCCGCGTCCGGGTCAGCTCACCACGGCGGCGAGGATGCGCTCGAAGAGCCAGGGGGCGCGGCCCAGGAGGCGCACCACGGGCCTGCGCAGACGCGGGCGGCGCGCGAGCAGCAGCAGGCCGTGCGTGGTCCAGGAGTACTTGCGGAACACCTGCTGGAAGGTGCGCTCGTAGGGCAGCAGCGTGTCGCGGCCCGCGCCCTTCGCCAGAGCGTCCGGGAGCAGCGCGCCCAGGGACTCCGCGCAGGCGAAGGCGAGCGTGAGCCCTTCGCCGGTCAGCGCGTCCACGTAGCCGGCGGCATCACCGACGAGGGCGAAGCGATCCGCGATGCGCGTTCGGGCCACGCGGGCCAGGGGGCCAGCGCCGCGCGGCTGGGAGTCCGGCTCCGCGCCGGTGAGCTGTTCCGCCAGCCGGGGGAAGCGCTCCAGCATCGCGTCGAAGCCCACGCGGCCCGGCACCGTGCCGTCCTCCCAGAGGAACGCGATGCCCACACGCTCCGCTCCAGCGGGCGTCACGTAGGCCTCGACGCCGGAGGCGAAGTGCACCTCCACGTAGGGGGTCCACGGCGCGCGCCGGAAGTGGCGCCGCAGTCCGTAGCGCCTGGGCATGTCCTGCTCCACGTCCAGGCCCTCGGCCTTGCGCAGCGGTGAGTTCAAGCCGTCCGCCGCGACGAGGAAGCGCGCGGACACGCGGCCCACGGGCGTCTCCAGCGTGACCCCGTCCGGCGTGCGCACGTGCGAGACGACGTGCGTGTGCTCGCGCAGGTCCACGCCCACTTCGCGCGCACGGGTCGCCAGCGCATTCGACAGGGCCAGCCTGCGGACGCCCAGCCCACCGGGCGCGGGCAGCAATCCCTCCGCCGTGCTGCCGTCCTCCTGCACATAACGGATGCCCACGAAGGGCGAACTGTCACTCCGGTCCAGGTGCGCGAGCGCGCCCAGCCGCTCCAGCGCCGCGAGGCCGGAGGGCATCAGGCCTTCACCGCACGCCTTGTCCACGGGCGCGGATGCGCGCTCCACCACCACCGTGTCCAGCCCACGCAGGGCCGCCGTGATGGCCACCGCGAGCCCGGCAGGGCCTCCGCCCACCACGACCACGTCATGCGGCTTCACGTGCATGGGCCTCGCCGGGTCGCAGGGCGCGGCAAACCAGAACAAGTCCCACGTGGCATCAGCGTAAGACGTGCCCTGCTCCGAGCGTTCCTGGCCTCGCGCACCAGAGAGGTCATGCGGAGCGCTGCATCGAGGCGCATCCCGCCCAGAGCGGTCCGTGCCCCGTGCACCGAGGCAATCACGCGAGCACCGCCACGCTCACGAGTCGTGCTCCGCGCGCACCATCGCCAGCGCGCTCTTCGCCATCTCCACCGCGAGCCCCACCGCGCCCACCTTCTTCGGCGCCGTCAGCTCTCCGGCCAGATAGCGCCGCAACGCCTCGCGCCTTCGCAGCTTGCCGCTGGACGTGCGCGGCAGCGTGCCCGGCTCCAGCAGCCTCACCGTGTGCGGCTGCACGCCCGTCGCCTCCACCACCGCGGCGCGGATGTCCGCCTCCACCGACGCCACGTCCGCGCCCCGCTCCGCGCGCTCGGCCAGGATGAGCAACGCCTCGTCCTGGCCGCCCTCGGGCGTGAAGCCCAGCGCCACCGCGCAGCCCGTGCGCACGCCTTCCACCTTGAGCAGCGGATCCTCGAAGGCCTGCGGCGCGTGGTTCGCGCCCCGGATGATGACCAGGTCCTTCGCGCGGCCCGTCAGGTACAGCTCCCCGTCCGCGCTGAAGCCCAGGTCTCCCGTGTCCAGCCAGCCCTCGGCCACCAGCGCCCTCGACGTCGCCTCCGCGTCCTCGAAGTAGCCGTGCATCACCGACGGCCCCTTCGCGAACACGCGCCCCACCTGACGCTCCGGCAGCACCGCGCCGTCCTCACCGCGCACCTGCACCTCGAAGCCCGCCACCGGCGCGCCCACGCTCACCAGCGTCCGCGCCCCGTCACGCGCCTGCCCCTCGCGCGCCAGCACGTCCGCGTCCACGCCCAGCTCGCGCGGCCCCCGGCCCGCGGGCGGGAACGTCACCGCCAGCGCCGCCTCCGACAGGCCATACACCGGCCGCAGCGCCCTCGCGGAGAAGCCCCACTTCTCGAACCGCTCCGCGAAGCGGCGCAGCGTGTCCGCGGACACCGGCTCCGCGCCGTTGAGCGCGTGCAGCCACCCGGACAGGTCCACGCCCTGCAGGTCCGCGTCCTTCACCCGCTTCAAGCACAACCCGTAGGCGAAGTTCGGCGCGGGCGACACGAAGCCCCGGTGCCGCGACAGCGCGCGCAGCCACAGCGCCGGCTTCACCAGGAATGTCTCCGGCGGAATCAGCACCAGGCTGCCCGGGTAGTACAGCGCCGCGAGCACACAGCCGATGAGCCCCATGTCGTGGTACAGCGGCAGCCAGCTCACGCCCACCGGCATCACGCCCGGCGCCAACGGCATCGCCGCCTCCAGCGCCGCCACCTGCGCCACCAGCGCCCCGTGCGTCAGCGCCACCGGCTTCGGCTCCACCGTGGAGCCGGAGGAGAACTGGATGAGCCCCAGCGCGTCGGGCTCCACCTCCACCTCCAGGTCCTCGTCGCCGTGCAGCACCGCGTCCACCGTGTGACAGCCCAGCCTCGGCCGCGCCAGCGCCATGCTCGGACCCAGCAGCAGCCGCACGCGCGTGTCCGTCAGCACCACCACCGCGCCCGTCAACTGGAGCATCCGCGCCGTCGAGCGGTGGTACTCGTCCAGCCGCCCCAGCCGCACCGGCGGATACAGCGGCACCGGCACCGCGCCCGCCAGGAGCGCGCCGAAGTACGCATCCATGAACGCGGGCGACGTGGGCAACAACACCGCCACCCGGTCCCCCGGGCGCACGCCCAGCCGCGCCAGCCCCGCCGCCGCGCGCTTCGCCCGCCGGTAGACCTGGGCCCACGGCAGGGACGTCTCGTGCTCGGCGGCGTCCACGAACACCAGCCCCAGCGACGTGCGCGACGTCGCCTTCAGCATCGCGTTCACCGTGGCGTGCTTCAGCGCCGGCAGCGGCGGCCCCTTCACGGGTGCGCTCCCGCGTCCGGCTTCGCGGCCTCGACCCGCGCCGCCACCAGCCGCGCCAGGTCCTCCACCGTCCGCACGCCCTGCGCGTCCTCCTCCGACAGGAGCACCCGGAAGCGGTTCTCCAGCCCCACCGCCAGCACCGTCAGCCCCAGGCTGTCCAGTTGCAGGTCGCGCAAGAGGTCGTGCGCGGGCTCCACCGCGCCCTCGAACTCCAGCTCCTCGCGGGCGATGCGGCGGATCTCCGCCACCGCCTCCGTCACGATGTCAGCCACGGCGAACCTCCGGAATGAAGCGGGGACGGTGGGCGAAGGCCTCGGAGTACATCGCCCCGAGCGCCGCCTCCTCCGCGCGGATGCGCACATAGAGCAGCGCCGCGTTGCCCACCGTGAACACCACCGCCGTCACCCACGCTCCGTGGATGAGCGGCACGCAGAACAGCTCCAACACCACCGCCACGTAGTTCGGATGCCGCAGGAACCGGTACGGCCCGCCCGTCACCGGCGCCAGCCCCGGCACCACGATGATGCGCGAGTTCCACCGGTCGCCCAGCGTCCCGATGGCCCAGTACCGCAGCCCCTGCGCCACCGCCGCGCCCACCAGCGCCGCCCAGCTCCACGCGCCCCAGAAGGGCCGCTGGAGGCCGAACACCTCCGCCACGCACGCGACGAGGAACAGCGTGTGGAACACCACCATGAACCGGTAGTGCCCCTGCCCCGTCTCCACCCCGCCCCGCGCGAAGGCCCGCGCCGCGTTGCGCTTGGAGAGCACCAGCTCCAGCAGCCGCTCCGCGACGAGCAGCCCCATGAAGCCCGCGAACAACGCCTGCGTCCCGGTCACCATCGCACCAGCACCATCTCCGCGCAGAAGCCCGGACCCATGGCCATCACCACGCCCCAGTCGCCCGGCTTCGCGTCCACCTCCTCCAGCGTCTCCCCCAGCACGAAGAGCACCGACGCGCTGGACAGGTTGCCCACCTGCTTGAGCGACCGCCACGAGCGCTCCAGCGCGCCGGGCGCCAGCTCCAGCGCGGACTCGAAGCCCTCCAGCACCTTGGGCCCGCCGGTGTGCGCCACCCAGTGCTTCACGTCCTTGAGCACAAGCCCGTGCTCCGCGAGGAAGCCCTCCACGTTGCCCCGGATGTGCTCCTTCACCAACTGCGGCACCTTCGCGGACAGCACCACCTTGAAGCCCGTGTCCACCACGTCCCAGCCCATCACCCGCTCGGTGTCCGGGTAGAACACCGACCGCGAGCCCACCACACGAGGACCCGTGGCTGGTGCCTCCGCGCCCCGCAGCACCACGCACGCCGCGCCGTCACCGAAGAGGCCGGAGGCGATGATGTTGGGGATGGACAGGTCCTCGCGCTGGAGCGTGAGCGAGCACAGCTCCGTGGCGATGAGCAGCGCCGTCTGCTTCGGGAACGCGCGCAGGTAGTCCGCCGCGCGCGCCAGGCCCGCCGCGCCCGCCACGCAGCCCAGGCCGAAGAGGGGCGTGCGCTTCACGTCCTCGCGCAGGCCCATCCGGTTGACCAGCCTCGCGTCCACGCTGGGCGTGGCGATGCCCGTCACCGTGACGAAGAAGACGTGGTCCACGTCCTTCGGCGTGAGCCCCGCGCGCGACAGCGCCTGGCGCGCCACCTTCTCCGACAGCTCCGTGGCCACGCGGATCCACGCGTCGTTGCGCTGCTGGAACGTCGTGAGCGCCGGGTACTCCTCCAAGGGCAGCGCCAGGTGCCGGCCGCCCACCTGCACGTTGCGGTGCAGGTCCTCCAGTCGCTCCAGGTTGAAGTGCTTCGTCGCCCACAGGTCGCGCAGCGCCGCGATGAGCTGCTCCTGGCTGGCGTAGTGCGGGGGGAGCGCGCGTCCCACCGCGCTCAACGAAGGGGATGGCGCGGGGTCGTGACGGGTCGTGCTGGGCATGAAGTCCTGGAGGGTCCCACCCGGGGAGCCGGTTCCCCAGGCTTAATCCCCCGCAGGGCCAGATGCGATGGAGTATCGCGGGACCTGCACGCCCTTGAACCCCGCCGGCGGCCCACACTGTTGCACACGCGACGACTCACCGCCGCGGCCCTCTCTGCCAACTGGACGTCTTCCGTTGGCCGCCGCGTCCGATCAGGTCTCCTCGTCGGGGAGGAGCGTCCGGAGTAGCTCATCGTCAGGACCGAGCGGGCGCCAGCCAGCGGGCGGTGGGTTGGCAAGAAGAGCGTCGCCGACCCGCCTGACACGTTCTTTTTGCGTTTCTGGCGTAAAGCCGGACCATAAGCCGAGTGCCTTGGCGACCTTGAAGCGGTTGGCATCGTCGAGCACGCCCGGCCAACCCCTGGGTAGACACTCCGCCAGTTCACGCACGAGCTGTCCGCGAACCAAGCGCGTGAGCTGCTTGCTCCGCTCCGCCTCGGCAACGAGTCCGCTGAACACCTGCACCCCGGCGATCTCGCCCTCACCTAGCTCCGCGGCAAGCTTCACCAGCGAGGCGGTCGGGTGCGCTTCAGCAAAGGCAGTCAGGGAATCATAGCCACGCTCGCGAACCCTCTCGTACAAGCGGGCCCTCCAGTTGCCGTCCCATGGATGTCTGGCGGTCATCGGCTTCTCCCTGGGACAAAACTCATCGGGATGTAGTAGCGCTCCATGGTCGCTGCGACGATGTCCAGGACCTCGTTTCTGGTCAACATCCGGCCGGTCTTGGTCTCCGCGTCGTGCAGTATCTCCATGATCATCCGGTTCCACTCACCGGGCCAGGTGCGGCCCAGCTTCCAGTTCCCGCCACCGTGAATCGCTTCGTGGTGGGCCTGCTCCATCCGGACGCAGAACTGGTCGATGTCCATGTCGCCCTTGAAGCCGCGCTGCTCGAACCAGTCGCGGTTCTCTTGCGGCAGCACGTGGTGTTTCGGGGCGTCAGACATGCCCGCCCCTGCTCTGCCCGTCACCTGCATGCCGCGCACCTCCGGACTGTCCCCCAGCGCATCGCGTACGCCCTTGGGGAGGTCCTGATGCGCCTGGGCCATCATGACCTGTCCGCCCTGGATGAGGACGGTCGCGCTGGCGGCGGAACTGGAGATGACGCCCGCCTGCACGAGCCTTCGCATCATCTCCATCCACTCGGCGGAGACCACCATCCGCGAGCCCACCATGACTCCGCCCGAGCTCATCACGAGGCCCATGCCGAGCGTCGCGGGGGCCGAGGGCGGCACCCGTGGCAGGGACAGCTTCATCGTGGAAATCATGGTGACCATCTCCACTGCCTGCATCGCCGCGAGGACCTGCCCGCCGAGCTTCATGGTCGCGCGGGTCTCCCGCTGGAGCGTGTCGAACTCGCGGGTCAGCTTCCCCATCAGTTCGGGCATCGCGGTCGTCGCCGCCTCCACCCGCTCCGGGTCCAGTGAGGCCAGGTCTGTCAGCGTGGGCTCCATCAGCCCCTGCACGCGATGCAGGTCCGTGAAGAGCTTCTCTGCGCTGCACATGGGGCAGTTTCGGAGCACGGCGTCCGCGAGGTGCAGGAAGTCCACCCAGGTGGCCAGGAGGAGGGTTCCGAATTGGGCGGCCTGGAGCTTCGGCCCCGTCATGCGCAGCAGGCCCAACTCCATGTCCGTGTCGCCGACTTCCGTGGCCACCTCCGTCAACGCGGTGGCGCTCCCAAGCGCGCCATGGAGCCACGTCACCTGCCTGGCCCCATGGTCGAGGTAGCGCGTGAAGACGCCGGTGAGGCTCCAGCCCCAGGGGTCTGCAGGACGGGCCGCCAGCTTCGTGAATGCAGCCTCGATGCTGCGCAGGGAACCCTTCACTTCGTCCGTGGCGTCGAGAACCGCCTGCCGCGTCGACGCAGCGCTCCGAGCCCCGCCCCCAACAGTGCCCTCCCTGCCGATGTCTCCCACGGCTGTCACGTCGTCACGCGGCGGCTGGCGACGCAGGAGACGCTGCTGGGGCCCGGAGATGGCGCGTGGGCGAAAGGCCCGGGCCTGCGGGGGCTCATCGCGCGGAGTCTCCACCCACGCGGGCAAGGAGTCCTCTCGCGGCGCGTAGCTCAAGCTCCGGCCACGCCCAGGCGCTTGCGACATGGAGGCGCATCCCGCGGTCATCAGCACCAGGGCCAGCAAGAGGGCGTCAGCGCGCATCGTCCAACCCCAGGCCCACCGAGGCGAACGCCCCCGGCCGCAGCGTCCCCTCCGGCGTGGGGAACAGCAGCGTGCCGCCCGTCCCCATCGCGTAGAGCTGCCCGCCCAAGAATCGCCAGCGGACCTCGGCGGACCCCAGGTAGCGCGCCCCTGGCTGTCCCATGCCCACGCCCAGCC
>NZ_JAIQDE010000026.1 GCF_020037015.1 Corallococcus sp. AS-1-6 | reverse complement strand
TCCTTCAGTGGCTTCAAGAAGGCAATGGGGCCAGCAGGCAGCGGGAAACAATGGCACCACATCGTCGAACAGACGCCCGGAAACGTGCAGCGCTTTGGATCCGAGGCCATACACAACACAGAGAATGTCATCGCGATCGATGAGCAACTCCACAAAATGGTCAGCTCATACTATTCCTCCAGACAGGCTGTCTCCGGAGGACAGATCGTCCGGGATTGGCTTCGGACGCAATCCTACGCGCAGCAGCGCGCCTTTGGACTGCAAACCCTGAAGGACTTCGGAGCCATCCCATGAAAGCACGTGACCTCAAGGTGCTGGGGACAGAAGAGTTGATTGCGCGTTTTCGCGAGGTTTCAGCCAGGCATGGTCGCCTACTGAATGCGCGCGACACTCGGGCTGCAAACAAGGACTACCTTCTCGCGGCATCCGTCAGGAAGGAGTTGCGTAACCGCGGGCCCGATGCGGAGAAAGGCCTGCTGGGATTGCTGACCGATCCGGAGCCGGGGACCCGGTACTGGGCCGCGACGGCCGCCCTGCGCTTCGCCCCCAGCGAGGCTGAACGTGCGCTCGCCCTGTTGTCGATGCCGCCGCCGACGATGCTGAGTGTCAGTGCGGCGATGACCCTGCGCGCTTGGAAGGACGGAACGCTTCCTCTGGAAGAATAGAACCATCCCAATGCCGCCCAGACCGACGCGACAGGAGTGCTCACGCATTGAGAAGACAGGTGTGGCTTCCTGACAACGTGGAGGCGCCTTCAGCGCCCGCGTCCTCGGAGACACAGCCGCTCGCCCCGGAGTCCGCAATGGATTGACGGAGTGGAGGGGCGGACCCAGCTATTCGTTGCTGTCCCGCTTCCCCTTCCTCCAACCCCCATTCCCCCGACATCCCCATGACCCTCCGCAAGAACTGGCTGTCCGCCGCCGTCCTGACCGTGGCCCTCTACGTCGCGCCGGCCTCCGCGCAATCCCAGCAGTGCGTGAACACCCACTCCGCGGAGGCCGTGGCCATCACCGCCGTCACCGTCGCCGTGAACGCGGCGCAGACCGCGGCCGCCACCACCGCCAATGCCCTGTCCTCGAGGAACGTCTTCGCCCTCCTCGCGGCGGCCCAGCAGAACACCGCCGCGCTCCTGGCCGTCACCCAGGCCGAAGCGGCCCTGGCGCTGCTGGCGCCCTCCGCGATGACGACGGACCTCCGCGCGCCGCTCGCCACGGTCACCTCCGGCGTCAGCAGCCTGCGCGATGCCACCAGCGCGGTGCTCGCGGGGAACCCCGGCGGCGCGCAGCAGGCCCTCACCACCGCGCTCGGGCAGGTGGACGCGGCCGTCGGTCTGGCCCGCTCACTGCCCCCGCTCTGCCGGGAGTGACGCCTGCGGCGGCGCTCAGCCCGCCATCCGCGTCCAGTCGTCCTCGTGGGTGAAGAGCCTCACGCCCAGGCGCTCGCAGACGTCCGCGTGCGCCTGGGCCGCGGGGCCTCCCACCCACAGGGGCAGCCCCTGGGGCACGGCATCCCGGATGCGCGTGAGCACGTCCTCGAACACCGTGGCGCCCCGGTTCGTCACCGCCGACAAACCCACCACGTCTGGCTTTGCCCGCGCCACCGTCTCGCCCAGCCCCTCCGCCGGCACGCGCTGCCCCAACAGCGTCACCCGCATGCCCGCGTGCCGCAGCCGCAGCGCCACGCCCAACAGGCCAATCTCATGCTCCTCCTCCGGGAAGCACGCCAGCACCGCGTGCCTGCGCCCTCCCCTGGGAGAGCCATGCAGCAGGCTCACCAGCCGCTCGCGCACCACCTGCGTCACCAGGTGCTCCTGCGCCACCGTCAACGTCCCCGCGTGCCAGCGCTCGCCCACCTCGCGCTGCACCGGCACCAGCACGTCCTCGAAGGCCTTCACGGGCGGCAGCGCCGCCAGGACCTCATCCAGGATGCGCGCCACGCGAGGCTGGTCGTACGCCTCGGCCGCGGCCAGCACCGCCGCGCGCCAGCTCTCCGGCTGCGCCCCGGTGCGCGACTCGGAGCCCTCCGCGCGCGCAGGGGGCGCCGCTTCCAGCTCCGCGCGCAACTGGGGCACCAGCTTCGCCGCCTCGCTGATGGCCACGCCTTCGTCCGTCAGCGCCTTGAGCCGCTTGAGCAGGGCCACGTCGCGGTCGGTGTAGACGCGGTAGCCCGCGGGCGTGCGCTCCGGCTCGAGCACCCCGTAGCGGCGCTCCCAGGCCCGGATGAGCTCCACGCGGACTCCCGACAGCTCCGCGGCGATGTGGATGCGATAGGTGCGCTCAGCCATGGTGTGCGTGCTTCACGGTCGGTTCTGCGCGTTCCTTGCTTGATTCCAGACGGCGATCAACTCGTCCGCGGACTCTGCGTACTGCGCGCCCAGGGTGAACAGCGTCTTCAGGTGCTCCCTCGCGCCGGGCCCGCCTACCACCACCGGCACCGGCGCGCACGCATGCATCACTCCGGACAACACCTCGACAAAATCGTCCGCATCCCGGTGGCGGATGAACGACAGCGCCACCACGTCCGGGCGCACCTGCATGCACGCCCCCTCCAACGCCTCCGAGGGCGTGTCCGCGCCCAGCAGCGTCACCCGCCACCCCCGCGCCTTCAGGTGCAACCCCAGCGCCAGCAGCCCCCCCTCGTGGTGGTCCTTCGCCGGACAGGCCAGCAGCGCCCTGGGCCCGTCGCCCACGCGCTCCATCCCCGCCAGCAGCATCCGCAGCCGCTGCCGCACCAGCGCGGACGCCATGTGCTCGCGCGCCACGTCCAGGCGCGAGGCCATCTCGCGCAGCAGCGGGATGAGGACGGTGTCGCAGCAGGTGGTGGCGTCCAGCCCGTCCAGGGCCTCGGACAACGCCGCGTCCGCGCCCTCCGCGTCCAGCACCATCACCGCCGCCCAGAAGCGCTCCATGCGCCGCGACCCGGACGGCGCGGAGGGCCGGGGCTCGTCCCGCACCTGGGCGATGGCCTCGCTCACCGAGAGCCCCTCCTCCATCAGCTTCGCCACCCGGCGGACGGCCTCCAACTCGTCGCGTGAATAGACGCGGTAGTTGTTCTCACTCCGCTCCGGGCGCGGGAAGCCATGGCGGCGCTCCCAGGCGCGCAGGGTGGCCTCGCGGATGCCCGTGAGCCGGGCGATGGTGCGGATGCGCAGGCTCATGGGCCCAGGCCTCTCGCGCGGTCCCAGCGCTCCGCCACGCCTCGCGCCCCCGACAGCTTCTGCGTGAAGCCCTCCAGGCTCGTGACCTCGGACACGCGCCGCACCACCGCCTCCAGCCCGCTCTGGAAGCGCGCGAGCGGCCCGGCCTCGTGGACCTCGCCCACCTCCAGCAACACGTCCGGCCGCTCGTGCTCGAAGAAGGCGTAGCGGATGGCGATGGGCACGCACTCCGCCTTCGCCACGCGGGCCAGCAGCTCCACGCCGCGCTCCAACTGGAGCGGGTGGACTCCGAAGGGCCGGTGCTCGCCTTCCGGAAAGACACACACGGCCGCGTTCGGCTTGCGCAGCAGCTCCTTCGCGTACCGCAGCGAGGACAGGGACGACATCGCGTCCTGCTTGCGGATGCTGAAGGCGCCCATCTTCGTGTGGAAGGGGTAGCGGCGCAGGTTGTCCTCGTCCATGAGGCAGTAGCCGTCCCAGCCCGCCACCTGGCAGAGCTGGTGCAGCACGAAGCCGTCCCACCAGTTGGTGTGGTTCAGGTAGACGAGCCGGCCCACGCCGTCGGCGGGCAGCTCGCCGCGCACCCACAGGCCCCGGAACGTCGAGCGGACCTTCCACCCGATGTACCGGTCCACCGCCCACCCGAAGGGCCCACCCTTGGCCGCGCGAATCAAGACGCCCGAGCCTCCCTGAGCCGCAGGAGCGCCGTGAACAGCGCGAGCCCCAGCGACACCAGCACGCTCGTGATGAGGAAGAAGAGGATCTCCTCCAGCGGCACGGCGCCCACGTACACGCCCACGTGGCGCCCCTCACCGAAGTTCCAGATGCCGGTGGAGATGGCCAGGTGGTCCGCGATGGACAGGTACACGCCCACGACCAGGGCCGGGGGCAGCACCGCGCGCAGCACCTCCCCCGAGCGGGCCTTGTAGTGCATCACGAGCGCCACCAACTGGATGGCAATCACCGGCAGCGTCCAGCCCAGCAGGTGGATGAGGTACGCCCAGCGCGTCTCCATCATGGCGACACCTCGGAAGGCTCCAGGGTCCGCTCCGCGCGGACGGGCTCCCGCGATGGAGCCACGGGCCGGGGCTTCTTCGCCAGCACGCGCTCCAGCCGGTCGCGCGCCCACAGGCCCACGAGCAGCGTCTGGAGGCCGAAGAAGAGGTACTCCTCCAGCGGCAGGTAGCCCAGCTTCACGCCCCAGATGCGCTCCGGGTCGAAGCCCCACAGGCCCCACTTCACGGCCATGTTGTCCCACGGCGACGTGGCCGCGTAGACGATGATGAGCAGCAGGCCCATGGGCGCCAGCCCCCGCCACGACAGCGTGCGGCGGTAGCGCACGAGCAGGAACAGGATGGGCAGGACGACGAAGAGGCCCAGGAAGCGCGCGTAGGTCATCCCGGGCCTCCACTCCACTGCGACACCACCCGCACCATGCGTCCCCCAGCCTCCAGCGCGTAGGTATGGCCGCGCCAGGTCACCCGTCCCTGCCGCGTCAGCGAGGCCGCGAAGGCCGCGAGCAGCAGCAGCTCCCCCCGCACCCAGTCCGTCAGCGCGTGGTCCCGGTCCGCCTCCGAGGGCACGCGGCTCAACGCGGCGAGGCGCAGCGACAGCAGCGTGCGCACGGCGACGAGCGCCGCCACCGCGCTCCACACGGCGGGCTCCTGCAGCCACGCGGCGAGCAGCAGCAGGGGCACGGTGGGCGTGAAGAGCAGCGGCACGGTGGGATACAGCGCCGGCCGGTGGCTCGCGAGCACCTGCATCCAGCGCGTGAAGCGCTCCAGCGGCACCCGCCAGGACGTCCCGTTGGCGACGGGCACCCAGGCGGGCGCGGGGCACAGCGCCACGTCCAGGCCCTGCGCGTGCAGCCGCTTCGCCAGCTCCAGGTCCTCGCCGATGTGGTCGGACAGCCCGGCCAGCTCCTCCGCCGCGCGCGGTGACAGCCCGAGCGCCTTGCCGCACACGGCCTGCGCGCCCGCGCTCATCGCGTGCAGCGCGCGGAAGCTGTGGTGCGTGTAGCGGAGCAGCCCCGCCATCGCGCGGCCCGCCGCGTCCACCGCGCCCACCGGCGTGGGAGCGGCGGTGCTCAAGGCGGCGCCGGCCACGAGCGGAGCGGCGAGCCCCCTCACCAGCGCGCCCGTCACCGCCACGTCCGCGTCCACCGCGAGCACCACGCGCCCGCGGACATCGAGCGTCTCCAGCGCGTAGAGCAGGTGGCCCACCTTGCGGTTGGGGCACACCGGGTCGCTCGGGAGCCAGCGCACGCCCTCGGCCAGGCGCGGCCGGTACGGCGACAGCACCACCTGCTCCAGTGGCCCCGCGTAGTCGATGGGGAGCTCCAGGTTGTCCAGCTCCAGCGGCGTGGGCGCGTCCACGGGGCGCAGGAGCAGCACGGAGGGCAGCGCGCCCGTGGCCGTCACGGGCGCACGGCGGTACAGCCGCGCCAGCGCCACCGCGCTGAAGCCACCGGCCATCACCGTCCACCCGAGCGTGAAGAAGCCGAGCGCGTTCATGCCGCCCTTCCCATGCGCGTGCGGAAGTGCGCCATCCAGCGGATGAACGGGGAGTGGAAGCGGCGGAAGTCCGCCACCTCGCCCATCGTGTCCAGCGTGTCCCGCCTCGACTCCAGCCGCGCGTAGAAGGGCGACGACTCCAGCAGGCGCGGCGCGCCCACCACCTCGTTGCCCGTGTGCAGCTCCGCGGGGACGCGCAGCCCCCAGCCCGTCAGGCTCGTGGGACGCGCCTCGGGGCTCGGGCCGCGCTCGCACACCACGCCATTCGCCCCCGCCACCATGCGCACCGGCGCCACGCCGTCCGGCAGGTGGTAGTCCACCACCGTGTGGTTCGCGTGGTGCGTGCGCGCCCAGTGCCAGCCGGACAGCCGCGCGCCCAGCAGCTCCTGGCCGTGGTTCGTGTCGTGGTAGCCCAGGCCCTCCGCCGTCACGCCCAGCGTGGACACCTCCAGCCGGGCCTCCGCCCGGGGCGCCAGGGGCTGCCAGTAGTGCGGCAGGCCCGGCATGAGCTGCACCTCCGTGCCCCGCCCCGTCAGCGGACGCAACGTCAGGCTGGCGCGCACCGGGCGGCCCCACGGCGCCGTCCCGTCATCCACCTCCATGCGCACCGTGCCATCCACCGCGTGCGTCAGCGTGGATTTGCCGATGCGCAGCCGCCCCGGCCCCTGCAGCTCCACGCGCGGGTACTCGCTCAGCACCCACAACTTGCGCACACCCTGGTGGTAGAGCGCGAAGTTCACCGCGCTGTACGCCAGCGGGTGGCCTCCGCGTCTCGCCGCGACGGAGTAGCGCGGCGAGAACAACGACCCGAGCATGAAGATGCACACCGCGCTGTACGGCCCGGCGCTCACGTCCGCGTAGAACCAGCGGTACGCCCCCGCCATGTCCGGCAGCGCCGGCAGCGCGCAGGACTCCGCCGCGCCGGACAGGAGGTTCTGGGCAAGCACGGACTTCATGCGACCTCCCGAAGGTGCGCGGACGCCATCTGCGCCGCGAACCGGCCCGACAGCATCACCAGCGGCACCCCGCCGCCCGGATGCGTGCCGCCGCCCGCGAAGAACAGCCCCGGCGTTCCGCCCCGGATGCGCGGCCTGCGGAACGGACCGAAGCGGCCGTGCGGCAGGAAGCCATAGATGGAACCACCCGGCGCCCCGCGCGCCGCCAGGTCCACCGGCGAGCGCTGCCCCACCACGCGCACGCGCCCCTTCAACGCCGGGTAGTGCCGGACGAGCTTCTCGAACATCTGCTCGCGCACGCGCTCCGCGCCGGACTCCCAGTCGCGCCGGGCCTGCTCCGCCCTGCCCTCCTCCAGCGGCATGGCCGGCGCGTTCACCATCACGAACAGCCCCGTGCGGCCCGGCGGCGCCATGCTCGAGTCCGTGGCGGACGGGTTGCAGACGTACACCGTGGGGTCCGCGGCGAGCTGGCCCGCGAAGAGCTCGTCGAACTCCTTGCGGTAGTCCCCGCCGAACATCACCGCGTGGTGCGGGACCGCCGTGCGCCCCTCCACCTCCAGGAGCAGCACGAAGCCGGACAGCGACAGCGGCTCCGACTCGCGGCGCAGCGACGCCAGCGGATCCGCGTTCACCACCACGCTGTCGAACAGCTCCGCGACCGGCTCCACGCGGTAGCCTCCCGTGACGCGCTCGAAGCGGGCGCGCGTGTCCAGGTGCACCGTCACGCCCAGCCGCCGCACCGCCTGCCCCAGCGCCTCCACCAGCGCGCCGATGCCGCCGCGCACGTGGTGCACGCCATACGCATGTTCAATGTGCGGGATGAGCGCGAACGCCGCGCTGGACGCGTACGGCGACCCGCCCGCGTAGGTGGCGAAGCGCCCCACGTACTGCCGCAGGTGGTGCGTCTGGAAGTGCTTCGCCGCCAGCGCGTGCAGCGTGTCCAGCTTCATCCCCGCCAGCATCGCGCCAATGCCCCTGCGGGCCACGCGCGCCATGAAGCCGCCCATGCCCTCGAAGGGGGCCTCCAGGTAGGGCTCGCCCGCCGCGCGCCAGATGGCCGCGGCCTCCGCGTAGAAGGAGTGCACGCCCTTGCGCTCCACGGGGCGCAGCTCCGCGGCGCTCTCCGCCATGCGCTCCAGGTCCTTGTACGCCGTGAAGCCGCACCCGTCCGTGAAGTGGTAGGTGCACTGCGGCTCCAGCTCCGTGAACGGCGGCAGCAGGTCCAGCGCGCCCAGTTGCTCGAAGGTGCCGCGCACCAGCGCCGGCAGCGTGAGCAGCGTGGGCCCCGTGTCCAGCGTGAGCCCCTCCACCATCACCGCCTGCGCCTTGCCGCCCAGGGACGGGCCACCCTCGAACAGCGTCACCGCGTGGCCCTCCTTCGCCAGGAGGCCCGCGGCCGTCAGCCCGCCAATGCCGCCGCCAATCACCGCCACGCGCGAGGCCTTCATCGCGAGCCTCCCGTGCCCGTGGGCAGCAGCGGCACCGGCGCGGACGGCAGGGCCAGGGGCGCGTCCGGCAGCGCGGCGCGGGGCCGCAGGAACACGGTCGCCGCCAGCTCCAGCTTGCGACCCGTCGTCGTGTGGGCCCGGCCGCTGAAGACGTCGTAATCCCGCGCTTCGATGTCCCGCAGGATGTCGCCGTAGATGGCGCCCATCAGCCGCACCATGCGCTGGCTGCCGAAGCCGGTGAGGTAGCGCACGCCCGCCGCCGCCCGCGCGTAGTACGCCCGCGCGCGCTGGATTTGAAAGCGCATGAAGTCGCGCCACTTCGCGTCCACCCGCCCCGCGCGCAGGTCGTCCTCGGTGATGCCGAAGGCGCTCAGCTCCTCCGAGGGCAGGTACACCCGGCCGCGCTCCAGGTCCTCGCGCACGTCGCGCAGGATGTTGGTGAGCTGCATCGCGCGGCCCAGGTCCGCCGCCGGCTCCACCGCGCGCGAGTCCTCGCAGCCCAGCACCGGCGTCAGCATCAACCCGACCACACCTGCAACCCGGTAGCAGTACAGGTCCAGCTCCTGCCACGTGTCGTAGCGGACCTTCGTCAGGTCCATCTCCATGCCGGAGATGAGGTCCTGGAAGGGCTGCTCCGGGATCCGGTAGTGGTGGATGGTGTGGCGCAGCGCCGCGAACTCGCTCGGGTCCCACGGCGACGGCGCGTCCGCGGAGGGCTGGCGCGCGGACGGCGGGCCCAGCTCCTCCGAGGCCAGCTCCGGCAGCGGCAGGTACACCTGCGCCACGCGTTCGCGCGCCCGGGCCAGCCGCGTCGCCAGGGCCATGGGCGCCTCGCCCGGCAGCGCGCTCTCGCCCGCGTCCACCAGGTCGTCCAGCCGCCGGCAGAAGGCGTACAGCGCGAAGGCCGCCTTCCGCCGCTGTCCGAAGAGGAGGTACGACGCGAAGAAGAAGCTCTTGGCGTGGTGGCGCGTGACGACCCGGGCCCGCTGGTAGCCCCGGGCGATGAGCGCTGACGACTCGGTGACGCTCATGCCGCCACCTCCACCGGGGCGCCCGCGCGAGGCGACAGCGCCACGCCCTGCTTGTGCGCCCACTCCGTCAGTCGCTCGGTGACGAGCCGCGCGGAGATGAGCACCGTGGGAAGCCCCGTGCCCGGCTGCGTGGAGGCGCCCACGAAGAAGAGGTTCTTCACGCGGGGGTCCACGTTGGCCGGACGGAAGGGGCCAATCTGGAAGAAGTTCTGCGCCAGCCCGAACGCGCTCCCGCGCGCCAGGTTGTACGTGCCCGCCCAGTCATCCGGGGTGAAGACGCGCTCCACCTCGATGTCCTTCTCCAGGTCCGGGTAGCCCAGCTCCGCCATGCGCTGGAACACCTTCGCGCGCACCTTGGGGCCCTCCACCTTCCAGTCCAGGTCCGCGTGCTGGTGCGGCACCGGCACCAGCACGTAGAGCGAGTCCTTCCCCTCCGGCGCCAGCGACGGGTCCGTGCGCGAGGGCACGTTGATGTAGAAGCTGGGGTCCTCCGGCACGCGGAAGCGCTGGAAGATGTCGTCGAACGAGCCCGCGTAGTCCCGGCCGAACATCACGTTGTGGTGCAGCAGGCCCGGCACCTTCTTCTTCATGCCCAGGTAGAGCATGTAGCCGCTGGAGGTGAAGCGCAGCTTCTCCCCCCGCTTGAACGGCGCGTCCTTCGGATCCAGCAGCTTCTCGTACGCGTACGGCAGGTCCGCGTTGCACAGCACGGCGTCCGCGGCCACCACCTCGCCGCCCGCGAGCCGCACGCCCGTGGTGCGCCCGCCCTCGGTGAGGATGCGCTCCACCGCCTGGCCGTAGTGCAGCGTCACGCCCTCCTCGCGCGCCAGCCGCTCCAGCGCGAGCGGGATGGCGTACAGGCCGCCCTTGGGGAACCAGATGCCCACGCCCAGCTCCGTGAAGGGCAGCAGGCCGTACACCGCGGGCGACTCGAAGGGGGACACGCCCAGGTACATGGTCTGGAACGTCATCGCCGCGCGCAGCCGGTCGTCCTGGAAGTAGCGGCTGACGTCCGCGTACATGCGGCGGTGCGCGCGCGCCTTGAAGATCTTCGCCAGCACGCCGGGGGAGAAGTAGTCGCTCACGCCGTTGAAGTTGCGGCCCACGAAGTGGTCCAGGCTGATGCGGTACTGCTCGCGGCCCTGCGCCATGAAGGCCAGGTAGCGCTGGAAGCACCCCGGCTCGATTCGCTCCAGCTCACGGCCCATGGTGCACAGCTCGGACGTGAAGGTGACGTCCGAGCCGTCGCGGAAGTGCACCCGGTAGTTCGGGTCGCACCGCACCAGCGTGAGGTAGTCCTCGATGCGGCGGCCCAGCGCGCGGAAGGTCTCCTCGAACACCTCCGGCATCAGCACGATGGTGGGGCCCACGTCCCAGGTGAACCCGTCCACCCGGAGCTGGTTGCACCGGCCACCCGGGCCGTGCGTCTTCTCGAAGACCTGGACGTCGAAGCCCTGCCGCGCGAGCCTCGCCGCCGCGGCCAGTCCGCCCACCCCCGCGCCCACCACCACCACCCGCTTGCCCTGTGCGCTCATGACGGTGTCCTCAGGAAGCGCGGCGCGACAGCCGGGTGATGAGGGAGTCCAGCAGGTCCCTCAGGCCATGGGGGTTGGGCAGCGCCTGCAGGCTCCGCCGCGCCGAACGCGACGCCCGCTCCACCGCGCGCTCACACGCCGCCCGGCCGCCGAAGTGCTCCACCAGCTCCCGCGCGCGGGCGAGCGCCGCGTCGTCCTTGCGCTCCACCGGCAGCGCCCACAGCCGCTCCAGCTCCTCGCGGCCCGCGGGCGTGGCGCGCACGTACGCGGCCACCACCGGGAAGGTGCGCTTGGCCTGCGTGAAGTCGCCGTCGGAGGCCTTGCCCGCCACGGCCGCGTCGCCGAACAGGCCGATGAGGTCGTCGCGCAACTGGTACGCGAGCCCCACCGAGCGCCCCACCCGCTCCAGGCCCTCCAGGAGCCCCGCGTCCGCGCCGCCCAGCATCGCGCCGCACACCAGCGGGGCGCAGAAGCCGTAGCGCGCCGTCTTGAGGTGCGCCACGCGCAGCGTCTGGAAGAGCGACATCTCCGCCAGCGGCACGCGCGCCAGGTCCAGGTCCAGGTACTGCCCGGCGGCCGTGTGCCGGCACACGCCCAGGTAGTAGCGCGCCACGCTGGACGCGCCCGCCAGCCCCGACTCCAGCATCGCCTCCAGCGAGCGCGCGAAGAGGTGGTCCCCCATCACCACCGCCAGGTCCTCGCCCGGGCGGCCCGGGGCCAGCATCCGGTGCAGCACCGGCCCGCCCCGCCGCAGCTCCGCCTGATCCGCCACGTCGTCGTGGATGAGCAGGAACGTGTGCAACAGCTCCAGCCCCGCGGCGAAGCGCCACAGCCCCGGCGGCACCGCGGTGCTCTCGCGCGCCAGCCCGTGCCCCGCCAGCACCAGCGCCGGCCTCAGCCGCTTCGCCGGCCGCAGCGCATAGGCCCTCGCCTGCGCCGCCGCGTGTGTCCAACGTGCGTCCAGGGCTTGTTCGTCCGGCAGCTCGAACAACTGGGCGAGCGCGGCCTCCACCTGCGCCTGCACGAGCTGCAGCCAGGCGTGTTCAGGGGGGGCGGCTCCGGCGGAGGTCTGCTGCACGTTGGAAAGCAGGGTGGCCATACAGCGGATCTCCGAAGTCGGGAGCACGGCGGCAGCAGCCTTCGCCCCTAGAGGTAGCGTTTGCGTCCAGAGATTGTCAAGGCTATGTCTAAGGTTTGCAAAAACCTTGTACACGGAGACTCCCAATGAAGGCGTGGATCGCAGGCGCGTTGACGGTGACCCTGGCGGCGGGGAGCGCGGGCGGCGCCCCTCCGGAGCCGGAGCCCGTGGACGCGACGTTAAGCACCTCCAGTGGAGAGCGGACCCAACTGGCGCGCTGGCGTGGGAAACCCGTCATCCTCTTCTACGAGGACAAGGACTCCACGACACTCAACGCGTCGTTGAAGGCAGAGCTGTTCAACCGGGGACGCGAGCGCGGCCTGCTGGAGAGCGCGTTCGTGGTCGCGGTGGCGAACCTGGAGAAATACGACTTCTTTCCCGCGCGGGAGATCGCCCTGTCGTACGTGCGTGACGAGGAGAAGAAGGCAGGCGTGCCCATCCTGGTGGACCTGAAGGGCACGCTGGGCCAGGCGCCCCTGAAGCTGCCCACCAAGACGTCCACGGTGATGCTCCTGGACGCGGAGGGCACGCCGGTCTACCGCCACTCCGGCCGCATGAAGCCGGAGGAGCAGGCCCGCTTCTTCACCGCGCTGAGCCAGTTGGTGGGCCAGGACCTGACCGCGGAGCGGGAGAAGGAGGTCCACCCTTGAGGGTGACCTGCACGGGCGCCACCGGCTTCCTCGGTCCAGGCCTTGTTCAAGGTTTGTTGGAGGCCGGCCACACGGTGCACGTGCTCAGCCGGAACGTGGAACACGCGCTCGGCCGGCTGCCCGCCGGGGTGACGGGCTCCTACTTCGACGGGAGCACGCCGCTGTCGCCGGACGCGCTCGCGGGCGCGGAGGGGGTGGTGCACCTGGCCGGGGAGCCGGTGGACCAACGTTGGACACACGAGGCGAAGCACCGCATCCACCAGAGCCGCGTGGAGGGCACGCACGTGCTGGTGGAGGCCATGAAGCAGGCGGGCACCGTGCGGCACTTCGTCTGCGCGTCGGCGGTGGGCTTCTACGGCGGCGCCCGGGCGGGGCAGACGCTGACGGAGGAGGACGCGCCCGGCGACGACTTCCTCGCCCACGTGTGCCAGGGCTGGGAGGCGGAGGCCCTGCGCGCGGAAGGAGCGGGCATCCGCACGGTGCGCCTGCGCATCGGCGTGGTGCTGCACCCGGCGGGCGGCGTGCTGCACCGGATGCTGCCGGTGTTCCGCATGGGCGCGGGCGCGAAGGTGGGCCACGGCCAGCAGTACGTGAGCTGGGTGCACAGGGAAGACCTCTTCCAGTTGATGCGCTTCGCGCTGGAGCACCCCACGCTGTCCGGCCCGGTGAACGCCACGTCGCCGGAGCCCGTCACCAACGCGACCTTCGCGCACACGCTGGGCGCGGTGCTGGAGCGGCCCGCGGCGCTGACGGTGCCGGGCCTGGTCCTCAGGGCGCGCTTCGGGGAGATGGCGCGCGTGGCGCTGGAGGGCCAGCGGGTGATGCCCCGGCGCGCGCTGGAGGCGGGCTTCCAGTTCCGCCACCCCGACCTGACCGGCGCGCTGCGCGACCTGCTGTCCCCCTGACCCCCACGGAGCGAGCCACGCATGGACGACACCCGGACGCTGGAAGCCCGCGCGCGCAAGGAGGGCACGCCGCTCATCGACGGAGACACCGCCACCTTCGTGTGGAAGGGCCCCCGCCCCGTCTTCCTCCAGGGGGACTTCCAGGACTGGCGCGGCACGCCCCTGCCGCTGGAGCGCGTGGGCAAGGGGCTGTGGGCGCGCTCGCTGGCGCTGCCCGAGGACGCCTACGTCGAATACGCGCTCCAGGACGCGAAGGGCCGCCGCGTGCGCGACGCCTTCAACCCGCGCCGCTCCGACAACGGCTTCGGCGGCTTCAACCACTGCTTCTGGATGCCGAAGGGCGAAGCGACCCCGCCAGGCAGGCGCATCCGGAACGTGCCGAAGGGCCGCGTGACGCGCCACGCGGTGGCGACGCACGAGTGGGCCGTGGGCACCAAGCGCGCGGTGGCCCTCTACGCGTCGCCCGTGAAGGGCCCCGTGCCGCTCCTGGTGGTGCTGGACGGCGACGACTACCTCCGGCGCATCCAACTGCCCGTGGTGGTGGACAACCTCGTCGCCGCGGGCCGCATGCGCGCGGTGGCCATGGCCTTCGTGTCCAACGGCGGCCCGGCCCGCACCACCGAGTACGCGTGCAGCGAGGCCACCGTGGCCTTCCTGCACCAGCGCGTGCTCCCGCTGGCCCGCGAGCACCTGCCGCTGGTGGATGAGCAGCGCACGCCGGGCGCGCACGCGGTGCTGGGCTCGTCGCTGGGCGGCCTGATGGCGCTCTACGCGGCCCAGCGCCTGCCACGCGTCTTCGGCCGCGTCCTGTCCCAGTCCGGCGCCTTCTCCATCGAAGGCACCGACATGGTCGTCTTCGACCTGGCCCGGCGCACCGGCCAGCCGCCGCTCCACGTCTGGATGGACTGCGGCCGCTTCGAGGGCCTCCAGGACGGCAACCAGCGCCTCCTGCCCCTCCTCCAGGCGGCCGGGCACCGCGCCACGTACCGGCCCTACAGCGGAGGCCATAATTACCCCGCGTGGCAGGCGAGCCTCCCGGCCGGCCTGGAAGAAATCTTCTCGCCCGCCGGGTGACGCGTCGCGGCGAAGCGCCGGATTTCCGTCCAGGATGAAAGCCCCCTGGAATCAAGGGGTTGGCTCATCCAGAAGGCGGCCAAGGCCGGATGATCCAGGATTGGGAGGGCCCCGTGACGCGGCAGGCGGGCGGCCGGGCGGGGCTTGTGGACCGGGGGGCTACGCAACCCGGGGGAAGGACGGACCGATAACGGATGTAGGTGCGCAACCCGGCGCGAGTACCGCGACGGGCCTTCCCCCGCGCTTGGAGTCCCCTCATGTCTCGCGTCGATGGTGGCAACCGCCCGTCCCTTCCCCCGAAGCGCTCGGAGTTCGAGCGGTCCGAGCGGAGCGACGTCACGCGCGACACGAAGCCGGGGGCCGCGCAGGGCCGGACGCCCGCCAACGCCAACGTGCGCTCCTTCCAGGGCCGCAGCGACTTCGAGCCCGCGCGCCCCGCCCCTGCTTCCTCCCGCCCCACGCCCGCGCAGACGCCGGCCGTGAAGGCCCCGCCCTCGCCGGCGGACGCGGAGTCCATCGCCCAGGCGGACATGGAGCTGGGGCTGCTGGAGGAGTTCCCGGACGCGGACGCGCAGAGCGGCATCGCCTCCGCCATGCTGCACGCGCACGCGGACGCGCCCGTGTCGCAGAACCGCATCGTGGAGCGGCTGAAGCAGGACGGCCGCCTGGAGACGCTCTTCGGCGAGGTCTTCCGTGAGGACAACCCGTACGTCGAGCAGCCGCACAAGAACGCCATCGTGAAGGCGCTCGACACGGCGCTCTCCCGGGGCACGGTGACCGGCGACGACCTGCGCGCCTTCTCCCGTGGCACCTACGCCCAGGAGTGGCAGCAGATCGGCGCCGCGCTGGGCACCACCCGCAAGTAGCCGGGTACCGGACGCCGGGCTCCCGGCCCGCTTCACGCTTCTTCACGCGCATGCCGGTTGCGCCGGGGCGCGCGCGCGCGAGGATGGGCCTCCCATGGTGGAAAGCCCGTTGCGCATCATCCTGTTCATCCTCCTCGTCAGCGTCGCGTCGGTCTGGGTCCACGTCTACCTGTACCGGCGCCTCTTCCGTGACACGTCCACGAGCCGAGCCTGGCGCGCGACTGGCAAGGTGCTGCTGACGGCGCTGTGCGTGCCGCTGCTGCTGTCCTGGGTGGTGACGCGCATCATCCCCTCCGCGTTCATCGTCGCGGTGTTCGCGTGGACGTGGATGGGCGTCGCCGTCTACCTGCTGCTCTTCCTGGTGCTGATGGGCGCGGTGCGCTGGCTCGTGGCGCGCACGCGAGGCCACCGGGGCGTCGCCGCGCCGCTCGCCACGCCCGCGCCGGACCCCGCCGCGCCGCCGTCGCTGGCGGACCTGGCCGTCACCGTGCCGCCCGCGCATTCCCACGTGCCCCCCGTGGATGAAGAGCGCCGCAGGTTCCTCGCCCGGGCCACCGCGGGCGGCGCGGTGCTCGCGGCGGGCGGCCTCACGGGCTACGGCATGTGGAGCGCCTTCCATCCGCCCGTGGTCAACGAGATCGCGGTGCGGCTGCCCGGCCTGCCCAGGGCGCTGGATGGCTTCACCCTTGTCCACATGAGCGACATCCACGTGGGGCCCGTCATCCAGCGGCGCTTCATGGACGAGCTGGTGCGGCGGGCCAACGCGCTCAAGCCGGACCTGGTCGCCATCACCGGCGACCTGGTGGACGGCACGGTGGCGGACCTGCGCCACTCCGTCGCCGCGCTCCAGAACCTCCAGGCCCGCGCGGGCACGCACTTCATCACCGGCAACCACGAGTACTACTGGAACGCCAGCACCTGGGCGGACGCGCTCACCGGGCTGGGCATCAACGTGCTGCGCAACCGCCACGTGACGATTGGCGACGCGGGCGGCGCGTTCGACCTGGTGGGCGTGGACGACTGGTCCATGCGCAGCGGGCCCCGGGGCTACAACCTGGACGCCGCCCTCCAGGGCCGCCAGCCGGACCGCGCCGCGGTGCTGCTCGCGCACCAACCATCCAATTGGGATGTCGCCGCGAAGGCGGGCATGGGCTTGCAGTTGTCCGGCCACACCCACGGCGGGCAGTTCTTCCCGTTCACCGTGGCCGTCTCCGCCATCTGGAAGCACGACGCCGGCCTCTTCCAGGACGGCGACAAGCACCTCTATGTCAGCCGGGGCACCGGTTTCTGGGGCCCGCCCCTGCGCGTCGCCGCTCCGTCTGAAATCGTTAAGGTGACGCTCCTGGCGTGAGGTGTAGATTTACCTGGAAATGAGCAAGGAACCTGCGAAGCGCGAAATCAAACAGGAGCGGGCCGCGCGAACGCGGGTCGAAATCCTGGAGGCCGCCATCACGTTGTTCGCCCGGCGGGGCTACCTGTCGACGACGATGTCGGACCTGGCGAAGGCCATCCGGATGACTCCGGGCGCGCTCTACTGGCACTTCCCCACCAAGGAAGACCTGCTGCTGGCGGCCATCGATGAGCTGCACCAGCGCTACCTGATGGAGTTCGCGCCGCTGCTCGCCGAGCGCCGCGTCCTGTCCGGACGGGAGCAGTTGGTGTTCGTGGTGTCGCGCACGTCGCAGTTCCTGCGCTACCACCGCGAATACGGCATCTTCTTCGGGATGCTGTCCGCCGAGTCCGCGGAGTCCAACGACCGCGTGGCGGAGGCGCTGCGCGAGAAGATCTCCCTCTACGTGGCGGTGCTGGCGGGGATGATCCGCTACGGCCAGAAGCGCAATGAGTTCCGGCAGGAGGTGGACCCGGTGCACATGGCCCACACGATGATGGGCGGCTACCTGGGCATCCTGCTGCACCACAACCTGTACCGCGGCATGGTGAGCTACGACCCGCTGATGGCGTCGCTGGACATGATCCTCTCCGGCGGCCTCCACGTGCGCGGCCCCCTGGGCTGAGGCGCTGAGCCCACCGGGCCGGGCGGCCCGGAAGAACAGACGCCCGGTCCCCCACGCGGGGGACCGGGCGTCTTCATTTCAGGGAGGCCTTCGTCCCCGCTCCCCCCGGGTGAGGAGAGCGGGGCGGGATGCCGGGACTACGGCATCTCGGTGGGGCTCGACGAGTTCTGCGGCTGGCGCTCGGTGCGGGGCAGGAAGTCCGCCGCGTTGTTGTCGGAGTCCTGGCCGTTGCCCGCGAGCTCATCCGCGCCGCCCACGCCCATGGTCGCGGCGGTGGAGGTCGCCCGGGCCTTGCGCTCGATGCTGCCACCCTTGCCCGCGGGCGCGGGGGCCGCGGCGCCCTCCACGACCGTGCGGCCATTGCCGAAGCCCACGGTGTCCACCACGCCCGTGGCGGACGTGGGGTCCACCGTCACGTCCGCCGTGCCCAGGCGGACGTTGCCCGTGGAGCCGGAGATGTCCGTGTTGCCCCACAGGTGGTCCGCGGGCACCGCCGACGTGGAGTAGCCGCTGGCGGCGACCAGGTAGTAGCCGTGGGCCTTGATGGTCGCGGCGGGCAGCGTGGCCAGCACCGTGAAGTTCGTCGTCGTGCTGGTGGTGCTCGCCGTGCGGTAGAGCAGCTTCCAGCCGGTGATGTTCACGTCGGCGTCCGTCGGGTTGTACAGCTCGATGTAGTCGTCCGCGTTCACGGTGAGGCCCTGGCCGGAGATCTCACTGATGACGACGTGGCCCTGCACCGCGGCCACCGTCACGGCCGCCTGCTTCGTCACGCCCTGGTAGGACGCGGTGAGCTGGCCCGCGCCCGTGGCCTCCGTGGCGGTGAAGACGACCGTGGCGGTCGTCTGGCCTTCCGGCACCGTCACCGAGGAGGCCGACAGCGAGCCCAGCTCCGCGGGCGCGAACGCCACGTCCACGGCCGCGCCGCCCGCGGGGGCCTTGCGGTCCAGCGTGACGGTGAACGTCTGCGTCTTGCCCACCGTCACCGTCACCGTGTCCGGCGTGACGGTGGCCAGCTTCGCGGGCGGAGGCAGCACGGTCAGCTCCGCCGACCGCGTGATGCCGTTGAGCCAGGCGGACACCGCGCCCGTCCCCTCCCCGTCCGCGGCGGCGGTGAACGTCACCGTCGCCGTCGTCTGGCCCACGCCCACCGTCACCGACGTGGCGGACAGCGCGCCGAAGGGCGTGGCCGGCGAGGCCAGGGCCAGCAGCACCTGCACGGGCTCCGCCGGAGCGGACTCCAGCGTCACCGTGAACATCTGGGCCGCGCCCGCGTTCACCGTGGCGGTGGACGGGGTGAGCGACACGAGCCGCGGCACGTCCGTGATGACGTTCACCGTGGCGCTCAGCGAGCCCAGCGTCACCGTGCCGGAGCCGGTGCTGGCCTCGTCCACGGTCACGTCGAAGGTGGCCGTCAGCGCGTCCGCCGTCACGGCCTGGGCCGTGATGGTGCCGAAGCCCGCGGGCGCCACGGTCACGTCCAGCGTGGTGCCCGCCGGCACCGGCCGGTCGAACGTCACCGTGAAGCGCGCGGTCCCGCCCTGCGCGATGCCCTGCGTCGCCGGGGTGAGGTCCGTGGCGATGGCCGCCTCGGTCGCACCCAGCACGCGCAGCGTGGCCGTCTGGGAGGACGCGCCCAGCGTCGCGGTGAGGGTCACCGAGGCCGCCTGCGCCTTCGCGTCCAGCGCCACCGTGGCGCTCGTCTGGCCCGCCGGAATCACCACCTGCCCGCCCACCGCGGCCAGGGCCGCCGCGTCGCTGGAGGTGACGTTCACGGTGACGTCCACCGGGTAGGCGTTCGCCATGGTCACGGTGAGGGGCTGGGGAATCGCCTGGGCGCCGCCCACGCGCGCGAAGCCGCCGGACGTGAAGCCCGTCAACGCCGGCAGCGGCGGCAGCGGGATGACCATGTCGGCCGCGCTCCGGGGCAGCAGCTTGTGGTCGCTGAAGGTGAAGTTCAGCACGCCGCGCAGCGCGGTGTACTCCTTGCCCAGCACCTGCGTGGGGTAGGCGAAGGCCTGGTCCGCCACCATCAGGCCCGAGGCCGCCGGGTCACCGGCCTTGTTCTCGTCCACGATGAACTCGCGCTTGGTGTTCTCCAGGCGGGTGGTGAAGACGTCGCGGACCTCCACCAGCGCGCCCTCCAGCGCCTTCGCCCGGGGGCCGTTGGTGCGGACGTCCTCCGTGCGCACCACCACCGGGGCCGGCAGCGGGTTGGCCGCGCTGTGCTTCGTCACCTTCGCGTCGACCACCTCCAGCAGGCCGAAGTAGTCCGTCAGCGTGCCCTCCACGCGGAGGTTGTCACCCACCGCGACCGCGGCCTTGGCGCTGTAGATGAAGAGCCCGGAGTTGTCCGCGCCCTGGCCCGAGGGGTAGTTCGCCACCTGCACCCAGTAGCCGTTCGTCGCCTTCGCATCCACCGCGGTCACCACCACGTCGTCCACCGCCACCTTGCTGCCCACCAGCGACAGGTTGCCGAAGCGGGGCGTCGTCTTCACGTCGTAGACGGAGGTGGCGCACACGCCAGCGGTGATGGTCCCGCCGCACGCGTCGCACGCGTCGCCCACGCCGTCGCCGTCCGTGTCCTTCTGGTCCGGGTTGGCCACCAGCGGGCAGTTGTCGGTGGGGGTGGTGATGCCGTCGTAGTCGAAGTCGGACGGGTCCGCGACCTCGCACGTGGCCGCGTCATTCGGGCAGCCGTCGCACACGTCGCCCTTGCCGTCGCCGTCCGTGTCCTTCTGGTCCGCGTTGGCCACGAAGGGGCAGTTGTCCTTCCAGGTGGGCACGCCGTCGTGGTCGTCGTCCTCGCCGCGGAAGGCCTGGCACGCGGTGGTGCCCGCCTCCAGGGGGCACGGGTCGCACGCGTCACCCACGCCGTCGCCGTCCGTGTCCAACTGCCGCCCGTTGTCCATGGGGCGCACGGGGTTGAAGATGGCGGGGCAGTTGTCGGCGGCGTCCTCGATGCCGTCCGCGTCCGCGTCCGCCGCGCTCGCCACGCCCGTGTAGACGGTGGAGCCGTTGACGGCGGCCACCGGGAAGGTGGTGTTCACCGCGCTGCGCGAAGGCTCGCAGGTGGGCTCGTTCTCCGGGGTGCCGCACGCGAACAGCGGGTAGAGGCCCTGCGTGTCCGGGGAGGCCTGGAACTCCGCCAGCGTCTTGCCAATCTCCGACTTCACGCACGCGGCCTTCTGGGCGCCGCACACCGTCAGCGTGTCGCAGGTGTCCGCGCCCTTGAGGCCGTCCACCAGCGCCTGGTCGCCGTAGAGCGGCTTGCCGCCGCGCATCGTCAGCACCACGTCCGCCGGCTCCGCGGCGATGACCGCGCGGAAGGGCGAGGCCATGTTCGTGCCCACCCGGAAGATGGCCAGGTCCGCCATCTTGCCCGGCGCGATGCGGCCCACGCGCTCATAGAAGTCCACCACGTCCGCGGCGTTGGTCGTCACCATGCGCCACAGGTCCTCGTCCGTGAACGTCTTGGCGTAGCGCGTGGTGTTGAGGTGATCCGCGCAGCGCAGCTCGCGCAGGATGTTCATGGAGCCGGAGCGGATCCAGTCCGTGCCCAGGGAGATGGACGCGCCCATGCGCTTGTAGGTCGTCACCATCGCCGTGTCGCCGTACAGCGAGATGTTGGAGCGCGGCGACCAGACCAGGCCCGTGCCGTGCGCCACCATCTGCGAAATCTCCGCCGCGGTGAGGCCCACGCCGTGGATGATGGCCGAGCGCGGGAACAGCACGTTGCCGGCGCCCGTGGACAGGCAGCGGAACTCGTTCTGCGCCGTGGCGGCGATGCCCTCCGCGATGTGCGGCAGGTACGCGGACATGCGGCTGGTGAGGGTGGCCGAGGACGGGAACGAGGCGTAGGAGCAGGAGTCCGTCAGCGTGGTGCCGCTGCTGTCGCTCAGCGGGAAGGTGTCCGAGTCCGCCCACGGCTCCGCCAGGCCCTCCTGCAGCGGGACGCCGCTGTTGTTGCCCACGTCCAGGTTGCGCAGGAAGCCGGCCTGTCCGCCCGCGCCCGCGATGGAGGTGGTGCCCGCCATCACCTGGCGCAGCTCCGACCAGCGGATGGCGTCCGCCTTGGAGTTGGACGGGTTGGTCAGCCGGGTGTGCTTGTTGTTGCCCGTGCGCCAGTCGTGGCGGTGCTCGTAGCGCTCCGCGCTGGTGCTCGCCTGCGGCGCGCCCGGGTAGGTGATGTGGTCATGCGGGTTGATGAGGCCCGGGGAGATGACGCCCCGGGGGCACATCACCGCCGTGGCCTCCGCGGCCCCGGCCGCCTGCGAGCAGTCGCACGCGGCGCAGGTGATGACGCCCTGGGCGTCCACCAGCACCTGGCCGCCCGCCAGCGTCTCGCCGTCCTTGAGCACGATGCCGGTGAGGAGCGTCCCCGCCGTGCCCGCCTTCGTCACCTCGCAGGTGGCGCCGTTCGAAAGCGGCGCGGGAATCGTGGGCCAACACTGCGTCATCTGGGTGGGCGTGACGGTACAGTCCGCCTCGCACCCGTCGCCGCCCACCGTGTTGCCGTCGTCACACGCCTCCGGGGGCGCCAGGACGCCGTCGCCGCACTTCGTCCCCGGCAGGGTGCAGTTCGCCTCGCACCCGTCCCCGCCCACCGTGTTGCCGTCATCGCACTGCTCGGCGCCTTCCTTCTTTCCGTCACCGCAGACCGCGTTGACCTCTGGATCGGAACTACAGGCACTGCCCAACAGAAGGACCGCGCCCAGGGCGGCGAGCAATAGACGGGGGGAGCTGCGCATGAAGCCTCCTGCCCGAAGGCAGTGCCGTGAAGAAAGGAACGGGTGCGACGAGGAAAGCCCGCCGTGCCTCGCATGCGGCGTGGAACGGGGGTGCAACATTTCAGCGATACCTGACCCCTGAAGTCCACTTCGTGGGGGCCCAAGGGTCTACCGTGTGGCGGAAGGTGTGGTAGGAACACACCCAACGTGTGGGGGAGCAGGCGGATGACGCGTCCTGCCACGTTCTAGAGTGGGGGGACATGATTACCCGGAATCCATCCAGCACCGTGTCGCGCTTCCTGGACGCGCACCTGCGCCGTGACGCGCAGGCGCGGGAGCTGTCAGTGGCGCGCTTCATGAGCATCCTGTCGGCCATCTGCGTGGTGGTGGCCGCGGCGCTGGGGCCCGCGATGGGCTGGGACCTGACGCTGGCGCTGATGGGGCTGTCCACGGTGCTGTCGGGCTATTACGGCTGCATGTGGTGGGTGCTGCGCTCCGGCGCGTTCCACCCGGCCATCCCGTGGCTGAACGTGTTCATCGAGGTGAGCATCCCGGCGGTGGTGCTGGCGTTCGACCTGCACTTCAAGGGCCCGGTCTACGCGCTCACCGCGCCCACGCTGGTCATCTGGGGCACGCTGGTGACGCTGGCGGGCCTGCGCAGCAACCCGCGCCTGGGGCTGGCCGCGGGCGCGCTGGTGGCCACGGAGTACCTGGCGCTCTACTTCGGCTTCGTGCGGCCGCTGTTGCCGGAGGAGCCGCTCGTCACGCTGGCGCCGCTGTTCATCTGCGTGCGCGCGTTCTTCTTCGTGGCCACGGGGGCGCTGACGGCGACGCTGGCGCGGCACTTCCTGGAGCGCACGCGGAGCGCGCTCGCGGCGCTGCGCGAACAGGAGGTCATGGGCAAGTACGTGCTGCACGAGCGCGTGGGCGCGGGCGGCATGGCGGAGGTGTACCGGGCCACGTACTCGCCGGAGGGCGGCTTCGAGAAGCAGGTGGCGCTCAAGCGCATCCTGCCGTCGTACGCGGACGACGCGGCGTTCGTGACCATGTTCCGGCGCGAGGCGGAGCTGTGCTCGTCGCTCTACCACCCCAACATCGTCCAGGTGTTCGACCTGGGCCGCCACGGCGGCACGTACTTCCTGGCCATGGAGTACGTGGACGGGCTGCCCTTGAGCGCGCTGCTCAAGCCCCAGAACCGCCGGCCGCTGCCCCTGGCCGCCGCGACGTTCCTGACCGCGGAGCTGGCGTCCGCGCTGGACTACCTGCACCGGCGCACCAGCGCGGACGGCGTGCCCCTGCGGCTGGTCCACCGCGACCTGAACCCGCCCAACGTCCTGGTGTCGCGCATTGGCGAGGTGAAGCTGTCGGACTTCGGCATCGCGCGGGACGCGGTGCGCGCGAACCTCACGGTGGCGGGCAGCGTGCGCGGCAAGCTGGGCTACATGGCGCCGGAGCAGGCCATGGGCAAGGACATCGACGGGAGGGCGGACCTCTTCGCCCTGGGGCTCACGCTGCACGAGGCCCTCACCGGCCGGCGCGCGCTGAGCGGCCACTCGGAGGAGGTGCTCCTGCGCGCGGCGGTGGACCAGGAGGTCGTCCCGCCCTCGCAGCTCAACCCCGCGGTGCCGCTGGCGCTGGACCTCATCGTCATGCAGTTGCTCCAGAAGGACCCGGCGAAGCGCACGCCCAACGGCGCGGCGCTGCGGCAGCAGTTGCTGGCGCTGGACGGCCCCGCGGCCCCCTTCCCGCACGGGCAGGCGGAGCTGGCGCGGGTGGTGCGCGAGGCGAAGACGCTGGCGGAGCAGTTGACGCAGGAGACCGTGGAGACGGCGGCCGTGGGGAAGCCGAATCCCCCGCTGGCGCGCTCGGCCTGAACCCGGGGCGCGGCTGCGCGGGGCGCGGGAGCGCGTTAGAAGGCGGCGCGCTTCCCATCACCTGGAGCCCGCCGCCTTGGACATCGCCGTCATCACCTACGCCGGACTGCCACAGTTGAACCCGCTGGACGCGCCGCTGGTGCCCGCGCTCCGGGCGCTGGGCCTGGACGCGCGGCCGGTCATCTGGGACGACCCCTCCGTGGACTGGAGCCGCGTGCGCGCGGCGGTGGTGCGCAACGCCTGGGACAGCCACCTGCGCCGCGAGGAGTTCATCGCCTGGGCGGACCGCGTGGGCGGCGTCACGCGGCTGTTCAACCCGGCGGACGTGCTCCGGTGGAACACGCACAAGGGCTACCTGAAGACGCTGGAGGCGCGGGGCCTGCCCTTGACGCCCACCGTCTGGGTGCCGCCCGGCGGGACGCTGGACGTGGCGGCGACGGCGCGCGAGCGCGGCTGGGACGCGGTGGTGCTCAAGCCCGCGGTGGCCGCTGGGGGGCTCAAGGTCTTCATCGTCCGGCGCGAGCAGTGGGACGACGCGAGCGCGCAGGTGGCCCAACTGGCGAAGGAGGGCGACGTGATGGTGCAGCCCTACCTGCGCGCCTTCGAGACGGAGGGCGAGCGCTCGTACATCTTCTTCAACGGCGTCTTCAGCCACGCGGTGCGCCGCCCGCCCACGCTGACCACCGCGCCCCGGGGCTTCGCGGAGCCGCACGGCTTCACGCCGGAGGACGCGGCGGAGGCGCGGATGGCGCACGAGGTGATGGAGGCGTCCGGGGGCGCCCGGCTGCTGTACGCGCGCGTGGACGTGGCCACGGACAACGAGGGGCGCACCCGGCTGCAGGAGGTGGAGGTGACGGAGCCGTGCCTCTTCCTGCCCATGGACGCGGGCGCGGCGGAGCGGATGGCGAAGGCCGTCGTTGCCCGGTTGTAGCCTTCCGGGCCCGCCCATTCGCCCACTCGTGGACACCTGTGGAGCCGTCAGGGCGACGCGGAAGCGGCGGATGGGGTTATGACTGGGCCATGCGAGCCCTGTTGCTCTCGCTGCTCATCCGGCAGCACATGGCACTCCAGGAGAAGTTCAACGCCAAGTACCCGCACGCCTGGCTGGTGTGGGAGGCGGGCGCGTGGAACGTCCCCGAGGAGCAGAACGTGGCGGCCACGCGGCTGCCCATGATGGACCTGCGCGACTGCCTGCCCGCGGGCGACGCGCTGTGCTTCGAGCTGATGGGGGTGGCGGACCGCGGCCCCCTGAAGCTGGGGCGCGCGTCGCACAACACCTTCGTGGTCAACGACGCCACGGTGTCGCGCGAGCAGTTCGCCCTGCACTCCACGCCGGACGGCGGCTGGAAGGTGGAGCGGCTGGCGCAGTCCCGGCCGGTGACGGTGAACGGCGAGGCGCTGGAGGCGGAAGCGCCGCGCCTGCTGCGCACGGGCGACGAGCTGAAGGTGGGCGACGTGCGCCTCACCTTCCACGACGCCCCGTCGTTCCACGCGCGCATCGGCCGTATCGCCGCGCAGGTGCTGGCGCAGGCCGCCACGCCACCGTCACGCTGAAGGCCCGCCGCTCCGCCGGGCGTGTCGCGAACGCCCTGGCGGCTCCGGGAAGCCGCCTACCGCCCCACGGTGCCGAGCGTCGTGTCCCGGGGATTCGGCGCCGTGGCGAGCCACACCGCGCCGCCCGCGAGCACCGCCACCGCGCCCGCGCCCGCCCAGACGTACCAGCGGCGCGTCCACGGCTTGGAAGGGCCCGCCTCCGCCGTCTTCACGGACGCGTCCGGCACCTGCATGGCCAGGGCCTGGGAGGCCCCGTTGTGCTCCGGCGCGACGGGCGGATTCGCGGCGAGCCTCGCCTCGTTGGCGCGCGCCTCCGCCAGCGCGGCCTGCTCCCGCGCCTTCTGCAGCTCGCGGTCCCTGGCGAAGCGCTCGCGCTCAAGGCGCTGCTCCTCCTGGACGCGGGCCTGGGTGTCCATCTCCGCGATGAGCTCGCGCACCACGTCCGCGTTGGCCGGCTCCTCCTGCGACAGCGACAGGTAGCGCCGGTAGAAGAAGGCCGCGCGCGACGGGTTCTTCAACTGCCGGTGGCACTGCGCGATGTTGAAGAGGAACGCGGGCAGCGGCTTGAGGCGGTACGCCTCGCTGAAGGCCTTGAGCGCCCGGTCGAACTCGCCCAGGTCGTATGCCAGGTTGCCCTCGGAGAACCGCTCCCGCGCGGCGTCCTCCGTGGCGCTCGCCGCCGCGTCCTGCGCCACCGCCGGGACCGGCGTCCCCAGCGCGAGCGCGAGCGCCAGGCTCAGGGCCCTGGGCTCAATGCGACGCGAACGGATCAATGACCGCATCCCGGCTTCCTCCCTTGCGGCCTGGCGCACGCGCGGGGGCGCGGCGCGGTCCCGCGCTCGCCTTGACGAGCGGCACGGTCAGCTCCGCGGCGGCGGCATCCTGCTTCAGCTCCACCGCCCGCTCCAGCGGGACGTAGCCCGCGAGTTCCACACGCAACTGTGGCGGCACCGCCTGCCGGCTCAGCGCCTTCGTCAGCGGCGTGACGCCCAGCTCCTCGCCGGTGTCCACGCGCACCACCTTCGCGCCCGGCGGCGACGAGTGCACCGTGAGCGTCACCGGGTCCGCAGCGCCCGCCACCGGCGTCCCCTGCCCGGCCGCCTCCGAGGCGGACGCCACCGCCTCCGGAGCCTCACCGGCACGGGACGCGCGCATCGAGTGCAGCCCCGTCCACGTGGTGAGGCCGGACACCAGCGCGAGCGCCGCCAGCCCCACGGACACCTGGAGCCGCCGGGAGCGCAGCAGGCCCGGCACCCGCATGCGCAGGGTGGGCCGCTCCGCCTCCTCCACCAGCGGCTCCGTGCGCGGCTCCGGATCCGGCGCGGTGGGCATCAGGAGCAGCGCCGTGGTGACCTCCGCCAACTGCTGCGGCCGGCCCTCCGGCTCCTTCGCCAGGCAGCGCATCACCAACTGCGCCAGCTCCTGCGGCACCCGCTCGCCCGAGGGCAGGTGCGACGGCAGCGGCGGCGGCGGCTGGGTGATGATCTGCACCACCAACTGCCCGAAGGCCGACGCCTGGAAGGGCGGGTGGCCGGAGAGCATCTCGTAGAGGATGTTGCCCACCGCGTAGATGTCCGCGCGCGCGTCCACCGGCAGCCCGGCGGCCTGCTCCGGCGCCATGTACGCCGGCGTGCCGATGATGGTCCCGTCCAGCGTGCCGGTGAGGCTCACGCCCGTCTGCGTGGTGATGAGCTTCGCCACGCCGAAGTCCAATACCTTCACGAAGTCCTGCTGCCCGGAGCGCTGCGTGATGAAGAGGTTGTCCGGCTTGATGTCCCGGTGCACCACGCCCACCTGATGGGCCGCGCCCAGCGCCGCGCACACCTGCACGCCCATGCGCTGCACGCGCTCCAGCGTCAGCCCCTCTTCCTTCAGGAGCGCCGCCAGGCTCTGCCCGCGCAAGAGCTCCATCACGCAGTAGACGTGCCCGTCGGGCGACTCGTCCACGAAGTCGAAGACCTCCACGATGTGCTCGTGGTTGATCTGATTGACGGTGCGCGCCTCCTGGAAGAAGCGCTGCACGAACGAGCTGTCCCGCGCGTGCTCCGGCTTGAGCACCTTGAGCGCCACCTGGCGGCCCAGCCGCACGTGCCGCGCCTGGAACACGCGCCCCATGGACCCTTCGCCCAGGAGCTTCTCCAGTTGGTAGTTGCCCAGCACCGCCCCTTCCTGGGCCTCCTGTCCGCTCGGAGACATCACGAGCGGCGCTCCGCCACCGTCGGTCACGGCGTCACCCGATTCGGACAGGACTGTGTGAGCGAGGAGGTCGTCGGTGCCCATGGGGGGATCAGGTTTCCATGACGGGGCGACCCTGCAACCCAGGGGAGGGCATCTATCGCGCGAGAAGTGGAAAAACTTTCGGCACGTGACGATTCACCCGCCGTGCGCCGCGTGGACAGGTGGCATGTGCGGCGACCGCGCACCGTGAGTCCACGGACATTGAAATACTTCTCCATACAGCCCACTCCCGTCCAAATCCCCCGGCGCACGATGGTCGCCGCTTGGATGCGGCGGGTCAACGTGGTCGGAGGTCGTCAGCACCGGGGGGCACGCGGAGTGTTCCCGTTCCACAAAGGAAGCGGCGGGCGGGCCGTCTGGTCTGCGCGCGACGGGGAGTCGGCTCGCTGGGGGAAGCTTGCCGGGGCCCGTGGGGCTCCGCATCCCTCAAGAGACAAGGAGGCGTGAAGATGGCGGACAAGAGGCTCTGGATCCTGGTGGCCAACGCGAGTCGCGCCCGGCTCTTCGCCACGGATGCGAAGGCGGAGAAGTGGGACCTCATCGAGCAATTCCAACATGACGAGAGCCGAGCCAAGCCCGTCGACCTGTTCAACCAGGCGGACAACCCCAACGCGGGCACGCTGCACGGCCCGGTGCCGGAGAACGAGCCGGACGGCCGGCGCCAACTGGAGCACGAGCGCTTCGCCCGGGAGCTGTCCGCCCGCCTGGACAGGGGCGTGGACTCGCACCAGTTCGACCAGGTGGTCATCGCGGCCCCGCCGGGGTTCCTGGGCATGCTCCGGGGGCTCTTGAGCACGCGCGTGAAGCAGCGGGTGCGGCTGGACCTGGACGCGGACTACTCCAGCCTGCCCGCGCGCGAGCTGCCTGACCGGGTGCCCGTGCTGTAGGCAGCCAGTCGGCCAGGGGGTTCAGGGCCCGGGTTCTGGTATAGGAATCCGGGTCCTCCTCTTCGCGCCGGCGTGCCATGCCTTCTTCCAAACTGCCGTCCCTGACGCTGCGTGGGCGGCTGCTGCTGTACATGACCCTGGTGTCCTGCGTGCCCTTGCTGGCCCTGACCGGCTTGCAGGACAAGCTGATGCGCCAGCAGACGGAGGCGCAGATCGACGCCTCCCTCCGCATGGAGGCGGAGGGGTTCAAGGACCTGCTGGAGTCCACCCTGGCGGAGCGCGAGTCGAGCGCGCATAGCTGGGCGGAGGACCCGGTCCTGCGCCAGGCGCTGCGCACGAAGGACCCCACCGCGAGCGACGCGATGCTGTCGCTGCTCCAGCGGCGCTACCTCACCCTCAACGGCATCGTGCTCTTCAGCGACGACGGCGCGGCGGTCTCCGCCAGCACGCCCGCGCTGCGCGAGGCGTACGCCGGGAGCGCGGAGGCGGTGCGCAAGGCGCCGTGGTTCCAGAAGGCGCAGTCCGGCACCACCACCGCGGAGGGCGTGGAGGCGGAGGACCCCATCTACAGCGTGCACGTGCTGCCGCTGGCGGTGCCGGTGATGGACGAGCGCGGCCAGCGGCTGGGCGTGCTGCTCGCCGCGTTCGACTGGGGCCAGGTGGGGGAATTGGTGAAGCCCGCGCTCGCCCGCGCCCAGTTGCGCGGCCACGCCAGCTTCTCGCTGGAGATCCAGGGCGCGGACGGCCGCCCCCTGTTCGACACGCGCCAGGGCGCGCATGACGACGCGGGCCGCGTGGCCGTGACGGCGGTGAACGGCGCGGAGGTGCGCGACGTGGGGGACGGTTGGAGGTTCGTCGCCCAGGTGGACCCCTCGGAGGCGTACGCGCCCCTCAACGGGATGCGCCGGCTGGTGCTGGGGCTGGCCGCCCTCTTCGTGGCGGCGGTGGGCCTGGGCTCGTGGGTGCTGGCGCGCGGCATCACCCGGCCGCTGCGCGCGCTGGGCGAGGTGGTCCGCCGCGTGGTGAAGGAGGGCGACCTCACGCAGGAGATGGAGGTGAAGGCGGGGCGGGACGAGGTGGGCGAGCTCACGCAGGCCTTCGCGCAGATGATGAAGAACCTGCGCGAGACGGCCACCAGCCTCCAGGAGGGCACGCACGTCCTCAGCGAGACCGTGGCGGAATTGAACCTCGCCTCCGAGGTCCAGGAGCGCAACGTGGCCCGCCAGGCCGCCGCGCTCCAGGAGACGCAGGTGACGGCGCAGGAGATCAAGCAGACGTCGCTGCTGGCCGCGGAGAAGGCGGAGACGGTGCTGGGCGTGGCGTCGCGCGCGGAGGAGGTGGGCCGCGCGGGCGAGGTCGCCATCCGCGACAGCCTGGGCGGCTTCCAGGGGCTGCACGAGCAGTCCGGGGAGATGGCCATGCGCATCGTGCAGCTCAACGAGCGCACGCAGCAGATTGGCGGCATCACCCAGACGGTGAAGGACCTGGCGGACCAGTCCAACATGCTCGCGCTCAACGCGGCCATCGAAGCGGTGCGCTCTGGCGAGCACGGCAAGGGCTTCAGCGTGGTGGCGCGCGAGATCCGCAACCTGGCGGACCAGTCCATCCAGGCCACGGAGAAGGTGCGCGACATCCTGGGGGACCTGGGCCACGCCATCATCTCCACGGCGAAGATGACGGAGCAGAGCCACTCCAGCGTCGCGGAGGGCCTGGAGCAGGTGCGCACCAGCGGCGAGCACCTGAAGGAGCTGGCCACCATCGTCCAGGACAACGCCGCGGCGGCGCGGCAGATCGCCGGGGCGGTGAACCAGCAGAACGCGGGCATCGCGCAGATCTTCAGCGCCGTGACGGATTTGTCCTCCATGATGACGGAGACGCAGACCAGCCTGAAGTCCACCACCGGCGCGGCGAAGCGGCTGCAGGAAGTCGCCAGCCAGATGGAAGGCGTCGCGCGCGCCTACCGCATCTGAAACAGGAGCCACCGTGTCCGCTGTGAAGGCCGTGCTGCTGGACCTGGGCAACGTGCTGGTGTTCCACGACAACGCGCTGCTCTTCGCGAGGCTCGCCGCGCGGGCCGGGCTGGAGCCCCAGGAGGCCGCGAGGCGGCTCACCGGCGCGGGCTGGACGGCGGCGAACCGGGGCCTCCTGGACGCGGAGGGCATCCGCCGGGACGTCTGCGGCGCGCTGGGCGTGGACCTGCCCATGGAGGAGTTCGCGCCCCTCTGGAGCAGCCACTTCCAGGTGCACGACGCGGTGCTGCCGCGCGTGGAGGGGCTGGCGGGCCGCGTGAAGCTGGTGCTGGTGTCCAACACCAACGCGCTGCACGTGGCCTACCTGAAGCCGCTGTTGCCCGTGCTCCAGCGCTTCGACGCGCTGGTGCTGAGCTGCGAGGTGGGGCACGTGAAGCCGGAGCCGGCCATCTACCGGCTCGCGCTCCAGAAGGCGGGCTGCGCGCCGGACGAGGCCGTCTTCTTCGACGACCTGCCGGAGTTCGTGGACGCGGCGCGCGCGCTGGGGCTGCGCGGGTTCGTCTTCACGGACGCGCCCGCGTTCGACGCGCGGCTCCAGTCGCTGGGGCTGTGAGCTACCGGTAGCGCGCGAGCGGCGGCTCGCCCTGGGCGACCTCCGTCCACTTGAGCATCGCGGGCAGGCCCAGCACCGCGTCGCGGTACGCGGCGTTCTCCGGGCGGAACGGGACGCCGTAGGTGACGAAGCGGGTGATGACGGGCGCGTAGAACGCGTCCGCGATGGAGAAGGCGCCGAAGAGGAAGGGCCCGCCCTTGCCGTAGCGCTCGCGGCAGCCCGCCCACAGCGCCTGGATGCGCGCGATGTCCGCGTGCACGCCCGGCGCGTCCACCCCCGGCACCGTCTTGCGCGCGGTGAGGTCCATGGGGAGGTTCGTGCGCAGCGCCGTGAAGCCCGAGTGCATCTCCGACGTCACCGAGCGCGCCATCGCGCGCATGGCGCGGTCCTCCGGCCACAGCTTCGCCTCCGGGAAGGCCTCCGCCAGGTACTCGCAGATGGACAGCGAGTCCCACACCACCGTGTCGCCGTGCTTGAGCACCGGCACCCGGCCGCTGGGCGAATGCAGGGCGATGAGCGCCGCCGTCTCCGGCGTGTCCAGCGGCACCAGCACCTCCCGGAACGGCTGGCCGGTGTGGGCCAGGGCCAGGTAGGGACGCAGCGACCACGAGGAGTAGTTCTTGGAACCAACGACCAGGGTGAGCTCGGACATGGCGCGGCACCATACCGCCGCGCGTCCGGCCGTCAGCTTCAACCGTCCGCGCGCGCGCGCCTACGGCCCAGCAGTGAACGCACGCGCGACAGGAGCGCCCGCTCGCCGCGGCCCTCCGCCGGCGAGTCGATGCGGAACACCGCCACCGGCAGCCGGATGTTCTTCAATTCGTTGCGGCCCAACTTCACGGGGGGCGCCTTCAGCCGTCCCTCCAGTTGCGCGGCCACCGTCTCGCTGACGTAGACGGTGCCCGGACGCGCCAGGGACTCGATGCGGGCCGCCAGGTTGACGCCCTCGCCGAACACGTCGCCGTCGCGGTGCACCACCATGCCCAGGTGCGCGCCCGCGCGGACGGACATCCGGCGCTCGGTGGGGACGGCCCGGTTGCGGGCATCCACGGCGGCGCGCCACTCCAGCGCGAAGGCCACCGCGGGCAGGCCCGACTCGAACTCCAGGAGGAAGCCGCCCTCCTCCATCCGCTTCACCTCGCGGCCACCGTGTCGCGCGAGCAGCCCGCGCACCAGTTGGCCGTGCTCTTCATGCAGCGCTTGTTGTAGCGACTCATCTCGCCAGCGTTGACCTGCGGGGGCCTCCATGTCCGTGAACATGATGGCCGACATCGTCCGGGGCTCCGGGGCCTCCACCACCATCGTGCATCCTCCCTCCCCCCGGCGTGAGACGAACGAGATGCTACCGCACGTCGGGCGCCGGCTCCCAACCACGCCGGGAAGGCGCCCGGACGGAAGACGTTCCGGGGAACGCAACCGTGCGAAGACAGAGGCGGATTGAAGTCCGCGACTCCACGGTAACGACTTCCTGACGCGACGCACCAAGCACCCGGGAGGTTCTGTGCCGCGGTTGTCCTGCACCCGACGCGATGCGGTGGGAGTGCGTCCAGTGCGAGTCAGGTGATGGGTGCGCGCCACGTCCGCGCGGCCACGAAAGGTCCACGCGCGATGATCCACTCAGACGAGAAGGTCCGGCAGATGGCGCGCTCGCTGCTGCCGTCGAAGCACCGGAAGCCATCACGCGAGGCGCGTGAGCACATCCACCGCGCGGCCCGACAGGAGGTCCGCCTGGCGCTGGCGCGGTGGAGCCGGTTCGGCGACGTGGAGCTGGACGTGCCGCCGCTCGCGCCGTGGGAAGGGCCGCGCATCCGCCAGCAGGTGGACTGGCGGCGCGCTGGCGACAAGGTGATGCCCTTCATCCGCTGGGCCACCGCGCGCACGCGCCACCTGCCGCGCGAGTCCCGCCTGAGCCACGTGCGCGGCCTGCTGCCCCAGGGCGTCATCGGCGAGCACGCGCTGGGCCACGTGAAGCACTCGAGCGCGTTCGAGGACCCCGTCGAGAAGGCGTGGCGCAATCGCCACTGGCTGGGCAGGCAGGCGTGGCGCAAGGGGGCCCTGGAGGATCGAGGGGAGCAGGCGCGACTGCTGCGCGCGCTCCTCCAGGCGCCCGAGGGCCACCGCACCTTCAACCGCTTCCTGCGAGGACGCCACACCGCCGCATCCGCTCCGCGCAACCAGGGGTGCTGGCCCCGGCAGGGGCTTCCGCCGCACCGGCCGCTGCTGGGCCTGCATGACGTGCTCCCCTTCCTGGACACCCTGACGCGGCATCCCTGGGGCAACGCCGTCCGCACCTGGGGACAGCAGGAACCGCCGGCGCACTGGGTGCGGCTGTTCCTCCAGCGCTTCAAGGAGCACCGGGGCTCCATCCCTTCGGTGCGCGCCGCGCTGGAGGCGGAAGGGCTGCTGTCTCCTTCCGCCTCGGCGCGTTGAGCCTCAGCGCGCCGGAGCCGCGGGCGCCGCCTGCGCGCCCTTCAGCTCGTGGACCACGCGGGTCGCGCCGTAGACGTGCTCCAGCGCGGCCATGATGCCGTCGCCGTGCACCGCCACCGCGCGGTTCGTCTCCGGCACGTAGAGGTAGCGGCCTCCCAGCGACGGGAGGTTGCCGTCGAAGATGAGCCCCACCACCTGCCCGTCCCGGTTCACCACCGGCGAGCCGGAGTTGCCGCCGATGATGTCGTTGGTCGTCGCCATGTCCAGCGGCGTCGCGTCCGGCACCTTCCCCTTCGCCTTCACCCACGGCGCCGGCAGCTTGAAGGGCTCCTTGCCCGTGTCGCGCCCGTACGCGCCGCCGAACGTGGTCAGCGCCGGCACGGCCTTGCCGTTGTCATCCCAGCCCTTCACCTGCCCGTAGTTGAGCCGCAGCGTGAACGTCGCGTCCGGGGCGCCCGCCGTGCCGTTCACCAGCAGGTACGCCTTCGCCAGCCGCTCGCCGTTGCGCTTGAGCACCGCCTCCACCGTGTCCTCGTAGCGCTTGCGCGACGCGCGCGTCTCCGCGTCCACCTTGCGCGCCAGGATGATCATCGGATCCTTCGACGCGTCCACCGCCGCCTTGCCGCCCTCCAAGAGCGCCTTGCGCACCTTCACGTCGCCCAGCCGGGAGCCCTTCACCAGCGCCTTCGCCAGGTCCGCCGGGGCCTCCTTCTCCAGCACCAGGCGCACGAACGGATCATCCGCGCCCAGCGTCTCGCGCAGCTTGTTGAAGCCGAACGTCAGCGTCAGCGTCTCCAGCTCCGCCGGGATGGGCGCCTCCCGCAGGAGCCGCTGCTTCAGCGCCGGCAGTTGACCGTCCGTGTACTCGCGCAGGCGCTCCGCGTTGGCCTTGGGCAGTTCCTCCGCCGCGCGCACCAGCGCCTGGGCGTAGGAGAACAGGTCGGAGCGGAACGCGTCCCCCGCGCCCTTCATGCGGTGGTCGTTCATCATCCGGCGCCACGCGTCCAGCGCCTGCGACGTCTCCTCCCACATGCCCTGCGTCAGCGCCTTCGCCTGGGGGTTCGCGTCGATGCGCTTCTTGAGCTCCGCCTCCTCCTGCCGCTTGCGCGCGAGCACCGCCGGATCCGCCAGCGTCTCCTGCCGGCCCTTCAGGGCCTTGAGCCCGTTCTCCACGCCGCGCAGGCTGGAGCGCGCCACGCGGAAGCGCTCCGGCGACGCGCTGGTGAACTCGCGCAGCGCGCCCCGCATCTCCGCCAACTGGAGCAGCGTCTGGGGCAGCGCCACGTCGCGCTGGAACTCCAGCTCCGCCACCGTGCTCTTGCGCTCCGTGCCGCCCGGGTGGCCGGAGACGAAGACCAGGTCGCCCTCCTTCGCGCCCTCCTTCGCCCACGGCAGGTAGTCCGGGCTCTTGGCCGGCGCGTCGTCCTGCCACACGCGCACGAAGGACACGTCGTAGCCGTAGCGCGGGAAGTTGAAGTTGTCCGCGTCCCCGCCGAACGCCGCCATGGAGAACTCCGGCGCGAAGACGAGCCGCACGTCCTGGAAGCGGCGGTACTTGTAGAGCTGGTACTTGCCGCCGTTGTAGAGCGTCACCACGTCGCAGCGCACGTCCGCGCCGGTGGTGCACGCGCCCTCCACCGCGGCCATCTCCTTCTTGAGCGCGGTGTTGAAGGCCGCGCCGGACAGGCCCTTCGTCGCCGCGTTCATCCGCTCGGTGACGTCCGTCATCTCCACCAACTGGTTGGCTTCAATCTTGGGACAGCGCCGCTCCTCCTTCGCCGTCTTCGCCTGGAAGCCCTTCGCCAGCAGGTCGTCCTTCGCGGTCGTCAGCTCCTCGATGCAACCGCGCACGCAGTGGTGGTTGGTCATCACCAGGCCGTCCGGCGACACGAAGCTGGCGGAGCAGCCGCCCGCGAGCCGCACGGAGCCCAGGCGCACCTTGTCCAGCCACGCCTGGGTCGGCTCGAAGCCGTAGGCCTTCTTCACCTGGGCGGCGGGAAAGGCGTCGTAGGTCCACATGCCCTCCTCCGCCGCGGCGGGGAGGGACGACAGCAGGCCAAGCGCGAGCAGTCTGCGGTACACGGGGAGTCTTCCTTCGTGGTTGGGGGAAACGGGCGGCCGGTTTTGTCAATGCGGCCGGGCGAGCGTCAACCCCGTGCGACGCCGGGTATTCCAAGCCCATCCCGGGAGCGTGGGGTATGCTGGGCGACCCATGTCCGTGAAGCACCACGTCTACCTCGTCCCTGGATTCTTCGGCTTCACCAACCTGGGCGAGCTCCTCTACTTCGGCCACGCGTACGAGTTCCTGAAGCAGGACCTCGCGCGCCGGGGAGTCGACGCGGAGGTGGTGACGATCGTCTCCCACCCCACGGCCTCCATCCGCCAGCGCACCGCGGACCTGCTCAAGGCCGTGAGCGAGACGGCCTCCGGGGACGACGGCCCCATCCACCTGGTGGGCCACTCCACCGGCGGGCTGGACGCCCGGCTGTTCGTGTCTCCCGGCGCGCAGGTGTCGGACGCGCTGGAGCTGGAGCCCTTCGCGCGCCGCGTGCGCTCCGTGGTGACGCTGTCCGCGCCCCACGCGGGCACGCCGCTGGCCACGTTCTTCCTGGGCCTCTTCGGTCAGCAACTGCTGAAGCTCCTCTCGCTGTTCACCATGTACGTGCTGAGGTTCGGCCGGCTGCCCCTGAGCGTGGTGTTCCGCTTCGGGCACCTGATGGCGCGGGCGGATGATCAGTTGGGCTGGAAGGCCACGCTGCTGGATCAGCTCTTCGACCAGTTGCTGGGGGACTTCTCCAGCGAGCGGCGCGACGCGGTGACGAAGTTCCTGTGGGACGTGGGCCGTGACACGTCGCTCATCCCCCAGCTCACGCCGGAGGGCATCGACCTGTTCAACGGCGGCACGCATGACCGGCCCGGCGTGCGCTACGGCTCCGTGGTGACGCAGGCCCGGCCGCCGTCCCTGCGCACGCGGCTGGCGGCGGGCCTGGACCCGTACGCGCAGCTCACGCACACCATCTACGCGTTCGTGTACGGGCAGACGCAGCGGATGCCGCTCACGCAGCTCCCCCTGCACACGCCCGCGCAGACGGCGGCGCTGGTGCAGGCCTACGGCGCCATGCCCGGCCCCACCGCGTGTGACGGCATCGTGCCCACGCGCTCGCAGGTGTACGGCCGCGTGCTGGCGGCGGTGCGCGCGGACCACCTGGATGCGATTGGCCACTTCGACCAGCCGGCGCACCAGCCCCCGCACGTGGACTGGCTCATCTCCGGCTCCGGCTTCCGCCGCCCCCAGTTCGAGGCGATGTGGAAGACCATTGGCGACTTCCTCATGGAGGAGGAAGCGCCGCGGTAGCTACCCGCGCTTGAACACGGCCAGGAAGCGGGACTCGGCGACGCACTGGCCGTCCGTGCCCAACAGGCGCACCGGGATCCACGCCTCCGCCTTGTCGCCCGTCGCGCGCAGCTCCGACGCGAGCTTCTGGAGCAGCTCCTCTCCGGGTTCGCACACCGCGCTCACCGCTGTCTTCGCCTTCGCGTGGAAGGCGACCTCCATGCGGTTGACCAGCATCTTGTACTGGCCGGGCGGGAAGCGGCGGAAGAGCATCACGCCCATGGTCAGCTCCATCACCGTCACCTGGGCGCCCAGGTACACGCTGCCCACGTGGTTCTTCGTCTTGCGGTCCAGCGGCACTGTCGCCTTCACGCGCGAGTCCGTCACCTCGTCCACGCGGTAGCCCATGGCCTTCGCCAGCGGGACGATGTTCTTCACCGCCAACGTCGTCAGCGCGTTCGCCGCGCCCGGCGACACCTGCCGCACCTTCTCCACCAGCTCCAACGCGAACATCCGGTCCTCCACCCTTCCCGTCTGACGTCCCGCGCGCATCCTAGCCACCCGCCGCCTCCGGCGTAGAGTCCGCCGCACCATGGGTGAAAGCGCGGACGTGGTCGTCATCGGCGCGGGCGTCGCGGGGCTCACCGCGGCCCGGGACATCGCTCGCACCGGCGCCACCGTCGCCGTGCTGGAGGCGCGCGACCGCGTGGGCGGACGCACCCTCACCCGCGAGCTGGGCGGCGGGCTCGTGGACCTGGGCGGCCAGTGGGTGGGCCCCCGGCAGCGCCACGTGCTCAAGCTCGCGGACGGCCTGGGCCTCCAGCGCTTCCCCCAGCACCACCAGGGCACCAAGGTGCTGGAGGTGCGCGGCGAGCGCCGCACCTACCAGGGCAAGGTCCCGTCCCTGCCCCTCCTGTCGCTGTTGGACCTGCAGCGCGTCGTCTGGAAGCTGGATGGCCTGGCGAAGCGCGTCCCCCGGGAGAGGCCCGCCGCCGCGCCCAGGGGCGCCGAGTGGGACGCCCTCACCGTGGAGGACTGGAAGCAGCGCCACGTGCCCACCTGGGGCGCCCGCGCCGCGCTGGACATCGCCACCCGCGCGGTGTTCGCGGCGGAGCCCTCGGAGCTGTCCTTCCTGCACTTCCTCTCCTACGTGCACTCCAACGGCGGCCTCATGCCGCTGACGGAGATTGAAGGCGGCGCCCAGGCGGAGCGCTTCGTGGACGGGGCGCAATCCCTCTCACGGCGGCTGGCGGAGGGCCTGCCCCCGGGCCGCGTCGTCCTCTCCGCCCCCGTGAAGGCCCTGCTCCAGGACTCGCGCGGCGTCACCGCCACCACGGAGGACGGCCGGACCCTCCGCGCGCGCTACGCGGTGGTGGCCACGCCGCCCGCGCTCGCGGAGCGCATCGACTTCGGCGCGGACCTGCCGCCGGGCCGCCGCCGCGCGCACGCGGACATGCCCATGGGCAGCGTCATCAAGGTCGTGGCCACCTACGCCACGCCCTTCTGGCGCGAGGCGGGCCTGTCCGGCGAGGCCGTCAGCGACGCGGGCCCGGTGCGCCTGTGCTTCGACGACTGCGGCCCCCACGGTCATCACCCCGCGCTCGTGGGCTTCTTCCTGGGCGACACCGCCCGCGCGTGGACCGGCCGCCCCTCGGAGGAGATTCATCGCGCGGCGCTCGCGGACTTCGCGCGCTTCTTCGGCCCCCAGGCCCTGTCGCCCGTGGCCATCGCGGCGCTGGACTGGAAGCAGGAGGCGTTCAGCGCCGGCTGCTACGTGGGCCTGCCCCGCCCCGGCGCCCTCACCGCCATGGGCGACGCGCTGCGGGCGCCGTTCGGCCGCGTGCACTGGGCGGGCACGGAGACGGCCATCGAAGGGTGCGGCTACCTGGACGGCGCGGTGGAGTCCGGCGGGCGCGCGGCCACGGAGGTCGCCGCCCGACTGACCGCCCCCGACGCGGGCTGAGCACCGGAGGACGCCCGGCAGCCCGCCCTCCGGGCCAGCCGGGCGGCCAGGCGACGCACGCCGCGCCATGGCCAAGGGCCCGGCCCATCCCCACCCTGTGGGAAGCGCCGCGACGTCATGCCGACGGCCTGCCGCGCGCACACCACCCACGAGGGAGCAGGACCATGTACACGACCAGCCACGTGAACCTTCCCCAGGACGCGCGCGAAGAGCTCATCGACATGCTCAACACGCTGCTCGCCAACGCCATCGACCTGCACTGGCAGGTGAAGCAGGCCCACTGGAACATCCGGGGCACGCACTTCTACAGCCGCCACCTGCTCTTCGACGAAGTGGCCAAGCACGCGCGCAAGCACGCGGACTCGTACGCCGAGCGCGCGGGCGCGCTGGGCGGCTACGCCCAGGGCACCATCCGCCTGGCCACCAACAACAGCCAACTGCCCGAGTACGACCTGCAGGCCGTGGACGGCGAGGCCCACATCCGCGCGCTCGTGGAGCGCGTGGGCCGCTACGCCGCCAGCGTCCGCGACGGCATCAACAAGTCGGATGACGTGAACGACCCCGTCACCGCGGACCTCCTCACCCAGACCCTGGGCGAGACCGAGGAGGACCTCTGGTTCCTGGAGAGCCACCTCAACGGCGACGCGCGCGCGGGGGTCTCCATGCCCCCCAAGGGCGGCAGCCGCCGGGGCCGTCAGGCCGAGGACATCAGCCAGGCCACCACCTGACGTCCGGCCCCACCTCCCTGGCGGGTTCTCCTGCGCGGGGAGGGCGGGGAGCGTATAGAACGCGTCCCCGGATTCCAGGAGGACGCGTCCCATGGCGGCAGGGCTTCCCGAAGACCGTCTCGACGGCAAGGTGTGCCTCATCACCGGGGCCACCGGTGGCATCGGCCAGGAGACCGCGAAGGCGCTGGCGCGGCGGGGGGCCACGCTGGTGCTCTCCGGCAGGGATGAGGCCCGCACGGCGGCCACGGTCGCCGCGGTGCGCGAGGCCGCCCCCGGAGCCCCGGTGGAGTCGCTGCTCGCGGACCTGTCCTCGCTCCAGTCCGTGCGCGACCTGGCGAAGGCGTTCCGCGACCGGCACTCGCGGCTGGACGTGCTCATCAACAACGCGGGCCTCATCATCGACCGGCGCCAGGTGACGGTGGACGGCTACGAGGCCACGTTCGCCACCAACCACCTGTCCCACTTCCTCCTCACCCACCTGCTGCGCGACCTGCTGGTGGCGAGCGGACCGGCGCGCATCATCAACGTGTCCTCGGAAGGCCACCGGCTGGCGTACCCGGACTTCCTGGACGACCCGCAGACGGAGCGGCGCCGCTACGACGGCATCCGCGTCTACGGCAACGCCAAGCTCAGCAACATCCTCTTCTCGCGCGGGCTGACGAAGCGGCTGGCCGGCACGCAGGTCACGGCGAACGCGCTGCACCCCGGCGTGGTGGCCACGGGCTTCGGGCACAACAGCCAGGGCGTCTTCAAGCACCTCGTCAAGCTGGCCGGGCCCTTCATGCTCTCCCCGGAGAAGGGCGCGAGGACGTCCATCTACCTGGCGTCGTCGCCGGAGGTGGCGGGCGTCAGCGGCGAGTACTTCATCAAATGCCGCAAGGCGAAGCCGTCGTCCGCCGCCCGGAACGACGCGCTCGCGGAGCGGCTCTGGCAGGTGAGCGAGCAGCTCACGGGAGTGAAGGCATGATCGACCTGTACACGTTCAAGACCCCCAACGGCCGCAAGGTGTCCATCGCCCTGGAGGAGCTGGGCCTCCCCTACAAGACGCACTCGGTGGACATCACGAAGGGGGAGCAGTTCAAGCCCGAGTACCTGGCCATCAACCCCAACAACAAGATTCCGGCCATCGTGGACCACGACGCGCAGGGGGGCCCGCTGACCCTCTTCGAGTCCGGCGCCATCCTGCTCTACCTGGCGGAGAAGACGGGCCGGCTGATGCCCACGGATCCGCGCGGCAAGGCGGAGGTGACGCAGTGGCTGATGTTCCAGATGAGCGGCCTGGGCCCCATGCTCGGCCAGCTCAACCACTTCGGGCACTTCGCCTCCACGAAGGTCCCCTACGCCATCGACCGCTTCCAGACGGAGGCGAAGCGCATCCTGGGCGTGGTGGAGCAGCAACTGTCGTCGCGGGACTACCTGGCCACCACGTACTCCATCGCGGACATCGCCACGTACCCGTGGCTGAAGGGCGCGCGGGATTACTTCCCGGAGCTCTTCAGCAACACGCCCCACATCCTCCAGTACCTGCACCGCGTGGGCAGCCGTCCCGCGGTCCAGCGGGGCATGCACATCCCCTGACGTCTGTTGTGTCCATCCATGGCCTCGCTCGAACAGCTCGTCTTCGACAACAGCTATGCCCGCCTGCCGCCCGGGTTCGCCGCCCGGGTGGCCCCCGCGCCCTTCCCGGACGCGCACGTGGTGAGCGTGAACCCGGCGGCCCTGCGGCTGTTGGGATTGGACGAGGAGGAGGCCGCGCGCCCGGAGTTCGCGCGCGTGTTCGGCGGGGCCACGCCGCTGCCCGGCATGGAGCCCCTGGCCATGGTGTACGCGGGGCACCAGTTCGGCGTGTACGTGCCGCGCCTGGGGGACGGCCGCGCGCTGCTCCTGGGCGAGGCGAGAGGCCCGGACGGAGGCAAGTGGGACCTGCACCTGAAGGGCGGCGGGCCCACGCCCTTCTCGCGAGGCGGTGACGGGCGCGCGGTGCTGCGCTCCACCGTGCGCGAGTACCTGGCCGGCGAGGCCCTGCACGCGCTGGGCATCCCCACCACGCGGGCCCTGTGCATCCTGGGCAGCCGCACGCCGGTGTACCGCGAGGACGTGGAGACCGGCGCCATGCTGGTGCGCCTCTCCCCGTCGCACGTGCGCTTCGGCACCTTCGAGTTCTTCCACCACACCGAGCAGCCCGGCCACGTGGCCACGCTCGCGGACCACGTCATCGCCGAGCACTTCCCGCACCTGGCGGGCCAGGAGGGCCGCCACGCGCGCTTCTTCGCGGAGGTGGTGGAGCGCACCGCTCGGCTCGTCGCGCGCTGGCAGGCGGTGGGCTTCGCGCACGGCGTGATGAACACGGACAACATGTCCATCCTGGGGCTCACGCTGGACTACGGCCCCTATGGCTTCCTGGACGACTTCGACCCCGGCTTCGTCTGCAACCACTCCGACCATCAGGGCCGCTACGCGTTCGACCAGCAGCCGCGCGTGGCGCTGTGGAACCTGGCCTGCCTGGGAGAGGCGCTGCTCACGCTCATCACCGAGGACGAGGCGCGCGCCACGCTGACCCTCTTCCAGCCCACGTTCGCGCGGCACTTCCTCACGCACATGCGAGAGAAGCTGGGCCTGAAGGAGGCCCGCGACGAGGACCGCGCGCTGCTGGAGGACCTGTTCGCGCTGATGGCCGGCTCGCACGTGGACTACACGCGCTTCTTCCGCGCGCTGAACCGGTTCGACTCCCGCCCCGGGGCGCGCAACGACGCGCTCCGCGACCCCTTCCTGCCGCCGGAGGGCTTCGACGGGTGGGCGGAGCGCTACCGCGCGCGGCTGGAGGCGGAGGGGAGCGTGGACGCCGAGCGCCACGCGAGCCTGGACCGCGTGAACCCGAAGTACGTCCTGCGCAACTGGGTGGCGCAGCAGGCCATCGCCCGGGCGCAGGAGGGGGACTTCGCGGAGGTGGACCGCGTGCTCGCGCTGGTGTCCGCGCCCTTCGACGAGCACCCCGGACAGGAGGCCTACGCGGCCTCGCCGCCCACGTGGGGCCGGCACCTGGTGGTGAGCTGCAGCTCCTGACGGGCCTGCATGCCGGGCATGCGGGCGGGCGCACGGGGGCGGGAGTCCCGGGCGCGCGGTGCCTAGCTTGGGAGGCATGATTGAACCTCCTGCTCCGCCCCGCATCGTGTTCCGCGCCCTGGGTCCTGGCCTCCATGGCGCCGCCGCGCTCACGCTGGTCCACGAGAGCGCCCGGCGCGTGTTGAAGCACCCGCCGCGCATGGACGTGCTGGGCATGCGCTCGCTGGAGAAGGGCATCCGTTTCTTCGGCGGCGAGCCCGCGAAGGGGCGCCGGCTGCATCGCCAGACCCTGGTGGGCGACCTGCTGTCCAACGGGCTGTTCTTCTCGCTCGTGGCCCTGGGGCGCCCCAGGCGGCCGTACCTGCGCGGCGCGATGCTGGGCCTGCTCGCCGGCCTGGGCGCGGTGGTGCTGCCTCCGAAGCTGGGATTGGGCCGCAAGCCATCCCAGGCCCGCCCATCCACGTCCCTGCTCACGGTGGCCTGGTACACGTTGGGGGGACTGGCCGCGGCCCGCGCCACGCGCAAGCTGGTGGCGCGCCGTCAGGCGGAGCTGACCCCGGGCCCGCCCCTGCACTGAGCCAGGGTTGGCGAGTGAAACTCCCGGCACGGGGGCACTTGCCGGAGGCGGAAGGGCGACCCCAGCCTGAGGGTCCATGGCCACCGACTTCACCCGCCTGCCCCTGCGCGGCGAACAGGATGCGTTGCACGTCGTCGTCGAGTCGCCCCGCGGTTCGACGGTGAAGTTGAAATACGACCCGAAGCTCCAGGCCTTCACGCTGTCCCGGCCGCTGACGCGAGGCTTCCGCTACCCCTTCGACTGGGGCTTCATCCCCAGCACGAAGGGCCCGGACGGAGACCCGCTGGACGCGCTGGTGTACTGGGACGTGCCCACCTGGCCCGGCGTGGTGCTGCCCTGCCGGGCACTGGGCGTGCTCCTGGTGGACCAGAAGCCTCGGGGCGCGACCAACGGCGAGCGCGAGCGCAATGACCGCCTGCTGCTCGTCCCGGTGAACGCCCTGCGCTCGGACCACCTCAATTCCTATCAGGACCTGTCCCGGCGCGAGCGCGAGGAATTGGAGCACTTCTTCCTCGCGGTGGTGCACTTCGCGGACAAGGACGCGCGCATCCTCGGCTGGGAAGGCCCGGACGCCGCCGAGCGCATGGTCCAGCAATACGCCTTGAAGGAGGACTGACCCGCCATGCCCCCTCCCACTCCCATCCGGGGCCTGGGCCCCGACACCGCGCTGGGCGACGCCGCCCGCCGCATCCTCGCCGGCCGGCTCGCGGACGTGCGCCACCCGGAGAGCCAACTGGACGGGGAGCTGGACGAGGACGGCGTGCACGACATGCGCGTGGCCACCCGCCGCCTGCGCGCCGCGCTCCAGGTGTTCCAGGCCACCGGCAAGCTCACCCGGCTGGAGGCGGACGTGAAGCGCCTCCAGGACGCGCTGGGCGACGTGAGGGATTTGCACGTCCAGGACCAGTGGCTGGACACCGCCGCGAAGGGCAAGAAGGACGCGGGCAAGGCGCTGGCCGGCCTGCGCGAGTCCCACCTGTCCGGCCTGAAGTCCAAGGAGAAGAAGCTGCGCGCGGAGCTGGAGCGCTGGACGGACCGCACCGTGCCGCGCCTCCTGAAGAAGCTGGACACGCTGGAGGACCCCCACCGCTTCGCCGGCAAGGGCGTGCGCAGCCACCTGCGCCAGCGCCTGCGCCGCGTGGAGAAGCGCCTGGAGCGCTACGCGGACGCGCCGGACGCCGCCTCCGCGCACGCCCTGCGCAAGGACCTGAAGAAGCTGCGCTACGAGCTGGAGATCTTCCAGCCCGCCTTCCGCCGCACCGTGAGCGCGCTCCTGGAGGTCCTGGTGCCGCTCCAGGACGGCCTGGGCGAGCTGCACGACGCGGACGTGCGCCTGGAGCTCTTCGAGCGCGCCGCCGCCGAGGCCCCGCCCGGCCAGCGCAAGGCCGCGCGAAAGCTGCTGCCCCAGGCCCGCGACGAGCGCGCGGAGCGGTCCGCTCAAATCGCCCGCGAGGTGCAGCGCTGGCACGCGGAGGCCATTCCCAAGCGGCTGCGCAAGGCATTGACCTGACGCACCCGGGCACAATCATCCTGTCAGGCATTTCTGGTAGACCCTCGGGGCCGTTCCATCCCGAGGGGGGCTGTCCTTGCACCTGAAACGCTTCCCGCTTCCGGCCCTGGTGGCCGGCCCGCCCCAGGTGAGGGCCACCGTGACCAACGGCTACGGCCTGTCCACGGAGGCGCTGTTCGACTTCGACTTCACGCAGTCGCTGGACGTCGACCGGCAGCCGGACTTCACGCCGTCGGACTTCGACGAGGTCTCGAACATGGTGTTCCAGCCCGAAGGGCCGCTGCGCCTGAACGTCTATCAGGGAGCGCTGACCAGCGAGCGCATCCTGTTCCCCAATGAGCAGCGCCTGTCGGTGGCGTTCGTGCACGAGTCCGCGGGCGCCAGCCACGCGCTCGGCTATGTGTTCTACGACGACCTGGTGGCGCGCGGTTACGTGAACACGCAAGGCACGCCGGACTCATCGGATGACACGCTGGTGGATGCCAATGGCAACGGCATCGCGGACCTGCACGAGGACCTCTACAACCTGGCGCCGCCCTCCGGCGCCCAGGCCCGCCCGTACATCGGGGCGGCCCGCCGCTGCGCGCCCCGGACCTTCATCTCCCAAGGCGTCACGCTGACCCAGCCCGAGCTGGCGCTCAACGCGACCTGTGCCTCCATCCGCGCGTCCCCAACCTGCTGGAGCCCGCCCACGCCTCCAACAACCAACGGGGCCTGGGACACCTGCTGTTCCTCCTGGCCGACGACGACGACGACCCGACGACCTTCAACCAACTGGGCGTCGTCCCGGACATCCAGTCGCTGGAGGATGGCATCCCCGACTACGACGTCTCCCGGTACGACGCGAACGGCATCCTCAGGGCCGTCAACCCGGATCCGGGCATCACCCCCAACGACCGCATCGTGGACCTGGGCGTCGTCCCCGCCGGGAAGGAGCTCGTCTTCTTCCTGGTGACCCAGTACGAGTCCCGCCACGACCTGGACCAGGACTGGGTCTACCCGTGCCTGCGCAAGGCCTCCACCGGGCAGTGCACCCTGCACCTGAAGTCCCCCATCCAGGTGTTCTTCTCCAAGGCGAGGTGGAACCTGGACCAGGACCCCAGGGGCCGGGTGCCCGTGGCGCAGCGGAACATCGGCTGCGCGTACAGCGACCTGTGCAACCCGGACCTGCCCCAGATGAACTCCTGCCCCGTGCTCAACTCCACGCAGCGGCTGTGCGGGTGGCTGAGCGCGGACACCCTCACGCGCCTGCAGCAGCCCGCCTACCACAACGTCGTCCTGCCCATGGTCTCCGCCGGGGTCCTCCCGTCCGGCAACGGCAACATGCCGCACCTGCTGATGCAGCCTTCGCCCTCCACCCCCAGCCAGTGGCTGATGGGCTTCGAGGACATGCCGGGCGGCGGCGACCGGGACTTCAATGACGTCGTCTTCCTGCTGCGCGGCACCCAGGAGGGCCGCGTGCGCTCGCGCGTGCTCAGCCAGGACGACGCGAGCTGCCGGATTGCCCAGGTGTCCTTCACCAAGCGCGACGTGCTGGGGACGGGCTGCGACGCCACGGCCGGCGTCACCTACGCGGTGGCCACCGACTGCGGCCTGTGCGGCGCGGGCACGTGCGTCCCCAACCCCACGCCCACCTGGCATCCCCTGTCGCTGCCGCCGGGCGCGGCCGGGACCACCGTGGACGTCTCCGGGACGCCCGGGCAGCAGCTCTGCTGGAAGGCCCAGGTGACGCAGGGGGCGAGCTTCGGCTGCCTGCCCGCCATCGTCACCGTGGACGTGGGCTACGTCTCCGAGCCCGTGGCCCCCTGACGCGGCCTTCACCTCCGCACCCCCGCCTCCCTGCGCTCCAGGCAGGGAGGCCGGGGCGGGCCCACAGCCCTGGGGGATGTGATCCGCCCTGTGTCCGGGTCGCAGGGTTGGCAACCCTCCCTGCGAGGCATCCGGAAGAAGTGTCGAAACCCGGCGCTGTAAAAACTGCCGGGTTCCGCCCTAAGCATTGAAGCTGTTTCGCGCAACACCCTGGAATCATTGAGGTTGCCCGTCGGCTGGCATTGGCCCGTGCGTTGCTAAAGGTCTCCCCGTCGCAGCAAACGGCGGTCACGCACACCGCCCTCTTCCCCGAGAGAGACCCCCATGCAGGCTTCCAACTCCTTCTCTTCCGCTGACTCGCTCTCCACGTACCTCTCGGAGATCAACCAGTACCCGCTGCTGAACCCGCAGGATGAGCAGACGCTGTCGCGCGCCTTCCGCGCGGGTGACCTGTCCGCGGGCCACCGGCTGGTGACGAGCAACCTGCGCTTCGTGGTGAAGGTCGCCTACGAGTACCGCTCCTACGGCCTGAAGATGTCCGACCTCATCCAGGAGGCGAACATCGGCCTGATGAAGGCGGTGCAGAAGTTCGACCCGGAGAAGGGCATCCGCCTCATCTCCTACGCGGTGTGGTGGATCCGCGCGTACATCCAGAACTACGTGCTGCGCAACTGGAGCCTGGTGAAGCTGGGCACCACGCAGGCGCAGCGCCGGCTGTTCTTCAGCCTGGCCCGCACGCGCCGCGAGCTGGAGAAGCTGGGCGCCGGCGACGGCCACATCGTCAACGCGGATGAAATCGCCAAGAAGCTGAACGTGAAGCCCACGGAAGTGCGTGAGATGGAGCAGCGCATGGGCGGCCGGGACCTGTCCCTGGACGCGCCGGTGGGCGAGGACGGCGACGCCACGCACCTGGACTTCGTGGAGTCCGAGTCCGCCTCGCACGCGGACGAGGTCGCCGACCGGCAGCAGGCGGGCCTCACCCGCAACCTGGTGCAGCGCGCGCTGATGCGCCTGGACCCGCGCGAGCGCTTCATCATCGAGCAGCGCGTGATGAGCGACACGGAGATGACCCTGAGCGAGCTGGGCGAGCACTTCGGCTTCTCCCGCGAGCGCGCCCGCCAGTTGGAGATCCGCGCCAAGGACAAGCTGAAGGCGGAGCTGGCCAACCTGATGGCCGAGGCCGGCCTGGACCAGGCCGAGCTGGCCGCGTAGTCCCGCGACAGTTCGTCAAAAGGCTGCGACACGGCACGGCCCCGGACCCTCGCGTTGGGAAGCGCGAAGGCACGGGGCCGTGGCATGTCCGGAGTCCCGCCTACCGGGGCACACCGGGCGAGGACTCGCCGCTCTCCGCCGGTGCGGGCGCGGCCGGCTGCGCGCGGGACGTCGCGTCGATGCGCAGGGCCTGCGGCTCGCCGCTGCTCGCGTCCGTGCGGTAGGAGGCGCGGACCTGCGCGCCCTCCTGGATGTCCGCGGCGCTCGCGGCCCGGCCGTCCACCTGCACCTGCGTGCCGGGGCCCACCTTCAGGCGCACCTGGGGCTCGCCGCGCTGGCTCACCAGCACCTCCTGGGCGCTCGCGCTGAGCACGTCGCCGGAGATCTGCTGCTCCTGTCGAGGGGCCTGCGCGGTGGGGGCCTGCGAGTTCCGCGCGATGGCGGCCTGCTGCGTGGCGGCGTTCTGGTTCGCGGCCTGCTGCTGCTGGGCGCTCTCATCCGCGAGGCGCTGGTTGGCGGCGGCGCTCTCGTTGGAGGCCTGCTGCTGCTGGGTGGCGAAGTTCTGCTGCGCCTGGCGCTGGGCGGCCAGCGCGCTGGCCTGGGCCTGCTGGGCCACGGACTGGGCCTGCTGGGTGCGCGCCTGCGCCTGCTGCTGGCTGGCCTGGGCCTCCTGGGCCTCCTTCTGGGCCTTGGCCTGGGCCTCCTGGAGCTCCTGCTGCTTGCGCTGCACGTCCTCCTGGGCGCGGGCGGCCTCGCGCTGCTGGCTGGACGCCTCCTTCTGCGCGTCACGCGCGTCGTCGAAGGCCTTCTCCGACTGGAGCTGGGCCTGCTCCACCCGCTGTCCGGGGGTGTCCTTCGCCTCGGAGTCCTGGCGGGAGCGGTCTCCGTCCTGGCAGGCGGTGGTGCCCACCACCAGTGCGGCGACTCCGGCACCCAGCCATGCTGCGCGCGATTTCATGCGGTTCTCCTGTCAAAGGGATGACAGGGCAAAGATGGCGGTGGCCCGTGAGGCGCCAAGCCATGCCGCGGCGGGCGCCCGCCTGGCCGCACGCCCCACGGCGGGGGAGCACTTTGGGGCTACCGCGTCCGGAGGAATGGCGATAAGGGGCGCCCCCCCATGCGCGCCTGCGGACTCGACTTCGGAACCAGCAACACCGCCCTGGCACTGCCGGACGGCACCGTGTTGCCGCTGCAGCCCCACACCGCGGAGCCCCGGCTGTTCCGCTCCGTGCTCTTCTTCGCGGAGGAGGAGCGGGAGGTCTTCACGGGCGCGGACGCCATCCAGCGCTACCTGGAGGACAACAACGGCCGGTTCATCCAGTCCGTGAAGTCCTTCCTGCACAGCTCGTCCTTCCGGGCCACGCAGGTGAAGGGGCGCACGTTCACCATCGAGGACCTGGTGGCCATCCTGCTGCGCCGCGTGCGCGAGGCGGCCGGGGCGCACCTGGGCGAGCCGCCGGACGCGGTGGTGCTGGGCCGGCCCGCGGTCTTCACGCCGGACGCGGAGGCGGACGCACTGGCGGAGAAGCGGCTGCGCAAGGCGGCGGAGCTGGCGGGCTTCACGCACGTGCAGTTCCTGATTGAGCCCATCGCGGCGGCGCTCGCGTACGAGGCGCGGCTTGAGAAGGACGAGCTGGTGCTGGTGGCGGACTTCGGCGCCGGCACGACGGACCTGACGTTGATGCGGCTGGGGCCCTCACGCCGGGGGAACCTGGACCGCAAGCCGGACGTGGTGGGGTCCACGGGTGTGCGCATCGGTGGTGACCGGTTCGACGCGGAGATCATGCGGCACAAGCTGCTGCCGCGCTTCGGGGCGGGGTCCACGTACAAGGTGAAGGGCTTCAGCCACAAGCGGCTGCCCATCCCGCAGCACGTGCTGGCGAAGCTGCTCAACTGGCACGAGATGTCCTTCATCCGGGAGAAGTCCACGCAGGAGCTCCTGGAGGTGATGCTCGACACGAGCGACCACCCGGCGGAGATCCAGGCGCTCTACGACCTGGTGATGGACAACCTGGGCTACCGGCTGTTCCGGGCGATTGAAGCGGCGAAGGTGAAGCTGTCGAGCGAGGACGTGGCGACCATCGACTTCGAGGACGCGCGCATCCACCTGCACGAGCCGATGACGCGCTCGGAGTTCGAGGCGGCCAGCCGCACGCTGTTGGATGAGCTGTCGCAGTGCACGGAGGGGCTGCTGGCGAAGCACCCGGAGGCCCGGGACATCGACGCGGTCTTCCTGACGGGCGGCTCGTCGCAGATTCCGGCGGTGCGGGAGCTGTACGTGAAGCGCTTCGGAGAGGACCGGGTGCGCACGGCGGACGCGTTCACCTCCGTGGCGGAGGGCCTGGGCCGCGCGTCCGCGTGGCTGACGGGGTGACGCCAGCCCAGGCGGCCCGGACGGCGCTCAGGGCCCCACGTCCACCGTGCGCGTCGTCCAGTCCGTGCCGCCGCGGCCGTCCCGGGCCACCACCCAGACCGTGATGCGCTCGGGCGTCTTGGCCGTCGTGTACGTCGTCGTCGGGTCGCCGGGCTTGCCGTCCACCGGCTCCAGCGAACGGAACGACCCCACCTCGCCCTCGCCCGTCGCGAACCAACTGAAGAAGACCTGCTCCGTCCTCGGCCCGTCCGCCGTGGAGTAGGTCTCCTCGCTGCCCGCCCCCAGCACCGGCGTGAACGTCACCTCCGTGCCCAGCGGCAGCGGCCCGGAGAGCGGCGCGTCGTTCCACAGCACGTCCTGCATCACCGGGTTCTGGTTGGGCGTGGCCGTTGAACGCAGCGTGATGCGCCGCACGCCCCGCTCCACGCCCTCCGGCGTCCCGCTGCCGTCCGTCGCCTCGTAGCCCACGAACAGCGGCAGCCCCGTCTGCAACACCTGCTGGACCGCCGGGTCGTTGAAGTCGAACGTTCCCCCCTGCCCTCCGCCCGTGCCGCCGGTGGCCGCCTGGAACGATTCGATGAGCAGCGCCTGCACCGCCGGGTCGCTCAACGACAGCACGCCGTTGCTCAGCGCCACCCCGCTGTCCCCCGGACACGCCACGTCCCCGTAGGGGTTCACGTCCGGGCGGCACAGCGCGTACGTCACCGTCACCGGGCGCGCGTCCGGCGTCACCGCCAGCGCGCTGAACGTCACCGGCGGCGGCAGCGTGGTGGCGTTCGGCTCCAGCGCCAGCTCCGGCGGCTCCGCCTTGATGCCGAGCACGCGCACGCTGCGAATCTCACTCTGGGCGTCGAAGTCGGGGCCGCTGCACGCGCTCGACCCCAGCAAGGCAATCACAGACAGCAGGACGGGAGTGCGCATGGCGTCAGAAGGCTCCCTTCAAGCCGAGCACGGGCAGGATGGGCAGGCCCTTGAAGTACTCGCGCTTGGAATAGTTGTAGTTGTAGGCCACGCCCTCGACCGACTGGTTGTTGTACGCGTTCGTCAGGTCCAGGTAGAGGTCCAGGTTCCACGTGTCGAACACCAGGTTCTTGTCCACGCGGATGTCCAACTGGTTGAACGACGGCAGCCGCTGGGAGTTGACCAGCCCGTAGTACGGGATGAACACGTCCGTCGTGTCGTCGCGCTTGGCGCCCAGCACCGGCGTCGTCGGGTTGCCGGACGCGAAGCGGAACCGCGCGCCCACCTCCCAGCCCTTCGGCAGCTTGTAGCTGGCGATGGCCGTCAGCACGTGCGTCTGGTCATTGTCGAACTTGCGCCAGCGCGCCCCCGGCGCGTCCCGCCGCTCGCTGCGGGACAGCGTGTACGAAATCCAGCCGAACAGCCGGTCCGTCAGCGCCCGGCGCACCAGCAGCTCGAAGCCGTAGATGCGCCCCACGCCGCCGTTCTTCAGGTTCTCCGGCACGGACTCGCCGTCCCGCACGATGCGCGCGTTCGAGCGCACGATGAGGTCGTCCAGGTCGTTGTAGAAGACCTCGCTGCCCACGAACCACTCCGGCCGCGCCTGCCACTCCGCGCCCACGCTGTACTGGAGCGACCGCTTCGCCCCCAGGTCCGGGTTGCCGAACCCCGTCGACGGCTCATCCTGCACCGGCGGGCTGTGGTAGACGCCCGCGCCGCCCTTCAGCGTCAGCGTCTCCGTGAGCGCGTAGCGCACCGCGAGCCGCGGGTTCACCGTGCGCTTCACCTCCTGCTGGTCCGTGAAGAGGTAGCTCTCCGTGCGCACGCCCGGCACCACCAGCAGGTCCTTGATGGGCCGCCACCGCACCTCCGCCCAGGCGGACGGGTAGTACTGGGTGAACTTCCCGTCGATGTTGATGAGGTCCTCCGTCACCAGCGGCGACGGCGGCTCGCCCTCGCGCGGCGGCTGCTGGATGCTGGCCCTCACGTTCGCCAGGTTCGCCACCACGTCCAGGCCGCCCGCCAGCGTCACGCTGTCGTTGAACGCGAACTCCACCGTGGGCCGCAGATACAGGTCCGTGGACGCGATGCGCAGCCCGCGCTCGCCAATCTGGAAGTCCAGAATCGTGTTGCCAATCAACCCGTGCGTGTCGAGCGTCAGCCTGCCGTCGCGGAACTGGTGGCGCAGGCGCAGTTGGTTGAAGCCCGTGGTCACGTCCAGGCTGCCGTTGACGGACGGGTCGCCGTCCGCCGGCTGGTCCAGCAGCAACGCCAGCCGGTCGCGAGACGTCAGGCCCTGCAGCGTGAAGGTGTGGCGGCTGGTCGGCTTCCACACCAGCTTCGCCTGCGCGTCGTAGTAGCGCGGCGCCACCTGGAGGCTGTCGTCGTCGAACGGCACCGCCTTGAGCACCAGGTCGATGTACGAGCGCCGGCCGCCAATCGCGAAGCTCAGCGTGTCCGTGATGGGGCCCTCCACCACCGCGTTGGACTCAATCAGGCTGATGCCCACCGTGGCGTGGAGCCGGTCCGTGCGGGGCTCGCGGCTGCGCACGTTGATGACGCCGCCGGTGATGTCGCCGTAGTACGCGGAGAAGTTGCCGGGCAGGTAGTCCACCGCCTCCAGCAGGTCCGAGTTGTACACGGAGGTGAGGCCGCCGAAGTGGTACAGGATGGGGATGCGCAGGCCGTCCAGGAAGACGCCGGACTCCTGCGGGCTGGTGCCGCGGATGACCAGCGCGCCGCCGTTGAACGCGGGCCGCGCCACGCCCGGCAGGTTCTGCACCACCTTGAGCGTGTCACCCTGCGTGCCCGGCACGCGCTGCACCTCCGCCACCGTGATGGTCGTGCGCGTCACCTCCTTGCGCTCGCGGTCGCTGCGGACCACCGTCTCGTATTGGCTGAAGATGCGCTTCTGCACGTAGTACGTGGCCCGCGTCTCCTTGCCCTCTTCAATCGTCTCCTGCGTCTTGAAGCGGTCGTAGTTGCCCATCACCACCACGACCGGGTGCGTGCCCACGGGGACGCCCCGGAAGGAGAAGCGCCCTTCGGCGTCCGTGACGGTGGAGCGGTCCAGCTCCGTGAGCACCACCTCCGCGCCCACCAGGGGCTTGCGCGTGCCGCGCTCCAGCGCCTGGCCGCTGAAGTTCACCGGCCCCTGCGGCTCCTGGACGCCGCCGTCCGTGGCGGCCTCGGGCGGCGCTTCGGGCGCCCGGAAGACGAACTGGTAGGCGTACTGGATGCGCACCGGCGCGGGGACGTTGTCCACCTCCGCGGGCTCGAACTGGAACTGCTTCACCGCCTCGGTGGCGGCCTCGTCGAAGCCGTGGCCCGCGGGCTGGGTGATTTCGACATTCGTGACGGCGCCCGTCTCCGAGATGTCGATGAACATCACCACCGTGCCCTCCAACTGCTGGGCGGCGGCCTCCGGCGGGTAGGTCGCTTCGACCTGACGCAGGAGGGCGGGCGGCTTCGTCAGCACGCCCGTGGGAGCGCCAGCGTCGCTGGCGGGGGTTCCTGCGTCCGGAGCCTGTGCCACGGCTCCGGTCGCAAGCAGCAAACAGACGACGCAGAGGAGCGTTCTCATGAAGGGTGCGCGGGTCTCCCGCGCACCCTCCTAGCGCCCCCCGAGGCTGGGCGCGAGCACGATTTCGATGCGCCGGTTCTGGCTCTTGTGCTCCGGCGTGTCGTTGGGAACGAGCGGCTGGTACTGTCCGTAGCCCGCTGCGGACAGCATGGTCGGGTCCACTCCGGAGTCCTGGAGCGAGCGCACCACCGCCATCGCGCGCGCCAGGCTCAGCTCCCAGTTGGTGGGGAACTGTCCGCCACCGGTGGGCACGTCGTCCGTGTGGCCCTCCACGCGCACGATGCGGCCCTTCACCGTCTTGAGCGCGTCGGCGATCTTCACGAGCGCTTCCTGACCTTCCTTGCCCACACGCGCGGAGCCGGACGCGAAGAGGATCTTGTCCTTGAGCTGCACGGTCATCCGGCCCTTCATCTCCGACAGCTCGATCTTGCCGTCGGAGATCTCCTGCTTGAGGGACTGGGCCAGGTTCTCGTACTCGGCGCTCTTCTTCTCCAGCTCCTCCTTCGCCTGCGCGAGCTTCTTGGCGTTGCGCCCCAGCTCGTCGTTGAGCGCGGCCAACTGCGCGTTCTTGTCCTCCAGGGCGCGGCGCTCGGCCGCGGCGGTGGTGAGGCGGTTCTCGGAGGCGTCCAGGCGCGTCTGCAGCGCGGCCTTCTCCTGCTCCAGCGCGGCCTGCTTCTCCTCCAGCTCCTTCACCTTCGCCTCGGCCGCCGCGCGGGCCGCCTTCTCGTCCGTGAGGTTCTTCGTCAGCCCCTCCGCCTCCAGGGCCTTCTCATTGAACTTCCCCTGCGAGACGCAACCCGTGGAGAGGGCAACGAGGGCAGCCAGAACCAGACGTGTCCGCATAGGTGCGATTCCTCCTGACAAGGATGTTGGTGGGTCCGAGAGTACCGCTCTCGGGCCCGCAGCCTAGGAGAAACGCGCATCCAATTTGAGGCCCAACTTCCCGGCTGGACGAGCGGCCAGCCTACTTGGGGAAGATGGGGTGGGTGTCCAGCCAGGAGCTGAAGAGGGCGTCGGCGAAGGACTTGCCGGGGATGTGGACGCCGCCGGACGCGCCGCCGGAGACGTGGAGGCCGGAGCCGGGCAGGTAGGTGAGGACGAGGTCGTCGCCCTTGCGCACGTCATGGAGGGACGACAGGAGCTTCTCCAGGGACTGGCTGAGGGCGTCCTGGCGCATGGCCGGGTTCTGGCGCAGGCCCTCGCGGAAACTGCCCACGAGCTGGTCCTTGGTGATGGTGCGCAGGAAGCGGAAGTGCAGCCGTTTCAGGCTGTTGGAGGCCACGGCCTCCTTGAAGCAGGTGGGCTCCTCCTCCATGTAGAGGCTCCACACGTACACGTTGAAGAAGAGCTTCTTCTTCAGCTCCATGTGGGTGAGCGCCAGCGTCTTGCCCTCCACCTGGAGGGAATCCGGCATGTTGACCCCGCCCGCCTGTCCCGCGTGGGCCGCAGCGCCCACCAGCAGGAGCATCCCCAGCGCGACCCCTCGCGCCCCCTTTGTCCACGCCGTCCCCGTCATCGCCTTCCCCTTCACCCTCTTCCCAAATCCGGTGATCGCAACGGTGTGCATGCTCTGGAAAACCGCCACCGGCGGCGATCATTGGTTTGTGCACCATTGGACGGCAACCGGAGGCCCAAGGCAAGGCTGTTGGGGGTTCAAGTGACTCCCCGGCCGTCGGGCGGACAGCGCGGATGGCGCGGGACGTCATGAAACCCGGGAGGCGGGCTTAGCCCGGGAGGCGGCCTCCAACCAGGGCAGAATGGCGGGATGGACCTGGCACGTGGGTTTCGGGCGCTTCTGGCGTGGGGCGTCGTGGTGCTGACGGGCTGCGCGGGGGCGAACTACGAGGGGGTGGGCCGCCGCTGCACCTCCTGCAGCGTGGAGCCCATGCCCACGTCCCTGCCTCCGGGGACGTTCGTCGAGTACCGCATCGACACGCCGTATCTGACCGACCTGCGAGCGACCTTCACGGTGCTGCGCGAAACCCAGACCGAGCGTTGGGTCGAGGTGCGGATGCGGCGCGAGGCCCGCCCCGAGGAGTTGCTGAAGGGGCTGTACGACCGGCCGCTGATCTTCGTCATGCAGCTCCAGCCGCTCCCGGAAGGACCCTCCCATCCTCCATTCCATACGCGGTTCGCCACGGATGAAGAGCGTTTCGTGGGCCCGGAGCGTCTCCACAGGTCGGTGACCTCCACGCCCATGAAGCTCCAGGTGAACGGAAAGACGTTCGAATGCGAGGACTCTGCGTACCAGATGGAGCCACCGCGCTCCGGGCGTGGATGCATCCGCGCGAAGGATCCCCGCGTCCTGTTCGCGGGCGGGGTCTTCTTCCTGGAGGAGCACTACAACGATGCGCGGTGGCCCTCTCTGCGCATCCAACTGCTCGATATGGGGCAGCGGAAGGTCGAGGCCTCGGAGGGAGTCGTCGCGGTCCGTTCAGGTCAATCCGCGACCTATGTCCGACCCGACGGATTGAGTGTCACCCATACCTGGACGACAGGTCCCACGCGCGTGCGCCACGTCCAGACGTACCTGACACAGGACATGCCCCTCCCAGGTAACGATTTTGATTGGGATGGCACCCTGCTGGAGATCGTGACAGCGCTTGCGGACAAGAGCGGTTGGCGCTTCCGCCCCCTGCCGGATTCCAATGCTCGAACGGAGCTCCAGGTGAACGGAGAGAGCGTTCGCGTCTTTCAACGCAGGCTCGCAGACCGGAACGGAGGGGATGAGCCTTATGACCTCACCTACTCCCATGTGGAGGATATCTGGCAGATGAAGGACGCCCCCATCTGGATCCGGCTCTGGCCCCTGACGGCGCAAGGCCACATTGGACCGAGACCCGTTCATCACTGGTTGAAGGAATGGAAGTAGCCGCTGTCATCCCTTGTCCGCTTCCAACCAGGTTCGAGGTGGAAGTCGATTTCGATCTGCCCCCCAGCGGCCCCACGTAGGGAGAAGCCGGCGTAGGCTCATGGCCCATGAGCGCTTCCGTCCATTTCCGCACCTGCAATCTCTGTGAAGCCATGTGCGGCGTGCGCATCGAAGTGGCGGACGGGCACATCACGTCCATCAAGGGGGACGCGGAGGATCCATTCAGCCGGGGCCACATCTGTCCCAAGGCCGTGGCGCTGCGCGACCTGCACGAGGATCCGGACCGGCTCCGCCACCCCATGAAGCGCACCGCCTCCGGCTGGGAGCGCGTGTCGTGGGAGGACGCGTTCCGCGACATCAGCCAGCGGCTCCATGCCCTCCAGAAGGAGCACGGTCCGAACGCCGTGGGCGCGTACCTGGGCAACCCCAACGTGCACAACCTGGGCGCGATGATGTTCGGCCCCCAGCTCCTTCGCGCGCTGCGCACGCGCAACCGGTTCTCCGCGACGTCCGTGGACCAGCTTCCCCATCAGCTCGCGGCCCACCTCATGTTCGGCCACCAGTTGCTGGTGCCCATCCCGGACATCGACCGCACGCGGTACATGCTCATGCTGGGCGCGAACCCGCTCGCGTCCAATGGCAGTTTGATGACGACGCCGGACGTGCGCGCCCGGCTGCGTGCCATCCAGGAGCGCGGCGGCAAGGTCGTTGTCATCGACCCTCGCCGCACCGAAACGGCTGTCATCGCGGACCAGCACGTCTTCGTCCGGCCCGGTACGGATGCGCTCGCCCTCTTCTCCCTGCTGCATGTCGTGCTGGAGGGAAATGTGCACCGCATGGGCCGGCTCGCGGCGTTCGTGGACGGGGTGGACACCGTGCTGCCGCTCGTCCGCGACTTTCCTCCGGAGCGCACGGCGCCTCACACGGGCATCTCGCCGGACGTGCTTCGCGGCATCGCCCGGGACTTCCTCGCCGCGGATGGGGCCGTCTGCTACGGGCGCGTCGGTGTGTCCACGCAGCCGTTCGGCTCGCTCTGCCAATGGCTCATCAACGTCCTCAACATCGTCACCGGCAACCTGGACCGCGAAGGCGGCGCCCTCTTCACACTGCCGGCCTTCGACCTCATCGGCGGGCCTCGCGCGTTCGGCGTCAGCCCTGGCAGCCATGGGCGCTGGAAGAGCCGGGTCCGAGGCCTGCCGGAGTCCTCCGGTGAGCTTCCTGTCGCAGCGCTCGCGGAGGAGATCCTCACTCCTGGCGAGGGCCGCATCCGCGCGCTCATCACCCTGGCCGGCAACCCCGTGCTGTCCACGCCCAATGGCACGCAGTTGGACACCGCGCTGGGGCAGCTCGACTTCATGGTGAGCGTGGATCCGTATCTCAACGAGACCACCCGTCACGCTCACTACATCCTGCCGCCCGCGTCCCTGCTGGAGCGGGGACACTACGACCTCGTCTTCCACGTGCTCGCCGTGCGCAACACCGCGAAGTATTCGCCGCCGGTGTTCCCCGCTGGTCCGGACTCGCGTCAGGACTGGGAGATCCTCCTAGAGCTCCAGCACCGGCTGGAGACGTTGCGCAAGGGACGAAGCGTTCGCGCGACGCTCCAGTACTAGGCCCTCAAGCGCATGGGGCCGGAGCGCATCCTCGACCTGGGCCTTCGCATGGGGCCGTATGGCTCGCGCTTCCATCCACTCAAGAAGCACAGCCTGTCGCTCGCGAAGCTGCGCGCCGCGCCGCACGGCATCGACCTGGGCCCGATGAAGCCCAGCCTGCCCGGCAGGCTCCGCAACCGCTCCAAGCGCATCCAACTGGCTCCGGAGCTGCTCGTCGCGGACGTGGCCCGGCTTCGCGCCGCGTTCCCGGACGACGCGGCACCTCGCGAAGGCGAGCTGCTGCTCATCGGCAGGCGGCACCTGCGCGACAACAACTCGTGGATGCACAACGTGCCGGGGCTCGTGAAGGGCCGTCCCCGCTGCACGCTGATGGTCCATCCGGACGATGCCTCACGCATCGGGCTCGCGGATGGCGCCAACGCCACCATCCGCTCGCGAGTGGGGGAGGTCACCGTGCCCGTCGCCGTCACAGCCGATGTGATGCCCGGCGTCGTCAGCCTGCCGCACGGCTACGGACACCAGCGCCCTGGCATCCGCCAGCAGGTCGCCAGCGCGCACGCGGGCGCCAGCATCAACGACCTCACGGATGATCAAGCGCTGGACGTCGTCAGCGGCAACGCCGCCTTCAGCGGGACACCGGTCCAGGTCCGACCAGCCTGAGCCCCTTACCCTCGGGGTGTACACCGCCGGTCCGACACAGACCCAACCGGGTTGAGAGTCCGACAACTGGTTGAACCCGAGGCTCCCGGTCCCGGTCCTCCAAAACCTGTCCGACTGTCCGACAGCTTTCCGCTGCTTGGCAGGGGAGGGCCCCGAACCCGGACCTCCAAAACTTGTCCGACTGTCCGACAGGTTTCCGCTGGTCGGCTGGAGTGGTGGCCCGGCTGCGGTCCTCCGGAACTTGTCCGACTGTCCGACAGGTTTCTGGTGGTCGCCGCCGCCGGGCGGCCCTGCGGGAGTTCTCACCTTCTCATGAAGAATCCAGGTCCGAGGGCCTGGGTCCCGACTGATGGATGCGGTGGACCCAGGCTTGCATCATGGACAGGCAGTTCACGGCAGGGTTGTCATCACTCGTGCCGCTCGCCTGGCGCTCTTTCCGTCAGGGCTCTGGCGAGCGCGGCGATGTGCCGTTCGTCGGTGCCACAACACCCTCCGAGCAGCCGCGTGCCGAACTCCGTATGGACGCGGGCCATCTCCCGCGCGAATGCGTCCGGGGTCTCGCTGTCCAGCTCCGCGCGCCCTTCGAGTTCCTCGGGCGAGAGACGGGAGGTATTGGCCTGCAGGCCCACCACTCGCGCGTTGAGGGCAGACGAGGCGGCCAGTTGGCGCGACAGGCCCTCTCGGAAGACCGTGGGGTGGACGCAATTCACCATGTACGCGGCCGGACGTGCGCCGGGCCGGGCGTCGATGCGCTCCACGGCTTCGGCCAGCGGGGTTCCGTCGAGCAGTGTCCCGGTGGGACGGAGGATGAAGCTCAGCAGGAACGGCGCTCCCGTGCGCGCCATCGCCAGCGCGAGGCCCTCGGCCTCCGTGAAGGCCGGCAGCGCCTGGGCCACGAGGAAGTCCACCCCGGCGCGTGTGAGCGCCTCCACGTGGGGCGCGTGGAAGGCCGCGGACTCCTCGCATGGGAGGGCTTCCTCGGGCCGGTAGGCATCCCCGCGACACCCGACGAGCCCGCCGATGAAGACGCCCTCCCCTCGGCCGCCAATCTCATCGCGCAGGCCCGCGAGCAGCCCCACGGCCTCGCCGAAGACGTCGCGGCCGGCGAACCCCGCTCGCGCGAGCCGTTCCGCGTTCGCGCGCCAGGTGGGCGTGAGGAGGAGCGTGGGCAGGCCGTGGCGCAGGCCGATGTCACGGTAGTCGCGGTAGATGCCGGCGAGCGCCTCGCGTCCCTCTGCATTGAAGAGGAGGCCCGCGTTGGCCACGTGCGGGTCCAGCAGCCCCGCGGGGTGGCGGCGCAAGCGCTCGACCACCGAGCCCTCGGTGAGCACCCGCGGGGCCTCATGCAAGGCTCGAAGAAATGATGCGTGGTTCGCCAGGCCACCCATCAGCGCGTCCCCGTCATCGTCAGCATCCTCCGGACCTCTTCTGCCTTCAGTTGTCCTTGTTGCGCCCCGCCATGACGCCGCCGTCGACATCCCAGATGGCGCCGGTGACCCAGGATGCCTCGTTCGACAACAGATGGGCGATGGTCCGCGCGACCTCCTCTGGAGCGTACGGTGCACCTGCTCCTTCGGGATGAAGCCCTCGTAGATAGGCGCCTTCTCGACCACAGCGGGCGAAACCGCGTTGACGCGGATGCCATGGCCGGCCAACTCCATCGCCAGGTGCTGCGTCAGCGAGTGAGGTCCTCGTGGTGCTGGCCCGCGGCATCATGGCGCATGATGACCTCGCGGCCGGACGGTGGGTGCGCCTGTTCCCGGAGGTCGGGTTCCCCTCCGTGCTCGCCTACTCCGTCGTCTACCGCCCCGAGCGCCAGGGCCTGACGAACAGGACCTAGCGGTACACCGGCGCGGGCAGCACGGGCGGCACCACCGGCGCGGCGGCCGTCACCTTCGCCTTCGCTCGCCACACCAGCGGCGTGAGCGCTCCCACCAGCACGAACACCGCCTGCACCGTGTGCGCGAGCAGCGCGATGGACATCGCCTTCGCGGCCGTCGTGCCCATCGCTCCCGCCGCCAGCGAGAACATCCCGTCCGTCACGCCCACCTGCCCCGGCACCAGCGAGCCCATCGCCAGCGCCACCAGGTAGAGCCCCTGCGTGAACAGCGCCTGCACCACCGTCGCGTCGATGCCCACCGCGTGCGCCAACACCGCGTACTGCATCACCTGCAACACCCGGCTGCCCAGGAACGCCATCATCGGCCGCCACGGACACAGCCCTCCGGCGCACAGCGAGGCCTGGAACGCCTCCGCGTGCTCGCCCCACTTCCCGCACCGCCTGCGCATCCACGCGCCCAGCCGCTTCGCCCGCAGCCCCGCGCGCACGCCCAGCGACGCGAGCAGCAACACGACGCCGTGCACCAGCATCGCCACCGTGAACGCGCTCCACCCCGTCATCAGATAGGCCGCCAGCGCGCACGGAAAGGAGATGAGCCCTCCGGCTCCCAGCGACGCCGACTGCGACGTGGCCGCCGCCGCCGTCGCGGACGCGCCCCCCGTGTACGGCGTCAGCAGCGTGGCCTTCGTCGCCTCCGCCGCCGCGCGACCCGCGGGCGCCATGCTCGACACCGCGGTTCCAATCAACTGCGCGCGTACCAACACCGACAACGGCACCTGCCCCGCGCGCGCGCCATAGGACAGTCGCGTCGCCGTGGCGTCGCACGTCTGCCGTCCCAGTTCGATGAGCACCACCCAGGGGAGCAGCGGCAGCGCCTCCAGGAGCGTGGTCTTCAGCTCGCCCGCGCCTGCCTTGTGCACCAGGGCCCCCAACATCCCCAGGCCGCCCATCGCGAACACCGGCTTGAGGACCGTCAGCAGCCTGCGTCTCCAGGCGCACGGTGAGGCGCAAAGCCCCTCCCCCGCGACGGCCCCCGGCCCGGCCAGGGCCCCTTCGTGGTGCACGTTGCTCACACTCGCCCTCCTCGCCCGTCCCCACCCGCCCCACCGAGGGGTCCACTTCAGAACCTGTGCAGCCCCCACCGTCATGGCGAGGCCCGATCGTCGCCGGCCGGCAGCCTCCTCCCGCTCGCGTCCGGGGGTGGACAGAGCGCCGCTTCCTCGGGGCGACGAATGCAGGCGGAGCGGATCCATCCACCACCGGATGCACACCGCGCGTGGCACCCCAGCGCACGCTCGGCAGCAGGGCGGAAGGCGGTTAGGGTGGCGGCGCCTTCACAGCGCGGGAGCAATGCCATGAAAGCAGTGCGCTTCTCGGCCTTCGGGCCGCCCCCCGACGTCGTCCAGGTGGTGGAGGAATCCCCCGCGCCGCTGAAGCCCGGCGAGGCGCGGCTGGCCGTGCTCGCCACGCCCATCAACCCGTCCGACCTGCTCACCCTCTCCGGCGAATACGGCGTGCTGCCCAAGCTGCCCGCCACGCCCGGCAACGAGGGCGTGGGCCGCGTGGTGGAGGTGTCCGGCACCGACGCCGTGGCCGTGGGGGACCTGGTGTTCCTCCCGCTGGGCGCGGGCACCTGGCGCACCCACCTCACCGCGCCCGCCGCGCAGCTCCTGCCCGTGCCGCCGGGACTGGACCTGCTCCAGGCGAGCATGCTGCTCATCAACCCGCCCACCGCCTATCTGATGCTGCGCCAGTTCGTGACGCTCCAGCCCGGCGAGTGGGTGGCGCAGAACGCCGCCAACTCCGCGGTGGGCCGCTACCTCATCACCCTGGCGCAGGTGATGGGCCTGAAGACCGTCAACGTCGTGCGCCGCCAGGAGCTGGCCGACCAGCTCAAGGCCCAGGGCGCGGACGTGGTGCTGCTGGACACGGACGAGCTGCCCCAGCAGGTGCGCGCGGCCACCGGCGGCGCGAAGGTGCGGCTGGGCATCGACGCGGTGGGCGGCGAGTCCGCGCGCCGCGTGGGCGACTGTCTGTCCACCGGCGGCACGCTGGTGAACTACGGCGCCATGAGCGGCAAGTGCCCCCAACTGTCCGCGGCGGCCACCATCTTCAAGGACGTCACCCTGCGCGGCTTCTGGCTGACGCGCTGGCTGCGCGACGCGCCCCGTGAGGAGCAGAACGCCACGCTCGCCCGGATGGCGGAGCTGATGGCCGTGGGCACGCTCCAGGCGCCCGTGGACGGCACCTATCCGCTGGAGCGCATCCAGGACGCGGTGAAGCGCGCGCTGGAGCCGGGCCGCAACGGGAAGATCCTGCTCACCCCCAACCCCGCGGCGTGAAGCACCCGCCGCTCACGTGAAGGAACGACGACCATGAAGCGAGTCGAAGGCAAGGTGGCCCTGGTGACCGGCGGCGCGGGGGGCCTGGGCGCCGCGTCCGCCCGGATGCTCGCGCGCGAGGGCGCGAAGGTGGTGGTCACCGACCGGCGCGAGGGCGAGGCCCGCGCGGTGGTGGAGGAGCTGGGCGCTTCCGGCCTCTTCCTCCCGCTGGACGTCACGCGCGAGGACCAGTGGGTGAGCGCGCTGGCGCGCACGGTGGAGACGTTCGGGCGGCTGGACGTGCTCGTGAACAACGCGGGCATGGGCATCGTGAAGGACGTGGAGGAGATGTCCCTGGACGAGTGGAGGTTCGTGCACTCGGTCAACCTGGACGGCGTGTTCCTGGGCTGCAAGCACGGCATCCGCGTGATGAGGGAGTGCGGGTCCCAGGGCTCCATCATCAACATCTCCTCCATCGCGGGGCTCGTGGGCGTGCCGCAGTTCCCCGCGTACTGCTCCAGCAAGGCCGCCGTGCGCATGCTGTCCAAGTCCGTGGCGCTGCACTGCGCCTACAAGGGCTATGGCATCCGCTGCAACTCCATCCACCCCGGCTACGTGGAGACCGCCATGGTGGAGGCGCTGGCCCAGGCCGGCGGCCAGGCGGAGAAGACGCGCGCGCGCATGCTCAAGGGCATCCCCGCGGGCCGCTTCGGTGAGCCGGACGACGTGGCCCACGCCGTCGTCTACCTGGCGTCGGACGAGTCCAAGCTGATGACCGGCGCGGAGATGGTCCTCGACGGCGGCGCCACCGCGCAGTAGCGCGGCGAGTCCCCCACGACAGCGCCCGGGGACGTCACTCCCAGGGCGCCGTCAGCAGCTCTCCGAAGCGCATGCCCAGCTCCACGCGGCCCACCAGCGCCTGCCCCCAGGCGGTGGCCTGCGCGGCCCAGGTGGCGGGGGTGAGCCCCAGGGTCTCGAAGAGCTTCATCACGTCTCCGCCCTGCTGCATCGCCTTGATCATCCGCGCGTAGTCCACGAGCGTGGGGAAGGCGGACTCCGGGAAGAGCACCTCGCGGTCCACGTCTTTCAGCGGCACGCGGGGCTGGAGCGTCACCAGCAGGCGCTGCGCCTTCACGCGGGCGAGCGTCTCCTGCTGTTCGCGCTCCGCGGCCTGCCGGGCCTGGAGCTCCTCCGCGGCGCGGCGCTGGAGCTCTCGCTGGCGCTCCTGGTCGCGGCGGCGGGACTCGGCCACCTGACGGTCGATTTCTCGCTGCCGCTCGCGCTCCTGGTCCTCCCGCCTGCGCTCGCGGCGCTCCCGCATCATCCGCAGCGCGCCGTGCGTGTCGTCCAGGAAGTCGCGGTGGATGTTGGACTCCTCCGGCGGGGACGGCGTGGCGCGCACGCGCTGCTCGAAGGCGGGGAGCCACGACTCGAAGCGCTCCAGCTCCGCGTCCAGGACGTCGAGGACGTGGACGTCGCGGGACTCCAGCCCGTTGCGCAGCGCCATGGCGCCCTTCGACACGGAGAGGGCCGCCGTGCGCGGGCGCGTGCCCACCTGCTCCTCCGCCGCGTCCCAGAGGGCGCGCAGCCGCCCGGGCAGCGCCCCCTCCGGGACGCTGTCCAGCAACTGCTCCGTCTGGCGGTAGAGCCCTTCTGGATCCACGCGCCACCAGGTCTGGAAGCGCACGAGCGCGTCCGGCTCCACTTCGCACTGGTGCTCCCACAGGCGGTCGCGCCAGGCCGCGAAGGCGGTGAGCAGGGCCGCGCGCTCGGCGGGGTGGGACTGGAAGCGCCGCCACACGGCCTCGACGAACAGCTCGCTTCCGGTGATGGAGCGCCAGGAGCGCACCACGCGGGACAGCGGCGTCACCAGCAGGTACTGGCCCGGCCCCTCCCAGACGGCCATCAGCAGCCGGCCCGCGTGCCCCGGGTCGGGGTGCGCCTCCGAGCTCCGGCGCTCCGGAGCGAGGCCCAGGTGCCGGGCCCTGGAGGGGAACAGGAGCAACGCCTCCAGCAGGGCCTCTCCGCTGTACGCGTCGCGGGCCCAGTCGTTCAGCCGCCGCTGCTCGTCCACGCCCGAGTGGTGGAGGAAGCGCGCGAACCCGGGGGCACCGAAGCACGCGGTGCGGTCCTTCGTCGTGCCCCGGTCGATGGCGTGCACGGTCTCCTCCAGGAAGGCCCACATCGCCTCGGACTCTTCTTCCTCGGGGGGCTCGGGGTCGTCGCGGGGAGGCGTGGCGGCCCAGCCGAAGAAGTCGAGCGCGGTCTCCGCGGGCAGGTCGCGCAGCACCGAGCGCGCCCAGCGGGACCACCGCCGCTGGTCCTCCAGTCCCCATTCGCGGAAGGGGCGCCGCGTCGCGAAGGAGCGCAGCTCGTCCGCGAGCGCCCCCACCGTGCGCAGCGACACGGTGAGCAGCGCCTCCAGGGCGCCCTCGGGCGGAGGGGTGGGGAGCTCGCGGAGGACCTCCCTGGCGAAGGCCGCGTCCCCGTCCCGCTCCAGGCGCGCGAGCAGCCGGCGCGAACCCCACCGGCTCAACGCGCGCCGCGCGAAGGCGGCGACGTCCGCGTCGGAGGAGTCCAGCGCCTGGGAGACCTCCATCTCGTCGCGCAGGCACAGCGCGCACTCGAAGCGGACCTCCGGGTCGGAGCCATCCAGGCCCCGGTGCAGCGCCTCGGTGACGTTCGCGGGTGCCGGCTCATGCGAGGCCCGCGTCCAGGCGACCGCGGCGCGCGCGGACAGCTCCGGCACATGGAGCACGCCCAGGGCGAGGGTGCGGATCCGCTCGCGCTCCTCGGCGCTCAGGCGCGGAGAGAGGCCGTTGCGCCAGCGCGTCATCGCGAGCATGGCCTCCACCGCCATGCGCCCCTCCCCGTGCAGCACCTGGTTGCTCACGGAGAAGCGTGCGTCCCGCATCCCGGAGCCCTGGTGCACGCAGGCGAGCGCGGCCAGCAGGCGCAGGGTTGGATCCGGGGATTTGTTCGCCAGCCACTCCACCGAGTCCGGCATGGGGCTGAAGGGCGCGAGCATCTCCTCCAGGGCCGAATCCTCGATGGGCAGTATCACCGCCCACGCGTCCTCCAGCTCCCGCGTGAAGCCGCGCTGGATGAGGAGGGACTCGATGCGCCGGGCGTCCTCCGCGAGGCGCCGCACCGCGCCCCACTGCCGTGCGTAGCGCGCCTCCAGCACCACCACCTGGGCGGGCTCCAGCGCGGCGGTGCGGGCCGCCAGGGAGAAGCGGTCCACGCCGGACTTCACCAACGCCCGCGCGGAGCCATAGCGCTCCGGCGGGATGGCGCCACAGAGGCAGTGCGGGCACGCGGCATCAGCGGGGATGAAGCGGATGCATCCGGGGCAGCGAACCTCCGCGCCCTGACGCACGCCGCTGTCGAGCAGGGCGGACATGCCGTGTGTCTACCCCGGTCCGGGGGTGCCGCGCACGGCCCGGGCTTCCCCCAGGGGCCCTGCCCTGTCAGGCCATGGCGGCCGGGCGGTGCTCGCGACGAGACTCGCCGTCACGCATGTTGGCCCGGGTGCGCTCCATGACCCGCCGCGCCCGGGCCGTCCGTATGTCATTGCAGGGAGGCACGCACATGGGCGCATTGGACGGGAAGATCGCGGTCGTCACGGGCGGTGGGACAGGCATTGGCTTCGCCATCGCGGAGCGCTTCGCCAGCGAGGGCGCGGAGGTGGTCATCGCCGGGCGCCGGCGGCAGCGCCTGGAGGACGCGGCGTACTTCCTCGCCACCTGCGAGTACGCCACCGGGCAGGTCATCGACATCGACGGCGGATGGACCGCCGGGGCCTGAGGAGCGATAAAAATGCGCGCCGATGAGCACGTCAGACGAAGCGCGGCGCGCGCTGGAGGCCGTCTACGCACGCGTGGAGGCGCGCGCGGCGGACATCTCCCGTTCCCATGACTGGTGGCCCTGCCGCCGGGGGTGTGACCACTGCTGCCGCCACCTGGCCGCGCCGCTCCCCATGACATATCTGGAGTGGAGCTACCTGGAGGAAGGGCTCCAGCAGCTCTCCCCGGAGGCGCTGGAGGAGATCCGCGAACGCGTCGACGCCATGGCCCGGCAGGAGGCCCGCCCTTACACCTGCCCGATGCTGGACCGGGAGACGGGGGCGTGCCGCGTCTACGCGCACCGGCCGCTGGCGTGCCGCTCGTATGGCTTCGCCGCCGCGCGCGATGGCGGCCTGTTCTGCCACTTCATCCTGGACCTGGTGGGAAGGCACGGCGACGCGGACATCGTCTGGGCCAACCAGGACGCGCTGGAGGACGCGGTGGCGCGGCTGGGTGGAGCGACCCGCCCGCTCCCTGAATGGCTCACGCGGAAGGAGCGCGACACGCGCTGAGCCCCCTTCCTCGAAAACCGGACCCCTCTGTCTGATGACATAGAAACCCGGCCCACCAGCAGCCCCCCGCGCCCGACACGCGGAACGCCGAGGCCTGGGCCCGCGGCAACGAGGTGGTGGAGCGGGCCCTCTCCGCCCGCCAGTGGGGAGATGCCCAGGCGCGCGAGCTGGCGGCGTCCGTGCCCCTGCTCACGCAGCAACAGCAGGTGGACCTGCTGCGCCGGCTCAGCGTGGCCATCAACGAGGGCCAACTGAAGGTGGAGACGCGCGGGCCGCTCTTCTGACGGACTACCGCGCCTCGGCCGCCCGCGCGGCGTCGGGCTGCGTGGGCACCTTCAGCTCGCCGGAGATGATGCGGGCCCGCAGCGCGTCCACCGTGCGCAGCGCGTCCTCCCTGCCCGGGAAGTCCAGCCGCACGGGCGAGAGCCCCACGCCTCCCTCCTTCAAGCCGAGCGAGACATCGCCGCCCTGGAAGCGGCCCTGGCGCTGCTCGCGGATGGCCTCGTAGACCACCAGGTCCACGTGCTTCACGACGGCGGACAGCACCGCCTCCGGCGCCAGGTGTGACGGGTCGGAGTCCACGCCAATCACAGACACGGCCTTGCCGGCTTCGCGCGCCTCCTTCACCGCCTGGATGGCGCCCAGGCCGTCCACGCCGGCCGCCGCGAAGACGACGTCCGCGTTCTTGAGCAGCAGGTCCTGCCCCACCTGCTTGCCCAGGGCGAAGTCCGTGAAGCTGCCGGTGTAGTTCACCAGCACCGTGGCGCCCGGGTTCGTGGCGGCCACGCCGGCCCGGAAGCCGGCCTCGTAGCGCTGCACCAGGGGAATCTTCATCCCGCCCACCATGCCCACCCGGCCCGTCCTGGTGACGAGCCCCGCCAGCGCGCCCGCGAGGAAGCAGCCCTCCTCCTCGCGGAACACCACCGTGCGCACGTTGGGCAGCGTGATGACCCGGCCCTGCGCGTCCAGGAGCGGGCTGTCCACCAGCAGGAAGGGCAGCGAGGGATTGCGCCGGGCCACCGTCTCCACGGCGTTCTCCAGCATGAAGCCCACGCCCATCGCCAGCGACACGCGCTGCTCCGCGAGCAGTTGGAGGTTCGGCTCGTAGTCCTCCGCCACGCGGCTCTGGAGGACCACCGGGGTGATGCCCAGCGGCATCAGCTCGCCCCCGCGCGGCGCCAGGTCCGGGGCCAGCGAGGCCCGCCGCTCGGACGCGGTGGCCTCCTGGTAGCCCGCCTTCTCGTACTTCACGCCTCCGGCCCACAGCTCCAGTCCGCGCAGGGCGGAGTCGTTGAAGGCGTGGTCGCCCCGGCCTCCCAGCCCCAGCACCAGGCCAATGGCGGGCCTGGACGGCGCGGCGGGCGGCTCCTTCTTGCAGCCCGTGACGGCCGCCAGCAGACACAGGACGAGCGAGAGGCTTCGGCGGCGCGGGCTCATGACGCCGCGTAATGTATCATGTGACTCCTGGCGCTCCGGCGGGACGGCGGGGGCGCCCCAGCCAGGGTGGCCGATGCTCTACTACTTCAAGTGCCAGAAGTGCCTGAACACCACCGGCCTCTTCCTGGAGAGCGAGCTGCCGTCGGACACGCCCACGTGCAACCACTGCGCGAAGGACGGGGGCAGCCAGGTCGACCGGCTGGAGACGATGGCCTTCTTCTTCGGCTGCTCCCGGTGCAAGGGCCAGTGGATGTACTCCGCGCCCAGCACCTACTCGCAGCAGAAGGCCATCCGTCCGGACTGCCCGACCTGCAATGACAACCAGTCCATCTTCTTCGTCCCGCTGACCACGGGCCCCGCCAAGGCCCAGAAGCGCAGGAAGGCCGGGTTGCTCAACCCGGTGCGGCACGACGTCACCGGCTCGCTCGACATCCCCCCTGAAGCGACGGTGAAGAACCTCAAGCGGCGGCGGATGGACGACGGCTTCCAGGACCAGGAGCCCACCTTCAGCGTGAAGGCCGTGGACGATGACGGCGCGAAGGCGCGCATCGACACCGAGCGGTCCTACCGGAAGGTGAAGAAGCGCCGGACGGACTACGACACGAAGTTCGGGGCGCTGAAGAACGACCAGAACCCGCTGACCTCCGCCACCCATCCGGGCCGCGTGGTGACGCTCCAGCAGTACGAGGCCCAGTTGCAGCACCGGGAGACGGTCAACGGCACCAGCTATCCCCGCCTGAGCCAGTCCGCGCCCACGGTGGTGAACGCCTCGAAGATCGTCGGCCGGGACGTCGTCTGGGACTACCGCGAGCTGGGCCCCAACTCCTTCATGCGGCGGCTCTGCACGCTGCTCTACACCATCGACTACGGCGGCCCCTCGATGAACCCCATCGAGCTCCAGGCCCTGTGGGCGAACGGTTCGCTCTTCATCTCCTCCAACAACTACTCCTACGGGCTGGAGTTGGAGAACTCCCTGACCACGCACGGGACGCTCAAGCAGGTCATCGGGCAGATCAAGATTGGCAATGGCGCGGGCTCCATCAAGTCCTCCAAGCGCAACCTGAAGCCGAGCCACACCGAGCGCCTGCCGGCCTACAAGACCGCCTTCACCCAGAACACCGAGTCGGCCTACTCGGAGTACTTCCAATATCAATGGAAGTACGTCTTCAAGCAGCTCCGGGCCGCGCTGGACTTCCCGAACCACTCGGTCCTCACCATCACGAAGAACGGCGACGCCTACACGGACTGGACGGCGCCCGCGGTGACGGCGGGCCGCATCTACCTGGTCGTGCCGGAGCAGGGCCGCGGGACCTTCACGAAGAAGGACATCCACGCGGAGCAGTTGTTCTACCCCATCCTCATGAACCTGGACGCGCTGGGGGTGTTGAGCGCGTCGTCCCCGGCCTTCATCGGAGGCGTGAAGACGCCGTGCCGGACCTGCTACGAGGTGCTCCAGGCGGCCTCCGCCACCCTGGGCGACAAGCTCGTGCTCCCCACGGACGCCTTCGGCCACTACTGGGAGGCGTCCGGCACGCACGTCCCGGGCGTCACCTTCCCGGCCACCCACGAGACGATGGTGTACGGCAAGCCGGGGTCGGACAAGATCTTCGACACCGAGATCCCGCCCTCCCCCAAGCACTCCTGACGCTCAGGCGTCATCGCCGTACATGCCGATGGGGATCTTCGCCTTCACGGCCTCGATGACGGCCGCGGGGCACTTCGCCTCGGCCGCCGTCATGAGCGCCTTGGGGGAGGCGTGGAGGGTGATGGCGCCCAGGGAGTACTCGACGAGCGGCACCGCCAGCTTGCAGGTGGTCTTCAGGTAGAAGCGCAGGTCCAGCGCCCCCCGGATGGCCTCCACGGCGTCCTGGAGGGCGAGCTCCGCCGTGCGCGCGTGGTCCGCCTGCTGATACGCGGTGATCTGCTGCTGGCTCAGCAGCTCCGCGTAGACGCCCAGGACGTGCTCGGGGAGGTAGTGCACCTGGGCCTCGCCGTAGGGGATGGAGGCCGCGTTCCGGTAGGGCGCCTTGAGGACGCCGCTCGGGAACGAGTCACCGTCATCCAGGGTGATCATCCGCTCCACGCCGCGCGCCTTCCCGCTGGAGCTGACGTCAGGCCGGGTGCCGTTCACCCGCGCCCGCATCTCCTGGAGCTTCGCGCTGACCAGGTCCCAGGTGCCCAGGGTCTTCCCGTTGGCCTGCGGCGCCGCGGTGCGGGGGAACGCGCCGGGGTACTGGGTTTCGAGGACGTTCTTGGTGGGCAGCCCCAGGTCCGTCTTTCCCCAGCCCGCCAGCTCCGCCTGGTTGCTGATGACCACCCCCGGGCACTTGAAGGAGTCGTACTCCTGGATGGGCAGCCCCCGCAGCACGGTGAACGCCGCGTGCCAGTAGTTCTTGTCCAGCGCGGGCTCCACCGGGTCGATGCCCAGGTGGTAGTATTTGTATCTGGGGTGGAGGGTGTATTTGATTTCATCCTCCACCCGCCGCGTCTTGCGGATGCAGAGCACCTGGTCGAACTCGGTGCGGATCCGCTCGGAGAGGGTGGCGACGCTCGCCTGGCTCTCCGTCCTGGACAGATGGGAGAAGCGCTTCGGGCGGGTGCCTTTGGCGATCTTGGGCATGACCCGAATCTACGGGGTGTTCCAGGCGCGGGGAACGACCTGCTGCGTGGACGTGCACGGGGTGTAGGCTCGGAGGCCATGACCTACCGACGCGCTCCGGTGAAGGCTCCGCGACTCTCCGGCATGGCCCTCAAGGCCATGGTCAACACGCTGGAGCGGGGCGGCGTGGGCCCGGCGCTGGTGGACAAGCTGATGAGGGACAGCGGCATCGAGCAGTGGCGCGAGCTGTCCGCCGGGGATGCTCCGCCCCTCCAGTATCCGCTGCCCCCGGGGGCGCCTCCCGCTGAAACACAGACACCGGTGGAGCAGGCCGCCCGCGCCACCGCCGCGTCGCCCGTGACGCCGAAGCGGGAGACGGTCGCGGCGTTCGCTCGCGCCTACCGGGACGGGAGCACGGATCCGGTGGCCGTGGCGCGCAAGGTCCACGAGGCGATCGAGCGGCTGGACTCGGGCGCGGACCGCCTGGGGCTCTTCATCTCCCGCAAGCCGGAGGAGGTGCTGCGCGCGGCGGAGGCGTCCGCGGAGCGGCTGCGCGCCGGAGCGCCGTTGAGCGTGCTCGACGGCGTGCCCGTCGTCATCAAGGACGAGCTGGACGTGGCCGGCTTCCCCACGACGCTGGGCACCACGTTCCGCACCGAGCCGGCCCGGACGGACTCCACCGTGGCCGCCCGGTTGAAGGCCGCGGGCGCGCTCATCCTGGGCAAGGCCAACATGCAGGAGATTGGCATCAACCCCATCGGGTTGAACCCGCACCACGGCGTCGCGCGCAACCCGTGGAACCGGGGCCACATCACCGGCGGCAGCTCCAGCGGCTCCGGGGCCGTGGTGGCGGCGGGCCTGTGTCCGGTGAGCATTGGCGCGGACGGGGGCGGCTCCATCCGCATCCCCGCCGCGCTGTGCGGCATCGTCGGACTCAAGGCCACCTGGGGCCGCATCCCGGAGACGGGCGTGCCGCCGCTGTGCTGGAACGTGGCGCACGTGGGCCCCCTGGGCCTCACCGTCGACGACGTCGCGGCGGCGTATGCGCTGGTCGCGGGAGCGGACGGACACGACGTCGCCTCCCGGCAGCAGCCCGCGCACCACCTGTCTGGCCTGGAGGACGGCGCGTTGAAGGGCGTCCGGCTGGGCATCTGCACGCCCTACTTTGAAGACGCGGACGTGGACGTGGTGTCCCGCTGCCGCGAGGCCGTGCGCGCCCTCACCGACGCGGGCGCCACGGTGGTGGAGCTGCCCGCGCCGGACCTGAACACGATCCTCTGGACGCACAGTTGCATCATCCTGAGCGAGATGACGGAGGCGATGCTGCCGCGGCTGAAGGCCGGCGCGTCCGTGTTCGGGCTCGACTCGCGCACCAACCTGGCGCTGGGGCGCCACTTCCGGGCCACGGACCTCATCCACGCGCTGCGGCACCGGCACCGGCTGACCCGCGAGCTGCTGGCGCACATGGCGGACGTGGACGTCATCGTCACGCCGACGACGGCGAGCACCGCGCCCGCCATCCCCGAGGAGACGCTCCCGGCCGGCGAGTCGAACCTGCCGGTGGTGGACGCGCTGATGCGCTTCATCCGCCTGGCGAACCTCACCGGCTGCCCTGCCCTCTCCGTGCCCGCGGGCTTCGACCGCGCGGGCCTGCCCGTGGGCGTGCACCTCATGGGGCGCCCCTACGAGGAGCACCTGCTCTTGCGCCTGGGCCGCGTGGTGGAGCGCGCGGCGGAGCACCGCACGCCCGGCATCCACGTCAGCGTTCTGCCCTGACCGGGACAACTCTTCTTCTCATCTCCCGATAACCCTCTCGAACCGCGAGCACGGAAGGTCCGGGACATGTCCATCGACGGAGTGGGAAGAGGCGGAGTCCGGCCGGTGGCGCCGCGCCCCCTGGAGGGACCGTCCGGCCCCGTGGCGAAGAACGCGCTCGCGCGTCCGCTGGCCTCCAAGGACGTCTTCGAGGCGAAGCGCGCCCCGTCCTCCAGCCCGGGCAACGCGAACCTGCCGCCCATCCAGTCCAACACGGGCACGGTGCAGGCCGGCACGGTGCAGTTGGATGAGGCGACGAAGGTGGCGCGCGGCGCGCTGAAGCTCGACCCGAGCGCGGATCCGAAGCGCTACGACGGCATGTACCTGGGCTCGGACGGCTACGCCTATCCGCCGGACAAGTTCTCCGTGTCGGAGGTGCCGCCGTTCAAGCCGGAGAAGCCCATCGCCTCCCCGACGCCGACGACGTACCACGTCAACGGCATCCTCACGCAGCCGCAGGGCGACGGGAACGCCACGGGCGAGGCCCAGAAGCTGGCGAACGAGACGGGCACCAACGTGGTGCCCATCTACAACGCCACGGAGGGGCTGCCCGCGGACGTCGCGCAGACGGGCCTGGACCGGCTGGGTGTCGGTGACAACAAGGCGGCCCAGACGCTGGCGGACGCCATCTACAATGACTTGCAGGCCGGCAAGAAGGTCAACGTCACCGGCTACAGCCAGGGTGGCGCCATCGTGTCGAGCGCGCTGCGCGAGGTGGACCGCCGCATCCAGGACGACATGGGCGGCTTCTGGGGGAACCTTCCCATCCTCGGTGACGGCAACCGCGACAAGCGCGAGGCGATGCTCGGCGACATCAACGTCTCCACCTTCGCGGGCGCGGGCAAGACCTTCCCGGACGGGCCGAACTACACCTTCTACGTGAACAAGCAGGACCCCGTGCCCACGTGGCTGGGCACGCACGCGTTCAACCCGGTGACGGACATCGTCAGCGGCATCGTGTCCGGCCTCTTCCCGGGCATCGGCATCCTCAACGGCGGCCCGTCCATCCAGTACCCGGAAGGAGCGACCGTCCACACCTTCGACTCCGCCGGGAACGGCGAGGTCTTCGCCGTGGATGGCAAGCACGGCATCGACACGTACCTGGACAACATCCAGGACGCGGTCTGAACCGCGCCCCGGCACGCCCCACGCTCACGGAGACGCGGGCGCCTCCTCCACGGTGCGCACGCGGTTGGGGCGGCGCTCGGGGACGGGGGCGACTCCGCCCACCCACTCCCAGTCCATGCCGTTCCAGGACTGCTCGCACCAGCGCAGGTCCGTGGCCAGCTCGCGCGCCTTGGGCCCGTGGGCGATGAGCGCCCAGCCCAGCCGGGACTGCTTGCACTCGCCGCTCTTGAACTTCAGCAGGCGGCGCTGGCCCCGGGCCTCGGCGCGCTCCGCCTCCCAGAGCGCCTGGTTCCGCAGACCGTCGCCCTGCGCGTCCACGCCGTTCCACTCACACCACGCCTGGACGTCCTTCAGTCGGACCAGCTTCGATCCCCGGGAGAGTTCCGTCACGGCCGCGACGAGAAGGTCGGGGGTGATGACACGCATGCGTTGGGGCCTCCGGTACAGAGCGGCGAAGGACTCCAACGTACAGCGTGGGAAATGACGGAGGGCCTCAGCTCCTCCATGCGTTTGTCATGGTTCTGTCATGGACCCGGACCATGACGCAGGCAGGCATGCGTCAGGGCTTCGGCGCGGGCTTGCTCGCCGGGGCGGGCGGTGTGGCTGCCTTTGCCTTGGAGTACGTGGCGATGCGGTTCGTCACCTCGCCCATCAGGTCGTTGGGGATGGGGACGGAGAGGTTGTACTGGGCGATCTTCCAGCCGGCCGCGTCCTTCACCAGCACGCCGCTGCCGCGCGCGGGGCCCAGGTTGGGCGTGTCCAGCGCCTCGTCGAACCAGGCGACCTGGCCGTCCTTCGAGAAGAAGACATTGCGGGACACGGACTTGAAGGACCAGGCCTTGCCCTTGGAGAAGAAGGGCTTCGACCACGCGCGGAACTGGTCCACCGTCCAGCGCTCCTCGCCGTCCGTGCCCATGAAGACCGCGTCCGGCGTGAAGAAGGCGAAGTAGCGCGCCTCGTTGGCCACCGCCGCCGCGCGGTGCCAATCGTCCAGCACCGTGGCCACCGCGACCTTGGGGTCGGCCGGAGCCTGGGCCGCGGCCGGCGCGGCGACGGGGTTGGCGCCGAGCGCCAGCAACAACCAGGAGACGGATGCCATCGGGTTCACCTCGACGTCAGGGGGGTTCGCGGTATGAAGCGGCAGGCGTGCCCCCAGGTCAAGGCATGCGACACAAGGCGGTGGTGGCGTGGTGCTCGAAAGTTTCCAGGTGGGCACGGGTGACGTGCCCACGGTGATGCTGCACGGCTTCCTCGGGACGGGGCGCAACCTGCGCTCGCTGGCCGTCGCGTGGACGCAGGCCGACCCGCGCCGCCGCATCCTGCTGCCCGACCTCACCGGCCACGGCACCTCCCCCGCGCTGCCTCCGGAGGCGGACCTGACCACGCTCGCGCGCGACGTGGTGGACACGCTGGAGGCGCGGGGCTTCACCGGCGCCGTGGACTGGGTGGGCCACTCGCTGGGCGGCCGCGTGTCCCTGGCCGCGAGCCTGGAGTCCTCCGAGCGCGTGCGCAGCGTGGCGATGCTCGACATCGCGCCCGGCCCCGTGCCGCTGAACCTGTCGGACAGCGGCTATGTCCTGGACATCCTGCTCAAGGCCCCGCCGCGCGCGGACAGCCGCAAGGCCCTGCGGGAGAACCTCACCGGCAACGGCCTGTCGGAGGCGCTGTCGGACTGGCTGCTCATGAACCTCACGCCCGACGGTGACGGCGTGCGCTGGCGCTTCGACCGCGACGCGCTCCTGCGGCTGCACCGCCGCGTCAACGGCGAGGACCTCTGGCCCGCGGTGGAGCGCCCCGTGCACCCGCCCCTGCGCTGCATCCGCGGCGGGCGCAGCCGGTACGTGCCCGAGGAGAGCGCCCGGCGCCTGGAGGACGCGGGCTGCCCCGTGGCCCTGCTGCCGGACGCCGGCCACTTCGTGCATGTGGACAGTCCCCAGGCCGTGCTCGCGTGGCTGATGGCGCCCTGATGGATGCGAACACCGTCCTGCTCGTCTTCATCGCGGTGGGGCTGGACGGCCTGGCCGGGCTCGCGGGCGGAGTGCTGTCCGAGCCGTGGCTGCAGCGCAGGCTGCCCGCGCTGGTGGCCTTCGCCGCCGGCACGCTGCTGAGCGCGGTGTTCCTGGAGGTGCTGCCGGAGGCGGTGAAGGCCCAGGGCGACGCCGCCTTCGCGTGGGCCTTCGCCAGCTTCGTCGCGCTGGCGCTCCTGGAGTGGGGCCTGGGCCATCACCACCACGACGCGGAGGCCGCCGCCGGACACGCGCACGGCGCGCATGGGCACCCGGGCTCGCCCACGCTCCCCAGCGCGCTGCTCGCGTCGGATGCGCTGCACAACGTGGGTGACGGCGCGGCGGTCGCGGCGGCCTTCCTCGTGTCGCCGGAGGCGGGCTTCGCCACCGCGTTCGCCGTCATCGTCCACGAGCTGCCGCAGGAGGTGGGCGACTACGCGCTCCTGCGCGCCGCGGGCTGGACTCGCGCGCGGTCGCTGGCCGCGCTGGCCGCGGTGCAGCTCACCGCCGCGGTGGGCGCGGCGGGCGTGCTGCTGGGCACCCGGTACCTGCCCTCGCTCCAGGGCACGGTGCTGGCCATCGCCGGAGGCTCGTTCCTCTACATCGGCGCGGTGGACCTGCTGCCGGAGCTGCGCCGGGGCCCGGACGCGCGCCAGCGCGTGGTGGGCTTCCTGTGCGGGCTGCTGCTCATTGGCGGGCTGCACTTCGCGGAGCGGTTCGCGGGAGGCCATGGCTGAAGGGCCGCCCCCCTGAGAGGATGGGGGCATGCAAGCAAAGACCGTGATTGTCACCGGTGCCTCCGCGGGCATCGGCGAGGCGCTGGCGGTGGCCCTGGCCGGCCGGGGCGCGAACGTGGCGCTGGCGGCGCGGGATGCCCAGGCGCTGGAGCGCGTGAAGGCGAAGTGCGAGGCCGCGGGCGGCAAGGCGCTGGTGGTGCCCACCGACGTGGGCGACCCGGAGGCGTGCCGCCTGCTGGTGGAGCGCACGGTGGAGGCGTTCGGCGGCGTGGACGTGCTCGTCAACAACGCGGGCATCACCATGCACTCGCGCTTCGAGGACGTGAAGGACCTGGGCCTCTACGAGCGCCTCATGCGCATCAACTACCTGGGCGCGGTGCACTGCACCTTCCACGCGCTGCCGCACGTGAAGGCGCGCAAGGGATTGCTCGTCGCCGTGTCGTCGCTCACGGGCAAGACGGGCGTGCCCATGCGCACCGGCTACGCCGGCAGCAAGCACGCCATGCAGGGCTTCTTCGATTCGCTGCGCATCGAGCTGTTGGGCACCGGCACGGACGTGCTCGTGGTGTCGCCGGGCTTCGTGGCCACGGACATCCGCGCGCACGCGCTGGGTCCGGAGGGCCGGCCGCTGGGCCAGAGCCCTCGCGACGAGGCGGGCCCCACCATGGACGTGGACACCTGCGTGGCCCTCATCCTGCGCGCCATGGAGCGCCGCGACCGGGAGCTGGTGATGACGCTCACCGGCCGCGTGGGCCAGGTGCTCAAGCTGGTGGCGCCCGCGCTGGTGGACCGGCTGGCCGCGCGCGCCATCCGTGGCAAGAAGGCCTGAGGCTACTTCTCCAGCCGCGACACCATGCCCCACAGGCCGTCGAAGGTGGCGTTGCCCACCTGGTGCAGGCCGAAGCCCCAGAGGAAGGCGGTCATCCACGCGCCGGAGCCGCCCCACGTGGGCGCGAAGACGTCCAGCACCTGGAGCCCCAGCAGCACCGCGATGATGGACATCATCCCCAGCACCGCGAGCTCCACCTTCCACAGGTCGCGCGAGCGCGGCAGGGGGATCCAGTCCAGGTGCACCAGCACGTCGGTGCTCGCCTTCGTGGAGGACGGCGGCAGCGGGGAGAGGTTCCCGGTGGCGGGCCCGCCGGGCAGCGGCGAGGGCGGCGGGGGCGACTCCGCGGCCGGCTGCGAGAAGGGGTCCAGCGTCACGGCGGAGGGGACGGACTCCAGGGCCAGCCGGCCGCCCATGGACACCGGGGGCGGCGGGAGCGTGACGTGGCGCGAGAAGTCCTCGCGGGCGGCGCGGTACTCCGCCGCGGCCAGGTTCGCCTCGCCCTTGTCCAGGTGCTCGCGCGCCGCCGCCAGCCGCGCGTCCGCCCCGGTCCGCCAGTCGTCCGCCAGGGTGTTCAGCCCGCCGCCGGCCTGGGCCTGGAGCTGCGTCAGCGCCTCCTCCAGGTTGTCCACCAGCTCGCGCAGGTACAGCGCGTGCGCGGACTGGTAGTAGAGGTAGGCCTCGTCCACGCTGGCGTGCACGCGGGCCCGCGCCCGGGCCAGTTGTTCGCCCACGCGCAGGCGCAGCGCCGCCCACTCCTCCTGCGTGAAGCCGCCGGGCAGCTCCTTCGCGGTGAGGGCGTCCTCCAGGTCCGTCAGGAGGATTTCGAGGAACGCCTCGCGCGCGGTCTCCACCAGCCGGCGGGACGCCTCCAGGTCGGGCCCCGGCAACTGCTGGCGCGCGCGCAGCACGTACAGGGGCAGCTCGCCCTGGAGCCGGCGGCTCACGGGGTCATCCCCGCGCTGGGAGGCCAGCGTGCGCGACTGCTGCTCCAGCTCCGTCAGCCGCGCCTCCAGCACCGCGCGGGCCACCGCCTCCAGGTCGAGCGTGCGCAGCATCTGCGCCTGCTCGCTGAAGTCCGCGGACGTGGCCTCGTCGTTCTGGAGCAGCGTCTCCACCGCCTTGAGCTTGCGCTCCGCGTCCAGCAGCGCCACGCCCCTGAGCCCCTCCAACTGACGCAGGAGCACGGACCAGAGGGAGAAGAGCTGGAGGCGGGCCTCGAAGAGGGCGAGCACGGAGTCCTGCACGACGAGCCCGCTCAAGGGCCGCTGGATGTCCGCGAGGAGCGCGTCCACCTGACGGCGCAGCGACGCGGCCACGGTGGCCTCGCGCTCCAGGGGACGGGCGGGCACCAGGGACTGGAGCTTCTGGCGCGCGGCCTCCGCGCGGCTGCGCAGGTTCACGCGCGGACGCACGCGCTGCACGTAGAAGCGCACCGCCGCGGACGTCACCACGCCCAGGAAGATGAGGAAGGCGCCGAACATCGCGGGCGTCTTCACCCAGACGGTGAAGGCCTGCTCCACCGCGCCGCCCTCCGGCACGAGCAGCCGCACCGTGCCGGTGTACTCGCCGGACTCCGGCAGGCCATCCACGTCCAGGCTCAAGAGGCCGGTGCCGTAGGCGGGCACCTCCAGGAGGCCCTCCGGTCCGCGGAAGGACCACGTCGCGTCCTGCGCCTGCACGGGCGCGGCGCCGTCCCCCGAGCCGCCCGCCTTGCGGTCCAGTTGCACCACCGCCGCGGGCCCCACCACGCCGCCCACGCCCGCCGTCTCCCGGAAGGCCAGCCGCACCGTGGCCTTGCCGGAGAACGGCCCCAGCGTCCAACCGCGCGCGGGGGCCACCGGATAGAACTGCACCGTGGGCGCCGCCGCCACGCGCCGCACGATGAGCGGAGTGGACTCCCGCACGCCGTCGCCCAGGAGCACCACGCGGCCGTGGAAGTCACCGGCCGAGGGCAGGTCCGCGGACAGCGTCACCGTCACCGGCTGACTCACGGAGATGGGCACCTCCGCGACGCCCTCCGCCGCGCCCACGCGCACCGTCACCGGCACCTGCGTGCCGTCCGCCGCGAGCAGCGGATCCACCAGCACCGTCACCCGCGTGGCCTCCGCGTCGCGCGGCGACTCCGGGGAGGCGTCCATGGGCGTGGGCAGCAGGTCCACGCGCAGCACCGTCTCCAGGTGCGCGGTGGACGTGCGCAGGCGCACCTCGTTGTTGGAGGACAGGCCCGCGAGGCCGAAGCGCGGCGCCGCGCCCGCGAGCATGGGCCACAGGCAGAGCACGGCGCACGCCAGCGTCACGCCCGTGGAGAGCGGGACCTTCGCGGCCAGGGTGCTTCGAGCGGGGAGGCGCATGCGCGCGGACGATAGCAGTCCCCTCCTCCGCGCCCGCATGTTCGACCGGGGCCTTGTTTCACTCCCAGCCCAGGCGGCGCAGCACGCTCCCGGACAGGCTCGCGCGGATGGTGTCCAGGGGGATGCCCTCGTCGTCCTCGGCGGACTCGTGGCCGGGGCGCGGGTCTCCGCTGTGGTGCAGCGCGACCAGCTCCAGGTCCGGCGTGAAGCACGGCGACCCGGACGACCCCGGGTGCGTGTTGGTGCAGTAGGTGACCCGCGTCTGGGAGCGGTTGACCGCCTGGAACGTGTCCAGCGCCACCTGCATGGGCCGCCCCTTCGGGTGCTGCACCACGAGCGCCAGCGCGCCGGGCGCGAACGCCGTGGGCGACGAAGGGGCCAGCGGGATGAAGCCGCGCCGCTGGTCCCCCAGCCGGTCCTCGCCGGGGGCCTCGTGGATCAGCAGGAAGGCGTAGTCCAATTCGTCGCGCGTGGCCTCGCGCGGGCGCGGGTGCATCAGGTCCGCCGGGCTGTGCGGGCTCTGCGCCAGGCACGCCTTCACCGCGTACACCCGGCCGCGGTGCACCGCGATGCGGTCCGGCAGCACCTTCAAGTCGAAGCGCACGCGCAGCGCCTCCAGCAGCCGGTGCTCGATGACGTGCGAGTTCGTCAGCACCACGTCCGGCGCCACCAGGAAGCCCGTGCCCAGCGCGCGGCCGCCCTCCAGCTCCACGCGGCACACGCGCCGCGACAGCGTGGCCAGCCGGTCGCGCCAGACCTGCGGCGTCAGCGCCAGCCGGGACTGCTGGACGATGCGCGCCAGGGTGCTGCCGGACACGCTGCGCTGCACGGAGGACAGGTAGCTCTGGAGGAAGCGGCGGATGCGCGGATGGCTCGGCGCCGCCGCGTGCGCGCCGCGCACCAGCACGTCCGTCCACCCCTCCGCCTCCGCGGTGCGCACGAGCGCCCGCGCCCGCGCCGCCCCCTCCCGTTCGACGGGGGGCACCAGGCTGCGGCCGCATTTCACCTGGACCATCCGGTGGAGCTCCTCCACCGAGGTGAACGCGCCCAGGAGGGCGTGGGTCAGTTCCTCCTGTTCGGAGCCTTCAAGCTCCATCCGGTTTCCTCGCCGCAGCGCACGAAGCATCTCCGCCGCACTCCTTGCAGTGTACGCATGAGGGCGGCGATTGCACCGGGCGGGGGGCACCCGGCGGGACGGGCCCCTGCCGCGCGCCAGGCGCCCATTCCACCCGCCTCCGGGGCCGGACGGAAGGGACCAGCACCGGCGCCGTGAGTGGAGAATGACCCCACGGACGCCGGAGGGCCTCAGCGCACCGCCCAGGTGGTGGGCGGCAGCGACGCGGTGATGTCCGGCCGGCCAGGCACGCCCAGTCGCGCCGCGCCCGCCTGCAACGTCCCGGCGAGCGTGGGCAGCACGCGGAACTCCACCTGCACCGGCGCGCCCTGCTCCCTGGGAGAAAGGTCCAGGGACAACGCTCCATCCTGCACATCCCAGGACGTCACCTGTCCGGACGCCACGAGCGCGGCCAGGCTCGCGGGGTCCACCTGCACGCCCGCGGGCAGCTCCTGCTGGAAGCGCAGCGGCAGCGAGGACGGCGCACCCACCTGGACGCGCACGTTCGTCAGTTGCCCCACGCGCGCCTCCGCCGGCGCCGTCACGGCCAGTTGCAGGCCGCCCTTCACCTCGCGCTTCCAGGGCACCGCCGCGGACAGCGCCAGGGAGAAGCCCAGCCCCGGCACCGCGGGCTCCGCGCGCACGGTCCACGTGTGCGTGCCCGCCGAGCCCGGCGCCGCGGCCTCCAGCGCCAGCACCTGGCGCAGCGCCTGCGTGTCGTAGGTGCCCTCCGTGACGACCTGTCCGTCGCGCGCCACCGTCACGCGCACCCGGGCCGGCAGCGGGTCCTTGAAGAGGGCCAGCGCGGCGCGCAGCCCCACGCGGTTGGCCTGCCCATCCCCCCAGCCCAGGCCCGGCGTGTAGTGCGCGAGCAGCCAGGCGCCCAGGTCCGCGAGCGGCGCCTTCGCATCGCCCTGGAGGGCGAGCACCGCCATCGCCGTGGCCTCCGCCTCCGAGGGCGCCTCCCCGTCCGCGCGCACCGTGTCCGGATCCACCGGCAGCCACGCGGTGCCGTCCGCGCCGGACTTCAGCGCCTCCCGCACGCGGGCGCGCAGGGCGTCCGCCACGCTGCCCTCCGCGGCGCCCTCCGCCAGCAGCACCGCCGCCGTATAGCCATCCTTCACCTGCGGCAGGTAGCGCTCGAAGACGCCCGACGCGCGCACGGTGAAGGCCGCCGCGCGCTGCCTGCCCTCCGGGGTGCCCTGCGCCGCGCGCACCGTGCGGGCGCAGTCCGCCGTCGCCACCAGCAGGCGCTGGAGCGTCCAGCCCTCACCGCCCAGACAGGTGCCGTCCGGCCGCTGCGCCTGGGCCACCTGCGCCACCAGCCGCTCGCCCAGCCGCGAGAGCACCGGGTTGTCCGGGTGGGCCAGCGCGCCCTCCGCGAGCCGCGTCGCCACTTCCACCGACGGCGCCCGCGCCGCGCGCAGCACCCGCTGCGTCGCCACCAGCGACAGCGCCTTCAGCGCCGCGGGGTCCGCCGTCTCGCCCAGCGACCTCAGGAGCTCCGGCGCCTGGCCCGCGAGCAGCAGCGCGTACGCGTCCCCCGCCACGTCCACCGGCCGGCGCTCCACCGCCGCCAGCTCCGCGCGCACCATGCCCAGCGCGCCCGGATACACCTGCAGGCGCACCCGCTCGCTGCCGGCCTGCGCGTCCGCGGGGACCGCGAGGGACAGCGTGCGCGGCGCCGCCAGGGAGCCGCCGCGCGTCTGGACCACGGGCTGGCCGGTGGCCCACACGTCGAAGTCGCGCACCACCGCGTCCGTGTCCCCCAGCGAGGCCCGCAGCGTCACCGGCCCCGCGCCCCGGGCCTTCACCGTCACCCACTCCACCACGCTGCCGCGCGCGGGCACCCGCACCGTGCGCGCGCCGGACTCCACCTGCGCGCCCTTCACGTCCACCTTGAGCGCGGCCTCCACGGCCTTGTCGGTGGTGTTCACCACCTGCACCGGCAGGCGCACCGTGTCGCCCGCGCGCAGGAAGGGCGGCGACACCGGATCCACGTACGTGGGCAGCGTGCCCGCGAAGGACGTCACCGCCCCCGCCTGCGCGCCGGAGCGCGAGTGCGCGAGCGCCAGCACCCGCCACTGCGTCAGCCGGTCCGGCACGCGCACCGGCACCGTCGCCGAGCCGCTCGCGTCCGTCACCACCAGGGGCTCGAAGAGGAACGTCTCCGGGAACCACGCGCGGGTGGGCGCGCCAGCGCCGCCCTTGTCCGCGCTGACGCCCCCCTCCTCCAGTTCCGGCTCCGGAGGCGCCGCCATCTCCATCACGGGCGCCGCGGCCTTCGGAGCCTCGGCCGGTCCGCCGCCCCCCCGCGAACCGACGGCCTCGTCGTAGGCGTTCGACGAGCCGAAGCCCTTCATCGCCTTGCGCTTCATGCCCTCCGGACCGCCGGGGCGTTGCGCCATGGTGACGACGACGCCGTCCCCCGCGAGCGCGGCGGCGGACTGGCCCATGGTGCGGCGGATGACATCCCCCGCCACCAGCGCGAGCGTGACTCCGCCCAGCACGAACCCCACCCCGAGGCCCACGGCCCCGGACATCCACGAGCGCTGCTTCATGGCGCCTCCCGGGCGACCCACGCGTCCCAGTTCACGACGTCCTCCGGCAACCGCGTTCCATTCACCACCACCGCGCGCGGATCCGTGAGGGCCAGCAGATCGCGCGGCAGGCGCGACAGCCGCAGCTTGCGGCCGAACGCGTCCGTCACCTTCTGCCCGCGCTGCTCGCACGCGGCCAGCGACTCCGCCCACAGGCGCGCGAGCCCCGCGGGGTCCAACGTCTCACCCGCGGGCGCGGTCTCCTCCCACTTGCGCGTGCGCGCGTGCAGCTCCGTCAGCACCGCGTAGAAGGGCTCCGTCAGCTCCGCGTCCGGGGAGAAGGGGCTCGTGGCGCTCGCCGTCAGGGGCGGCTCCTCGTCCTCCAGCGAGGGCACCGCCGTGACGCGCAGGAGCGCCGCCGCGGCCGCGTTCGCGCCCCGGATGCGCCCCATGGCCAGCGCCTGGCCGTCCAGCACGCCGAAGGCCGGGGTGGCCACGGAGGGCGAGGGCCGCAGCCCGTCCAGCGCGTCCGCGCCCGGCAGCACCACCAACTGGGACAGCGTCTCGTCCACGCCGAAGAGGCCCACCGCCGCCTCGCCGTCCCTGCCGTCCACGCGCGTGTGGACCTGGAGGTGCGCCAGCTCCCCGGGCGCGTACGCGGGCTTGTCCGGAGCCACCTCCACGGACAGCGACGCGCGGGGCGCCACGTACACGCGCGCGGTCGCCGGCACGCCCTCCACCTGCGCCCAGCCCTCGAAGTCCTGGGGCAGCGTGAAGCGCGCGGAGCGCGTGGCCGGGTCCACCTTCTCCTTCAGCCGCGTCTGTCCGGCCACCAGCTCCAGCGTCGGGGGCAGCTCGCCCTGGAAGCCGGGGCCGCGCAGCAGCTCCACCTTCACGGACTCGCCCGCCTTCGCCAGCACCGGCGTCGCGCGCAGGCGCAGCGGCCGCAGGTTCGCGGGGCGCAGCACGAACTTCGTCTCCCCCATGTCCTGGCCGTCCCACTTCGCCCGGACCCTCAGCTCGTAGCCCAGGAACGTGGTGGCCTGCGGCGGCCGGGGCGTGCCGCTTCCGCCGTACGTGGGCTGCGCGGTGAAGCGCACCACGCCCATGGCCTCCGGCAACCGCCGTCCCGTCAGCAGCTCCGCCCGCATCGAGGCCGGGACGCGGATGCGCGCGAAGCGCTCCTTCACGCACGCCAGCGCCGCCGCCGGGAGCGCGTCCTCCGGCGCGGGCTCCGCCACCCAGGACAGCGCCAGCTCCGGCTTGTCCGCCCACAGCCGCCACGTCAGCGCGCCGGGCAGGGCCACGGCGCGGTCCAGCGTGGACGGCAGGCACGAGCGCGCGTCCAGCGCGGCGAGCGTCAGCCCCTCGCTCACGCCCCGCTCGTCCCCGAAGGCGACCTGCGTGTCCCAGCGGAAGGAGGGCAGCCCCGGGTCCCGGACCTGGAAGCGCAACTGGAGCATCCGCTCCGCGCGCGCCGGCAGTCCCTTCGCGCGCAGCGCCGCCGCCATGCACGCCTCCAGCCCCTCTTCCGCGCCGCCCACGTCCAGCACCTGCCCGGCCGCGCCCACCCGCACCGCGAACTCCGCCAGGGCCGCGCCGGAGGCCGGGCTGACGAAGCGCGCGCAGGGGTGCAGCACCGGCAGCAGCCGCTCCAGCGCGAGCTGATCCTCCAGCGACGCCTGCCCTCCCTGCGCGCCCAGCAGGTCCCGCGACGACACGAGCGACACGGGCGGCGGGCGCGGCTGCACGCGCACCGGCAGGGGCGGCACCACCACGTTCACCGCGGGGCCCGGGTCCAACTGGAAGGCGGCCACACCGTCCTCGTCCGCCACCGCGCTCACGCCCGGGTCGCGCGGGTCCCACGCGCGCGTCACCGTCACCTCCGCGCCCGGCAGCACCTGGCCCGACGCGGTGGTGGCGCGCAGGTAGACGCGGTTGTTGAAGCCCGCCACCAGCCCGTCCTCCAGCTCCGTCACGGAGGACACGGCCAGCGCGTCCTCGGACAACAGGAGCGACACGCCGCCGCGCACCGGCTCGCCCGTGGGGTCCTTCGCCTCCAGGCTCGCGCTCAGCGTGGCCTGGCCGCGCAGGTCCTGGGGCACGCGCGGCAGCGTCACGCGGAAGCGGCCGGCGGCGTCCGTGCGCGCCTTCGTGGGCAGCTCGCCCCGGAGCCACTCCGTCGGAGGCGGCCACGCGCCCGCGTGGCTCCACGTCAGCGTCACGTCCGAGTCCGCCACCGGCGCGCCGGACGCGTAGGACACCTGCCCCGTCACCTCCGGCGTGTCGTCGGCGCGCCAGAAGGGCCGGGGGCTCCTCGCCTCCATGCGCAGGCGCGGCAGCGTGAAGGGCTCCACCGTGAAGGCCGCGTCACCGGAGGCGCCGCCGCTGGACCACGCCACCGTCCACGTGCCCGTGGGCGCGCCCCGGTCCAGCGGGAAGTCCCCCGCCACCACGCCCCAGGGGCCCGCGGGCGCGCGCTCCTCCAGCACCACCTCGCCGGAGGGGTCCGTCACCTTCCACGTCCCCGGCCGCCCGTCGAGCGGCGACAGGTCCTTCGCGCGCAGCGCCACCGCGCGGAAGCGCACCCGGTGCCCGGGCTCGTAGAGGGGCCGGTCCGTCAGCACGCGCACCCGCGCGGGCGCGTACAGGGGCAGCGCCGCGTCCACCGTGCCGGCGCCCAGCGGCGTGGTGACGCGCGCGCGCAGCAGGTAGTCGCCGTCCGGCACCGCGGGCAGCGTCACCGGCGCGAACAGGGGGCCGTCTCCTTCGCGCTCCCAGCGGCCCTCCGCGTCCGGCGGCAGCGGCGTCTCCTTGCCGGCCGCGTCCACCAGGAACAGCGCCGCGGAGCCCCGGCCGACCGGGGCCCGGAGCTCGCGGCCCTCCGCGTCCACGCCGTGCGCCACCGCCTGCACATCCACCCGGCCGGAGACCCCGCGCGCGAGCGCGCCGGTGGACACGCTCACCGTCTGGCGGAGCTCGCCGTCCGGACACGCCGGCACCTCCACGCCCTGGAACATCCAGGCGGACAGACACCGCCCGGAGGCCATGAAGGCCAGGCCTCCCCCCACGAACAACAGCCCGAGCCCTCCGGCCACCCATCGCCGGCGCTGGATGCCATCTGTCATGCGTCTTCTCCCCGTCTTTCCACTGTACGCCGGAAAGCGCGGGGCCGGTCCCCACCTCCCCCCGTTGACGTATCCGTGGGGTGGCTGGGCTAGGGTGACGCGTCATGGCCGTGTCGAAGAACCGCCCCCCGCAGGATGCCCTGCCGCCCCGCCTGGATGCGCTGCTCGAAGCCTTGATGGACCGCGACTTCGCGACGCGGCTGCGCAAGGTCTACCAGGCCGCCGCGGTCGCCATCGACCGGCTGGGGCACCTGAGCATCGTGAAGTACGAGCCCACCACCGCCGAGCCCGACGACGCCGCGGACCTGTCCCTCTGGGAGACGATGGCGCCCGCCATCGGCGAGACGCTGACGGACGTCAACAAGCTGGTGGCCGCCATCCGCGACGCCTTCCCGCCGCCCGCGCGCCCCGCCACGCCCAGCGACGGCGGCTGGGCCCCGCCGCCCGCGAGCTCCGACGAGCGCCTGTCGCAGGAGGCGGAGGCCGTGCTGCACGCCAGCGCGGAGCGCCTGTCCAGGCGCTTGCAGGAGCTGGGCGTGCAGATGCGCCGGCCGGAGGTGGTGAGCGACCGCTGGACGCTGATGTCGGAGCTGGCCGCGTCGCGCGCGGACTTCCGCAACCGCATCGGCGACCTCGTGTACCTCACCGCCGCGGCCTTCGCGGACGTGCGCCGCGAGGACGTGGTGCCCGGCTACGCGAACCAGGTGGGCGCGCGCGTGGCCCTGCGGGGCGCGGCGGCGGACCTGCGCCGCTCACTGCAAGGACGGCTGGAGCGCGCCGCGAAGGCCACGGACGCCCAGCGGCCCGCGCTGGCGAGGCAGGCCGAGGAGAGCCTGGCCGCGTTCGTGTCCCTGCCCGCGTCGCTCGCGCTGAAGACGCCCACCAAGCGCGAAATCGTGGCGGCGCGAGGCCGGCTGCGCGAAGCGGGCGCGCGCGCCGAGCTGGGGCCGGACGTGCTGCCCGGGCTGGTGGAGCCCTTCCTCGCGCTGCTGGAAGAGGCGATGGAGGAGCTGACCCGCGCGTGGCTCACCGTGCACGACCGCGAGGTGTGGGCCGCGAGCGGCGTCCGGCTGGAGCAGGTGGAGATGCACCTGGAGCTGGGCTCTCCGGGCGCGGCGCGCGTCCTGGAGGAGGCGGTGGCCGCGGCGGGCGCGCTCTCGGGCCGCTCGGCGCCCTTCGACGCGTTCCTGCGCAAGGGCCGTCAGGAGGCCTCCGCGGGGCTCAACGAGGCCGGCGCGCGCGACCTGCTCGCCCGCTTCCGCGAGCGGCTGGCCAGCCTGCCGTTCAGCTAGCGGGCCCCGCCTCGACAAGGCCCGGGTGCCACCGGGCCCAGGAGGCGAACGGCTGGCCGGCTCAGGGCTTCGCGGGCGTGGCCGGCGCGGGCAGCGCGGGGGCGTCCTTCTTCGGAGGCAGGATGCGCAGCTCCTCGAAGCGCTCCGCCAGCGTCTGCGGCGTCAGCTCCTCCTGCCACTGCTTGGGGTTGGTGTTCCACCCGAAGTCGGCCGGCACCTTGCCGCCGCCCTGGCTGGTGTAACCAATCATGTCCGGGAACTGCGCGGACCAACGGCCGCCGGGATCCGGCTCCTTGGTGACGTGCTGCCGGTTGGGGAGGATGAAGGGCTTGGGCTTGGGAGCATCACTCATGAAGCCAAGCCTCTCCGAAAGAGACCTCATTGGGTAGAGCCAAGCGGGGCTCCCGCCGCCTTCGCGCATGGTTCTTGGGGGGCAGCACGCTGGGCCCCAGCTCGAACACCGCCGCGAAGTAGCGCGCCTGGGACTCGCTGCCGTACCGGTAGCGCCGCACGCCCCCCGCGTGCGCCACCTCCACGCGCCAGCCCTTCCGGTCGCACATGACCTTCACTGTGTTCCCTGCACCCATCCCACGCCTCCCCCGTCCCGCTGCTGTCCGAGGGGGTACGCCATGAAATCCCCGTGCCAGCGCCCGCGAGCCCGACCAACAGCTTGCGCTGTCCAAGGGTGAGCAGTGGGAGCCCGGCCGGTAACCTTTGCAGGCTGCCCTGGAGGGCGGGCTTCTGTCCCTGAAAGGTGGGGCAGGGCGCCACACCGGGTCCTCGCGGCGCGGCGACGGTCTGCTTGTGTCGGGCGGATCCTGCGTTAACTCAATGGCATGACCCACTTCGAGACCCAGAGCGGAGAGCGGTTCGCGGACTTCGATCTTCCCGAGGGCTGCATGATGTGTGGCGGCGCGGTCTCCATCCGGGCCACGCCAGCCGGTGCCCACGGCTATTGCCCGCAGTGCCATGTGCTGTCGCGCCCGCAGATGCGCGTGAAGCCCAATGGCGTCGAGCTCTCCTTCGAGACCACGGCGCTCGCCTGAAGCAACGGGCGCCCTTCCCCATGCTGACAGCCCGCCCGGGGGCACGTCTCCTTCCCGGCGCGGCGATGACGAAAGCGCCCGTGCGACCCCTCCGCCGCACGGGCGTCAGTGCACCAGGGACAGCAGCAGCGGCGCGGTGAAGAACGACAGCGGGATGCCCACGCCCACCATCAGCACCGCCAGGTCCGCGTCCAGGTCGTGCTCGGCCGCGAGGATGGCCGCCGTCACCATGGGCGCCATGGCGATTTGAAGCACCGTGGCCTGCCTCACCACCAGCGCCAGCCCGGGCATGAGCATCAGCAGGCCCATCACCGCCAGCGGCGCGAGCACCAGCTTGTAGGACAGCCCCAGCGCCAACGCCGGCGCGCGCGGCCACAGCCCCTTCAGCCGCAGTTGGAAGCCCACGACGAACAGCGCCAGCGGCGTGAGCAGGTCGCCCAGCCGCTGGAGCACGGACTCCAGCCAGTCCGGGAAGGGAACTGGGCGCAGGAGCAGCGCCACCACCAGCGCCTGGAACGGGGTGAACCCCAGCACCTTGCGGAGGAGCGTGCGCACGGACAGCTCCGTCCGGGCGCGGGCCCTCGCCGCCGTCAGCGTGGCGAGCGTCGCCAGCACCAGGAACGAGCCCAGTTGATCCGCCACCACCGCCACCGGCACGCCCGGGGGCCCCAGGAGCGCGGCGGCCATGGGCAGGCCCACGAAGGCCGTGTTGCCCAGCCCCGCGGTGAGGATGAGCGCCGCCACCGACTCGCGCGCCAGCCCCAGCCTCGGCCCGAGCAGCCGCATGAAGAGCGTCGCGCCCGCGAAGAGCAGCCACGGCGCCGCGGCGGCCACCACCAGCCCCGGCGCGAACTCCAGCCGGTGCATGGCGCGCAGCACCAGCGCCGGCAGGGACACGTTGAGCAGGAAGACGTTGAACGCGGGCGCCGTCCCCTCCGGGAACCGGCCGCTGCGCCGCGCCAGGACGCCCAGGACCAGGCACACCCCCAAAAGACCGATGACCTGCCCCATGCCCGCCTTGCGTCCCGCCTTCCTGGGTGTGGATTGGCGCGGCAACCTGGAGGAGCCCGGAAGCGATGTCCAGCGCCTTGAAGGCGCGCCCGGGGAAGTCGCGTTTCGCGCGCGGCTGGAATCGGGGGCATGCTGACGGGCGCCCGCGGTCAGTCCCTCCACCCCACGGCCGTCGGGCACACGCCATGAATCCCGTTGCCACGGTGTTGAGAGCGCTGGGCGGGGGTGGCCTGCCACGGACGTACTGGGTCCTGTGGGTGGGCACCTTCGTGAACCGGCTGGGGTCCTTCGTCGCGCCGTTCCTGGCGCTCTACCTCACGCGCGAGCGCGGCTTCAGCGTGGAGCAGGCGGGCTTCATCGTGGCCCTCAACGGCGCGGGCGCGGTGCTGGCGGCGCCCCTGGGGGGCATGCTCGCGGACCGGGTGGGCCGGCGGCTGACGTTGGCGGGGGGCCTGTGGCTGGGGTCGGGGGCCATGCTGCTCATCGGCCACTCGGAGACGCCGGGCCGCATCGCGGTGGCGGCCTTCCTGCTGGGCATCCTTGGGGATTTATACCGGCCGGCGGTGTCCGCGGCGGTGGCGGACCTGGTGCCGCCCCAGGACCGGGCGCGCGCGTACGGGCTGCTCTACTGGGTCATCAACCTGGGCTTCGCCATCGCGCTGCCGCTGGCGGGCCTGCTGGCGGGGCTGGGCTACCGGCTGCTCTTCATCGCGGACGCGGTGACCACGTTCCTCTACGGCTGCTGCGTCTGGGCGTTCGTGCCGGAGACGCGGCCCCCGGAGGCGCGGGCGGCGCACGCGGCGCACTCCCCGCTGGGGGCGGTGCTGACGCCCTTCCGGGACGGCGTGTACCTGGCCTTCTGCCTGCCGGTGTTCGCGCTGGCCCTGCTCTTCCACCAGAGCTTCATGAGCCTGCCGGTGACGCTGACCCAGCAGGGCCTGACGCCCGCCGAGTACGGGCTGGTGATGTCCGTCAACGGGGTGCTCATCGTCGCGCTCCAGCCCCTGGTCGTGCGAGGCGTGGGCCGGGTGCGCCGCTCCACCGCGCTGGCGGTGGCGGGCGTGCTCACCGCCGTGGGCTTCGGGCTGCACGCGCTGCCGGCCACCGTGCCGCTCGCGATGGCGGCGGTGGCGGTGTGGACGCTGGGGGAGATCGTCCACTCGCCGGTGGCGCCGTCGGTGGTGGCGGACCTGGCGCCGGCGGAGCTGCGCGGCAGCTACCAGGGCGCGTACCACATGATGTGGGGCCTGGCGTCCAGCGCCGCCCCCGCGCTGGGCGGCGCGATGCTGGGCCACGTGGGCGCCACCGCGCTGTGGGCGGGCTGCTTCTGCGTGGGCCTGGCCGCCGCCGCGTGGCACCTGACCATCGCGGGAGCGCGCAGGCGCCGGGTGGAGGCGCTGCGGCTGGAGCGCCCGGAGATGAGCGCCAGCCTGGACTGAGAGCGGCTACTGCCCCACGCCCAGGAGGGCCTCCGGCCGGGTGAGGCCGCGCGCGCGGGCGACGGGCTGGAGGATGTCCTGCGGCGGCGCGTCCGCGGTCAGCAGCAGCGCGCGCACGGCGGTCTCCACCACGTCCTCCGCGCCGGGGCGCACCATGCCGCGCCGGGCGTCCTCCACGCGCTTGCCCCGGTACAGGTCGAAGCGCTCCTTCACGTGCTTCGCCACGTCCGCCACGGCCTTGTCGCCCGCGTCCACGCGCAGCTCCAGCTCGTTGCGAAGCTGCACGGGGTCCGCGAGCACGCCGTAGCGGTCATAGCCCTTGTGCGCCAGGTCCTCGTGCAGCACCGCGTAGTCCTGCGTGCTGGGCGCGGGCACCTGCTGGGGCGCCAGGAGGTCGCGCATCACCGACGTCACGGTGGCCGTCACGGTGAGCCGGTGCAACTGCACGTCGTAGACGAAGTCCGAGTACATGGGCTCCTCCACGGTGATGGGCTCGCGGAAGACGGCGTCGCGGTTGCGCTGCACCTCGGAGCGCTGGAGCTCCGCCTTCTCCAGCGCCGCCTGCACCGCCAGCTCCAGCACGCGCGTCGCCTTGGCCTTCTGGGACATCAGGCCCTCGTCCTGGGTGCACTGCCCCGAGCACCGCTCCGGGTCGCACTCGCCAGGCACCTTGCCCGGGCTCTTCGCGTCGCGGGCCTCCTCGCCGCACTCCTGGATGGCCGCGCGGCACTCGCGCTTCTCCCGCTCGCGGCAGCGCTCGGCGGCGTCGCGCAGCGTGCCCAGCTCCACCTGGGCGCGCAGGTACTCGCGCAGCACGGCGGCCTGCTTGCGCTCCACGCCCTCCAGGGTGCGCTCGGCCTCCAGCAGCTTCTTCTCGTAGTCGCCGCGCCTGGGGTTGGGCACGGAGCGGTTGCCCGCGAGGTAGCGCTGGCTGCGCTGGGAGTCCTCCACCGCCTTGAGCGGCAGCACGCGCTCCAGGGACAAATCCAGCTTCACGCCCACGCGGCCCGGGGGCGCCTCCGTCACGACCTTCAGGGGCAGCTTCGTGGGCAGCGCGGACGCCAGCCGGCCCGCGCTCAGCCGCTGGGCGACGTCGGGGGCCTGCGCGTTGTCCTCCACGGGCGTGGCCACCACCAGGAAGGCCACCTCGTCGCGCAGCCGCTGCCGCACGGCCTCCGCGCGCTCGCGGGCGGCGGTGGCGCCCACGCGCTCCTGGTCCGCGCGCACGTAGGCCACGAGCGCGTTGCCCAGCTTGCCGGACTTCTCCAGCGTCTCCGCGCTGGCGAAGAAGCGCTTCGCCCACGCCACCTGCACGGCGTCCACGCCCTTGCGGGCGTTCACGTGCTCCGGAGACACGGCCAGCACCGCGTCCAGCTCCGCGCGGGCGTCCTGGAGCTTCTCCTCCTTGAGCAGCCCCAGGGCCACCTGCACGCGCGCCTCCAGCGTCTGGGCGAGCAGCGCGCGGGCCCCATCATGGTCGGGGTCCAGCTCCAGCACGCGCACCAGCAGCCTGGTGGCGGACGGCAGGTCCCCGGAGGCGTGGGCGGCGCCGGCCTCCTGGTACACCTCCGCGCCCCACTCCTTGCGCACCGCGCGCAGCTTCACGGTGATTTCAGAGGCCTCCGGGTCCGCGGCCAGGGCGCGCAGGTAGGCGGCCTCGGCCTCCGCCCAGTGGCGCTCCTTCACGGCGCCGTCGCCCTCGCGCACCGCGCGGGAGAAGGCGGAACAGCCGCTGAGCAGCACGAGCGACAGCACGGCCAGGGCGCTCAGCCAGCGGGAGGAATCGCGAGGGGGTCGGGCGGGGGAGCTCACGCGCCGCATTCTCGCGGGAAAGCGCTCCGGGCGTGAAGATTCCGGTGGCCCGCCCGGCTGGTTGCTCCGCGTGAAGGCAGACATCCTGGCGGGACGGGCCAGGGGCGCCCGACGTCATTAGGCTGTTGTGCCTTTTGAATGTGTCACACCCACACCGTCTTCTGCTGGCAGCGATGAGCCTGGGTGCGGGCGTTCAGGTTCCAGGCGGCGGACGGCCGGGAATGACGCGACGCACCAGTCAGTAGAGGGAATCAGCACCCACGAGGGGGGCTAGAGAGAATCCAATGCCTTGTCCACAGCCGCGTCCCACCAAGTTCCACCTCCCGCTGCGGGCCGATACGTTCTCCATCGAGGAGCACCGCAACGTCCACTGCCGCTTCTACGGCGGCTGCATCGACGTGGCGGTCCGTCAGGACTGGGAGAGCTTCACCTGCGCCAAGTGCCCCCTGTTCCGCGAGGACAAGGCGCCGGGCGCCAGCTCGTTCGCCTTCACGCAGCCGGCGAACTACGGGCAGCCCTGAGGTGTCTTGTGTTTCAGGGTCTGTGATTGAACCGGCCGGGCGTCCTGGGCGCCCGGCCCCTGCATCCCGGGAGGACCCGGCCCACCTTGTCAGGCGGCGAGGGGACAGCGGATGGAGGAGCGTCGGGTCACATCCTGGTTGGAGCTGCAGGACCTGCTGTTCGCGGGCTCCTGGAACGAGCCGTTGGGCCGGTTCCGGACGAGCTTCGTGTTCCGGGGCGTCCCGGACGCGACGCTGGACCTGACGGCGACGCTCAACCGCCAGGGCGCGTTCGTCCGGCTGGAGCGGGACCTGCTGCGGGCCTTCCGCAAGTACGCGCGAGGCGTGGAGGGCACGGAGCGGCTGACGTCCATCTGGGACTGGCTGGCGCTGGCGCAGCATCACGGGATGCCGACGCGGCTGTTGGACTGGACGTTCAGCCCCTACGTGGCGCTGCACTTCATGACGGAGCGCGTGGACCTGCTGGAGCAGGACGGCGCGGTCTGGTGCGTGGACTATCACCAGACGAACCAGCAGTTGCCCCGGCCGCTGCGTGAGCAGTTGCGGTTGGAGGGGGCGGACGTGTTCACGGCGGAGATGCTGGCGACGGTGGCGGGGGACCTGACGACGTTCGACGGGTTGGGCGAGCACCCGTTCGTGTTGTTCTTCGAGCCGCCGTCGCTGGACGCGCGCATCGTGAATCAGTTCGCGCTGTTCTCGGTGATGAACGGGCCGGGGCTGAGCCTGAACGAGTTCCTGGGGCACCAGCACCAGGGCGTGCGCCGGCTGGTGGTGCCGGCGAAGCTCAAGTGGGAAGTCAGGGACAAGCTCGACCAGGCGAACATCACCGAGCGCGTCCTCTTCCCCGGCCTGGACGGCCTCAGCCGCTGGCTGCGCCGCTACTACGCGCCGCGTCCCCGGTAGGAACAGGAGCCTGTGGCTCCGGCGCGGGCGGCGGGGCCGGAGCCTCTTGCGCGGGAGGCGCTGGAGGAGGCGCCGTCTCCGGAGCCGCGAAGGAAGCATCTCCCGCCGGAGGTGGGGCCTTCGCGAGCACCTCTCCCTGGGGAGTGACGGCATAGGCATCCCATGCGTCGAGCACCCGGATGCGCGGCCCTCCACACCGTCTGAAGTCCTGGTGTATCGCGACGAAGTAGAGGCCCTGGGTGGGCCCGGTGAAGACGGCGACCGACAGGCCCTGCTCGGGGGTGGAACAGCCCTGGAACAACGTGGGGTCGGGATTCGTACGGATGAACTCCCGTACCGCGCCGGCGGCAGCCACCGCGGCCCCGGCTTCCATGGGTTGCCCCACGAGCGTGGCGGACGTCTCGTCGGGCCATTCAATGGGCGCCGTCCACGCCTTCGGCTTCGCGGCACATCCCGCGAGCACCGCGATGCATCCTGCCGCCACGACCCTGCCCCTCATCGATGCTCCCTATTCACGCAGCAGCCGCAGCGAGCCATTCGTGCACCGGGGCACCGCCCCCAGGTGACTCTGTGTCGGCGTGCAGGTGCCCAGGAGGATCCACCTTCGCCGCCGTTCGCTCCATTGCTCGACCTCACCCGTGGGAAAATAGCGCAGGTAGACCCGGGAGCCGTCCATGCGCTCCGCGACCAGGGCGGAGGCCATCTCGATTGCCAGGCTCTTGAAGAGGGCGGGCGCGGGATTGCCGGGGACGAGGCGCACCACGGCCATGGCCGTCAGCGGATCAATCGCATCCGTCGGCCAGGCCATGAGGTCCACCGACGAAGGAGGGCTGCCACACGGATGATTGTGAATGAACCCGACCACCCAGACCTGCGAGGCCGGGTAATCCGCGTCCCGGACCTGCTGAGGCGCGGAGCAGCGACTGTGGCTTCCGCGAACCGGCTCGGACACGCGCCAGGACAGGGCCTCTCGCCCGCCTGCGACATAGACGGTCGCGCAGTACTCCGTGGACAACCCCTGGATGGGCCGCAGCGTCGCGGGGTCGCACGCCCGGGCCCCCGGACGCGTGAGGAAGGCGTCCGCCACATCCCGTATCAGGCCAATGGGGATGGAGTTGTCCCCCGCGGGCATCTCGACCGCGGGCACTTCCGTCCAGGGGCCGCGGCCCGTCTTCGCGTCCGCGAACGGGGTGGGGGCTGGCGCCGAGGCAGCGCACCCCACCAGCAACACCATCCATGACAGCAGCGCGAATCGCACGGCGCGGCATCCTCGCATCCACGCGAGGAGACCGCATCACGCGTGCACGGGCTCTCCACCCACGGGCCCGGACCTGTCCCGGTCGCGCCGTGCCGCGCGCTCCGCGTCCTCCCGCGCCCACCGCGCCTCATCCTCGCGCGCGTTCTTGTGCGCGAGCGCCCCTCCCACGATGACCCCACCTATCACCAGCATCATCAACAGGATTCCCACCACCATCGCGCCGACGATGAGCATCTGAACCACCTCCACCTCCCAACGATGCGTCGCGCCTGCCCCTCCCGCAGGCCTGAGCCGACACGCCCTGCGGGACCTTGTCTCCCTGTCCGCCCCCACCCGTGTCTGCGACCCCGGGGCCCCCCGCCTGGCAATGGACAGACATGGGACGCACCTTTGCCAGAGCGCCGCCGGGACCACCCCACATGGAGGTGCGCCAATGCCAGACACCACCGGCACCCAACGCCCCAAGCCCCCACCCCCCACCTGGAAGCCCAAGCCCCCGCTGCCTCCGCGGCCCCCACGCCCGGACGCCGCTCCTCCTGCGTCCGGCGGTGAATGCCCGCCGCACGACGACTTCGACGACCCCATCGCGTCCTGGTAGGGAAAGCGGGCATGAGCGTGCCCCGCCCCAACCCCCTGCTGTCGGACCGCGACGTGGACTTCCAGCTCTACGAAGCGCTGGACACCGCCGCCCTCTGTGCGCTCCCCGCCTTCCAGGAGCACTCGCGCGACACCTTCGCGCTCCTGCTGGACAGCACCCGCCGCTTCGCCCGCGAGGTGCTCGCCCCCACCTACCGGCCCATGGACGCCGCCCCGCCCGTCTTCGAGCACGGCCGCGTGCGCGTCCACCCGGCCATGCGCTCGCTCTACGCCGGCATGGTCGACCTGGGCCTGCTCACCGCCACCCGCCCGCCCGACGTCGGCGGCCAGCAGCTCCCGCTCACCGTGCACGCCGTGGCCAGCGCCTACCTCATGGCCGCCAACCTGAGCGCCTATGGCTACCTGGGCCTCACGATAGGCGCCGCGCACCTCCTGGAGGTCTTCGGCACGCCCTTCCTGCGCGACACCTTCATGGCCCGGCTCTACAGCGGCGAGTGGACCGGCACCATGGCCCTCACCGAGCCCCAGGCCGGCAGCAGCCTCGCGGACGTGAAGACGCGCGCCACGCCCGCGCCGGACGGCGCCTACCGCCTCCAGGGCTCCAAAATCTTCATCAGCGGCGGCGACCAGGACTTCACCGACAACGTCGTGCACCTCACCCTCGCCCGCATCGAGGGCGCGGAGGGCGGCACGCGCGGCGTGTCCCTCTTCGCCGTGCCCGCGAAGAGGCCCCAGGGCGACGCCTTCGTCCCCAACGACGTCCAGGTGGCCGGCGTCATCCACAAGATTGGCTGGCGCGGCCTGCCCAGCCTCGTCCTCAACTTCGGTGAGAACAACGACTGCCACGGCTGGCTCGTGGGCGAGCCCGGACGCGGGCTCGCGTGCATGTTCCAGATGATGAACGAGGCGCGCATCATGGTGGGCCTCAACGGCGTGTCCACCGCCGCCGTCGCCTACCAGGAGTCGCTCGCCTACGCGCGCGAGCGCCCCCAGGGCCGCCCCGCCGGCATCCGCGACACCGCGCGCGCCCAGTCCCCCATCATCGAGCACGCGGACGTGCGGCGCATGCTGCTGCGCCAGAAGGCCATCGTGGAGGGCGGCCTCGCGCTCCTGCTCGCCACCTCCACCCAGGCGGACCTCGCCCACCACGCCCCGGACGAAGCCACGCGCAGGCGCGCGCGGCTGCTGCTGGACCTGCTCACGCCCATCGCCAAGACGTTCCCCGCGGAGAAGGGCTTCGAGGCCAACGCGCTCGCGCTGCAGATCCACGGCGGCTACGGCTACTCCAGCGAGTACCTCCCGGAGGCGTGGCTGCGCGACCAGAAGCTCAACAGCATCCACGAGGGCACCACCGGCATCCAGGGCCTGGACCTGCTCGGGCGCAAGGCGGTGGCGGAGGGCGGCGCCGCGCTCCAGGCGCTCGACGAGGAGGTGCGGGCCACCGCCGCCCGCGCCCGCGCCGCCGGCGTGGAGCCCGCGTGGAGCGACGCGCTGGAGGACGCACTCCAGCAGGCCACGACCCTCACGCTGGAGCTGGGCGCGCGCGGCATGGCCGGCGAGGTGGACGTGATGCTCCGCCACAGCACGGACTTCCTGGAGCTCTTCAGCGTGGTGGCCGTGGCGTGGCGCTGGCTCGAGCAGGCCGCCGCCGCGAAGGGGGGGCTCTCGCGCGCGCCCTCGCCGGAGGACACCGCCTTCTACGAGGGCAAGCTCGCCGCCGCGCAGTACTGGTTCGCGGTGGAGGTGCCGCGCGTGCCGCTGCTCGCCCACCTGTGCCGCACGGGCGAGGACTCGTACGCGCGCATGCGCCCGGACTGGTTCTGACATGTCCGTCTCCTTCCACCTGTGCCAGCCCGGCAAGGGCGCGTCGTGCGGCGCCTGCTGCGGCCTCTACAACTTCCGCGACCACTCGCGCGCGGCGCTGACCCGCAGGCTCACCGCGCAGACGGAGCGGCTCTCCCGCACGCCCCACACCCCCGAGGCCTACGGCGAGGCCGCGCGCGAGCTCACCGCGAACCGGGACGCCCCCGCCCTCTTCCCCATCGTGCGGGTGTGTCCCCTGCTGGGCTTCCTGGACGCGGAGCACCAGCGCGTGGGCTGCCTGGGCCACCCGCGGGTGACGGGCGGCACGGACCTGCGCGACTGCGGCGTCTACCGCGCCACCACCTGTGAGACGTTCACCTGCCCGTCCTTCGGCTGGCTCACCGACGCGCAGGCCCGCCTGGTCCAGGCCGCGTGCGCGGACTGGTACCTGTACGGGCTGGTCATCACCGACGTGGAGTTCGTGCGCGGCTGCCTGAAGCTCCTCGAGTGGGAGCTGGGAGGTCCCGCGTCCCCGGACCTGCTGCGCGAGCGCCCCGACTCGCTCGCCGCCGTGCGTCGCCTCTTCGCCCTCAAGGAGACGGCGCCCGGCCGCGACGGGCAGGCCGCCGTGTTCGGCCGCTTCGCCCATGACGCCGAGGGCGAACCCACCCCGCGCTCGCTGGACTACGCGGCGCTGGGCACGCGCGCCGCCCCCGAGGACGACGTGGTGCTGTGCCTGGGCTACACGCCCTCGGATGCGGCGGAGCTGCTCGCCGCCAGGGCGCGGGTGCGCGAGCACGTGCGCGCCGTGGCCGCCACCTTCCCCGCCTGAGCCCGCGCCATCCAGAACCCGACACCCCGTCGCACGTGGGCCGCTTGCAACGGCAGGGGGTCGTCCGCAGGTTCGCCTGCGGGAGGGTTGGCGGATGGGTGGACGTTGGATGTGGTGGGGGATGGTGGCGCTGTGCTCGCTCGCTTCCGGCTGTCGGGAGCACGACACCGTGGACGCGGTGCCGGCGGAACCGGCGACGCTGCGGACCCGGGACTCCGCGAGCGGCGGGCTGATGGTGCCGGCCACGCCCGCGCTGGCGCGAAGCACGGTGGACGGCGACCGCGCCCCCAGCGGCGACGCGAGCCCCACGGCGAACGCACAGGTGCCTCCGGACGCGGCGCCTCCGCCCGGCGCCCGGCCGCTGCCAGGCCCCCGCGTCACCGAGCCCGCGCGGGGCACCCCGGCCCAGGCGAACGCGCGGCAGCAGCCCGCGACGCAGGCCCCCGCCGAGGGCCGGGTGATGATTGGCGCCCAGGCCGTGCAGGCCAGCGACGACGAGGCCTGGTACGAGGGCGCGGCCAAGGCGGCGCGGGCGGCGGTGACGGACACCTCCGCCAACCGGCCGCTGGAGCAGGTCATCATCGCGTCCAGCACGGTGAGCGGCCGGGTGACGCGCGTGGGCAGGAACACCCTGCACGTGCGCGACGGTGAAGGCACCGTCTACGAGCTCCAGCTCGACCAGCGCAGCCGCGGCCTGCGCCAGGGCCAGCGCGTGCCCCTCAAGGAAATCCAGGAGGGCACCCCGGTGCGCGCGCAGTTCGTCCTCATGGGCGGACGCACCGTCGCGCGCGACGTGCAGGTCCGGCGCTAGGGCCGGAAACGACGACACCCGGGAAGCCATGAGGGCTCCCCGGGTGCCTGTCTTCATCCCGGCCCCCCTCACACGAAGGGAGCCGGGCTGGAAGCGGATGCGACTACCAGACGGCCTTGAGCGTCACGCCCGAGTAGGCGCTGTAGCCACGGATCTTCACGTAGTACTTGCCCGCGGTCGTCTTGGAGAGGGTGCAGGTCTCCGTGTTGCCGGACAGGTACGGACGGCAGTCGTAGGAGCTGGTCGTCGGCGAGGAGCCGAACTTCACGTACAGGTCGCCGTCACCCGTGCCACCGGAGGTGGTGATGGTGACCGAGCGGCCGGCCGGCACGTCCAGGGTGATCCACTCGTTGGTGAAGGAGCCGGAGGCGCCGGCGATGCCCGTCACCGGCACGTTGTTCTGCAGCACGTTGCCGCCGCCACCGCCGGTGCCGTACGTGCCCGTCAGCGACACGCCCGAGTACGCCGAGTAGGCGTTCAGCATCACGTAGTAGGTGCCCGCCTGGATGTTGGTGATGGTGCACGTCTCCGCGTTGCCGCTGGCGTACGGACGGCAGTCGTAGGTGGCCGAGTCCGGCGCGGCGCCGAAGCGCACGTACAGGTCCACGTCACCCGTGCCACCGGAGGTGGTGAACGACAGGGACGTGGCGCCCGAGGGGACCACCAGCGAGAAGTACTTGGCGTTGCCCGCGCTGTCGCTCAGGCCCGTCACCGCGGTGCCGTTGGACAGCGGGGTGGAGGTCGGGGGCGGCACCGTCACGCCCACGCCCACCGCTTCCCAGGCCGCCTTCACCGCGTCCTGCGTCGCCGCGTCGTAGCCCAGGTCCGCGGCGGCCTGGATGGTCCAGGTCTTCGCCTGCGCGAACGTGGTGCTCGCCGTGAAGAGGTCGGTGTTGGCCTTGTACCAGATGCGGGCGGCCTTCTCGACGCCGATGGCCGGCACGTTGATGCTGCTGCGGCCGCGCGGGTGCACGCCGCCCTTGGAGAGCAGCGCGAACGCCAGGTTCGGCACGCCGGAGCTGTAGTGCACGTCCGTGCTGGACGTCACGTTGGGCGCCCAGTCCTTGGACACGCCGTCCTTCGCCGGGTCATCCATGTAGCGCAAGGCGTCGTTCGCCGTGCCCGGCGTCCAGACGTCCTCGCCCACCATCCAGATGGCCGCCGCCGTGCTCCAGTTGTTCACGCGGCTCTCGCAGACGGCGCCGAACGTGTCGGACATCGCCTCGTTGAGACCGCCGGACTGGCCGGAGTACGTGAGGTTGGACTCGTACTCCGTCACCGCGTGGGTCAGCTCGTGGACCGTGACGTCCGCGTCCTTGCCCAGCTCGATGGAGTTCACGCCGTCGCCATCGCCGTACACCATCTGGGTGCCGTCCCAGTAGGCGTTCACGTAGTTGGTGCTGTAGTGCACCGTGCTGATGAGCGTGGCGCCCGCGTTGTTCAGCGAGTCGCGGTTGAAGAGCACCTTGTAGCAGTCGTAGGTGTAGCCCAGCATGTCGTAGTTGGTGTCGACATGGGAGTCACCGATGGCCGCCTGGCCCTCGCTGCGCTTGAGCGTGCCCGGGGTGGAGGTGCCGTTGTTCGCGCTGTACACCTTGCGGTTGAGCGCGGAGTGGATCTGCGGCGCGCGCAGCACGATGGAGCCGTCCTGGGCGGACACGTACACGCGGTCGCGCAGCGGCATCAGGTTGCTCTCACCCGTCACCGTCACTTCGTACGCCAGGCGCAGCGCGCCTTCCTCGGTGCGCACGTACACCAGGCGGGGAGCACCCTGGGCCTCCAGGCCCGTGCCCACCGTCGCGCTCAGCGCCGCCTCACGCGCGGACGCGGCCGCGATGCGCGGCAGCGCGGACACGTTCGCGCCGTCACGCGCGGAGCCGTTGGCGCGGAACACCGTGCCGTCCGGACGCACGTGCACCACCAGCTCACCGCCGACGACCTCCAGGCCGTTCTTCGTCTGCGTGAAGCGCAGGTGCTGGTTGCCCTGCTCGTCGGTGCTCGACTTGCGCAGCACCATGTCTTCCGCGTTCAGCCGGAACGCCGGCGCCACGCGCGCCACCGCCTGGCGGCTCGCGTCCAGCGTGTTGAGCGTCCGCTCCACGCGGCCGAGCTCGCCCTGGATGCTGTCCGGGATGCCGTCCGCGTGCACGCCCACCACCTGGGCGCCGCCGAGCGCGTTCAGCGTGCTCTGGATGTCCTCGCCCGACCTCTCCTGCTCAGGCGCCTGAGCCTCTTCCCCCGAGGGACCCTGCGTACCGCACGCCGTCAGAGCCACGCCCAACCAGGCCGCGCCAATCGTCTTCAACAGTCGATGAGCCAACGCGATACCTCCATGAAGAAACAGCGGGGTGCTACGTGACACACTTGAATTCATCAGATCAACTACTTTTTGGAGAAAGTACGTTTGGTCACTTTCTCGCGCCCTACACAACAAGCATGGATAGCTGGAATTACAGCTTTAGCAAACCTGAGCCATCTTGCTGTTCTTCAGCTTATCTCAGGAGACAACGGTCCTGCATCCAGGATGTCTCAAAAAATGTTTCATGAGACGGGCGGAAGGATGCCTCAGGGGGCTGACATGACGCGGAACGGCGAACGCCGGTGGGCGGAGGGGCTGTGCGTGGGGGTGCTGCTGGCGCTCACGGCCTGCGCGTCCCGAGCCCCGGTGGTGACGCAGGTGCCAGCGCCGCCCACGTTGTCGGTGGCGCAGGTGGCGCGGCTGCTGCCCGCGAAGGTGAAGGGGGCGGCGGAGCGCGAGGGGTGGGCGGGCGACGTGCTGGCGGCGCTGGAGGCGGAGGCGATTCCGGCCGCGGCGCCGGAGGTGTGTCAGGTGCTGGCCATCATTGAACAGGAGTCCGGCTTCCAGGCGGACCCCGCGGTGCCGGGGCTGCCCAGGCTGGTGCGTCAGAAGCTGGACAGCACCGCGGGGCGGCTGGGCCCCCTGGGGCGGCGGCTTTTGGATGACGTCCTCGCGGCGAAGCCGAAGGGGGCGAAGCGCACCTTCGGGGCGCGGCTGGACACCCTGCGCACGGAGCGGGACCTGGACCGGCTCTTCCGGGACATGCTGGCGTACTACGAAGCGGAGTACCCGGCGGCGTACGCGGCCGCGGACCTGGCCAGCTCGCTGTTCGGTCCGTCTTCGTTCGCGGGGCAGAACCCCGTCACCACCGCGGGCTCCATGCAGGTCAGCGTGCGCTACGCGGTGGAGAAGGCGGGCCCGGACGCGGATCCGGTGGCGGTGCGCGAGTCGCTCTACACGCGCGCGGGCGGCGTGCGCTACGGCACCGCGCGGCTCCTGGGCTTCCAGGCCGCGTACGACGCGCCGCTCTACCGCTTCGCGGACTACAACAGCGGCGTCTACAGCTCGCGCAACGCCGCGCTCCAGGCCCAGGTCAGCCGGCTCACCGGCGTCCCCCTGGCGACCGACGGCGACCTCCAGCTCTATGACAAGGACGGTGAGCCGCGCGGCGAGGACAGCCAGAGCCTCCAGGCGCTGCTCCTCTTCCGTCAGCGCTACGCGCCGGACCTGAGCGAGCGCCGGGTGCGCCGGGACGTGGAGGAGGAGAAGACGGCGGACTTCGAGAAGACGGACACGTACCTGGCGGTGAAGCGCGTGTACGCGAACCGGACGGGACAGGCGCCCGCCTACGCCCAATTGCCCCAGGTGACGCTCAAGAGCGTGAAGCTGAGCGGGGAGCGCTCCACCGCGTGGTTCGCGAAGTCGGTGGACGCCCGCTACCAGCAGTGCATGGCCCGCCACCGCCAGCCGGCGCGGTAGCGGGCCGCCACGCCGGGACTACGGCGTGGTGAAGACGGCGCTGAACGTGTCCGCGGTGATGATGGGCAGCAGCTCCGCGGTGACGTACGGGGCGCGCGAGGGCTCGTAGTTCGGCGAGCCCTCCGCCATCACGCGCACATAGTAGGTGGTGCCCGGCAGCAGCAGGTCCGGCGGCAGGCGGACATGCGTCCGGTCACCGGGCACGTAGAAGCGCAGCGTGGGGTTGGCGGCGTAGGTGCTGATCAACTGGATGACGGACACCACGTAGTTCCGGGCCGTGCCCAGGACGGGAGGCCGCCAGGAGATGACGGGCTGGTTGGTGCCCACCACGCGCGACACATAGGCGTCCACGCCGTCGATGCGCAGCTCCCGCGGCGGCGACACCGGCGGCTGGATGGGACCGGCGATGAGGCGGTCCAGCCGGTCGGTGACGTAGATGTTGCCGCTGGGGTAGTGGATCCGGCTCCCGATGACGACGGGCGTCGCGGACCGGAACGAATAGCCGGCGGTGCCCACCACGCCCCAGTTGGACGGATAGGGATTGCCGTAGGCGAGCCGGCTCGCGATGACGCCGTCCTCGCCGCGCGGCAGCCACATGTTGAACAGCTCCCCCTGATAGCCCACCCAGCCGTCCTGGTAGCCGAACGGCGCGGGCACCAGCGACAACGACGGGTAGTTGAGCGTGCCGCTGGGGTTCGCGTCCGAGCGCCAGCGGGTGAACTCGCTCAGGCGCCACTCCAGGGAGAAGGGCGTCTGCCTCACGGGCTGCAGCGTGGCCGCCAGCGGCAGCGGGGTGGTGCCGTCCGGGGTGAACGAGAACGACGGCAGGTGCGCGCTGCTCACCACCGACTGGTACGCCAGGGTCCCGCCGCTCGGCAGCGTCCCGGCCTGCACGGAGTTGAGCTGGTTCACGTAGATGCGGTCGCCCTTCGACGCATCCAGGACAGGGGCCCCGTAGCCGTTGTTGAGGTACGCGGAGGCGTACGGGTCGACGATGGACGTGTCACCGGCCGGGGCCCACACGGACAACGCGCTGAACAGGTCCACGTCCGCGCTGCTGAGCTGCACGGAGCTGCCCTGCTCGGAGATGGACACATAGTCCTGCCAGGGCTCCAGGTTGAAGAGCTCCACCGACGCGGGGGAATCCACGAACGCCGGCAGGTAGACCGCGTCCGGCCGGCCAATGCGGTTGACGCCCAGGTCGAAGTGGCGCTCGCGCGTCAGGTAGTAGTTCCGGCCGGAGCGCAGGAAGTACTCACCTTCCGGAACGGTGTCGAAGCGCATGCCCCCCGCCACCGGCGTGCCGGAGTACCGGTCGAAGGCGATGCCGTTGGGGACCAATATCTCCAGGTCGCGGCCGGCCAGGCTCTGGGGCACCACCGTCACCCCGGCGCTGGAGTGGAAGCGGGAGTCCGCCGTCACCAGCACGGACGTGCCCGCGTCCAAAGGCCCCGTGCCCCCGTCGGGCTCGCCACAGCCCGGCAGCATGTCCTCGTTGGCGATGACCGCGGTCCCCTCGCGGGGGTCCATGGCGATTTCGGGAGGGTTCACCTCCTCGGAGGGAGGCGCGGCATCCCCGCAGCCCAGCCAGGCCGCGCAGGTGGGGACGAGCAACAACGACAGACGTCGCAAGGACATGATGGGCCTTCGTGACAAGCAATCGCAATGATTGTCCGGTCCCGGCCCAAACCAGACGCTGCCTTCTATACGCGAAGCGTCTGACTTCCTGATTATTTACTTTTTGGAGGATAATTCCGGTGGGCGCAATTCCAGGCTTGCGCCCACCTGCCTCTGCCTTTAGCGGCCCGGCGCGGCCGGCGGGGCGAAGCGCTTGTCGGAGATCTTCATCTCCGTGACGGGGCCGTACTTCCGGGCCACGTCGCGCAGGGCCTCCGCCTTGCCAATGAGGACGAACGTCAGGTCCTCCCGGGCGGGCAGGACGCGCTGGAGCACGGTGTGCACGCTGCCGCGGGTGGCCGCGGACACGGCGTCCGCGAACCCGTTCACGTCCTGTGCGTCCAGGCCGTAGAAGGCCAGCTCCGACAGCTTCATGGCGAGCTGTTCGCCCGTCTCCAGCGTCGGGGGGAACTGCCCCAGCACGTAGGCCTTGGCGGAGGCGAGCGTGGCGTCGTCCATGCCGTCCTGGCGGTAGCGCGCCAGCACGTCCAGTGCCAGGTCTATGGCACGGCCCGTGGAGTCTGTCTGGGTATAGGACGTGAGGACGACGGTGCCGGGCTGGAGGGCCGGGGCCAGCGAGGAGCGCGCGCCGTAGGTGAGGCCGGTCTTCACGCGCAGCTCGGTGTTGAGCAGCGAGGTGAAGCGGCCGCCCAGCACGGTGTTGCCCAGCTCCGCCACGACGCGGTCCGGGTCGGTGCGGCGGATGCCGGTGTTGCCGATGGCGAAGTAGGTCTGGGTGGCGTCGGGCTTGTCCACCAGCAGCACGTGGCGGCCCTTCGTGGGCGCGGTGGGGGGTACGGCCGCGAGCGGCTGCGCCGCCGGGGCCCATCCGCCCAGCGCGGCCTCCAGCTTCGCGGCGAGCTGCTTCGCGTCGAAGTCGCCCACGACGGAGAGGATGAGCCGGTCCCCGCCCAGGTTCGCCTTCGCCCAGCCGAGCACGTCGGCCCGGCTGATGCCCGGCAGCGACGCCTCGCTGCCCACCGCGGAGCCGCCGTACGGGTGAGCCGGGAAGTGGAAGGCGTTGAAGTACACGCCGATGAGCGCGCGCGGGTCGCCGTCCTTGGCGGAGGCGATTTCGGACACGCGCAGCGCGCGGGCCTTCTCCAGCTCCTGCGCGTCGAAGCGCGGGCGCACGAGCATGTCCGACAGCAGCTCCACCATCAGCGCGGTGTCGCGGGACTGGAAGCTGCCGTTGAGGACGAGCGCCTCGCGGGCGGGCACGACCTCCAGCTCGCCGCCCACGCCGTCCACGGCGTCGGCGAACTGCTGGGCGTTGCGGGAGCCCGCGCCCTTCTGGAGCAGCTCGGCGGTGAGCGCGGCCAGGCCCTCCTTGCCGGCGGGGTCGGTGACGGCGCCGCCCTTGAGCCACGCGCTGAAGGACACCAGGGGCAGTTCGTGCTTCTCCACGAGCAGCAGCCGCACGCCGTTCTTCAGCGTGACGGAGGTCGTCTCCGGCAGCGTCACGCCCTTCGTGGACAGCGGAGGGGTGGGCGCGGGCGTGGCCGGGGCCTCCGGCGCCGCGGCGGGCGGCGTGGGCGGAGGCGTGGGAGCGGGCGCCGGCGTGGTCGCGCACGCGGAGGTGAACAGCAGCGCGGCGAGCGTGGAGCGCATCATCAGGGGACCGGCGGAACGCAGGCGGAAGGGAGCACTCATCGCGCGGCCTCCTTGTTGGCGGGAGCGGCGGGGGCCGGGGTGGGGACGAGCCAGCCCACGGTGCGGTGGTCGGGGTTGAAGATGCGGGCGGCCAGCGCCTTCACGCCGTCGCGGGTGACCTGCTCGTAGCGCGAGGGCGCGTCGAACAGGGCCTTCCAGTCTCCCCGGAAGGTGGCGGCGTTGCCCAGCTCGCGGGCGCGGCCGCTGTTGGTCTCCAGCTTGCGCCAGAAGGTGGCCAGGGCCACGTTGCGCGCCTTGCGCAGCTCCGCGTCGGTGACGCCGTCCTTCACCACGCGGGCCAGCTCCGCGGTGAGCAGCGCCTCCGTTTTGGCCAGGTCACCGCCCGGCGGCAGGTCCACGGCGAGCCAGACGAGCGACGGGTCGAAGCCCCCGGCGGTGGAGCCGCGGACGCGGATGGCCATGCGCGTCTCGTCCACCAGCTTGCGGTGCAGGCGCGACGAGTCCCCGTACGTGAGGATGAGGCCCAGCAGCTCCAGCGTCTCCATGTCCGGGTCGTTGGCGGCGAGGCCGTGGTAGGCGACCTGGAGCAGCGGGGACTGCGCCAGCTTCTTCACGACGATGCGCCGCTCGCCCTGCTGCTCGGGCTCCTTGGTGCGCACGGGCTCCGGCGCGGGCTGCGAGGGGATGGTGCCCAGCGTGGCCTCCACCTGCTCGAAGACGCGGTCCGGGTCCAGGTCTCCCGCGAGGACGAGCGTGGCGTTGTTGGGGGCGTAGTACGTCTTGAAGTAGCGCTGGAGGTCCTCCATGCGCCAGGACTCGATGTCGGACGGCCAGCCGATGACGGGGATCTGGTACGGGTGCGCGACGAAGGCGGTGGCCTGGAGCTGCTCCTGGAGCGCGCCGTTGTTGTCATTGTCCACGCCCGAGCGGCGCTCGGAGTAGACGACACCGCGCTCGGACTCGATGACCTTGGGGTCGAAGGCGAGCGACTGGAGCCGGTCCTGCTCCAGGTCCAGGATGAGGGGCAGCGCGGAGGCCGGGAACCAGTCCAGGTAGACGGTGACGTCCTCGGAGGTGAAGGCGTTGTTGGCGCCGCCGTTGGCCTCCATGACGCGGTCGAACTCGCCGGGGCCGTACTTCTTCGCGCCGTTGAACATCATGTGCTCGAAGAAGTGGGACAGGCCGGTGATGCCGGGGCGCTCGTTGCGGCTGCCCACGCGGAACCAGTTGGCGAGCGCCACGTTGGGGATGTCGTGGTCCGGCCAGACGATGACGGTGAGCCCGTTCTTCAGCGTGCGGGCCTGGATGTCCGAGCCTGGCTTCGCGGCGGGGGTGGAGGCGGCGGCGGGCCTCGCGGAGGACTCGGAGACGGCCTGGGCCCCGGCCTGGGGCGCACCCAGGAGGGCCAGACAGGCGAACCACGACAACGGCGGACGGAACATCCTTGCTCCTGGGGAGGGACCACGGCGGCGCCCGGGAACGGGCGAAAGCGCACCCTATTCCAGAAACGCCGCGCGGGAGTCCCCGAGGAGCGTCAGGCGCCCAGCACCTGCCGCAGCACGGCCTGGAAGTAGTTCGTGCTGCCGATGTGGCCCGCGTGCAGCTTGGCGGACTGGTGGAGGCGCTGGGCCACGGCCTCGAACTCCGCCTGGCTGACGTCGCGCAGGGACAGGTACAGGCGGGCGGCGGCGCGCAGGTAGGAGAAGAGCGGGTTCTTGTGGTGGCCGTCCGGCCGGCGCGCGAGGTGCCGGTAGAGCTGGGAGAACTCCTGATCGACCTCCGCGTGGCGGGTGTCGCGGCAGAAGCCTGCGGCGGTGGCCTCGATGAGGAAGAAGAACGGCTCGTACTCGGGGAAGGGAGGCCGGGTGAAGTCGGGGGGCTGCTTGTTGCCGGTCCACAGCGCGGAGATGGGCTGCAGGCGCACGTGGGCGGTGACGTCACCGAAGCGCACGGGCACCTCGTCGCCCACGGGCTTCACCTGGCCCTGCTCGTCCCGTTCCACGGGGATGAACAGGCGCATGGGGTCCTCCACCTTCACGCCCGCCTTCTCCAGCTCCGCCACCACGTTCGCGTCCATTGCGTTGATGAACCTCCGGAACTCCCATCTACCGCGTCGCGCCCGGATGTGCACCCCGGACCCTCTCGTCATCCCAACCCACCCCGCGGGGCCACGTACCAGGAGTGCCGTTGACAGCGGGGCGGCGAAGGCCTCGAATGAAACACAGTCTTCCCAGAGGTGACACGTGTCACAACGCATCTCCCCGGTACTCATGCTGTGTCTGTCGGCGGGTAGTCTTTTCACTGGATGCGGCGGAGGCAGCCTGGAGGCGGTGAGCACCTCCGAGTGCTCCACGGGCATGAAGTGGACGGGCGGCGACAGCGGCAACGCCCTCATGCATCCCGGTGGCAACTGCATCCAATGTCATACAGAGCGGGGCGAGGGGCCCAAGTTCGTGGTGGCGGGGACCGTCCAGGCCACCGCGCACGAGGCGGATGACTGCGCGGGCCTGGAGGGCGCCCAGGTCGTCATCACCGACGCCAATCAGAAGGCCTACACCCTGACGGCCAACGCCTCCGGCAACTTCTTCCTCAAGGCCGACGACGCGAAGGGCTTCGCGCTCCCCTACACCGCCCGCGTCACCCACGGCGGCACCCAGTGGGCCATGAACAGCCCGCAGGGCACCGGGGCCTGCGGCTCCTGCCACACCGTGGCCGGCGCCAATGGCGCCCCCGGACGCATCAGCCCTCCGTAACGGCGCAGCCCGCCAGCGCGGGCAAAAGAAAAGGGCGCCGGACCGGAGTCCGACGCCCTTCAGATTCTTCGTACTGGTGTGCCCAAGGGCGGAATCGAACCACCGACACGGGGATTTTCAGTCCCCTGCTCTACCGACTGAGCTACTTGGGCGTACCGCGCACCGCGAGCGGCAGCGCCGATTTACGGTTACTGGCCCGCGACGTCAACCTCTTTCCACCATCGCTCCTCCTCGCCCGACACTCAGGCCGCCAGCCGGGGGGATTCGCTGTCCCAGGCCGTGCACCCCGCCGTCAGTCGCTGGCGCAGCTTCTGGCGCAGCCCCTGCTCGATCTGCCGGATGCGCACCGCCGTCACCCCGAAGCGCTTCGCCAGGAACTCCGCGCTCACCCCGTCCTCCACCAGCATCCGCTCCTTCACCAGCGCCCGCTCGCGCGCGTCCAGCTCCGGCCAGGCCGCCGCCACGCTCTGGCGCAGCTTCTCCGCCCAGGCCTCCCGGTCCGCCTGCTCCTCCGCCGAGTCCTCGTCCGACTCCAGCATGTCCAGCCGCGTCACGTCCCCCTCCCAGCCCAGCGGCGCGTTCAACGACACGTCCTTCGCCAGCGCGTCCGTCCCCCGCACCACGTCCTCCTCCTTCTTGCCCAGCGCCTCGGCCAGCCGCTTCGTCACCTCCGGGTGACCCTCGCCCCAGCGGGCCTCCAGCCGCGCGCGCTCGCGGCGGAGCTGGAAGACGATCCACGGCGCGCGGCCCCCCGCCACACTCCACGTGCGGGACACGTACGCCCGGATGCGCGCGCGGATCCACTGCTGCGCGTAGGCGCCGAACGGCACGCCCCGCTCCTCGAACCGGCGCGCCGCCTCCACCAGGCCGACGTTGCCCTCCGACATCAGCTCCTCCAGCGACAGGCCCGTCCAGCGGTACTTCCAGGCCAGCCGGCGGACCAGCTCCAGGTGCCCCCGCACCCGCATCTCCACTTCCGCCGAGTCCACCTCGGCCTCCACCGCCCCCACCGTGGACTCGAACTCCTCGCAGATGGCATCCATGACGCGTACCTCCCCAATCAGTCCCCCGCGCTCCCATCGCGCGGTGACGGACGTAGAGATAAGCGGGGGCGACACTTTAAAAAATAAGCTAGTTTGGATGAAAACCTTCGGTTATTCCTAATTCATGGCGTGGCTCAACTACCACCATCTCCTGTATTTCTGGACGGTTGCGCGGGCGGGCAGCATCGCCAAGGCAAGTGAAGAGCTGCACCTCGCCCAGCCGACCATCAGCGCTCAAATCAAGCTTCTCGAGGAGTCCCTGGGCCACCAGCTCTTCGAGCGCAAGGGCCGCAAGCTGGTGCTGTCCGACGTGGGCCGCACCGTCATGCGCTACGCGGATGAGATCTTCCGCCTGGGCAACGAGCTGAAGAACGTCGTCTCCGGCCTGCCCACCGGCCAGCAGTTGCGCCTCAACGTGGGCGTGCTGGACGTCATCCCCAAGCTCGTGGCCGAGCAGTTGCTCAAGCCCGCGCTGGACGCCGGGCCCTCGCTGCGCATCATCTGCCGTGAGAGCCCCCTGCCCCAATTGCTCGCACAGTTGGCGCTGCATGAGCTGGACGTGGTGCTCGCGGACGCGCCCGGCTCCGAGCCCGTCAGCGTCCGGTCCTTCAACCACCTGCTGGGCAAGTGCGGCGTGACGTTCTTCGCCGCCCAGCCGCTCGCGCACCTGCGCAAGGACTTCCCGCGCTCGCTCGACGGCGCGCCCATGCTGCTGCCGTCGGAGGAGTCGTCGGTGCGCCGCTCGCTGGACCTGTGGTTCGAGCGGCTCGGCATCCGGCCGCTCATCGCCGGTGACTTCGACGACAGCGCGCTGCTCCAGGCCTTCGGTCAGAAGGGGCACGGCATCTTCGCCATGCCCTCCATCATCGACGCCGAGGTGCAAAGGCAGTTCAACGTCACCGCCATCGGGCACACCGACGAAATCGAGCAGTGCTTCTACGCCATCACCGTGGAGCGCCGCCTGCGCCACCCCGCCGTCGTCGCCATCGCCGAGGCCGCGCGCTCGCACATCTTCGGCGGCTGAAGCCCGTCACCCGTCCGCGCGGAACACCTCCGCGCCCGCCACCACGGTGGCCAGCACGCGCGCGTCCACCAGCGCTGACGCGGGCCCCTCCAGCGGGTCCTCCGACAGCGCGACGAAGTCCGCGTCCAGGCCGGGCTTCAGCCTCCCGCGCCGCGCCTCCTCGAAGGACGCCCACGCGGGCCCCACCGTGAAGCCCTCCAGCGCCTCCGCCGCGCTCAGGCGCTCCTCCGGATACCAGCCGCCCTCCGGCCAGCCCTTCGCGTCCTGCCGCGTGCGCGCCGCGTAGAGCCCCGCGAGCACGTCCGGGTTCTCGATGGGGAAGTCGCTGCCCAGCGCCAGGTGCGCGCCCGCGTCCTTCAACGTGCGCCAGGCGTAGGCGCCCTTCAGCCGCTCGCGCCCCAGCCGCGTCTGGGCCCAGGGCATGTCGCTGGTGGCGTGCGTGGGCTGCACGCTGGCCACCAGGCCCGCCGCGCCCAACCTCCGGATGTCCTCCAGCCGTAGAATCTGTGCGTGCTCCACCCGGTGGCGCAGGGCCTGCGTGCCCGTCCGCTCCGCGCCCTGGAGCAGGACGTCCACGACCAATGTATTGGCACGGTCTCCAATGGCGTGGATGCACACCTGGAAGCCCCGGGCCATGAAGGCCCGAGCCCGCACTTCGAGTTCCTCGGGTGAGAGGAGCAACAGGCCGCGCTGGCCGGGCTCGTCGCTGTAGTCCTCGTGCAGCGCCGCGCCCCGGCTCCCCAGCGCTCCGTCCGCCAGGAACTTCACCGAGCGCATGGACAGGTGGCGCCCCTGCCACGGCCCCTGCTCCAGATAGGCGTGGCGCTGCTCGCCCTACCCCGCCGCCATCGCGTACACGCGCAGGGGCAGGGTCCCCGCGGCGTCCCAGGCCTGCAACGTGCGGAAGGCCTGCAGGTCCATGCCCGCGTCGTGCACGCCCGTGAGCCCGACTTGCGCGCACCGCTCCAGGGCGGCTCGCAAGCGGGTCTCCAGTTGCTCGCGCGTGGGCGCGGGGATGGCGGCCTCCACCCCGTCCATCGCGTTGTCCACGAGGACGCCGGTGGGCTCGCCGCGCGCGTCCTTGAGGATGCGGCCTCCTGGAGGATCCGGCGTGTCGCGCGTGATGCCCGCGCGGCGCAGCGCCTCGCCGTTCACCCAGGCCGCGTGATGATCCACCCGCGTGAGGAACACCGGCGTGGTGGGGAAGCGCGCATCCAGTTCCTCACGGCCGGGGAACGCGGCGCCGGGCCACTCGTTCTGGTCCCACCCCTTGCCGAGCAACCAGTCCCCCTGGAAGCTCGACGCGGGCGCCTTCGACAGCCGCTGGACGACGTCCTCCACCGAGGGCGCCTTCTCCAAACGCACCGTGGTCAGGCTCCTGCCCAGGCCGTGCAGGTGCGCGTGCGCGTCCACCAGGCCCGGCACCACCGTGGCGCGGCCCAGGTCCACCTCGCGCGCCCCGGGCCCCGCGGCGGCGCGCGCCTCCGCGAGCGTCCCCACCGCGAGCAACCTTCCGTCGCGCACCGCCAATGCTTCCGCGCGCGGACGCTCCGCATCGAGCGTCCACACGCGCTCCGCCCTGTAGACCGTGGTCTCCGCCGACATGGCGCGGAAGACTACCCGCCGCCCTGGGGGAAGCCACCGTCCACGTCCGGCGCCTGGATGGGGCCCGCGGGGCCGCCCTGTTCATTGGGCACGTTCTGGATGGTCTCGCGGGCCGTGTCCGGGCCCTGGATGGGCATCTGGTCCTCCGTCCCCGGAGGCTGGGTGGTCTTGCAGGCCACCGCTCCAGCAACGGACAGGCCCAGAGCAGCGATGAGCAGCACGGCACGGCGCATGAAACCTCCTGGGAGAAGATCGAGAGGCCGACCCTAGGGAGGTGCGTCCTCCTCCAGCAACGCGCATCCCCTGCAACGTCCAACATTGGATGCACGAGCGGGGCACCGGGGCCCTCCCGCCCGCCTGCCCTCCAGGCCCCCGGCTTCATGGCCCGGTCATCCGAAGGTCCGATGCGCACCGTTGTCCGAGTGCGTGCGCGCGGAGGGGCGCGCACGCGGGGGCGGACATGCGGGACCACGTCGACAGGATGCGCTGGCGCCGTCACGCCCTCCGGGGCTGGCTCCTGGCCCTGCTCTTCGTGGGCCTCGCCGCTCCGGCGGCCCCCGATGCATCGTCCTTCGTCGCGCGGTGCGAGCTGGAGGGCGTGGTGGACGCCGGCTCGGGCGCGTACCTCTCGGACTGCGTGAAGCGCGCGGAGGACGGGGGAGCCTCGGCGCTGCTCGTGCGGCTGGACACGCCAGGCGGTTCGCTGGAGGCCACCCGCGCCGTGGTGCGCGCGTTCCTGGGCTCGCATGTCCCCGTGCTCGTGTGGGTGGGGCCCTCCGGCTCGCGTGCCGGCAGCGCGGGGGTGTTCATCGCGCTCGCGTCGAACGTGAGCGCCATGGCGCCGGGGACGAACATCGGCGCGGCGCACCCGGTGGGCGCCGGGGGCGAGGACGTGGAGCAGGAGGGGGGCGAGGAGCTCGCCCGCAAGGTGGAGAACGACACCGTCGCCTTCGCGGAGGGCATCGCCCGGCAGCGGGGCCGCAACCCGGAGTGGGCCGCCGCCGCCGTGCGCGACAGCGCCAGCGTCCCCGCGGACCGCGCCGTGGAGCTTCGCGTGGTGGAGCTCGTCGCTCCCACCGAGGCCGCGTTCCTCTCCGCCGTCGATGGCCGCCGCGTGGAGGTGGCGGGCGGTGACACCGTGACGCTCGCCACCCGCGAGGCCCACGTGGTGTCGCTGGAGCCGGGGCTGTCCCAGCGGGTGGTGCACGCGCTCGCGCAGCCGTCCCTCATCTACCTGCTGTTCCTCGTCGCGGCGCTGGGCCTGGTGGTGGAGTTGTCCCATCCGGGCGGGGTGGCGCCGGGGGTCATCGGCGGCGTGGCGCTGGTGCTGGCGTTGATGGCGTCCGCGACGCTGCCGGTGCGCTCGGGCGCGCTGGTGCTGATGTTGATGGGCGTGGGGCTCATCCTCGCGGAGCTGTTCGTCACCAGCGGCCTGCTGGGCACGGCGGGCGTAGGGCTGCTGATATTGGGTGGCGTGTTCCTGGTGGACCGCTTCGAACCGGGCTGGTTCGTGGACCCGTCCTTCCGCATGTCGTGGGGCGTGATGCTGCCCACGGCGCTCGTGTTCGCGGGGACCGCGGTCTTCGTCGCGTACCGCAGCGCCCAGACGCGCAGGCTGCCCCAGCGGGGCGGCGACGCGGGGCTCGTCGGCGAGGCCGGCACGGCGCTGGGTCCCGTCACGCCCTCGGGCGGCGAGGTGTTCGTCCACGGCGAGCGCTGGCGCGCCGTCTCCTTCACCCCCATCCGCGAGGGCGCCCGCGTCGTGGTGCGCGCCGTGGAAGGGCTCACCCTCACCGTCGCGGAGCCAATGCCATGAACGAGCTGGTCGGAGCGCTGGGGTGGCTTCTCCCCGTGGCCCTGCTGTTCCTCCTCTTCCTCGCCGGCGTGCGCATCGTCGCGGAGTACCAGAACGGCGTCGTGTTCCGGCTGGGCCGCTACGTGGGCCTCAAGCGCGCGGGCTTCCGCTGGCTCATCCCCTTCATCGAGCGGATGGTCATCATCGACCTGCGCACCGTGGCGCGCGACGTGCCCCCGCAGGACGTCATCACCAAGGACAACGTCAGCGTGAAGGTCAGCGCCGTCGTCTACTTCCGCGTCATCCAGGCGGACAAGTCCGTGCTCCAGGTGGAGGACTACCTCTACGCCACCAGTCAGATTGCCCAGACGACCCTGCGCGCCATCCTGGGACAGGTGGAGCTGGATGACCTGCTGTCCCAGCGCGAGCGCATCAACCACGAGCTGCAGCAGGTGCTGGACGCGCGCACCGGCCCGTGGGGCGTGAAGGTCTCCAACGTGGAGGTGAAGCACATCGACCTGCCCATCGAGATGCAGCGGGCCATCGCGCGGCAGGCCGAGGCCGAGCGCGAGCGCCGCGCGAAGATCATCGCCGCGGAGGGCGAGCACCAGGCCGCGGAGAAGCTCGCCCAGGCCGCGGACGTGCTCAGCCGCAACCCCGCCACGCTCCAGTTGCGCTACCTGCAGACGCTGGTGGAGATCACCAGCGGCGGCAACCACACCATCCTGCCCATCCCCCTGGAGCTGCTGCGCGCGTTCGGCGCGGTGCCCGCCCAGCCCTTCCGCCCGGAGGAGCCCCGCGAGGAGGAGGACGAGGACGCGTCCCACGGTCCGTCCTGAAGCGCCTCCGGAGGAAACGGCGAAGGCCCACCCGCGCGTCGCACGGATGGGCCCTCGGGGTGAGACGGAGCGGCGGGACGGATTAGAGCTGGCCGCTGTCTTCAATCTTCACGGGCTGGCGCGTGGCGCCGGACTGGCTGCCCACGGCTTCAATCTTCTTCACCACGTCCATGCCCTCGACGACCTTGCCGAAGACGACGTGCTTGCCGTCGAGCCACGAGGTGGTGGCGGTGGTGAGGAAGAACTGCGAGCCGTTGCTGTTGGGGCCCGCGTTGGCCATGGAGAGGATGCCCGGGCCCGTGTGCTTGTGCTTGAAGTTCTCGTCCGCGAACTTCTCACCGTAGATGGACTCGCCGCCGTAGCCGTCGCCGCGCGTGATGTCGCCGCCCTGGCACATGAAGTTCGGGATGACGCGGTGGAAGGGCGTGCCCTTGAAGTGCAGCGCCTTGCCGCTCTTGCCGACGCCCTTCTCGCCCGTGCACAGGGCGCGGAAGTTCTCGGCGGTCTTGGGAACGTCGTCGGAGAACAGCTCCATCACGATGCGGCCGGCGGGCTGGCCACCAATCGACATGTCGAAGAAGACCTTGGCGTTTGCCATGTTCACGTGCTCCACGGTGAGGGTTGGGCGGGACGTACCAGACCCGCGCGTCTCGGAGGCACCCGCTAGCACCTTCGCGTGCGCTGCGGAACAAATTCAGGGCGCGGGAGGCCCGTCCGGCCGCTCGTCGCGAAACAGCTCGGCGCCCTCCAGCGTGATGGCGCGGCGGCTCAAGCGCAGCGACGCCAGGGCCAGCACCGCCGTGGAGCCCAACAGCCCCACGCCCAGGGAGAAGGACATCACCGGCAGCCCCTCCGGCACCGCGACGCTGCGGCGCAGCAGGTACAAGAGCGACGTCACCACGAAGGACAGGAGCGCCGCGTAGGTAAGGCCGATGGCCCGGGCGAGGATGGCGTGGCGGCGGTCCAGGATGGCCACCTCCTCGCGCAGGAGCGACCGGCGCGCGTGGCCCTCCGGCAGCGTGCGCCACTCCCGGACCATGTCCCGCATGCGCGCGGTGATGCGCGAAATCTGATTGTCCAGGCCGGTGGCCAGGATGCCGCACCCGGACACCATCACCGCGGGCGTCACCGCCGTACCGATGAGCTGGATGGAGGAGGGGTCCAGGCCTTCCACGCCGACGTTCATGCCCCCTTCTGGCCCACCGCCCGCCCGGCCGCCACCTCCCGCATCCCGACACTTCCACTGACGAATCGCCACCGACGTCTTGACAGTCGAGCTGTCACAACATACTGTCAGGTTCGTGAGCACGCCCAAGACACAGACGGAGTGGAAGCTGACCGCGCTGGCGGAGGAGGTGGGCGTCTCGCCTCGCACGGTCCGCTATTACGTCCAGCGGGGCCTGTTGCCCGCGCCGCCCTTCAAGGGGCCGGACACGGTCTACGGAGAGGAGCACCGGGTGCGGCTCAAGGCCATCCGGGTGCTCCAGGCCCGGTTCCTGCCGCTGGACGCCATCCAGGCGGAGCTCTTGCGGCTGTCGCCGGAGGAGCTGCGCCGGCTGGCGGAGACGCCGGTGGGCCCGGGGACGTCGCCGGTGCCGGAGGAGCCCCCCCGGATGCCGCTGAAGCGGCCGGGAAAAGACCCGACGGTGGAGGTGGCGCGTTACCAGCGCTGGCTCCTGGCGCCGGGGTTGGAATTGCACGTGTCGGAGCAGGCGGAAGCGAAGGTCCGGGCGCTGGCGGAGCGGGTGCGCGCCCTCATCGAGGAGTCCCAGGAAGGAACGCAGTCATGAACGAGCAGGCGAAGTGTGGGCTGTTCACGCGTGAGGGCGCCCAGGTGCCCCTGCAGGGAGTGGAGGTCACCGGTGAGCTGCTCGGGGGGCACGCGCGGGTGCGCGTGACGCAGCGCTACCGCAACGACGAGAAGAGGCCGGTGGAGGCCCTCTACACCTTCCCCCTGCCCTCCGACGCGACGCTCAGCGCCTTCTCCATGACGTGCGCGGGCCGCCGCGTGGCCGGCGTGGTGAAGGAGCGCGAGGCCGCCTTCCGCGCCTACGACGACGCCATCACCGAAGGCCACGGCGCGGCGCTGCTGGACCAGGAGCGCGCCAACGTCTTCACCGCGCAGGTGGGCAACCTGCTGCCGGGCGAGGAGACGCGGGTGGAGGTGGAGTTCCTCCAGACGCTCACCGCGGAGGAGGGCAGCGTGCGCTGGATGCTGCCCACGCTGGTGGCGCCCCGGTACATCCCCGGCGCGGTGCACGGCGACCGCACCGGCCACGGCAGCGCGGCCCCGACGACGCGGGTGCCGGACGCGGACCGCATCACCCCGCCCACGGGCGCGGTGGACTACGGGCTGCGCATGGACCTGCTCATCGACGTGGGCCGTGACGTGGTGGTGGAGAGCCCGTCCCACCGCATCACCGTCGCGAAGGACGGCACGCGCACGCGGGTGAACCTGCGGCGCGACTCGCTCCTCAAGGACTTCGCGGGCGACGAGGTGGCGCTGGACCGCGACGTGGTGCTCACGATGCGCAACGCCAACCCGGACGTGATGCTCACGCCCGTCGTCACGCACCGGAAGGCGGAAGGCCCGGGCACGTTCGCGCTCACGGTGGTGCCGGACCTCTTGAACCTGGCGACGACGCCGCCCCGGCAGGAGGTGGTGTTCGTGGTGGACACGTCCGGCTCCATGGACGGCGACAGCCTGCCCCAGGCCCAGGCCGCGCTCCGGCTGTGCCTGCGCCACCTGCGTGAAGGCGACCGCTTCAACGTCATCGCGTTCGAGAACTCCTTCCGCTCCTTCTCCGCGCAGACGGTGCCGTTCACCCAGCGCACGCTGGAGCAGGCGGACGCGTGGGTCGCGGGGCTGAAGGCCTATGGCGGCACGGAGCTGCTGGAGCCGATGGTCACCGCGATGAAGGCCGCGCCGGACGGCGTGGTGGTGCTGCTGACGGACGGCCAGGTGGGCAACGAGGAGGAGATCCTCAACGCGGTGCTCGCGGCGCGCGGGGCGGGGCGGGTGTTCTCGTTCGGCATCGGCACCAACGTGAGCGACGCGCTCCTGCGCGACCTGGCGCGGCGCACGGACGGCGCGGTGGAGTTCATCCACCCCGGGGAGCGCATCGACGAGAAGGTGGTGGCGCAGTTCTCGCGGGCGCTCGCGCCGCGCGTCACCGACCTGGAGGTGCGCTTCGACGGCGTGGAGGCCAGCGAGCTGGCGCCGTCCACGCTGCCGCCGCTGGTGGACGGCACGCCGTGGACGCTCTTCGGGCGCTATGCGCAGGCGGGCACGGGCAGCGTGACGCTGAAGGGGAAGTCGGGCCGGGAGCCCTTCTCCCTCACGGTGCGGTTGGAGCTGCCCGCGCAGTCGGACCGGCCGGTGGTGGAGAAGCTGTGGGCCGCCGAGCGCATCCGGGGCTGGATGGACGCGGGGCTGGTGGGCCGGCGCGCGGAGGCGATGAAGGAGCGCATCGTGCGGCTCGCCATCGAGCACCAGTTGGCCACGCCCTACACGTCGTTCGTGGTGGTGGAGGAGCGCCAGGGCGACCGCCGCGCGTCCGGCACGCCGGAGACGCGCGTGGTGCCGGTGAACGCGCCCGCGGGCTGGAGCATGTTCAACCAGACCGCGCGGGACGTGGATGACGAGGTGCCGGAGGGCGGGCTCGCGCAGGAGCAGGCGCGCGTGCTGAAGCGGAGGGTGTCGAAGCCGATGCCCGCGCCCGGGGCGGCGCCGAGCCGCTCCCGGGGCGGCGCGGTGCCCCCGCCGCCGCCAGGCATGTCCGCCCCCGCCGCCGCCCCCGCACCCGCACCGGCGCGCGACCTGGGGCCGGAGCCCACCACCGGCGCCTCCTTCCAGGCGGAGTCCGCGGATGGCGCCGGGGCCGTGGGAGGCCGGGCCGCGCCCACGGCGCGCAGGGAGCAGGAGTCCGTGAAGAAGGAGAAGGGCGGCCTCTTCGACCGGCTGCTGTCCGCGGCGATGCCGTCCAAGGCCGTCGCTCGCGGCCCGGACTCCGCCCCGGAGCTGGAGCGCGCCCAGGGGAAGGCGGAGGTGTTCTACGAGCAGGAGGAGTCCCAGCCGCTGTCCGTGGCGGAGGGGTCCATCCCCACCGAGGACGTGGGCGGCCTGCTGGGACGGCAGTTGGCGAACGGGCTGTGGGCCGGCGCGGGTGAAGGGCCGGAGCCGGTGCGCCAGGCCCGCGCCACCGCGCGGGTGCTGCTGGTGCTCCTGCGCGAGGGCATCACCAGCAGCCACCCGCTGCACGGCGCGCAGGTGAAGAAGGCCGTGGACGCGCTGCTCGCGCTGGCCTCGCAGTTGGGCCAGGCGCCGGACGTGGCGGAGCTGGCGCTGGGGGTGGCGTGGCTGGTGGCCGCGGGGCCGCGCACGCGGGGCCGCATCGAGCAGGCCGCGAAGCCCCTTCCGGGCCTGGACGGACGGCTGGGGGACACGGCCGCGCTCCGCCAGCACCTGGAGACGCTGGCGACGCGGTAGACCGCCGCGTGGCGTCACCCGGGCCCCGTGCCTCCCTTCCAGGAGGACCGGGGTCCCGGGCCTCCCGTCTTTTCGCGGGGGTCGACTAGGGTGGGCGTCCGCATGGTCCTCGCGCCCTTCGTCCTGGCCGTCCTCGTCGCAGCGCAGCCCGGCCCTCCGCCCCGCGAAGCCGCGGCGCCTCCCGCCGTCACGGCTCCCGGCGCCGTCTCCGCGCCGCCGCTCGTGGCGAGCGAGGAGGCCTGCGCCGCCGAGTCCGACTACGCGGCGGGCTTCGACGCGCTGGTGCGCGGACAGGATGCGCAGGCGCTGGAGCTGCTGGAGCGCGTGATGCTGGTGTGCCCCGGGCATCCGTACGCGCCGGAGCTGGCGCGGCTGGCGCGGACGCGGCTGGACCCGGCCGCGCGGCTGGCGCAGGACACGCTGGCGCGGCCGGTGGTGGCGGAGCCGGAGGTGGGCGCGAAGGAGGGACCGTCCAAGAGCGCCCGGGCGTCGCTGACCGTCGTGCAGACGCTGCACGGCATCACCCAGGGCATCCTGCTGTGCGCCATCTCCCACTGCGAGGACGGGCGCGCGTACGTGGCGGTGTCGCTGCTGGGCGGCGGCGCGGGGGCGGCGATTTCGCTGCTCGCCACCCGGAGCGGGCTGACGCAGGGCCAGGCGGCGGCCATCAACTCCGGCACGGTGTGGGGCTTCGGCTATGGCCTGGCGTCCATGAGCTCGTTCGACCTGGACGGGGACAACGCCACGGGGGCGGTGATGGTGGGGGCGCTGGGCTTCACGGGCCTGGGCCTCCTGGTGGCGGAGTTCGCGCGGCCCACCGCCGGGCAGGTGTCGCTGACGAACTCCGGCGGCCTGTGGGCGGGCGTGGTGGCGGGGCTGCTGATGGCCACCCAGAGCGGAGAGACGCGAGACTTCATCGGCATCGAGCAGGGCGTGGTGGGCGCGGGCCTGCTCACCTTCGCGCTGGTGTCGCGCCACCTGGACATCTCCCGGGGCCGGGTGCTGCTCATCGACGCGGGCGGCATCCTGGGCGGCCTGCTGGGCTTGAGCGCGCTGTTCCTCGCGCTGGACGACGACCACGGGGACGCCCTGCTGGTGGGGACCGCCGTGGGCGTGCTGGCCGGCCTGGGGACCGCGACGTTCCTCACGCGTGACTTCGATGCACCAGACAACACTCCGGCCGTCTCCGTCGTCCCGGCGGCCATGGGGCGGCACGGGGGGATGGGGCTCGCGGTGCTCGGACAGTTCTAGACTGCGGCGGCTGTCTTTCCCCGGCCGTCCCGGAGCCGCCCATGCCCGTCGAGTCCCAGGCGCTGACCCTCTTGCGTGATGAGCGCGCGCTGCGCGTGCGGCAGGTGAAGGAGTGGGGCGAAATCCTCACCGGCTTCGAGGGCCGCAACCGCTACGAGGTGGTGGGCGACGACGGCCGCCCGCTCTTCTTCGCGGGCGAGGTGGGCAGCGGGCTGGGCCTGTTCCTCCTGCGCGGCTTCCTCAAGGCGAAGCGGCCCTTCACGATGGAGCTCAAGTCCGAGCGCGGGGAGACGCTCCTGCGGCTGCGCCGCCCGTGGCGCTTCTGGCTGTCCCGGCTGGAGGTGGAGGACGGCGCGGGGCGGCACCTGGGCGCCATCCAGCAGCGCTTCCGCTTCTTCACCCGCGCCTACGACGTGCTCGGGCCCGACGACGAGGCGCTGGCCCACCTGAGCGGGCCGTTCTTCAGGCCGTGGACGTTCAACGTGGAGCAGCAGGGCCGCGAGGTGGGGACCATCGCGAAGAAGTGGAGCGGGTTCGGCAAGGAGCTGTTCACGGACGCCGACAACTTCGGCGTCCGGTTCGACGGCCTGCACGACCCGCGCGTGCGGACGCTGGTGCTGGCCGCGACGTTCCTCATCGACTTCGTGCACTTCGAGGACCGCCGCGGCGGCAACGACTGACGGCTAGGAGTGCCGGCGCAGCGAGGGCACGCGCGCGCGGCCCTCCTCGTCACGCGGGAGCCCGTCGAACGACGGCGCACCGGCGGGCGTGGCGGGGCTCCAGCGCTGGACCTCGCGCACCATGAAGAACGCGGCGGCGGACAGCACGCCCAGGTCGTCCAGCCAGCCGAACACGGGGATGAAGTCCGGAATCACGTCCACGGGCGACACGAAGTACAGGACGGCCAGCAGCCCGGCCAGCTTGCGCCACGTCGCCACCCGAGGGTCGCGCACGTAGTGGAAGAAGCGGGTTCCCATTCCTCGAAGGCCTGCGATGTTCATACCCCTCCCTACGCATGGGGGACGCGAGTGATTGCACCATTCGTGCCGGGAGCTTGCACGCCCGGGGTGCTAGCGGGCGGCCCCGGATGTCTCCTCCAGCACGTCCGCGCGGCCCGCGACCTCCAGGCGGGCGCGGCTGCCCTCGCGAAAGGGGGCGGAGGCGGCGGCGCGCACCACCAGCGCCATGCCCGCGCAGGACACGGTGAGGTCCACGTGCGAGCCCCGGAAGGCGCGCTCCAGCACCTCCGCGCGCAGGGCGCCGCCCACCGCGACGCCGTCCGTGTCGGGGACGAGCCGCAGCGTCTCCGGGCGCAGGGAGAGCATCACCTCGCCGCGCGCGTCCGTGCTCAGCGGCAGGTTGCCCAGGGCCGTGCGCGCGACGCGGCCGAAGGCCGAGCCGGGCAGCAGGTTGGTGCCGCCCAGGAAGTACGCGGCGAAGGCGCTGCGCGGCGCCGCGTAGACGGACTCGGGCGTGCCCTGCTGCTCCACCGTGCCCGCGCGCAGCAGCACCAGCCGGTCCGCGAAGGCCAGCGCGTCCCCGACGTCGTGCGTGGCGAAGAGGACGGCGGTGCCTCGGGCCTTGAGCACGCGGCGCAGCTCCCCGAGGACGGTGGCGCGCAGGCCGGCGTCCATGCCGGCGAAGGGCTCATCCAGCACCAGCAGCTTCGTGCCGGAGGCCAGCGCGCGCGCCAGCATGACGCGCTGCCGCTGTCCCCGTGACAGCGTTCCGCAGGCGCGCGCCTCCAGGTCTTCCACCTGGAACAGCGCCAGCATGCCGCGCGCGTGCGCCAGGCCTTCGCCCTTCGGCTGCACGCTCATCACCACGTCGCGCACGGTGAGGCCGGCTTCGAGCTCCGCGTCGTGGAGGACGCGGCGCAGCGGGCGCTGCTCCGGGGGCACGAACACGTCCGGCCCGGCGACCACGCGGCCCGCGAGCGTGAGGGTGCCGGACGTCGGCTGCTCCAGGCCCGCCACCAGCCGCAGCAGCGCCGTCTTCCCCGAGCCGGAGGTGCCCATCAGCGCCACCACCTCGCCCGGCTCCAGCGCCAGCGACACGTCCCGCACCACCGGGGCGGCGGCACCGAGGAACTTCAGGCTGAGGGCATCGAGCGAGAGGAAGGCCATGACGGCGGGCACACTACGGTGCGGCACCGGCCGGGCCAAGCACCGGGTCCCGCCGCCGCCCGGCCCGGTCCCAACCTGTCCGACTGTCGGACAGGTTCGTGCGGTCCGCCACGAGCACCTCCGCGCCGTGGGATTAGGCTCCTCGCCGCTCCATCCCTCTTCCGGGAGTCCCCATGTCGCGCCTGCTCGTCGCTTGTGCCGTCCTGCTGGGAGCCACGTCCTTCGCCCAGGCCACCGCTGTTCCGGAGAAGCCCAACCCCCTCAAGTCCTCCGCGGAGCGCACCCAGGCCGCGCTCGCCCGGCTGCCCAAGGCGAAGCCCGAGGACGTGAAGTCCCAGGACGCCATCCTCAAGGCCCTCTACGACGTCATCAGCGGACCGGCGGGCGCGCCTCGCGACTGGCAGCGCTTCCGCTCCCTCTTCTATCCGGGCGCCCAGCTCATCCCGCTGGCGAAGCCGCCGGGCGCGACCACGCTGGCGGCCCGCCCCATCACCCCGGAGGACTACGTGGCGTGGGGCCAGGAGAGCACCGCGACGCACGGCTTCTTCGAGAAGGAGATTGCTCGCCAGACCCACGCCTTCGGCGCGCTGGTGCAGGTCATGAGCACCTATGAGGCGCGCGGCACGCAGGACGGGCCGCTCATCGCCAAGGGCGTCAACAGCATCCAGCTCTTCAACGACGGCCAGCGCTGGTGGGTGATGAACATCTTCTGGATCGACGAGAAGACCGCCGGCCTCGCCGTGCCCAAGGACGTCACCCAGAAGTAGTCCCCCGCGAAAACGAAGAGGGCCGGGTCACATGCCCGGCCCTCCCGTGATGCCTACCGCCTGGGCTCAGCCTTCCGAGCCGGGCTCACCTTCCGGGGCAGCGCCCGCGTCATCCGCCGGAGCCTCCGGCGCAGCGGCCTCCGCCGGCGCGGCCTCCGAGGAAGCCTCGGCGCTGGACGACTCCACCGGCGAGGTGGCCTCCGTCTCCTCCTCGGACTCCTCGCCTTCCGGCAGCTTGGAGATGGCCATCACCTTCTCCTCGCCGTTCTCCAGCGCGATGAGGCGCACGCCCTGCGTGTTGCGGCCGATGACGGAGATCTCCTTCACCTTCATGCGGATGAGCATGCCGCCGTTGGTGACGAGCATCACCTCGTCGCTGTCCTTCACCTGCACCACGCCCACCACGCGGCCGTTCCGCTCGGTGGTCTTGATGTCGATGATGCCCTTGCCGCCGCGGCCCTGCTGCCGGTACTCGGCGCCCTCGGTGCGCTTGCCGTAGCCGTTCTCCGTCACCGTGAGGATGGCGCTGCTCTGCTCCGCGGGCGCCTGGCCCTCCTCCGGCTCCTTGTCCAGGAGGTCCGCGCCCACCACCTCGTCGCCGTCCTCCAGCGTGATGCCCTTCACGCCGTAGGCCTGACGGCCCATGGAGCGGACATCCTCTTCCTTGAAGCGGATGCTCATGCCCGTGGCCGTGGACAGGAGGATGTCCTTGGTGCCGTCGGTGATCATCACGCCCACCAGCTCGTCGCCCTCGTCGATGCCCAGCGCGATGATGCCGCTGGCGCGGACGCTCTCGAACGCGCTCAGGTCCGTGCGCTTCACCACGCCCTTCTTCGTGACGAAGAAGACGTAGCGGTTCTCCGGGAAGTCGCGCGTCACCAGCACCTGCGCCAGCCGCTCCCCTTCCCCGAACTGCACCAGGTTCACGATGGCCTTGCCGCGCGAGGTGCGGCTGCCCTGCGGAATCTGGTGCACCTTCAGCGAGTACAGCTTGCCCTTGGTGGTGATGGGCATGAGGTACGCGTGCGTGCTGGCCACGAACACCTTGGTGACGAAGTCGTCCTCCTTCGTCCCCGCGCCCGTCTTGCCGCGCCCGCCGCGCTTCTGCGCGCGGTACTCCGACAGGGGCGAGCGCTTCACGTAGCCCGTGTGCGACAGCGTGACCACCATCGTCTCTTCCGCGATGAGGTCCTCGCTGGTGAAGTCATCCACCGCGCCGGTGATCTCCGTGCGGCGCTTGTCGCCGTAGCGCTCGCGGATCTCCATCAGCTCCGCCTTGATGACGGAGAGCAGGCTCTGCTCGTTGGCGAGGATGTCGCGCAGGCGCGCGATGTCCCGCACCAGGCCGATCAGCTCCTTGAAGAGCTCCTCGCGCTGCAGGCCGGTGAGGCGCTGCAGGCGCATCTCCAGGATGTTCTGCGCCTGGTCCTCGCTGAAGCCCGCGCCCTCGTACTTGTGCTCCAGGCCGCCGTAGGCCGGCTCCTCGTTGCGAGCGCGGCTGACCAACAGCTCCATCTGCGCCTTGGCCTTCGCGTAGTCGATGCGCTCCAGGTTCTGGAAGCGCTCGCGCGTGTACAGCTCCGGCGACAGGATGTGCATCAGGCCCCAGCGCGCTTCATCCGGGTCACGCGACGCGCGGATGAGGCTGACCACCAGGTCGATGAGGTCCTGCGCGACGAGCAGGCCTTCCACGATGTGCATGCGCGAGAGCGCCTTGCGCAGCTCGTAGCGCGTGCGGCGCGTCACCACGTCGCGGCGGTGCGCGATGAAGCGGTCCAGCAGCTCCTTCAGGTTGAGCGTGCGCGGCTGCCCGCCGTCGATGGCGAGCATCACCGCGCCGAACGTCGTCTCCATCTGCGTCATGGAGAAGAGGTTGTTGAGCACCACCTGGGACATGGCATCGCGCTTGAGCTCGATGACGATGCGCATGCCCTGCCGGTCGCTCTCGTCGCGGATGTCGCTGATGCCCTCCAGCTTCTTCTCACGCACCAGCTCGGCGATCTTCTCGATGAGCCGGGCCTTGTTCACCTGGTAGGGGATCTCCGTGACGATGATGGCCTCACGGTCGCCCTTCTTGGACGTTTCGATCTCCGTGCGCGCGCGGATGGTCATGGACCCGCGGCCCGTCTCGTAGGCGCGGCGGATGCCCTCGCGGCCGGTGATGATGGCGGCGGTGGGGAAGTCCGGCCCCTCGATGAACTCCATCAGGTCCAGGACGGTGCAGCCCGGATTGTCGATGAGGTGCAGCGTGCCGCTGATGACCTCCGTCATGTTGTGCGGCGGGATGTTGGTGGTCATGCCCACCGCGATGCCGCTGCTGCCGTTGACGAGGAGGTTGGGGAACTTGGACGGCAGGACGAGCGGCTCTTCCAGCGAGTCGTCGTAGTTGGGACCGAAGTCGACGGTCTCCTTGTCGATGTCCGCGAGCAGGTCCTCCGCCAGCCGCTCCATGCGCACTTCCGTGTAACGCATGGCCGCCGGCGAGTCGCCGTCCACGGAGCCGAAGTTGCCCTGCCCGTCCACCAGCAGGTAGCGCAGGCTCCACTCCTGGGCCAGGCGCACCATGGCGTCGTAGACGGAGGAGTCGCCGTGCGGGTGGTACTTACCGATGACGTCACCCACCACGCGCGCGCTCTTCTTGTAGGCGCGGTTGTGGAGGTTGCCCAGGTCGTTCATCGCGAAGAGGACGCGACGGTGGACGGGCTTCAGGCCGTCGCGCACGTCTGGCAGCGCGCGGCCGATGATGACGGACATCGAGTAGTCGAGATACGAGCGGCGCATCTCGTCTTCGATGTTGATGGGGATGAGCTCTCCGGCGCCGCTCGACGGAGGGGGCGCGGGGGGCGTTGCCGGCGTGTCGGTGGTGTCGTCAGCCATGGGCTCTGGAAGGTGCGGACGGGCCCCGCGCGTGGGGGGCTCCGCCCGATGGGAGAGTGTTCGTAACCCCCGGATTTCCCTCAGTCAATAAGGGAAACAGGGGGGATTCGCCACGGCTGCCCGCCCGCCCGGTTCCAGGGGTCGGAGGGGGCCTTTCCGGGGCACCCGGAGGGAACATCCGGGCGGTGCGTTTTCAGCCCCACCGGAGGCCCTTTCCAGGCCCGTCTTCCGGGGCCCTTCCGGCCCTGTCTTCAGGCCTTCGGGCGGAGGTTCGCGGCCAGCCGTTCGGCCTCCGCGCCCACGCCGCCTTCGGGGTCCTTCGCCTTCGCGGCCTCGAACGCGGCGAGCGCCCCCTCGCGGTCGCCGCGGAGCTTCAGCGCCACGCCCACGTTGAGGTGCGCGGAGGCGTTGTCGCGGTCCATGGCGAGCGCCTCGCGGAACAGCGTGAGCGCCTGGTCCACGTCGCCGGACAGGAGCGCCTCGCGGCCCGCCTGGACGCGCTTGTCCGCGTCGTTGACCAGCTCCACCTCCAGCACGCTCTTGCCCACCACGTTGGCCACGAGCACGCGCAGGATGCCGCCCCAGTAGAACGACAGGCCCTCCGCGGCGACGACGGCGGCCAGGGGCAGGTCGGGCAGCAGTTGCTTGCCCCGGAACTTGAAGCGGACCTTGGTGTAGCGGCCCTTGTTGGTCCAGTGGACCAGCTCGCCCCGGAGCTTCTTGAAGCCGGCCTCCAACTGCGCCGGGTCGATTTCGAAGGGCAGCACGCGGCCCTGGGGCTCGCCCGCGGGCAGGCCCTTGGGGGTGGCCCGGGGCGGGGCCGCCTGGGGGCTGGAGTCGAAGACGGGCTCGGCCTCCAGCACGGGGGGCTTCGGGGATGACGCGGAGGCGCGGCGAGGCTCCACCTTCTCCACCTTCGCCTTCACCGGCCGGGCCGGGGGCTTCGCGGGCGCGGCGGGGCGCGCGGGCTGCTTCTTCGCCTTCGCGGGGGACTTGCGGGATGCCGTCTTTGCCATGGGGCCACTCTAAGCGACCCACTCCCCCGCCGCTCGTGAAGTCGTGCGAAGCCGGCCGCGCTAGACGGGGCCTGGACGGTGGGCCCAGACGCCCACCATGAGGCTGGGCACCAGCACGCCGCCGTTGGAGCGCAGCTCGGCGGTGAGGCGGGCGGCCAGCGTGTCGATGTCCACCTCCATGGGCAGCGCCACGCCCAGCCGCTCCATGTGGGGCAGCAGCGTGCGCACGGTCTCCACCAGGGTCTGCGTGGGCTCCGAGTCCGGCGTCACGCTCAGCCGCCCTCCCACCACGCCGTCATCCACCACCAGCCCGGCCCGCCGCAGCGTGGACACCAGCTCCAGCCCCATGTGGACCTTGATGCCCAGGCGTTCGCAGGTGGGCAGCATCCAGTTCCAGATGCGGTTGAAGAGCGGGAGCCTGGGGTGCGTCAGGCCCATGGCCGCGAGCTCCAGCTCGTGCACCGCCAGCACGCCGCCGGGGCGCAGGTGCTCCATCATGCGGCGGACGAACGACACCGGATCCGGCTGGAACATCAGCACCAGGCGGCAGATGACGGCGTCGTAGGGGGCGCCGACGGGCAGGGCCTCCAGGCTGCACTGCTGAAAGCGCACGTGGGACAGCTTCTGCGCTCCGGCGCGGCGCCGGGCGCAGGCGAGCACGCGCTCCTCGCGGTCCACGCCCACCACCTCGCCCGTGGGGCCCACCAGCTCCGAGGCGAGGAAGGACACGTCCCCCACGCCGCAGCCTACGTCCAGCACGCGCATGCCGGGCTTCAAGCCGGCCCCGCGCAGCACTCCCTCCGTCAGCGGCGCGTACACCTGGGCCTGGAGCATCAGCCGTCGCAGCTCCCGGTCCTCGTTGCCCTGGACGTACTCCGCGGCGGCACTGGTTTCTTCGACACGCATGTGCGACTCCGGGGTTGGAGACGACGCGCACGGTCGCAAGCCCTGGCGCCGTGCGCGCCCGCCCGGCGGTCCCGGCGCAATGACAGACAGCCATCCGCCTCCGCGACCGGAGGGCAGGGCCGCGTCCATCCCCGGACAGGCCCACGTCCCGGACATGTCTCTTGTGATTCCTGGACTTCCGGGTGAAGCCCCCGCGCGGTGCACGGCGCGTGGGTTGCCGCGCGGCGCGGCCGTGAAACAATCCGCGCGTCCCCCCACCCTGAAGGAACGCCTCCGCCATGACGACGCGCGTCCGGCCCGTGCTGCTCTCCGCCCTGTTGTTCGCCTCCCTCGCCCAAGCGGCGCCCGCCGTGCCCGCGGCGGAGGGCGCGTGGCCCCGCGTGCGCAAGGAGCGGCTCCAGAAGCTGCTGCCCCAGGCCATGGCCCGCGCGGGCGTGGACGCGTGGGTGGTGCTGTGCCGGGAGAACGACAACGACCCGCTCGCGGCCCACGTGGGCGGGGAGAACGCGGGCGGCACCGCCGCGTTCCTGTTCCTGCGCGACGGTGACTCGCTGCGCTCCACCGCGCTCTCCCCCGAGGGCGAGGCCACGGCGCTCCGGGACATGGGCGTGGTGGACGAGGTGGTGGCCTTCGAGCGCGGCGCGGACGTGAACGCGCTCATCGCCGCGCGGCTGGCCAAGGCGAAGCCGGCGAAGGTGGCCATCAACTCGTCGGAGCGGATGTCCATCGCGGACGGGCTGTCCGCCACGCAGCGCGCGAAGCTGGAGGCGGCGCTGTCCCCCGCGCTGCGCAAGAAGCTGGTGTCCTCCGAGGACCTGGTCTCCGAGTGGCTGTCCGTGAAGACGCCCGAGGAGGTGGACATCCTGCGCAAGGCGGCGGACCTCACCGCGAAGCTGGAGGAGGAGGCGTACCGCACGGTGGTGCCCGGCAAGACGCGGGACTCGGACGTGGCGCGCTTCCTCAAGAAGCGCATCGCGGAGCTGGGCGTGGGGGATGGGTGGCAGCCGGACCAGAACCCCAACGTGAACAGCGGGCCCACGCGCGGGCACTCCAACGCCACCGACCGCGTCATCCAGCCGGGGGACTTCATCCAGACGGACTTCGGCATCCGCGTGGGCGGCACGTGGGTGACGGACATCCAGCGCTTCGCGTACGTGCTGGCGCCGGGGGAGAAGCAGCCGCCCGCGGAGGCGCTGGCGAAGTGGGAGAAGTCGAAGAAGGGCAGCCGCATCGCGCTCGCGGCGATGAAGCCCGGCGCGCGCGGCTACGACGTGGACAAGGCCCAGCGCGACTGGATGCGCGAAGCGGGCTCCGAGCCGGTGATGTGGGGCACGGGCCATCCGGTGGGCTACTGGGCCCATGACGCCGGCCCCGCCCTGTCCGGCGCGGCGTCCGGCAAGCCGCCCACGGGCTCCTCGCTGCGCAAGCTCCAGCCCGGGCAGGTGTTCGCCTTCGACGGCTTCTACGCGTGGAAGGACGGCAGCAGCCCGGACGCGCTGCGCATCCTCTCCGTGGAGGAGATGGCCGTCGTCACGGAGACCGGCGCCGAGTACCTCAACCCACCCCAGGAGCAGCTCATCCTCATCCCCTCCCCCGTCACGCCCGCGCAACGCTGAGGGCCCGGGGCGCGGACCCTGCCCACACCCTACGACGTGGGTGGGTCCGAACCCGGCGACTTGAACGGTGGGGCGTGGCGCGCGGACGCGCGGGCTCGGATACACTCGGGCGCATCGCGCGCGCCGCCCAGGCGCTGGAGGACCGCCATGCCAACCGTGCTGGTCATCGACGATGACCTCTTCGTGCTCGCGACCGTGGGAGACACCCTGCGGGGCGCGGGCTACACGGTGCTCACGGTGCAGTCCCCCGCGGAGGCCTTCCACCTGGACCTCACCGGCGTCGCCGCCATCCTGTGCGACTACAACATGCCGGACATGAACGGCTCCGACGTGCTCGTCGCCATGCGCGAGCTGCAGGAGTGCCGCGCGCCGTTCATCTTCCTCACCGGCCACTCGGACCTGGATGACCTGCTGCCCGTGGCCATCCGCTACGGCGCGGAGCTGTTGCCCAAGCCGGTGGACCCCGCGGAGCTGACGCGGCTGTTGCGCAAGCAGATCGCCGCCTGAGCCGTCACGCGCGCACCGGCTCCGTGCGGCTCAAGGTCCTCACCCTGAACGTGGCGCACGGCGCGCCGTTCGCCGTGCCCCTGCCCTTCCTGCGCGGCCGGTCCGCGCTGCTGGGCACGCTGGACCGGGTGGCGGCGCTGCTCGCCCGTGAAGGCGCGGACGTGGTGGCGTTGCAGGAGGCGGACCGCTCCAGCCTCTTCAGCGGGCGGGTGGATCAGGTGGCCCGCATCGCGGAGCAGGCCGGCTATCCGCACGTGCACCACGGCGTGCACTCCGGCGTCCCCGGCCTGTTCGCGCAGGGCACCGCGCTCTTGTGCCGGCATCCCCTGGAGTCACGCGACACGGCGCACTTCGGCCGCGACCGGCGCGTGGACAAGGGCTACGTCGTGGCCACGCTCGCCGGGGAGCACGGGCCGGAGGTGGTGTCCCTGCACCTGGATCCGTTCTCCGCGGCGGTGCGGCGGCGGCAGGTGGACCAGCTCATCCACGCCCTGCGCCAGCGGCCCCGGCGGCCTCGCGTGGTGATGGGTGACTTCAACGCGGAGGACGCGGACGGGCCCGTGGACCGCCTGTGCGCGGCGCTGGGACTGCACACGCCCACCGAAGGCGAGCCCACCTACCCCGTCCCGGACGCGCGCCAGCGCCTGGACCAGGTGCTCGTCTCCCACGCGCTGCGCTTCACCCGCTACGCGCGCCTGCCGGACGCCGTCTCCGACCACCATGCCGTGGTGGCCGAGCTGGCGCTTCAGCCGAGCACGGCGACGAGCTGACGGCACTGCGCGAGCAGCGTGCCGTCCTCCGCCCAGAGGAGCTGGGTCTCCTCCGTGTAGCCGTCCGCGGCCTGGCGCGAGCGGCCGGTGCGCAGGTACTGCGCGTCCGGCGCGGTGCCCTTCAGCGGGAACGTCTGGAAGAACTGCACGCTGAAGTCCACGGACGCCGCCGCGCGGAAGCCGTCCAGCCGCGACAGGACGGACGGCGGATATGCATCCATCAACCCCACGCACAAGGGCGCGTCCAGCGCCGTGGGGACGCGAGGCCGCAGCCAGCCGCCCACCTCCGCCTCGGGCCCGCCCGAGTACGGCGGCGAGCCCACGCAGTAGCGGTACTCGAAGAAGCGGCAGAAGTCCGGCATGGGCGTGTCTTCGTGCACGGGCGTGAGCGTGCCGGGCGCGGGCACCCGCGGCATGGCGAAGTCCAGGTACCCGGGAGCGCCCCCGCGAGCGGCGCCGAAGGTCGCCGTGGCGACGGCCACCACCGCGCCGCCGCTCTCCACGCGCGCGGTGGCGTGGGTGACGAGCTTGCCTGCGCGCTCGATGCGCGTGTGCAGGTCCGCCACGCCCTCCGCCGCGGGCGAGCAGAAGTGCACGGTGAACGAGCGCACCGGCCGTTGGGGGTCGTTCAGGTGGTGCTCCAGCGCGCGCAGCACCTGCCCCGCCACCACGCCGCCGTAGGCGCCGCGGCCCTGATACCAGGCGGCCTCGTAGCGCGAGCGGTAGCGCCCGGGTTCCAGGGGTTCGACGAGGGTGGCGGCGAGGAAGGGCGCGGTCATGGTGCGCGCCATCCTAGTGTCCCCGGCGGGGATGTCCTGGCCTGGATGAGCGGGTGCGCGCCTCCCCGCTCCCTCGCCTACCCCTGGTAGGACTCGTCCTGTTCGATGCGGCTGAGCACCCAGTCGAACTCGCCGGACGTCACGCGCGCCTGGCAGTGCGTGCAGTGGCCCGCCATGTTGATGGACAGCGGGGCGCCGCACGACGGGCACTGCTTCTGGGTGGAGGGCCTGCCCTGCACGCCCCGGCCGCGGATGAGCGTCCAGTACTCGCTGTACGCGCGCTCCCGGGAGCGGCTGCCGCCCACGACCTGTCCGTCCCGGTCCCGCACGGTGTAGTCCAGGCTGGACGCGAACACGCGCAGGGTGACGGCGTCGAAGTACGCATCCCGCGTCACGCGCGCGAGCACCAGGTTCGTGATGTGCGCGTCCTCCGTGATGTTGCGCAGGCCCGCCTGGCGGTAGGCGTTGATCCAGTACAACTGCGTCTGGAAGAGGTTGTCGCTGAGGAAGGGCCGCATGCCCTTCCACTCGCGCTGGGCCCACGCGGTCTGCATCTCCTGGAAGATGAACTCCAGGCGCCTGCGCAGGGCGAGCGGCGTGGACTCCGGGTCGTCGTGCAGGAGCGCGTTCAGCCGCTCCTGCGCGCGCGAGTCCTTCACGGTGGGCAGCTCCGTGCCCTGCTCCTCCGTGGTGCCGGTGAGCTGGGGGCCGCGCCGCTCGCGCTCCAGCGACGACACGCGCGTCACCACCCAGTCGAACTCGCCGGTGTTCACCACCGTGTCGCAGTACGAGCACTTGTGGCCGTGCACGGACTCCAGCGGCGCGCCGCAGTTCGGGCACTTGAAGGCGCGCGCGTCCTCGGGCGCCCGGGACTTCGCGGACGCGTCGCGCTCCAGCCGCCACTCCTCCGCGACGTACCAGCTCTGCTCGGCGCCGGAGGTGGCCTCCGTGTAGTTGGCCTCGAAGCGCAGGACGACGCGGACGCGCTGGCTGTTCGCGCTGACGCCCTCCACGGACTCGTACGTGACGGCGCCCACCACCACGGCCTTCACCGCGTCCGGGGTGCCCAGTTGCTGGAGCGACGCGATGGCGTCATCGGACAGCCAGCCGCCCAGCGTGGCCAGGCGGTCGCCGCCGCGCGCCTCGTGCACGCGGGCGAAGAGCGAGTAGACGAAGTCCTCGAAGAGGACGATGGAGAACTCCGGATCCAACGGCTGCGTCGACCCGTCCGAGCCCCTGGGCCCCACGCGGGCCAGGTTCGCGAGCTTCGTGCGCAGCGAGCCCTGACGCCGGGGCGGCGGAGGCGCACGGGGAGCGGTGGTGCTCCAGTCCCGCTGCCCCGCGCCCGACTTCGCGTTCATGAGCACGATCGCGATCACACCCACGACGACGATGAGCAGGCAGAAGCCGCCGAACGCCCCTCCTCCGTTCGAGGACGACGAGCCGCTGGAGCTGTAGGAGCGGCTGCCGGAGCTGTACGAGGACCGGCTGCTGCTGGAGCCGAAGGAGGACGACGAGCTGCGGCTGCTCGACGAGCTGCGGCTGCTGGAGGAGCTGCGGCTGCTCGACGAGCCGCGGCTGGAGCCCCGGTAGGAGTTGCCACCGCCGGGGCGCGCCTCGGCCTCCGGGAGGGCGGCGAGGCCCAGCCCGAGGAACAGCGCGACGGCGAGGAGGAGGACGGACCGGGAGCGCCTCACGCCACGGCTCCGGGCATGTCCGGCAGCTCGTTCACGTCATCCTCCAGGCGGGGCAGCACGCGCGCGAGCGGCGCCTGGATGCGGCGCAGGGCCTGGAGGAAGGGCTCGGGCGCGGTGGACGCGGCGAGCGCGGCGGACACCTGCGTGAGCGCGTCCTGCCACTCGGCGCCCATGAGCGAGGTGTCCACGCCGTAGTCGGTGACGACCTCCACGCGGCGCTCGAAGAGGGAGACGAACACCAGGATGCCGGTGCGGCGCGACGTGTGCGAAACGCCCAGCTCCGTGAAGGCGGCCTTCGCGGCGGTGCGCACGGCGTCCTCCTGGAGTTTGCGCGGGGTGAGGGCGCGGCGCAGCGACGGCAGCAGGCGGCCGCCCATCACGCCCGCGGCGTAGGAGAGGAGCACCACGGGCGGGAAGGCGAAGAGGTGGACCTCCTGCGGGATGAACAGGAGGACCAGGAGCATGACGAAGGCGACGGCGGCGCCCAGCCGGGCATCGGTGTGGGCGTAGTCGCCGGAGGCGCGGCGCACGGACACCACGACCTCCGCGGCGGTCTGGGACTCAATGGCCGCGACGGCTTCCGCGGCCTGGGTGCGTGCGGCGTCTTCGAGGAAGGTCGTGGCCATCGTGGGCGGGCACTATAGCCAACCCCCGGGGCACGCTCCTACGAGGGCAGCTCCCAGTCGATGGTGTGCTGGCCGTGCTTCTTCAGCGCGGCGTTGGTGGTGCTGTACGGCTTGCTGCCGAAGAACCCCTTGCTGGCGGACAGCGGCGAGGGGTGCACGCCCTCCAGGACGATGTGGCGCTCCGTGTCGATGAGGGCCTTCTTCTTCTGCGCGGGCTTGCCCCAGAGCAGGAAGACGACGGGGTCCTGCTTGTCGCTGACGGCGCGGATGACGGCGTCGGTGAAGGGCTCCCAGCCGTGCTTCGCGTGGCTGTTGGGGGAGGCCTGGCGCACGGTGAGCACGGTGTTGAGCAGGAGCACGCCCTGCTTCGCCCACGGGATGAGCGACCCGTCGCGAGGCTTCGGCGCGCCCACGTCGCTCTGGAGCTCCTTGAACATGTTCACGAGCGAGGGCGGGGGCGGCACGCCGGGCTGGACGGAGAAGGCGAGGCCATGGGCCTGCCCCGGGCCGTGGTAGGGGTCCTGGCCCAGGAGCAGCACGCGCACGTCCGCGTAGGGCGTGAGACGGAACGCGGAGAACAGGTCCTCCTCCGACGGGAACACGGTGTGCTCCTGGCGCTCCTTGCGAAGGAACTTCTCCAGCTCCGCGAACGACGGGGCGTGGATGGCGTCCTGCAGTACTTCCTTCCAGTCCTCGGGCAACCCATCCGCCAGGCTCATTGCACTCCTCCGTGGGCCGCACCCTAGACCAGCGCGCGCGTCCTGAGGCGGCCCGTTCAGGGATGGGGGCTCCCGGCGTCCAGCAACTGGACTGGAAACGAGGGCTGCGGCTCGCCCCAGGAGGTGTCCCCCACGGGGATGGACGAGTCCGAAGGGCCGGTGTGCACACCCGCATCGGAGCCTGCAGGAACGAGCGCTCCATCCGGCTCGCCATCGTGGAGCCGCCGCAGGATGCGTCCGTCCGACAGCCGGACCGCGTACGTGGCGCCTCCATCCAGCAGCATCCCGCCGGGTTCACAGGCGCGCGGGTCCAGGTCCATGCGGATGAAGACGATGTCTCCTTCACGGAGGATCCGGAAGCGATGGGCCTCCCTCCTGCTCGAACAGGACCGCCCCTCCTGATGACGGGGGAGGAAGTCATCGGCCGCCACGACCATGGCCCGAAGCAGGCTGCCCTCCAGCGAGTACGGCTGCCCCGGAGCCCCAACGGTCAGCGCCTCTCGCGCGAACATCTCCGGGAAGACGACGGAGCGGTCCTCCGACGTCAGCGAGTCAGAAGGACCCGCTTCGCGCCGCATGCACGCGGTGCACAGCACCGCGCCCACGAGCAGCAGCCGCTTCATGGCCCTGCCCCTCTGAGACAGGGGCCCTGGAGTTTCTGGAGGGTGAAGTCCAATGCGTCCGCATCGTGCCACGTGACGCGCCCCGTCTGCTCGCACTGCCATCCCGCCGATGCGGTGCGTGTCCACTTCAGCAACTGCCCCGTGAGGGGGATGTATTGATGGAAGCCGTCGCACGATGCCGGCTCCATCGCATTGGAGAAGAACGCGACGATGGAGAGCCGCACGCGTCCGACCTTCGTTTCGGTCTCGAAGCCGTGCACCCGGCCCTCGGAGACGATGAAGCGCAGGTCATTCGAGGACAGCGCACTGCCATAGGGATGGTTGTGGAGGGCGTAGATGTAGCGGATGGAGTCGGAGGGATACCGCGCATCCGCGACCTTGGAGGGCAGCAGGCAACTCTTGCTCCGCTGAGCGGGATCGACCTTCGACTGGTCGGTCAGCCGGCTGACGGAGAACTGGTGCTCCGGCGTGTAGTACAGCCATGCGCAGTACTCGCTGGAGACGCGCCAGTGGGTGCTGAAGCTGGGGTGATCCGGGCGGCCCGCGCTGGCGTGGGGCTTCGAGAGGATCTTCCCGCACGCGGCCAGGAGCGCGTCCGAGGCCGAATCGAAGGGGCCCAGCAGGGGCCCGGGAATCTCCTCCAGAAAGGGGGCTCCTGGCTCGGGCCGCACGAGGTCCGGGTCGAGCACGGCGGAGGACGCGCAGCCTCCGAGGCAGCACACCAGGCAGCACCACCAGGGACCGCGCATGGGCTGGCACCCCTTCCTCGGAAACGGAGGGCGGAGGGCCGCCCGTGGGCGGCATCGTGCCGGAACGCCGCACCGGAAAGCGAGCAGGCAATCAGGGCGGGAGCTTGGGGCCCGGGCCCGGGCGCGCTAGCCTTGCGCCCGCCATGACGATGTACACCGAGTCGCTCCGCGCCTTCCTCAAGCCCGTCCTCCCCTACCTGGACGACGAGTCGGTGTCGGAAATCATGATCAACGGCCCCACCGACGTGTGGATCGAACGCAAGGGCCGGCTGATCAAGACGGATGCCTCCTTCTCCGATGAAGGCCTGCTGGGCGCCGCGCGCAACATGGCCCAGTTCGTGGGCCGCCCCCTGTCCGAGGAGCGCCCCCGCCTGGACGCGCGCCTGCCCGATGGCAGCCGCATCCACGTGGTGATCCCGCCCATCGCGCGCAACGGCACCACCATCTCCATCCGCAAGTTCTTCAAGGACAAGCTGACCATCGACTCGCTGTTGAAGTTCAAGTCGCTGACCAAGCCCATGGCGCGCCTCATCGAGGCCGGCATCGCCACCAAGCTCAACATGCTGGTGGCCGGCGGCACGGGCTCCGGCAAGACGACGCTGCTCAACATCGTCTCGTCCCTCATCCCGGACGAGGAGCGCATCCTCACCATCGAGGACTCCGCCGAGCTCCAGCTCAACCAGTCCCACATCGTGGCCTTCGAGTCCCGCCCCGCCGACAAGTTCGGCAAGGGCGCCGTGGACATGGGCGACCTGCTGCACTCCGCGCTGCGTCTGCGCCCGGACCGCATCGTGGTGGGCGAGGTGCGCGGCGGCGAGGCCTTCCACCTCATGCAGGCCATGAACACCGGCCACGGCGGCTCGCTGGCCACCACGCACGCGAACACGCCCACGGACACGCTGCGCCGCATCGAGTCCCTGTGCCTCATGTCGTCCGTGGAGCTGCCCATGGTCGCCGTGCGCGCCCAGGTGGCCAGCGCCATCAACTTCGTCATCTGCTGCGAGCGCCTCCACGACGGCAGCCGCAAGACGATTGCCCTGTCGGAGGTGCTGCCCCTCACGGAGAAGGGCGAGTACCGCACCCAGGACATCTTCGTCTTCACGCCCGTCGCCAAGGACGAGCACGGCAACATCCTGGGCTACCACGCGCCCACCGGCATCATCCCCAACTTCATCCAGAAGGCGCGCGCGTACGGCTTCGACGACCTGGACGACGCCTTCTTCGACCCGGCCACCTACGGCGTGCCGCCCCCGCCCAGCTTCCAGGTGGGCGAGGCGTACACCCTGCGCTGGGCCCCGTCCCTGAAGCACCGCGAGCAGGGGCTGCCGGACCCGGCGCACTTCAAGGAGGACTGGGCCCGGTTCGAGCAGGTGCTCCGCAACGCGGCCCCGGACGGCCCGGTCGCCGGCCCCAAGCAGCCGGCGCCCCCGTCCAAGCCCGCCGCCGCGCCGGCTCCGGCGCCGCCGCCCGCGAAGGCCGCGCCGGCGCTGCGCCCCTCGCTGCCGCCGCGCCCGCCGCCCCCGCAGGACGACGACAAGACGCCGCCGCCCACGCGCAACCCGTTCGCGGAGCAGGAGGACACCCGCGCCACGCCGGCGTCCGAGCCGCTGGTGCAGGTGTCCGAGGACCTGCTCGCGGAGGCCCCGCCCGCGCGCAACACGCCGCCGCCGCGCCGTCCACCGCCGGCTCCGGCCCGTCCCGGTCCGCCGCCGTCCAACACGCTGCGCGCGGGTGCCACGCCCACGCGCCGTCCGCCGGGTCCTCCTCCGCCGCCCTCGGACGACGAGGACGAGGACGACGACCGGCCGAGGACGGAGCTGAACACGTCCGAGAAGACGCAGATCCGCCCGCCGCCGGAGCGCCCGCGCCGGTAGCCGACGGCGGGGGGACCTTCCAGGTCTCCCGCGCCGTGATGACGGAGCGCATCCACGCGGGGAGCCCGGCGCCGGACACCGGTGTCGCCCCCGGGTGGGTGGGGCCCTGTCCCACCACATGGGTCCGCGAATCCTGACCTTGCGAGGAGGGCGGGTCAGGGAGAAAGTGCTCCCGTGTTGATCCCCTTCCTCGCCGCGCTCACCCTGGTGGTCGCCCAGGCGCCCGCACCCGCCTCCTCCGCGAAACCCGTCACCGTGTTGCTGGCGCCCACGGACGCGACGCGGGGGACGCCGCGCTACCTCATCGGAATCGCCCAGGAGCACGTGGCCGAGCAGCTCAAGGCCCGGGGCCTGGAGGTGATCCGCGTGGAGGACGTGACGCGCACGCTGCCGAAGAAGCAGCGCACGGCGATGATGCGCTGCAAGCGCACGCAGCCGGCGTGCATCGCGTCGCTGGGCGCGGCGGCGAAGACGGACGTGGTGATGGTGACGGAGGTGCTGCCCTACCTCAACGGCTACAAGGCCGGCGTGCGCGTGTACACGGCACAGGATGGCGCGCCCCTCACCGAGCACTCCGTCCCGGAGGTGAAGAAGGACCAGGTGATGGACGCGCTGACGCGGTCCCTGGACGAGGTGGTGCCCATCACGCTGCGGGTGCTGCGTCCGGAGCCGGTGGCGCCGCCGCCGGTGACGCCGCCCGTGGCGCAGCAGACGCCCAACGTGACGCCGGGCGTGAAGCAGCCCGTGCCGGGACCGGACCTGACGCCCGGCGTGCAGCCGCCCACCGCGCTGGGCGTGACCGGGGAGGGGTCGAAGGTGGAGACGCCGGGACGGCGCAAGTGGGCGTGGGTGCCGGCGGCGGGCGGCGTGGTGCTCGCGGGCGTGGGGACGGTGCTCTACGTGCAGTCGCGCGGGAAGCTCAGCGACCTGAACACGAACGAGTATCCGGACCTGCAGGACGCGGAGAAGGTGCGCGACTCCGGCAAGCGTTCGCAGACGCTGGGCGTGGCGGGGATCGGGGTGGGCGCGGCGGCGATCGCCGCGGGCGCGCTGATGTACTTCCTGCCGGTGAAGCAGACGAACGTTCAGCCGTCCGTGACGCTCACACCGCAGGGCGGTGGACTGAGCTTCGCTGGGACGTGGCAGTGAGCACGGGGAAAGCCATGCGGAACCTCTGGAAGGTCGGCGCGCTGGGCGCGGTGTTCGGTGCGGTGCTCGGCGCGGGCGGCTGCAGTGACTTCGACGCGGCCTATGAGAACTGTCAGGGCGAGGGCCGCTGCGGACCGCAGGCGAGCGGGGATGCCGGGACCGACGGTGGCCCGGATGCGGGCTATGACTGCGAGCCCGTTCCCAATTCGGGGCCTGACCTCCCCGATGATGAGGGAAGGGACACGGACTGCGACGGTGTGGATGGCGTCGCGGCCGCGGGCTTCTTCGTGGACCCCGAGCGGGGCGACAACGCCAATGAGGGCTCGCACCTGGCTCCAGTCCGCACGCTGGCCCGTGCACTCGAGCTGATCCGTACCGCGGAGCCGGGGCGCACGAACCTGTATCTGGGCGTGGGCGCGTACAACGAGCCAGCGACCCTGGTGACGACGCCCGTGTCCGTCTACGGGGGCTATCGCTGGAACGGTCCGGGCTCAGGTGTCTGGAACCGTCTGCCGGGCAGCGGCACCACGCTCATCGACGGAGGAACGCTGGCCTTCACCATCCGCGATGTGAACGTCCAGGACGCGGGGGTCCTCCTGGATGCGCTGCACATCGCCTCCTCGAACGCGACCCAGGAAGGCGAAGGCTCCATCGCGCTGCGAATCATTGGCAGCCCCTCGGTGGACCTCCGGCGCCTGGTCGTCGAGGCCGGGCTGGGCGCCATGGGGAAGAGCGGCGCACCGGGGACGCCGGGCAAAGAGGGGACCGACGGTGGAGCGGGCGTGTCCTCGGTCTACAACTCCGGGTTGCCCCAGCCGGGCGGAAACGGCGGGACATCGTGTGAGCCCAAGAGCAGTGGTGGCCTGGGGGGCAAGGGCGGAGCGGGCGCCGCGGGCGCCGCGGGCGACATCGCGGCCGCCGGCGCGGACGGGGGTGAAGGGGGCGCGACCACCCGGGTGCAGCCTCCTCCAAGCGCCCAGTGCAACGCGACCACGTGTACCTGCACCGCCTCCGACGGCATGCCCGGCGCGGACGGCCTTGCCGGGGATGCAGGCGCTCCGGGCGATGGAGGCAGCGGAGACGGCGTGGTGTCAGCCGATGGCCGCTGGATGGCCAATCAAGCGGGTGAGGACGGCCGGCAAGGCGCCGCGGGTGGCGGGGGTGGAGGCGGAGGCGGTGGCGGGAGCTGCAATTCGAATCTGGCCATCACCTTGACGGGAGGGGCGGGCGGAGGCGGTGGCGGTGGCGGTGGATGCCCCGGCACCGGAGGCCGTGGGGGCGAGGGCGGTGGCGCATCCATCGCGCTGCTCGTCCTCGACTCCAGCGTCGCCATCACGGACGCGCAGCTCACGACCCGGGGCGGCGGTAGCGGCGGCGCGGGAGGCGAGCGAGGCGAAGGCGGTGCCGGCGGCATGGGCGGCGATGGTGGCGTCTACAACTCGTCCACCTCCCGGGTCGCCGGGGCACCTCCCGACTACTACATCGTGAGTGGCAATGGAGGTCGTGGAGGCAACGGCGGTCCGGGCGGCTCCGGCGGTGCGGGTGGCGGAGGCGGCGGTGGACCGTCCGTGGGCATCTGGTGTGGGGCCAACTCGACGGTCTTCAAGGCCTCCACGGTGACCGTCATCGCGGGCCCCGGTGGCGATGGTGGAACCAGCGACGGCGGCGGCACGGGCAGCCCCGGCATCTCCCAGGAGACCCGTGGCGGCTGTGTCCAAACGGCTCCCTGACCCACCACATCGCCCGCTGCCGGACACCAGCGGGTGAGAAAACGCGACCCGGGGGCAGGTGCCTGTTTGCTTGCCCGGCGCCCCGGGGCGGGCGTTTCGCTTCCCGGGATTTCACCTGTTACGCTCCCCCGTGGTGGAGATGTCTTCCGAGCTGATCTGCGAAACCTGCGGCCTCACCGTTCCGTCCGAGACGGCGGTGTGCCCTCGCGATGGCACCGTCGTGCTGTCGTCGTTCCATCCGACTCCACCGGAACCGAAGGTCATCGTGGAGCACCCCGGTACCGAAGCGACCGCCATCACCGACCCCCTCATCGGCCTGAAGCTGGGCGAGTACGAGCTGCGCGCGCGCATCGGCGTGGGCGGCATGGGGCTCGTCTACGAGGGCATCCAGCCCCTCATCGGCAAGCGCGTCGCCGTGAAGGTGCTGCGCCCCGAGCTGGCGCACTCGTCCGAGCAGGTGGCCCGCCTCCTCGCGGAGGCCCGCGCCGTCAACGCCATCCGCCACCGCGGCATCATCGACATCTTCGGCTTCGGCCAGCTCCCCGACGGTCGCCAGTACATCGTCATGGAGTACCTGGACGGCCAGCCGCTGGACGCCATCCTCGCGGAGAAGGGCCGCCTCCCCGTCCCGGAGGCCCTGTCCCTGTTGGATGAGGTGCTCGCCGCCCTGGGCGCCGCGCACGGCGCGGGCGTGGTGCACCGCGACCTGAAGCCCAGCAACATCTTCCTCGTGCGCCAGCCGGACGGCTCGCGCTACGTGAAGCTGCTGGACTTCGGGCTCGCCAAGCGCGGCGAAGGCCCCACCGGCCGCACCGCGCAGACGCGCACCGACATGGTCGTCGGCACGCCGGAGTACATGGCGCCCGAGCAGGCCCGCGGCCAGTCCGTGGGGCCCATGACGGACCTGTACGCCATGGGCGTCGTCACCTTCGAAATCATCACCGGCCGGCTGCCCTTCATCGGCAGCTCCCCGGTGGACCTGCTCATGAAGCACGTGGAGGCGCGCCCGCCCCGGCCGTCGGAGTTCGTCCCCGACCTGCCGCCCGCAGTGGACGCCTTCATCCTGCAGATGCTCACCAAGGACCCGGAGACGCGCCCCAACTCCGCGGACCCCCTGCGTCAGCACCTGGCCAAGCTGCGCCGCACCCTGCGCGCCACGCGCACCAACCCCACCGCGCTCGCCCCCGTCGAGCCCGCGCCGCCCAAGCCCGCCGCCCCCGCGGTCGCCGTCAGCGACGCGGACGCGCGCCGCCCCACCACCCACGTCCCGCCGCCGGTCCCGCCGGACGACCTGAGGGTGGTGCCGCAGGAAGAGACGTCGTCCCTGCGCCGCCTCGCCCCCATCGCCGTGGGCGCGGCCGTGCTGCTCGCCGCCGTGGGCGTGGTCATCGCCACGCGCGGGGGTGGGACGCCGCCGCCCGCCGTCGCCGTCGCCGCGCCGCCGCCGCCCACCCCGAAGGCGGACCCCACGCCCACGCAGCCTCCGCCGGAGGCCGTCGCCGAGCCCGTGCGGGAAGCGACCCCGCCGCCGCCGCCCGCCCCCGTCGTGGAGGCCCCCGCGAAGCAGGCGGAGCCGGCCCCCAGGGTCGCGGCGAAGCACGCCGCGCCGTCAGAGGGCCGCCCGACGTCCCGCGGCAGCCGGATCCCCTCCGAGGAAGACCTCCTGGCGGAGATCCGCTCCGTCGCCGCCAGGGTGAAGGCCAACACGAAGCTGGGCGAGACGGAGCGCAAGCACTTCGTCGGGTTCCTCTACCAGCTCCAGTTGGCCACCGAGGAGTCCTCCGCCGCGGACCGGGCGCGCATCGTGAAGGACCTCAACGAGGTCAAGCAGGAAGCCCTCTGACGCTCCCCGCGTCCCCAGGCCCCGCCGCGCTGCTCGCGGTGGACCTGGGCCTGCGCTGCGGGCTCGCGCGCTTCGGCGCGGACGGGCGGCTTCAGTGGTACCGCTCCCAGAACCTGGGCACGCACGCGCGGCTCAAGCGCGCGGTGCCCGCCGTGCTCCAGGAAGCGTCCCCGCTCGCGTGGCTCGTGCTGGAGGGCGGCGGCCCCATCGCGGACGTCTGGGAGCGCGAGGCCCTGCGCCGCGCCCTGCCCGTGCTTCGCGTGGCCGCGGAGGACTGGCGCCACCGGCTGCTCTACGCGCGCGAGCAGCGCAGCGGCGCACAGGCCAAGGACGCCGCGGACACGCTCGCGCGGCGGGTCATCGACTGGTCCCGCGCGCCCCGCCCCACCTCGCTGCGCCACGACGCCGCGGAGGCCATCCTGCTGGGCCTGTGGGGCGCGCTGGAGGTGGGCTGGCTCCCCCAGGTGCCCGCGGACGTGCGGCGCTGAGCGCCGGCTACTTCACCGACAGGCACGCCACCGGCTGCGCGATGGCGTTGCGCGCGCGCTCCTCGCTCACCAGCGCGTAGCCCGCCAGGTCCTGCAACAGCATGTCGCGGTTCTGCCGGATGAGGCTGGCGTTCTTGCACGCCTTGATGTCGCCGTAATAGCCGTACGGCGGCAGCGCCAGTTGCAGCTCCGCCAGCTCCGCCAACTGGAGCTCCCCCAGCTCGCGGTGGAAGAGCTTGCGGGCCGCGTCCTCCACGCCGACGACGCCGCGCTCGAAGCGGATGATGGACAGGTCGTAGGCCACGAGCTGGTCCTTCTGGAAGAAGGCGTGCAGCCGGTGCGCGGCCACGGACAGTTGCAGGTCCCCTTCGATGCCCATCTCCCGCGCGATGCGCATGGCCAGGCGCCGCTCACAGGCGCCGTCCCCGGGGGGCGCCTTGCCCAGCGTCACGCCGGCGAACAGGCGCCACGCCCACGCGCGCCCGTCCTCGCGCGGCGTCTGGAAGTAGGTGGGGCAGTTCATCTGGCGGATGTAGAGCGCCACCAGGTCCTTGGGCATCCGCGAGAAGTCCGGCCGCGTGAACGTCACCGACGAGCGATCCCGGATGCCCTGGTCCATCCGCCCGGCCAGCACGCTCATCCGGTCGCCCTCGATGCGATGGCGCAACTGGCTCTCGACGTCGAACTCGCTCTCCAGCCGCGGCAGCTTGCTGGCCGTGTAGAGGTACGTGATCGGAATCACCACGCCGGCCAGACCGACGAGGAACATGAACAGCCAGAACACGGTCTTCACGGGCACGACTCTAGCAGGGGAGGCACGCGCCAGGAGGACGGGTTAGAAAGTCCCCATGAGCGACTGGCACACCGCCACCGTCACCGCCCGCACCCCCTCGGCGGATGGCCTCACCGACTGGGTGCTCGACGTCGGCGGGACGCCGCTCGTGGGCTCGCACACCCACCCGGGGCAGTACGTCCAACTGCGCCTCCCGGGTGGGCAGCCGGGCATGTTCGCCATCGCCTCGCCGCCCACCCCCACCGGCACGCGGTGGGAGTTCCTCCTCAAGGACGAAGGCTCGCTGCCGTCCGCGCTGCTGCACCTGCCCCTGGGGGCGCGCGTGGAGGTGACGCTCCCGGCGGGCCCGGGCTTCCCCATGGAGAAGGCGCGCGGCCGAGACCTGCTGCTGTTCGCCAGCGGCTCCGGCATCTCCGCCATCCGCCCCGTCATCGCCGCCGTGCGCCAGGAGCGCGGCGCGTATGGCCGGGTGACGCTGTACTTCGGCGCGCGCACGGCGGGCGGCTTCGCGTACCAGCATGAGCTGCAGCAGTGGCAGGCGGACGGCGTGCGCGTGCTGTGCACCGTGAGCCGCCCCGGCGCCAGCGGCTGGCAGGGCCTCACCGGCTACGTGCAGGCCCACCTGGGCGAGGAGCGGCTGGAGCACGCCATCGCCTTCGTGTGCGGCCCCCAGGACATGGTGCAGGACGTGATGGCCCAACTGGGCCAGCGCGGCGTCCCGCGCAGCGCCGTGTTCCTCAACTACTGAGCCGCGCGCGTCTCCACGGTGGGGGCCGCGTAGCGCACGCCCACCACCACCGCCGCCGGGTCGCTCTCCTGGTTGCCGGTGACCTTCTGCGGCGTCCACGCGGCCACGCCCACCTGGCGTCCGTCGGGTGAGAAGCGCACGCGCCGCACGGACCAGCCGAACTCCAGCTCGCCCTTCGCGTCCGGCGCGCCCTCGGAGAAGAGATACACGCGCCGGTCCCACCCGCCCGACACCAGCGAGCGCCCATCCGGCGAGATGGCCGCGGTGGACACCACGCCGTGGTGCAGCTCCCACTTGCGCAGCACCTGCCCGGAGGCCGCGTCCACCAGCGCGCCCGCGTTCCACGGGCCCTGGGGCTCCTGGACGCCCTTGCGCTCGCGCTCGTACACCGTGCGGTTGCGCTCCGCCTTCTCCTGGCTGAAGGCCACGCCCAGCCGCTGGCCGCGCGCGTCCACGGTGACGTCGTTGACGTGCGCCGGGAAGGTGAAGTCCCGCCGCGGCGTGAGCGCCCGGCCTGTCGCCGTGGCCGCCCCTTGCGGAGCGCCGCCCTTGAGCGTGAGCACCGCCTCCGCCGTCGTCTCGTCGAAGACCGTGTCCACGCGCTCGGCGAAGGGCGCGCCCAGCACGCCCTGGCTGCCCTGCGGCACGCACGCGTCGCACACCGCCACGTCCACGCCCGGCAGCGTCAGTTGCTTGAAGCGCAGCGTGCGCCCGCGCGACAGGCGCGCCACGGTGTTGCCCATCGCGCCCGGCACGGTGACGGTGTCCTGGAGGGACGCCGCGTCGATGCCGGACGCCGCCGCGGCGGCCGCGGTGAGCACCACCACCGGCGTGCGCGAGTCCAGCGCCAGCACCACCGGCGGCCCGCTGTCCACGCGGCCCTGCACCGCCGCGAACCCGCCGCGCCGCTCGAAGTGCGTGCGCGCCACGTCCGGCCGCATCTGCTGCTCCGGCGTGTCCGACGCGCGCACGTGCTTGTCCCAGCCGCCCGAGTACAGCGTCCCGTCCGCCGCGAACGCCAGCGCGCTCACCGGCCCCGCGTGCAGCCGCGCCTCCGCGCCGAACGCCAGCTCCGGCACGGACAGCAGGGACACCAGCCCCTGCGCGCTGCCCACCGCCAGCCACCGGCCGTCCGGATGGAAGGCCACCGACACCAGCGGCTCCTCCGTGGCGAGCACCCCCACCTGCGAGCCCGTCGCCGCGTCGAAGAGCTGCACCGCGCCGCTGCGGCTCACCGTGGCCACGCGCGCGCCGTCCGGCGAGAAGGCCACGCCCTCCAGGTCGTACTGCTGCACGTTGACCGATGGATCCGCGCGCAGCACCGGCGCGCCGTCGTCCCCGGACTTCGCCTCGGGCGCCAGGTCCCAGACGGAGACGTGGTACGCGTCATCCCCCAGGCGCGTGTACGCCACGCGCTGGCCGCGCGGCGCGAAGTCCAACGCGTAGATGAAGTCCTTGCGGTTGAGGACGGTGGGCTCCCCGTCGAAGCCCTCCACCGCGCCGGAGAGGAAGCCTCCGGGCGTGGACGCCAACCGGCCCCGCGCGTCCGGCGGCAGGCCCGCGGCCGTGTGCGCGCAGCCCGTGAGCGCCAGCGCGCCCGCGAGCACGAAGCCCCCGGTGCGCGGGCTCATGAACCCGAGCCGCGGACGGCGGCCTTCTCCTTCTCCACGTTGATCTCGTTCACGCCCTTGTTGTCCACGGACAGGAGGAACAACTGCTTGTCCGCTTCACGCTTGTCGTTGAACGAGGTGCGGCCGGTGGCGCCGTCGAAGTCCTTCAGCCCCGCCAGCGCCTCGCGCATCGCCGCGCGCGTGTTGGGGCGCTGCTTGTCCAGCACCTGCCGCACCATGCGCGCCGAGTCGTAGCCGATGGCCTCCAGCAGGCCCGGGTCGCGGCCCGTCTCCTTGTACGCGTCGCGGTAGGTCTTCACGAACTTCTGCGTCGCCGGCCGCTGCGAGTCCACGAAGAAGCCGTCCACGTACACCGAGCAGGTGACGAACTTGCCGCCGCGCTCCAGCAGCTCCGGCAGGCCCGAGCGGCCCTTGGGGCTGGACCACTGGTTGGTGCCGAAGAGCGTGACGGTCTTCAGGTCCTTCTTGCCCGTCGTCTTGCGGATGCGCTCCAGGTCGCGCGGGTCGCACGCGTTGGTGACGATGTCCTCCACCGCGAGCGCGGGCGTCACCAGGCTCACCCGGCGCCAGTCGTCCGGGATGAAGAGGCCCTCGAAGTCGATGATGGGCTCCACGCCGCTGCGCGCCTTCTCCATGGCCTTGCGGCGGCGGTACGCGTCCGTGATGTTCTCACCCTGCACGTCGCGCACGGCCTCCGCGTAGTCCCCGCGGTCCTCCAGGTAGTAGCGGCCCACCAGGCGCTTGGCCTCGCCGGTGAACGTCGTCTGGTCGTACGAGTACGACTCCGCGCCGCGCACCGCGCCGCCGCGCGACACCACGTCGTCCCAGAACTCGTTCGCCAGCTCCACGCCGTAGGGGATGTTCGGGTAGAGCACCGCGAAGCGCTTGTAGCCCTTCACGTTCATCGCGTAGTCCGCGATGGCGCGCGCCTGCGCGGAGTTCGTCAGCATGTTGCGGAAGACGTACGGGCCAATGTCCGTGACGCCCTCCTGACGGCTCATCGTCAGGAGCGGCACCTGGAGCTCCTCCGCCAGGAGCGCCGCGCGCTTGGTGTCGTCCACCAGCAGCGGGCCCATGGCGGCGATGGCGCCGTCGTCGAACGCGAGCTGCTCCATCGCGGTGCCCGTCTTGTTGACGTCGCCCTGCGTGTCCTTCACCACCAGCTCGATGTCGCTGCCCTGCAGGCCCAGCTTCACGCCGCGCAGCACCGCCTCGCCAATGGGCTGGTAGCGGCCCGTCATGGGCAGCAGCACCGCCACGGTGCGCGGGCGCACCTCCACGCGGCGGGTGGCGCGCGCGAGCAGCTCCCTGGCCTGCGGCGCGAAGGTGCTGTTGGGCGCGTCCCGCAGGAACGTCTGGAGCGTCTCCTCCAGGCGGGTCCAGTCACGCAGGTGGTAGTAGATGCGCGCCAGCTTGAACTGGAGCACCGGCCACGCGGGGTTGGACGGGGACAGCCCCTCCTGCACGCGGGCGATGTCGAGGAAGCTGGCGCGGCCCTCCACCAACTGCTCCACCTTCTTCACCGAGGCGGCCTTCTCCTCCTCCGTCCGCGCGTCGCCCGCCTCCTTCACCGCGGACGACAGCGCCTGCGAGTACAGGCCCGCGCCCTCCGCGGCGCGCGCGGCCTCCCGCAGGAGCTGCTCCTTCTCCGCGCCCTCCGCGCGCTCGGCCAGGCTGGTGAGCGTCTGGTACGCGTCGCGGTAGGCGCCGACCTCCATGGCGGAGATGGCGAGCTTGTGCTTGGCGTCCTCGGCCTGGGCGTGGAGGGGGTTCTCGAAGAGCAGCTCGTTGAAGGTCTTGCGCGCGTTCGCGTAGTCCTTCGCCTCGAAGTAGAGGACGCCCGCGTTGTAGAGCGCGTCCTGGCCGGCGGTGGTGGCGGGGTACGCCTTGCGCACGGACAGGTAGGCCTCCGCGGCCTGCTTCTTGTCCGGGTTGCCTTGCGCCTGGGTGCGGGCCTGCGCGAGCGCGGCGTTCGCGGTGGCGTCCTGTCTCACCTCCACGCGCGGCCGGTTGGGCTGGGTGGAGTCACCCCCGGAGGTGTCGTCCCGGCCGTCAGTGCGGGAAGGCGTCTTGGGGCAGGCGGTCAACGTCAGGGCCAGCGCGGCGACGAGCGCGCGGCGCGATGCGGAGAGGACTTCCATGGCGAGGTGCATAGCAGCGCGGGTGCGGCTCCGTCGACACTTGAGCGGGGGGAAGATTCCCCTGGAACGTCCGCTTCAGTGCACCGCGCGTGCCCGCCTGCGTCACCGAGGGGAGCCCCTGCCCCGTGGCCATGGGACCGCACCCTCACGCGGCCCGGGACGCACGCCTGGCGGGCGAGCATGGACCGTCGCGGCGCAGGTCACGGACGCTCTAACATCGTGGCCGTGGAATCCTCCCCCTCCTGGTCCTTGCGATGCAGCATCCTGGTCATGGTGGCCCTGATGCTTGCCTCCACGGCTTGCGGCTCGGTCACCCCCTCATTGGTGGGTCCTGGTCGGAAGTGGGTGGGGCCCCTGGTTGCCGTCCCCGGAGGAGGTCATTTCCGCACGGTCATCCACTACGGCCCGTGGCAATGCAGACCCGCGTTCATGCGCTCCTGCGAGAGCAAGTGCGCGGCGACGGGCAACGTGGTCATGGGATGCATCTGGCTGGCGGACATCAAGATGGACTTCGAAGGCCCTGTCGTCCACGCGGGCAGCCGGTACGGCGTGACGCACTGCTGCTGCAACTACACACCCATTGCGCCAGCCGCGACGCGAGCGAACCGCAGTCGCTGGAACAACATCCGCGACACCTTCCGCCGTGAGTGGGCGAAGCGCATGGGAGCATGGCCGAGCGACGCGGGCGGCACACCCTGGCAAGGGCACCATGTCTTCGACCTGGGTCATGGTGGCGACCCTGTCAATTGGGACAACGTGATTCCGCTGCCTCAGGACCTCCACCAGTACGTCACGGACTCATATGGCCAGTGCTATGCCGGAGCACCGCCATGGAATGGCGTGGGAGTCGATTATCCCTATGGCGAATGAACCGGAGCCGATGCGCGCGATGCTGCTGGAGATTTCCCAGCGGCATTTTCCGAATCCGCCCGCTACGGCCGAGCAGATCGAAGCCTTCGAGCAGCGGGTGGGATGGAGGTTGGATCCGGACCTGCGTGCGTTCTACCTGCATTGTGACGGAGCGGATCTCTTCGACCGGATCGATCCCCCGTTTCGTTTCCATCCGCTCGCGCAAATCGTCCGCGCGCGTGTCGCGATTCGCGGGAAGGACACCGACGACAGAGGACCCGCTCACTGGTGGTCCATCTGCGCGGTCAAGGACGGCAACTGCATCATCCTGGATGTCAGCGCGTCACAGGAAGATCGCTACTCGATCCGGGACGGCTATCGCGAGATGTTCCCCAATCCGGAGTATTGCCCGGAGATCGCACCAAGCTTCTCACGCTTTCTAGCGGAAGCACTTCGAAGCAATGGGGACTGGTTCTGGCTTAATGCCCCATAAGAATGTAGCCATCATATCAGAATCCAACATGCCAGAACTCACACAACAGTCTCCCACACTACCCCCTTCAGAGGGGGCAGCACACCTTCGCTCTCTAATGGACCGTGGAAGAAGAATGGCTTCCACACCAATCTCCGCAGCAGAACTCTCTGCGTTCAAAGCCACTTTAAAATCAGCACTTGTAGATGCCTTTGGCGAAGCTTCCGACTGGGTCGAAAGAACCATGAGCGCCGGGCAATTTTTCAACATCATCTACATGGAGGAATACGAACTCGCCGAGCAAAGACGAGAAGAGGTACACACGAAGAATCTGCTACTTGCAGAGGCAGTCCAATACCTAGACCGATTGGCAGCCCGAAGCCTGCGGTCATCCGTACCTGTCGAAGCGCCTGCGCTCGAAAAGCTAGAAGTCATTCTCCAGAGATTTCATCGAGTCGCCCTTCGACCATCCGCGTCCGTTTAACGCGGCGGCGAAAAGCAAAGCAGAATCAAAGACATAGGTGCAGCCGAGCAGGCAGGCCC
>NZ_JAIQDE010000025.1 GCF_020037015.1 Corallococcus sp. AS-1-6 | reverse complement strand
GGGCCGGAGGTGGCGCGCGTCTTCGTGCTCGCGGTGACGGTGCTGGTGAGTCACGGCGTGACGATGGGGTTGTCATCGGCACTCTCGTTGATGCCGCGCTTCCCGGACGCCGTGCGGCTGGGCTCGGCACAGGCGGGATTCAACCCGGCTCGAGTGTTGGACGTGAGCGCGGTGGCGGTGGTGGACGGCATGGTGGAGGTGACGCTCGCGTCCACGGCGGTGGCCATGGCCACGATGGGTCCGCCTCTTCCGAGCAGCTCAGGAGGCCCGGGCAAGTGGGTGCAGGTGAATGAGTCGATGTCCGACCGTGCCCGCGACTATCAGGCCCAGGTGACGGGAGCACCGAAGGGCTCCGCGTACCGGCTCAAGCAGGGAGACGATGAAGTCGACTTCGATGGCTTCGACCCCATCGAGGACCTGCTACTGGAGGCCAAGGGCCCGGGCTACGCGAAGTTCCTTGAGACCGATGCGAAGATGAAGAAGTTCTTCACTGGGTTCAACGGACTTCGCGACCAGGCCCAGCGCCAACTGGCAATGGCGGAAGGACGACGCATCCGGTGGATCGTGGCGGAGAAACCATTCGCGGAGTTCCTCCGTGCGGCCTTCAGCAATCTGCGTTTCAAGATTGAAGTCGTCTACATCCCGCCACGTCCTCCCGCCCCCTGAGGAGTCCACGCCATGACCGAGACCTACTACGCGGGTTGCTACTGGCTGGCCCGCCCTGAGCCGGTGGAGGACTGCGCCCAGCACCTGGAAGCGTTCCTCGGGAAGCTCGGCCCGCTCGAGCCCTCGTGGAACCGCTGGCATGAAGCGGCGGATTCGTACGAAGAGGCTCGCAAGCTTCAGGTCCAGACGGATGCGCGGACACTGACGAAGCTCCTCGGCCGGAAGGGCAACCGGTTTCGCGGCAGCTCCAACTTCTGGCTCTGGGCGGGCGAGAACGAGGATGAGGTCTCCGCGGTCCATGGCTTCTGCGGAGGCCCCTCTCCCCATGTGAACTCGGTCTGTCTCCTGGAACCGCCAGCCCGAGGCCCGGTCGCGGAGCGGGTGCTGACCGCGCCCGTCATGACCCGCGTGGTGCGTGCCATGGCGCTCGCATGGCAACCCGAGTTCGCCCTGGCGACCTCCGAACAGCACCGGGACCTCGTGGCAGCGCCCGCTTCCGACACGCACGTCGGCTGGGTCACCTACCTCGCCGACTTCCGCGGGCCCGTGCCCCCGCTGCCCTCTCCCGTCCAGGTGGAGCACCTCCCGGAGCGGGGCACGCTCATCACCCTCACGCAGGAGAGGTTCTCCGTCTCCAACCCCGCCCACGTCGCCCTCGCCGCGGACGTCCAGGCGCGCCTCCAGGCGGCGGGGCTGCTCACCCCGCTCCGCCCCTGGGGCACCTGAGCCCTTCAGCGCCTTCCGGCCTTCGCGAACCTCCGCAGCAGCGCCTCGTGCGCCGGGTGGCGGGCCACCAGCGACTCCACCCCCGGCAGCTCGAAGTCCGCGAACTCGAACCCCGGCGACACCGTGCAGCCCACCAGCGTGTACGCGCCCAGCGGCTCCGCCGCCTGCAGCACCCCCGCCGGCACCAGCACCTGCGGCTGCTGGCCCTGCGTCACGTCCCGCCCCAGCACCGGGGACTCCACCCGGCCGTCCTCGTGCACCAGGTGCAACGCCAGCGGCTCCCCGTCGTGGAACAGCCACAGCTCGTCCGCGCCCACCACCCGGTGCCACGCGGAGAACTCCCCCCGCTGCAACAGGTAGTAGATGGCCGTCCCCGCGGACCTCCGCCCCCGGAGCGTCTGCACCTGGAAGGCCGCCCGGTACGTCTCCCGGTAGTAGCCACCCTCCGGATGGGGCTTGAGGTCCAACCTCCTCACCAGCTCTTCAACCATGGTGGACCCAGTCTAACGCCGCGCCCCCTCAGGGCTTCTTCTTCTGCTGCTGCATCGCGGACGCCACCAGGTTCATCAGCTTCAACTGCACCGGCGTCAGCCGCCGCAGGTTGCGCATCAGCCGCCGCATCTCCGGCACGTCCTCCTCCGTCCGCGCCCGGGGCTTCTCCTTCGGCGGCGGCGCCGCGAACTCCTCGCCCAACCCCAGCAGGTCGTGCGGCGGGATGTTCAGGACGACGCACAGGCGGCGCAGGTTCTGCACGCTCGGCAGCATGTGGCCGCGCTCCAGCCGGCCATACACCTCCGACGCCATGCCGATGCGGTCCGCCACGTCCGCCTGCGTCAGACCCAGCTTCACCCGCACGTTCCGCGCCGCCGCGCCGAGGATTCCCGCCAGTTCCGTGTCCATTCCCTTGTCCCGGGTGCGAAGCGCCTCCATGGCACCGGGCGCTGGGCATAACCCTGAAGGTCGGGTCATGTCACCTTACCTCTGGCGTTTTTTCCGACCCGCCACGCCCTCACGGGCCTGCCCCTCTCAGGGGGTGGGCTCGGGCACGGGCGCGCGCCGGCGCTCGGCCGCGGTGAAGAGCAGGGCCATGGGCAGCCCCAGGAACACCGCGTGCCACACAATCTGGAGGAACTGCGGGACGCTCAGGAACCAGGGGAAGGAGCCGCGCGCCAGCAGTTGGAAGTCCACCAGCCACACGAAGATGCCGAAGAGCATCCCCACCGCCGCCTGGAACTCCCAGCGCCCCCGCCCGTCCACCGGCAGCATCGCGTCCAGCAGCGAGTACACCACGCCCCAGCCCGCCGAGATGGCCAGGTGCACCCCCAGCCCCACCGCCACGGCCAGCGCCGTGGACACCTGCGGCGTGAAGGCCGGCGGCCCCAGCGCCACCGCCGCCGTCATCCGCACCGGCACCAGCGGCCCCTCCCCCGCCGCCACCGCCAACGCCATCTGCGCCAGCGCCAGCAACACGCCCGCCGCCAGGCCAAACAACACCCCGTTCGTCAGCGACCAGGGGGTGGGGGTCCTCCGTGCCATGGGTGTGCCTCCTCGGGGGTAAGCGGACGCCGGGAGCGGGCCCGTCCCCTCAAGGCTGCGCACCCCACGCGGAAGGGGGCAGCCACCTCGCCCCCCAGGCCCGCCCCAGCCCCACCCGGACGGACGGCCAGGGGCCCTTCACCCCTCTTCCGGGCCTGCCATACGGCCAGTCATTTCTTCCCCTACGGTTTCGGGACGGCCCGTAACTTCTTCAGACGTCACGTCCGACCCCCTGTGAAAGTGCCCGGAATTCCCGAGAGCGACGGGCGGGCACGCGGTTCGCAAGAGCTCGGGAGCGAGGAGCGTCGAGGTACCGAACCCGTGTCCCAGTCTTCCGCGAGAAACCGCCTGGTCCTGCCCTACCGCGTCCACTACGCGCCGCCCGCGTGGCGGGAGGTGGGACGGATGTCCTCGGAGGCCTTCGAGGCCCTGCAGCAGGCGCTGGCGCGGCTGGCGGAGCGGTCGAAGTCGCAGGACTCGGTGGCGGGACCGGCGCGGCACCGCGTGGAGGGCCACGACCTGGAGCTGCTCTACGAGAAGGACCCGCGCGCCAGCACGCTCACGCTGCTCGCGGTGACGCGGCTGGGCTGACACACCCGGGCCGCCCCGCGCCTCACGCGCTCCGGCCGGACAGCCGGCTGACGGTGGCCAGCAGCTCGTCCGGGACGATGGGCTTCTTCAAGAGGCCGCCCGTGTCCGGCAGCGCCTCCGCCCCCACGCCCGACAGCAGCAGCACCGGCACGGCCTTCAGCCGGGGCCAGTCCGCGCGCAGGTGGCGCAGGAACTCCGGGCCGTCCATCACCGGCATCATCAGGTCCAGCAGGATGAGGCTCGGCGGGGGCAGGTGGCGCAGCTCGTCCAGGGCCTCGCGGCCATTGGCGGCGACGGCCACCTCGTAGCCGTCGGCCTCCAGGATTTCGGCGATGGCGGCGCGAGCGTCCTCGTCGTCCTCCACCACCAGCACGGGCTTGTGCGGCACGGGCTCAACCATGTCCCGCAGCATAGAGACCCCCTCCCCCACACGGGCACGCCTTCCCGGAATACCCCGACAACTGGTGGACAGATGACCGCCTTGGAGGGTGACCCCCTTGGGGCCGGGTCGGCCACTCTGGGAGGTTCGGGAGTCATGCTGATGCTGCCCGTCTACCTGGAGCTGGGCGCGGTGGGGCTGGGGGCCCTGTCGGGGGCGCTGCACGCGCTGCGGCGGGAGCTGGACGCCATGGCGGTGCTGGCCCTGTCCATCTGCACCAGCGTGGGGGGCGGGATGCTGCGCGACGTGCTGCTCGGGGAGACGCCCGCGGCGCTGCGCTCGTCGCGCTACCTGCTGGCGGTGGGCGCGTGCGCGGCGCTGGCCGTCCTCTTCGGGCCGTGGCTGTCCCGGCTGCACCGGGCGCTGGACGTGGTGGACGCGCTGCTGTTGGGCATGTGGGTGGTGCTGGGGCTGGAGAAGGCGCTCACGTTCCAGTTGCCCCTGCCGTCCGCGGTGTTCCTGGGGGTCGTCACCTCCGTGGGCGGCGGCGTCATCCGGGACGTGCTCCTGGGCGAGCGCACCGCCCTGGTCGCCCCCGGCGAGCTGTTCGCCTCCGTCGCGCTGCTGTGCGGCCTGCTCTACGTCGCGCTCGCGGTGGGCCTGGAGGTGCCCGCGCCCCTGGCCGAGGCCGCCGCCATCGCCGGGGCCAGCCTGCTGCGCCTCACCGCCATGTGGCGCCGGTGGCGGCTGCCGCCCCGGTTCGACCTGCTCCAACTGCTGGACCGGCTCCAGGCGCGCCGCCAGCGGGGCCCGCCCTGAGCCAGGAACCGCCTCCGCGGGAGTATCTTTTGGACAGAAACGAACTCTCCGGTCCAGAATTCCCGGACAGGGTCTGCTTCCTTCGCTAGGACTCCGCGTCACTGCGGAGGGGAAGCGGGCTCGCAAACGTGTGCTCCCTCACGGGTCTGTCCCACCAGGGGGGCCCGGGGGGTTAGCGGGGCCTGGAGCCCCTTCCTACCTTGGGCCGACCATGTCGCTGAGGAGCCAGGAACAGGGGAGCGCCCGAGTCCTCCAGCAGGCCGTGCCGTGGAAGGCCCGGGCCTGGCGGGAGCTGGAGGCGGGGCGGGAGCGCATCCAGGCGATGCTCGCGCCGCTGCCGGAGGCGGAGCTGATGCGGCAGCACTCGCCGCTCATGTCCCCGCTGGTCTGGGACGTGGCCCACGTGGCGAACTACGAGGAGCAGTGGCTCTTGCGCGCGCTGGGGGCCCCGGCCTTCACGGACCCCGCGTTCGACGCCATCTACGACGCCTTCCGCCACCCGCGGAACACGCGCTCCGCGCTGCCCCTGCTGGAGCCGGAGGCCGCCTGGGCCTACGCCACCCGCGTGCGCGCGGCGGTGGAGGCGCACCTGGAGGCGCTGCCCGAGGACAGCGCGGATCCGCTGCTCCACGGCGGCTTCGTCTTCGGCATGGTGGCGCAGCACGCGCAGCAGCACGCGGAGACGCTGGCCGCCACGCTGCAACTGATGACCCACGTGGAGTACCACCCGGTGGAGGCCCCGCGGCCTCGCCCCGGCGCGGTGCCGCAGCACGAGGTCTTCATCCCCGGCGGCCCGGTGCGCCTGGGCAGCGACGACCCGTGGGCCTACGACAACGAGCGCCCCCGGCACGTCGTGGACGTGGCGCCCTTCCTGCTGGACGCGCACCCCGTCACCACGGGGGACTTCCTCGTGTTCGTGGAGTCCGGCGGCTACGAGGATCCACGGTGGTGGGATCCGAAAGGCTTCGCGTGGATCCAGGCGGAGAACCTCCGCCATCCGCTCTTCTGGATTCCCCAGGGCCAGCACGTCTGGCTGCGCCGCCGCTTCGGCGCGGTGGAGCCGCTGCCCAGGGACGAACCCGTGCAGCACGTGTCCTGGTACGAGGCGGACGCGTACGCGCGGTGGGCCGGCAAGCGCCTGCCCACGGAGGCCGAGTGGGAGAAGGCCGCGCAGGGCAGCGACGGCGTCCCGCGCGCGCACCCCTGGGGAGACGCTGTTCCCACGGACGCGCACGCCAACCTGGGCGGGACGCGCTGGGGGCCGTCACCCGTGGGCAGCCACCCTTCGGGCCGCAGCGCGGACGGCGTCTGGGGCCTCCTGGGCGACGTCTGGGAATGGACCGCCAGCGACTTCCAGCCGTACGCGGGCTTCCGGGCCTTTCCGTACCGCGAGTACTCGGAGGTCTTCTTCGGAGACACGTCCAAGGTGCTGCGCGGCGGCGCCTGGGCGAGCGCGCCCGTGGCGGTGCGCAACAGCTTCCGCAACTGGGACTTCCCCATCCGCCGGCAGATCTTCGCCGGCTTCCGCTGTGCACGCGATGTGAGGTGAGGGTGACATGAGGATGAGGTCGGAGCAGGGCGAGGCACGCATCGCGGACGGCTACGCGTCGCCGGGTGTGAAGGTGGACGTGCACGTGCAACCCGGGGACGCGCGCCGGGCGCTGCGCGCGGAGGTCCTGGAGGGGCTCTGCCACGCGCCCCACAAGGAGCTGAGCCCCAAGTGGCTCTACGACGAGCGCGGCAGCCAGCTCTTCGACGACATCACCCGCCTGCCGGAGTACTACCCCACGCGCCGCGAGCGGGAGATCCTGCGCGCCCACGCGGACGACGTGGCCCGGCTGAGCGGCGCGGACACGCTGGTGGAGCTGGGCAGCGGCACCAGCGAGAAGACGCGCCTGCTGCTGGACGCGATGGACGCGGCCGGACAGCTCAAGCGCTTCGTGCCCTTCGACGTGAGCGAGGCCTTCCTGCGCAAGGCCGCGGAGGGGCTGGCGCGCGAGTACCCGCGCATCGCCGTGCACGCGGTGGTGGGCGACTTCGAGCAGCACCTGGGCCGCATCCCGGGCGGCGGCCGGCGGCTCGTCGCCTTCCTGGGCGGCACCATCGGCAACCTGAAGCCCGCGCAGCGCGCGCTGTTCCTGCGCGAGCTGGCGTCAGGGCTCAAGCCGGGGGACGGGCTGCTGCTGGGCACGGACCTCCTCAAGGACCGCGAGCGCCTCTTCGCCGCCTACAACGACAGCGCGGGCGTGACGGCGGACTTCAACCGCAACGTGCTGCGCGTGCTCAACCGCGAGCTGAACGCGGACTTCGACCCGGAGGCCTTCGAGCACCTGGCCCCGTTCGACGAAGCGAACAAGTGGATCGAGATGCGGCTCATCTCCCGCAAGGCCCAGACCGTGTGGCTGAAGGACCTGGAGCGGCGCGTGGACTTCGCGCAGGGCGAATGTCTGCGCACGGAGGTGAGCTGCAAGTTCTGTCGTGAGCAGGTGCAGTCGGAGCTGGGCGACGCGGGCCTCGACCTGGCCGCGTGGTGGACGGACGCGGACGGAGACTTCGCGCTGTCGCTGGCGATGAAGCGGTAGGACTCAGGGCCGCCCGGCGCTGCGCTTCAGCGGCGCCGGGGCAGGGCCCGAATCCAGAAGGCGGGTGCCGCGGACGGGCCTAGCGGCGGCGCGGAGGAGCGCGGCGCGCGGGCACCGGCACCGGAGCCGGCTGCTGCTGCGGGCGGGTCCACGCGGCCCAGAGCGCGGCGGCCGCGGTAATCACCAGTCCACCCGCCGCCGCCAACTGCTCACCCAGGGGCCCGATCTCCACGGCGGCCAGGGGGAGGGGAAGCATCTCGGTGAGCGTCATGCGCGGACTCCTTACGAGGGGCACAGCGTGAAGACCCGGGACGGGCGGGCGCTCGACACAGGTCGGGAGGCTAAGGTTAGGAAGTCGGAAGGCTTTCGGGAAGTCCCGGGGACTCCGGCTGACAGCACGTGGACGGAATTGCACCCCGGGCCGGTCCCGAAGTCCATCCCCTGCCAGTCTCAGTCACCGGAAACCTCACGCTCCTCACGTAATGAGGACACCCGGGCCGCGCAGGACGTTCCCGGGGCCCCCTTCGTGGCCGCTTATCGGGCGTCCGGGTGGCGCTTCTTCCACTCCACCTTCATGCAGTGGTCCTGCACCACGCGGATGCCCGCGCGCGCCAGCCGCTCGGCCGCGGCGTCGTTGCGGATGCCCAACTGGAACCAGACCGCGCCCGGCTTCTTCGCCAGCATCGCGTCCACGTGCGCGTCGATGTCGTCCGGCTTGAGGAACACCTGCACCACGTCCACCTCCCCGGGCACGTCCTTCACCGACGCGGAGACGGGCTCGCCCAGGATGCTCCCCTGCTCGCCGTGCGTGGGCACGGGCAGCACGGTGAAGCCGTGGTCCTGGAGGAACTTCGGGATGGCGTGCGCGGGCCTGTCCGCCTGCGCTTCCGGGCGGATGCCCAGCACGGCGATGCGCTTCGTGCGCGCGAGCAGCTCGCCAATGCCTTCCGCGTCTTCGATGAGGTTCTTGCGCCAGTCGTCCATGGGGCCTCCGCGCTCCTTCATCAGGAGGCCGCGGCCCTCACGCAGGGACTGTCAGCGGGGCGCGGCCTGCACCTGGATGGTACGGCAGGCCTCGGTGGCCAGGCGGACTTCCTCCGGGGTGGCGCCGGGGAGGCTGGCGCAGAGGAACAGGTCCTCGCCCACGCGCCGGGCGCCGAAGAACGCCGGCGCCTCCGGGCCCACGCCGCCGTCCGCCAGGGAGGGGGCCATGGTCACGCGCAGGAGGGCGAAGGACGGGGTGTCCTCCTCCTGGTCCAGCGACAGCGTGAACTGCTTCATCTGCTGACGGACGGTGTCCGCCAGCGTCTCCGAGGAGGGCATCTGCTCGCCCTGCCCCGGCTTCAAATCCACTCGCAGCGCCGGGCGGCCGGGAGGGCCCGCCTGGAAGCTGCCGTCGGTGGCCACCTGCGCGGACCAGCCCGGCGGCAGCGGCACCTTCACGCCCGAGCGCAGCCCCGCGTCTTCCGTCGCGAGGTCCCCGGCCGGCGTCTTCTTCTGGCAGCCCTCGCAGCCGCCGAACAGGACGCCGAGCGAGACGAGCCCGAGGCCCAGGAGCCCCGGGGTCTTCCGCGCGTGGGACGCGAGGACGCGCACCGCTACTTCTTCTCTCCGGGCGGGGGCGGGTTGCCGCCCTTGCCCAGGTTCTCCATCTTGAGGGAGCCCTCGAAGATGACGCCGCGGTCCATGGAGAGCGACGGCGTCTCCAGGTTGCCCTTCACGCGGCCCGGCTGCTTCAGCTCGATGAGCTGCGTGGCGCGCACGTTGCCTTCCACGGTGCCGTTGATGATGACGGTGCCGGCCTGGATCTCCGCCTGCACGCGGGCGCCGTCGCCAATGACGAGCACGTCCTTGGTGACGATCTGCCCGTTGAACTTGCCGTCGATTCGAACCTGACCTTCGAAGGTGAGCTTCCCCTCGAACTCGCTTCCCTTGCCCAGAAGCGTGTGAACCTCACCCGGACGCGTCGACACGAAATCCTCCTCCCGTTTGAACAGGGGCTTGCTGGGTGCTTCGTCTTTCTTCCCGCCAAGGAGCGCCACGCCCTACTCCTTCCTCAGAAGCTTCAACAGCCTGTCGAGGTCATCGTAGGAGAAGAAGTCGACTTCCAGGGTGCCTTTTCCCGGGCTTTTCTCCGACAGACGGACCTTTGTTCCCAACCGACGCTGCAGCTCCTCGGTGAGCGCCTTCACCTGCGGGCTCACCTTGGGCGCCGGCTTTCCTGCGTCCTTGCCGCCCTTCGCGGACCGGCCCTGCTGCACCAGCCGCTCCGTGTCGCGCACGGACAGCTTCTTCTCCGTCACCTGCTTCGCCAAGTTCTGGAGCTCCGGCAGGCGGGGCACGCCGAGCAGCGCGCGCGCGTGGCCCATGGACAGCGACCCGTCCGCCACCATGGCCTTCACGTCCGGGGGCAGGGCCAGGAGGCGCAGCGCGTTCGCGACGGTGGAGCGCTCCTTGCCCACCTTCTGGGCCACCTGCTCCTGCGTGAGCTTGAACTCCTCCACCAGGCGCCGGTAGCCGTCCGCCTCTTCAATGGGGTTGAGGTCCGCGCGCTGGAGGTTCTCCACCAGGGCGAGCTCGAAGGACTCGGCCTCCGTGACCTCGCGCACGATGGCGGGGATCTCCTTCAGGCCCGCGGCCTGGGAGGCGCGCCAGCGGCGCTCGCCCGCGATGATGAGGTAGCCGTCGCCGCCCTTGTTCGGGTTCTTGCGGACGAGGATGGGCTGGAGCAGGCCCTGCGCCTTGATGGACTCGGTGAGCTCGTGGAGCTTGGTCTCGTCGAAGTGGCGGCGGGGCTGGAGCGGGTCGCGGTGGATGGACTCGATGGCCAGCTTGAGCACGCCGGGCTTCGGCGGCGGCGCGGCGGGGGCCGGCGCGGCGGGGGCGGCCTGGGGGATGAGGGCGGACAGGCCCCGGCCCAGGGCGCGCTTCTGGGTGTCTGCGTTCTTCTGCACGGTGGTTGGGAACTCCCCGCGCCGGCGTGGGACCGGCGCGCATGGGCCTTGAGTGCTTCACGGCGAACCGGGCACCCGGTCCCACCATTCACATCTCTCTATTAAGGAGGCGACCGGTCAGGCGACCCGGCGCTTGGACGGCTTGGGGGAGTCCCGGCGCATCAGCTCGCGGCCCAGGGCCAGGTAGCTCTCGCAGCCCTTGGACTTGATGTCGTAGAGGATGATGGGCTTGCCGAAGGACGGGCACTCGGACAGGCGCACGTTGCGCGGCACGACGGCCTGGAAGACCTGGTCCTTGAAGTAGCCGCGCACCTCGTCCACGACCTGGTGGGCGATGTTGGCGCGCGCGTCGAACATGGTCAGGAGGATGCCCTCCATCTTCAGCGAGGGGTTGAGCCCCTGCTTGACCAGGTCGATGGTGTGCGTGAGCTGGGAGAGGCCCTCCAGCGCGTAGTACTCGCACTGGAGCGGGATGAGGACGGAGTCCGCGGTGACGAGCGCGTTGAGCGTGAGCAGGCCGAGCGAGGGCGGACAGTCGATGATGATGTAGTCGTACTTGTCCTTGAGCGGCAGCAGGGCTTCGCGCAGGCGGAACTCGCGGCGCTCCTGGTTGACGAGCTCGACCTCCGCGCCGGTGAGGTCGGGCGTGGCGGGGATGACCTGGAGGAAGCGCAGCTCGGTGGGGTGGACCAGCTCCGAAGCGGGGCGGCCTCCGAGGAGCGCGTCGTAGACGGTGCCGGTGAGGTTCTCGCGCTTGAGGCCCAGGCCGCTGCCGGCGTTGCCCTGGGGGTCCATGTCCACCAGCAGGGTGCGGCGCTCCGCGGAGGCGAGGCTCGCGGCGAGGTTGATGGCGGTGGTGGTCTTACCCACGCCGCCCTTCTGGTTGGAGATGCAGATGATACGACCCACGTGGCCCATCCTCTCTCGCCCCGGCTGACGCCTAGAGCCCGCCCGCGGTTCGCGCGGACGTGCGCGCGAATCGGGGCCTGATCAGGCAGCTAGCACGGGGTTCGAGGACGGATCAATTTCCCATCCAAGGTGGAACGGGAGCCGTGCCCGGCCCCTCGCTCGGGGCCCGTGGGTGGCTGGGGAGCGGTGGGAATTCGCGCGGAGGAGGGGGGCTGCGCGTGCCTGCCCGGCTGCTTTCCGGGGGTGATTCCGTGCGGGGCGGAAGGGTGTTGGGTTTTTCAGGGGGTCGCGCGCGGCGGGTTCGTGGTGGAGGCCTCAAGCGGTTCGCGGGTCCGGCGTTTCACGTGGAACCGGCCGGGCTTCGTGGGTCCGCGCGGCGGACGGATTTCGCGCGAGCCGATGCGGCGATGCGAACGGACCGGGCGCTTCCCGCGAACCGCGTTCAACGCAGGGCGGGTTCCAGCGACCCGCGTTTCGCGGCTGAGTGCCGTGGCGCGAACGACCAGGGCTTTTCACACGAGCATTGGTCAACGCAGGCCCGGCGACCGGCGTCTCGCGATGTGGAAGGACAGGCCGCCACTTCTCGCGAACCACACCACAGGCCAGCGGGGGAGTCGCGACTGCGCGCGACTGCGCAGGGACGGACCGGCCACGCTTCCCCTCGTTCAACGGAGACCGTGCACCGAAGGTGAGCCGGTCCCATGGGCGACCACCCGTGGATGCGAGCACCGCGACATGGCGGGGCGGTCCGGGCGTGCTTCCCACGCCCCTCGCTCAACGCGGACGGCGCGCCGAACGAGCGCCGCTCCCATGGGTGCCTCCACGGATGCGAGCACCGCGACATGCCAGGACGGGCCGGGCGCACTTCCCGCTCCAGCATTCAGCGTGGGCGGTGCGCCGAAGCCGCGCCCATCACGGATGCGAGCGCCGCGACATGAAGGACGGTCCGAGCACGCTTCCCACGCCACCATTCAACGTGGGCGGTGCGCCGAAGCAGAGCCCGTCACATGAGCGGTCGCCCACGGATACGAGCACCGCGACGTGGAAGGACGGTCCGCCACTTCTCGCGAACCACGCCCGACGCGAGCAGTCCGCCGAAGGTCCGCCGCGCACATGCACGACCGACCCCGGATGCGAGCACCGCCACGCGGAGGCACGGTCCGACCTTTCGTAGCCGCGTCAGTTGGAGGTCGTCATCCAGGCCAGCCGCTCCACGTGGAACACGCCTGACCGCGAGCGCCGCCGCACGGAAGAACAGTCCGGCGCTTTTCACGGGCCACGCCGCCAACAGGCCGCGCTCCCCGGCCGCGCGTTTCACGTGGAACACGCGCGAGCGCACGAACTCCACCCCGCGGAAGAACGGCCCGACCTGTTCCAGAAACGCGCCGGCCCAAGGCCACACGCCCGCGCCTCACGTGCCACGTGGAACACGCGCGAGCGCACGACCCTCACCCTGCGGAAGACCGGTCCGACCTGCTCCAGGAACCGCACCGCCCCAAGGCCACAAGTCCGCGCATCACGTTCCACGTGGAACACGCATCAGCGCGAACCGCACCGTGCGGAAGAACAGCTCGACTCGTACCGAGCACCGCGCCAACTCCACGACGCTCTTTCCGTGCCGCGCGGGCCACGTGGACCAAGCATCAGCGCGAACCGCGCCATGAGGAAGAACGGTGCGACGACTTTCGCGGACGGCGCCAACCAAGGCCTCGCGCGCACGTGCCGATAGGTTCCACGTGGAACGCGCATCAGCGCGAACCGCGCCATGAGGAAGAACGGCGCGATGACTTTCGCGGATGGCGCCAACCAAGGCCTCGCGCGCACGTGCCGACAGGTTCCACGTGGAACGCGCGTCAGCGCGAACCGCGCCATGAGGAAGAACGGCGCGACGACTTTCGCGAACGGCGCCAATCCAAGGCCCCGCACGCACGTGCCGACAGGTTCCACGTGGAACACGCTCAAGTGGTGACGAGCACGCGGTGCGGAGCGCGGCGTCTCGCACGGATCCCTTCAGCCCAACCCGCGAAGCCGCTGCTTCAGATGCCCACCACATCGCTTGGTACAGGCAGCGCGAAAGAAGCCCGACATCTGGCGCGGACCACGGAAGCGCCAGGCCATGACCAGCCACCACGGGCCGTTCCACGTGGAACACGCCTCCGCTGCCGCGTGCACCTGAGTGACGGGATGCTCGACATCCATCACGGACAGGGACGCCGCTTCCAAGCAGCAGGCCGGTGCACCCGTTCCACGTGGAACACGCCCACGCCATCTCGTGCACGCGTGGCGAGCATCCGCTCATCAGATGGCGTGAACCGCTTCCGCTCACCTCGTTGGCTCCACGCGGGACGTTCCACGTGGAACACCACGCTCCAGCCATCCCGACCCACGCGCATCGAAAGCGTCTTCAGCGCTTTCTCCAAACCACGGTCGCGGGAGGCACGGTGCCAACCATCACGTTCCACGTGGAACACGCTCAAGCCTCCACAGGCACCCGCAGATGAAGACGGGTCTCACGCCGCTCATGAACCACGCACCACGCGGTGACGGATCCACACGGGACGTTCCACGTGGAACACGTCACGGCGTCCGCGACGTGGAGGTCGGGGAAGCAGCAGCCAGCCTGGCGCTCCCTTTCATCCCCTTCACCTCGCACCCGTCATCCCTGAGCCACGGCGTGGATGCATGCCCGGATCCGATGCCCAGCCGCCCACGAACCGCATGGATGCGTGCCTGATGCGGAGCCGTTCACGCGGCCCCTTCTTCAGCCCCCAACAGCACATCCCACGCGCTGCCCTTCACGCTGACGGCCGCAGTCCAATCAACCAGGGGAGCCCCTTCTTGGAGCGTGTTCCACGTGGAACACGCGAAGCCGCATGAGCGCCAGCTCCCCTCCCCTGCGCTCCATCAAGCGCTCCAGGTCAGGCACGGCTCAGCGCCACGGCGAACCACCGCATGCCGCTTCAACGCTTGTTCGTCAGCGCCTCCTCACACGGACCGGAAGCCAGCCGTGTTCCACGTGGAACACCGGCCGGGCACCCAGCCTGTGCCTCCGTCGCTTCGTCCCTTTCAGCGATGCCCATCACGCACCGGCTCCGGTGGGCGACAGCTCATGCTTCGCGGGCTCGTGCATGCGGAGGCTGGATCCGAAGTCATCGCTCAACACGGCCCCACCCGCCTGCTCATGCGCGGACAACAGCGGAGGTCCCGTGCGGCGTGAACGGCTTTCACGCGGCATCTCGTGGTGCTCAGCCAGGACTCAGCCGCATCCACATCCAGGTCCATCGCCGGCCCATCAGGCAGCGCGTGTTCCACGTGGAACATGGGCCTCACGTGTCGCTGCGTGCCACTTCGAAGCTCTCGCCATGGACGTTCCACGTGGAACAAGGAGTCGCTCACCGTGGATGCATCGCATCCGGTCCGCAGGCGCCTTCACGCGAGACCTCAGCCACGCGGTTCCCCGAGTTCCGCTTCGTCACCTGGCCGAACTCGAGGACGTGTTCCACGTGGAACGCGGAGCATCAGGCCCCCGACCGCACCCGGAAGGCATCGCCATGGACGTTCCACGTGGAACAAGAAGCCGCCCAACGTGGATGCATCGCATCCGGTCCGCAGGCGCTTTCACGCGAGACCTCGGACGTGCCCGTTGTTCGCATGGAGGTTCGAGGCTCGGGGCGATGCCGCGATTCACGGCCAAGGTCCGGGACTTCGCTCCATCACATGGCTGGACTCACGGGCGTGTTCCACGTGGAACACGCGCCGCCGCGCTTCACCGCTCAACGCGACCAGGTGGCTTGCTGAAGCACGACCCGGTAGCCGTCCGGATCCTCGAAGGTCCTTCCGTTCGCGTCCCAGTACGGGTTGCGTGACGGCACCGGCGCGAAGCCCGCGGCCTCCATGCGGTGGACCCGCGCCGCCCACGCTTCCGGGTCCGGCACGTAGAACACCAGGAGGTGGTCCTGGGACGGCGCTCTCGGGGCCTCGTGTCCGCGCTCCACCGTGAACTCCAGGTGATACGGCGCACCCGCGTGCCCGAGCATCACGCCGTCGAACCCCGCGTGGTCCTCGAACCCTCCGAGCACCTCGAAGCCCAGCCCGTCCCGGTAGAAGCGCACCACCGCCTTCAGGTCCCGTGTCGGCCTCGCGACCCGCAGCTTCACCGTGTCCATGGTCCGTTCCCTCCTTCCCGGATCCGCATCCAGGGGGTTCCAGACATAGGATGAATTGACGCTCTTTTCGCGCGGACCAAGGGCCTGCACCTTGTGCCCATGACCCCGAAACAGCAGCCCCTGAACTCCGGCTTCGGCGCGACCACCACCGCACGCGAGGCCCTGGGCCACACCCGACTGGATGGCACCGTCGCCATCGTGACCGGCGGCTACGCAGGCATCGGACTGGAGACCACCCGCGCGCTCCATGACGCCGGAGCCACCGTCATCGTCCCCGCTCGGACTCCCGACAAGGCCCGCGCGGCGCTCGCGGGATGGGAGCGCGTGGAGCTGGAGCAACTGGACCTCATCGATCCGGCGTCCATTGATGCGTTCGCATCCCGCTTCGTCGCGTCCGGCCGGCCGCTGCACCTGCTCATCAACAACGCGGGCGTCATGGCCTCACCGCTCACCCGCGACGCGCGCGGGTTCGAATCGCAGTTCGCCACCAACCACCTCGGCCACTTCCAGCTCACCGCCCGGCTCTGGCCCGCGCTGAAGCAGGCGAACGGCGCGCGCGTGGTGTGCCTGTCATCGCGCGGCCACTTCTTCGCCGACGTGGACTTCGAGGACCCCTTCTTCCAGAGGCGCCCCTACGACAAGTGGGTCGCCTACGGGCAGTCGAAGACCGCGAACATCCTCTTCGCCGTCGGACTGGATGCGCGCGGCGAGGCCCACGGGGTGCGCGCGTTCGCCGTCCACCCCGGCGGCATCCTCACGGAGCTGGTCCGGTCCATGTCCGAGGAGGAGGTCCGCGCCTCCATCGAGAACTCCAACAAGGTCGAGCCGCTGAAGACGCCCGAGCAGGGCGCCGCGACCACGGTCTGGTGCGCGACGAGTTCCCAGCTCGCGGGCAGGGGCGGCGTCTACTGCGAGAACGTGGACATCGCCGTGATGGCGCCGCCCGACGCCACCCTCCGGCGCGGCGTGAAGGATTGGGCCGTGGATCCGAAGCAGGCCGACCGGCTGTGGACCGCGAGCGAGGCGTGGACCGGCGTCCGCTTCAATCCGTGATGATCCGCCCGCGACTGCGCGGGGGGCTACGTGCGGTCCTGACCGGGAGCCACCTGCCGCGAGAACAACGCCCGGGTGCGCTCCAGGTGGGGACCGGTACCCGGCGCATCGAAAGACACGCGCAGCTCCCGCCCATCGGGTTCCGAGTACGTGAGCGTGACGTTCTCGAACTCGATGGGCCCCAGCTCCGGGAGGATGAGCACCTTCACCAGGGAGGGGGTCTCCACCACGTCGTGCTCACGCCAGAGGCGCGCGAACTCGGGGCTCGCGGCCTGGAGCTTCTGCACCAGCGCATCGAACTCCGAGCGGTCCGCGGACCTCGCGGCGTCCATCCGGAATCCCGCCACGGCCCGGCGCACCGCTTCGTCCCAGGAGGGCATTCGCGCGCGCCGGTCCGATTCATGAACAGCGCCCACAAACCGTTGCGCTCCTCCGGCGAGGAGGCTGGAAGTCCCAGGTCCGGGTAGAGGACCGTCGCGGCCGCGTTCCACGCGACGATGTCCCACCGCCGGGTCGAGACGAGCACCGGAAACGGATGCGCGTCGAGCAGGCGTTGAAGCGCGTCGCTGACCGACTCCGGTGAGCGCACGGGCATGGGCGCGGGCCGGCCGTGTGCCAGCGCGAAGAGGTGCAGGCGTTCCGTCGGCGTCAGGCGGAGCGCGACCACCAGGCGCTCCAGCAGCGGTTCGGAGACGTGGAGGTCCCTCCCCTGCTCCAGCCACGTGTACCAACTGACGCCCACGTCCGCGAGCCGCGCCAGTTCCTCGCGGCGAAGGCCCGGCGTGCGCCGTCGCGAACCGGAAGGAAGTCCCACGTCCTCCGGACGCAAACGCTCACGGCGGCTGCGAAGGAAGTTCGCGAGCTCGACGCGCCCGGAGCCGCGAGAGGTGTCCGTCACGCGGCGGCACGTCAGGCGAACCGTCCCCGCGCGGCATCGGAGCCGCGAGTTCCACGCATCGCCCGCGAACGCTCGCGCACATGCCAGAAGTTCCGGCGAACGGTCCGGATCCCCGCCCCTTCCAACGGGGCACGCCAAACCTGTCCGACTGTCGGACAGGTTCGTCCGCCTCGGGCTCGTGAGGTGCCCCTCTCCTGCGCGAACCTCCAAACTGGTCCGACTGTCGGACAGGTTCGTGCGGCTCGGACCGAGGTGCCCTCCCCTCCCGAGGATGCTCTCCAAACTGGTCCGACTGTCGGACAGGTTCGTGCGGCTCGGACCGAGGTGCCCTCCCCTTCCAAGGATGATCTCCAAACCTGTCCGACTGTCGGACAGGTTCGTCCGCCTCGGCCTCGTGAGGTGCCTCTCTCCGGCGCGACCCTGCAAACTTGTCCGACTGTCGGACAGGTTCGTCCGCCTCGGCCTCGTGAGGTGCCTCTCTCCGGCGCGAACCTCCAAACTGGTCCGACTGTCGGACAGGTTCGTGCGGTGCGCTCCGGACGGGAGGCATCGCTGCTTCTCCGCGCGGACAGGCTCCAGTTCGGGAGACGTGAAGGACGTGGCGTTCCTTCGCGGGCCATCCCACTCCGCGCTTCCTCGTGCGATGGATCCGCGCACCCATGAAACGGCTGCGGATCCGCTCACGTCGTGACTCGGATCCGCGTCACGGCTCCAGGTTCTCCACCACACGCTGAAGCAGGCTCACCGGTTGCGCCTTCGAGCTGAAACCCGCCGTCACGTCCTGTTCCACGGACATCAGCGCCGCCCCTCTTGTCATCGCTGCCGCGCCGTTCGCGTGAGCGGGGTCAGGCTTCCGCGCGCATCCGCTAGGTTCGGCTCACGCTGGACCACGCCGTCGCGCTCCATGCGCGATAGCGGCTGCGCCATCATCGGCTGCTTCACTCGCGCCCAAGTCGCTGCGACTTCGCGCGCCCCTCCTCCAACGCGTGCAACACCGGTAGCGGTCCCATCCCGAGCCCGCGGGAGCAGACGCGCGTCGGGGTCGCGCCGGAACAGGCGGTCGACCAGGGTCCCTTTCATTTGCATAGGATGCTATCTCAATTTACATAGTAGGCTATGCACATCACGAAGACAGTGGGCATCATCGGGAGTGGTCCGGGGGGACTGACGTTGGCCCGGATCCTGGCGACACGGGGCATCGCGGCCACGGTGTTCGAGTTGGATGAGCACCCGCTCGCCCGTCCTCAAGGAGGTTCGCTGGACCTGCACGGCGACTCCGGGCTGCGCGCACTTCGCGAGGCCGGACTAACAGCGGAGTTCAAGGCCGTCGCCCGGTACGACGACCAGGGTGACGCCCTCTATGACGCCCAGGGGACGCTCCACTTCCAGCACAACGAGGCGAGCGACGGCGACCGGCCGGAGATCGACCGTACGCAACTGCGCTCCCTGCTGCTGGACAGCCTCCCCTCGGAGTGGATCCGCTGGGGAAGCAAGGTGTCCGCCGTGGAGCCGCTGCCCGACGGGCGCTACCGCGTCGTGGGTCCGGCGGGCTCACTGGGAACGTTCGACCTGGTGGTGGGCGCGGATGGCGCGTGGTCCCGCGTCCGTCCGCTCGTGTCCCCGGCGACGCCCACCTTCACGGGCGTGCTCTTCATCGAGCTGCAAATCGACGACGTGGACTCGCGGCACCCGGCGGTCGCGAAGCTCCTCCCTCGCGGGAAGATCTCCGTCGTCGGAGGCAACCAGGGCCTCATCGCCCAGCGCAGCAGCCACGGCCACGTGCGCGCCTACTTCATGTTCCGGATCTCCGAGGCACAGCTCCAGCAGGGGCTCGTGGACACGTCCTCCCCTGCCCGGGCGCGCGAACAGCTCAAGGCGCTGCTCCCAGGCTGGGCGCCGTCCCTGCTCGCGTTCATCGACGCGTGCAACGACACCCTCGCCGCGCGCCCCATCGTCGCGCTGCCCGTGGGCCATCGGTGGACGCACCGGCCGGGCGTGACGCTGCTCGGGGACGCGGCCCATGTCATGCCGCCCTTCTCCGGCGAGGGCGTGAACATGGCGATGCTCGATGGGCTGGAGCTGGGGCTCGCGCTCGCGGCGGACGCCGACTGGAGCCGCGCCGTGAAGGGCTACGAGGAGGCCATGTTCGAGCGCGCCGCCTCCGCCGCCTCGGGCGCCATGGAGGGGCTCGACTTCGTCTCCGAGCACGCGCTCGACCACGTGCTGGAGCACTTCCGGGAGATTCAACGGCAGGTGGCCGCCGCGGGCTCGCACTGAAGCTGGAGCCCGCGCGCCCTCCCCTCCCCTACTGCTTCGCGAACACCGCGACCTGGCGCTCGGCGCCGGAGAACGGGAGCCGGTACGAGCGGGCGGACACCACGCGCAGGCCGCGCTCGGCCGCGCGCGCCTGGAGCTCCGCGTCCGTCTGCTGCTTGCCCAGCATCGCCACCACGCGCCCGCCCTCCTCCACGTACGCGGGCGCCAGGTTCAGCCAGTCCGGCAGGTCCATGAACGCTCGCGCGATGAGCACCTGCGCGCGCGGAATCCCCTCCGCCTCCGGCTTCCCTTCCGCCCGGGCGTGCAGCCCGCGCACGCCCACGAGCCCCAGGCTGGCGGCGGCGGCCTTGATGAAGGCGATCTTCTTGCCCACCGTGTCCACCAGCGTCACGCCCAGCTCCGGCAGCTCCAGCTTGAGCGGCAGCCCGGGGAAGCCCGCGCCCGCGCCCAGGTCCAGCAGCGACGTCGCGCCCCTCACCTCCGGCAGCACCGCCAGCGAGTCCAGGAAGTGCTTCTCCAGCACCTCCTCCGGCGCGGTGATGGCCGTGAGGTTCACCTTCGCGTTCCACTTCAGGAGCTCCGCCATCAGCCGCTGGAGCCTGGGGCCCACCTCCGGCCCCACGGTGATGCCCAACGCACTGCATCCGGATGCCAACTGATCTGCGAACCGCGCGTTATCCACAACACCTCCACCCCGAAGGGCCCTTCAAGTCCTTGGAATCATTCAGGGGAAATCCATCCCCAGAAATGTCCACACGTTATCCACAGCCCTGTTCCTGATCACTTGACGGCCCCTGCCCCCGCTTGAGCGCGACCAGGAGCAGGGACACCGCGGCGGGGGTCAGGCCCGGAATCCGACGCGCCTGTCCTACCGTTCCGGGCCGGTGCGTGGACAGCTTCTCCACCGCCTCCGTCCCCAGCCCGCGCACGTCCGCGAAGCGGAACGTGTCCGGGATGCGCCAGCGGTCGGACGCCTCCGCCTCGCGCGCCGCGGCCCGGGCGGCCTGGGCGATGTAGCCCTCGTACTTCACCTCCACCTCCACCTCCTCCACGACGTCGGGGGGGAGCGCCGGGAAGTCCTCGCGCCCGTCCGCCAGGTGCGCGTACGTCACCTCCGGGCGCTTGAGCCGCGGGGCCAGGCCGCCGCGCTTGAGCCGCGCGACCTCCTCCATCACCGCGTGGGCCCGGGCCTCCGCGCGCTCCAGGGCCTCCTTCGGCAGCAACCCCACGCGATGCCCGTGCCGCGCGAGCCGCAGGTCCGCGTTGCCCTCGCGCAGGCGGAGCCTGTGTTCGGAGCGGCTGGTGAACATGCGGAACGGCTCATCCACGCCCTTCGTCACCAGGTCATCCACGAGCACCGCGCCGTGCGCCTCGTCGCGGCCCACGACGAGCGGCGGTTCGCCCTTCACCTGGAGCGCCGCCTGGATGCCGGCCCACAGGCCCTGGAAGGCGGCCTCCTCGTAGCCGGAGGTGCCGTTGAGCTGGCCCGCGAAGAACAGGCCCGCGACGGCCTTCGTCTCCAGCGTGGGGTGCAGTTGCGTGGGCGGCGCGTAGTCGTACTCCACCGCGTAGCCGTAGCGGACCACCTCCACGCGGGACAGGCCGGGGATGGTGCGCAGGAACTCCGCCTGCACGTCCGCGGGCATGCTGGTGGACAGGCCCGCCGGGTACACGAGCGGCGACGTGGGCCCCTCCGGTTCGAGGAACACCTGGTGCCGTTCGCGAGCGGCGAAGCGCACCACCTTGTCCTCCAGCGACGGGCAGTACCGGGGCCCCCGCCCCACGATGTCCCCCTGGAACAGCGGCGAGCGGTGCAGGTTGTCGCGCAAGAGCCGGTGCGTCGCCTCCGTCGTCGCGGTGAGGCCGCACGTCACAGAAGGCTGACGTGGGAACGGCAGCCCCTGCTCCATCCGCGTGCGCCAGGAGAACGGCCGCACACCCGAGTCACCCGGCTGTGGCGTGACGGCGTCCCAGTCGATGCTGTCGCGGGACAGGCGCGCGGGCGTGCCCGTCTTGAAGCGGCCCAGCGTGAAGCCGAGCGCGTGCAGCGACTCCGACAGGCCGCGCGCGGCTTCGTCTCCCAGGCGGCCGCCGACCTCCTTCTGCTCGCCCACGTGCATGAGCGCGCGCAGGAAGGTGCCGGTGGTGAGGAGCACCGCGCGGGCCACCACCTGCGTGCCGTCCCCCAGCACCACGCCCTTCACCCTCCCCCCTTCCGCGACGACGGCGGCGACTTCGCCCTCGCGCACGGTGAGGTTGGGTTGGGTGAAGAGCACGGCCTGCATGCCGGCGGCGTAGGCGTCGCGGTCGCAGAGGACGCGGGTGGCCTGCACGGCGGGGCCCTTGGAGGGATTGAGGATTTTGACGTGCGTGCCCGCGAGGTCCGCCGCGCGGCCCATCTGGCCCCCGAGCGCATCGAGCTCGCGCACCAGGTGGCCCTTGGCGGTGCCGCCCACGGCGGGGTTGCAGCTCATCACGGCGGCGCGCTCGCGCTTGAGCGTCACGCCCAGGGTGGACAGGCCCATGCGAGCACACGCGAGCGCCGCCTCGCAGCCCGCGTGGCCCAGCCCCACCACGACGATGTCGTATCGGAGTTCCATCGCGTCCCGGGGGGTATCACGCCCCGGCGCGTCCGTGGCAAGCCGGCCCTGGGGACACCGTCCCCCCGGCGGGTCGCTCACCGGCCCGGGCCGTGGCCCCAACACAGACAGGGCCCGGAGTTCGGGAGCACGCGAGGCGGGCAGTGGGAGGGGTAACAACGCCGCCCGCCTCGCGCGCACCAGTCATCGTGGATCCGCCGAGGGCGCGCCTGACACACCGGTGGCGTCTCTGGCCCTTCGACGGCGATGGCAACCATGGGACCTGCCCGCACGAGTCCCCCGGACCTCGTGCCTTCACATGGCGTCGCACACACGGGGGCCAGAAAGCTGCCCGTGCGGTGAGGGCGCATGGGGGGCTCTCGGACTCGAACCAGCGAGGCCGGCGGACCTCCCGTGTGCGCGACGGGGAAGGGTATAGCGGGGGGGTCTGACATTCCGGGCTCCGGGCCCCGCTCCAGAGGGGGCCCGGGAGCCGCGCGGCGTCAGCGGGTGGGGAGGGGGTTGGACCGGCTGGGGCAGTGCACGTTCTCCGGGCAGCGCCCGTCGGACCGGGGGATGCACGCGCCGCAGCACTCCATCTCATCCGGGCGGCACGCCGGCTGGCACGCGCCACACTGCACCACGCCGCCGCAGCCATCGTCCGCGGTGCCGCACTTCAACCCCAGCGTGGCGCACGTCGCGCGCTGGCAGACGCAGCGGCCGTCCACGCAGGACTCATTGGGTTTGCACCCGGGGGAGCAGGTGCTGATGGGACCGGTGGGCTCCTTCTTCGGCTCGGCGGGCACGGGCGGGGCCACGCAGCGGCCGTCCGTGCACGTGCCGGCCTGACAGTCGCCGCAGTCGATGAAGCCGCCGCACCCGTCCGGCGTCCGGCCACAGGCCACCATCGCCTGCGAGCACGTGGCCCGCGCGCAGCCATCCGGCGCCACGTTGTCCCGCGACGCGCGCACGGTGCCGCCGCCGCCCGGCGAGCACGCGCCCCACAGTCCCAACGCCAGACACAGTCCGGCCCACCGGCCCAGGCTCCGCACCGCTTCCATGTCATCCACTCCCCGGGCTCCCGGCTCGGGAGCCATGCACGGCCCCATCATGCGCACGCCCGGGACGGATGTCCGGAGGTTCGGGGCCATGCGACGGGGCAGGGCAGGGGAGGGGAGGGCGCCTCAGCGCTGGAGGAACGTGCGCACGTGCTGGACGGCCTCTTCCTCGGTCCTGGGCTTCTCCTCGCGGGGCGCGGGCACCTTCAGTCCGCGCTGCGCCGCGGGCCGCTGCTCGATGGCGGCCAGCCACCGCTGCACGCCCGGCAGCCCGTCCACGGACACGCCGGCCCAGTCGTGGATGCGCACCCACGCCCAGTTCGCGATGTCCGCGATGCTGTAGTCACCGGCCAGGTACTCGTGGTCCTTCAGCCGGCTCTCCAGCACCGTGTACAGGCGGCGCGTCTCGTTCTGGTACCGGTCGATGGCGGGCTGGAGCTTCTCCGGGAAGTAGCGGAAGAAGACGTTGGCCTGCCCCTGCATGGGGCCCACGCCGGCCATCTGGAACATCAGCCACTGGATGACCTGGGAGCGGCCCTTCGCGTCCGTGGGCATCAGCTTGCCCGTCTTCTCCGCCAGGTAGAGCAGGATGGCGCCGGACTCGAAGACGGCGAAGTCGCCCTCCGCGCGGTCCACGATGGCGGGGATGCGGCCGTTGGGGTTGATGGCCAGGAACGCGGGCTGCTTCTGCACGCCCGTGGAGATGTCCAGCGCGTGCACGGTGTACGGCAGCCCCAGCTCCTCCAGCGCCACGGAGACCTTGTGTCCGTTCGGCGTGTTCCACGTGTACAGGTCGATCATGTCCGCCTCGCTTCGCGAGTGAAGAGGTGCGCTCCCTCTAACGGCGGAAGCGCACCACGCGCACGTCGAAAGCAGGGGCATCCCCCAGGGCCTCGCGCATCAGCTCCAGCGCGCGGTCCTCGTCGAAGCTCCCGGAGCCCGCGCCGATGATGGGGAACGCCACGGAGCGGAAGCCGTGCTCATGCGCCCGCGCCAGCGCGTTTCGCACCGAGTCCTGGATGGACCGCGCGGACGCCCGCCAGAGCATGTCGATGCCCGCGACGTGGATGATGCCCTTGAAGGGCAGGCGCCCCGGCCCGGTCACCACCGCCGAGCCCAGGGGCATGGGCCCCACGCGCGCGACCTCGCGGAAGGGCGCCGTGCCACCGCGGCGCTTGATGGCCCCGGACACCCCCTGCGGCAACAGCAGCCACCAGGGGATGATGTTCCGGTTCCACGCGTTGACGATGGCGTCCACGGGCTGGTCCAGCAGGTCGCCTTCCACCAGTTGCACGGGCATGGGCGCGGACTCTAGCGCCCATGCCCAATGACAGACACGGCCTCAAGGCGCCGCGTTCGCCTTGGCCGGCGCCGGCTGCTTGGAGGCGTTCGCGAAGTCACCCGCGCGCACGAGGGTGGCCTTGCTGAAGTCCAGGTGGTTGGCCAGGGCCTTGCGCACGTCGTCGGCGGTCAGCTTCTGGAGCTTCGCCTCGATGTCCGCGTCGAACTTCAGCGTGCGCCCCAGGTACAGGCCGTCCGCCAACTGCTGCGCCAGGTTCCCGTCCTGCGCCCGGGCGGACTGGCGGTACTCCAGGAGGCCCGCGCGCGCCTTGTCCAGCTCCTGCGGCGTGAAGCCCTTCTGCACGGCGCGGGTGACCTCCTCGCGCATGGCGGCCTCCAGCTTCTGGGCGTTCTGCGGCGCGTAGATGGCGTAGGTGAGGAACCAGCCCACGGTGTCCAGCTCCTGCGCGGACAGGCTGCTGCCCACGCCGTAGGACAGGCCGTCCTGCTGTCGCACGCGCGTGGCCAGCCGCGAGTTGAGGAAGCCCCCGCCCAGCATGAAGTTGCCCATCATCAGGCCGGGCCAGTCCGCGTGGTCGTCGCGCACCTGGAGCAACTGTCCGGCGAGGAAGTACGCGTTGGCCTTGTCCGGCGTCTCCAGCACGACGGACTTCGGGGCCACGGCCTGGAACGTGCGGGGCACGCGCGCGTAGGGCGCCGGGCTCTTCCAGCCGTCGAGCAGGGGGCTCACCAGCGAGGGGAGCTCCTTCGCGTCGAAGTCACCCACCACCGCGAGCTCCCCGCGCGAGGCGCCGTAGAACTGGCGGTGGAAGTCGCGCGCCTGCTCCAGCGTGACGGCCTTCGCGTCGGCCAGGCGCTCCTCCAGGGTGGGCACGTAGTACGGGTGGCCCTTGGGGTACTGGGGGCTGAGCACGCGCCAGAACGCGATGCTGGCCTGGGGCTGCGGCTCGCTGCGCTGCGACTCCAGCGAGGCCAGCCGCTCCTGCTTGAGCAGCGCGAACTCCTTCGCGTCGAACGCGGGCTCGCGCAGCACCTCCGTCACCAGCTTGAGGACCTCCGGGAGGCTCGCGCGAGGGCACTCGATGGAGACGCTGGCGCCCAGCGCGCCGCCGTCCACGCCCACGCGGGCCTTGAGCTTGTCGAGCGCGTCGTAGAGCTGCTGGCGGGTGTGCTTCTTCGTGCCGCGCATCAGCATGCCGCCGGCGTAGGAGGCGGCGGGCAGCTTGCCGCTCACGGCCTCCGCGGTGCCCCAGTGCAGGTCCAGCGACAGGTTGACCATCTCGCCGCGCGTCTTCTTGGGGAGCAGCGCGTACTTCACGCCGTTGGCCAGCTCGCCGCGCTGCACGCGCGACTCGATGTTGGCGGGGGAGGGGTCGAAGGCCTCGCCCTGGGCGACGGCGGCCTTGCCCTGGTAGCCGTCCACCATCTTCGCCACGTCCACCGGGGGCGGCAGCTCCGAGCGGTCCGGCTTGGGCGTGGGCACGAAGGTGCCCAGGGTGCGGTTGGAGCCCTTGAGGTACGCGGCGGCCACGCGGGTGACGTCCGCGGGCGTGACGGCCTCGATGCGGTCGCGGTGCAGGAAGAGCAGGCGCCAGTCGCCCACGGCGGCCCACTCGGACAGGAGGATGGCCGCGCGCTCGGAGTTGTTGAGCAAGAGCTCCGTCTGCTTCGCGAGGGCCGTCTTCGCGCGGTTCACCTCCTCGTCGGTGAAGGGCGTGCGGGAGGCCTCCTCCACGGTATTGATCAGCGCCTCGCGCACGGGGGCCAGGGGTTGATCCTGGCGGGCCTCCGCGCTGAAGCCGATGACGCCCGGGTCGCGCAACTGGAAGTTGAACGCGCCCGCGCGCGAGGCCTTCTTCGTCTCCACGAGCGCCTTGTAGAGGCGGCCGGACGGCACGTCGCCCAGCACCTGGGTGAGCACGTCGATGGCGGCGAAGTCGGGGTGGGCGCCCTCGGGCACGTGGTAGACGCTGGAGAGGAGCTGGTTGTCACCCACGCGGCGCAGCGTCACCTCGCGCTCACCGTCCTGGGTGGGCTCCTGGGTGTACGTGAGGGGCACGGGCTCCGCGGGCCTGGCCAGCTTGCCGAAGGTGGACTGCACGAGCGACAGGGCCTTCTCCGGCTGGAAGCGTCCGGCGATGACGAGCGTCGCGTTGTCGGGGCGGTAGTAGCGCCGGTAGAAGGCCTGGAGCCGGTCGATGGGCACGTTCTCCAGGTCCGCCTTCGCGCCGATGGTGGCCTTGCCGTAGTTGTGCCAGCGGTACGCGGCGCTCATGGTGCGCTTGAAGAGGATGCCGCGCGGGTCGTTCTCGCCGGACTCGAACTCGTTGCGGACCACGGTCATCTCGCTGTCCAGGTCCTTGCGCGCGATGAAGCTGTGGACCATGCGGTCCGCCTCGAAGGACAGCGCCCAGGCCAGGTTGTCGTCCGAGGCGGGCAGGGTCTCGTAGTAGTTGGTGCGGTCCAGCCAGGTGGTGCCGTTGGGGCGCGCGCCGCGCTCGGTGAGGGCCTGGGGCACGTTGGGGGTGGTGGGCGTGCCCTTGAACATCAGGTGTTCGAGCAGGTGCGCCATGCCCGTCTCGCCGTAGCCCTCGTGCTTGCTGCCCACCAGGTAGGTGATGTTGACGGTGACGGTGGCCTTGGTGGGGTCCGGGAAGAGCAGGACGCGCAGGCCATTGGGCAGGCGGTATTCGGTGATGCCCTCCACGCTCGCGACGGGGGCCAGGGCGGCTGGCTTCGTCTGGGCACGCGCGCTCGAGGAGGCAGCGGGCTTCGGGAGGGGAGCCGGGGCCCGGGCCCACACGGGCGGGGCCGCCACGAGCAGGACAGCCAGCAGGGCGAGCGGGGTACGACGCGTCATGCGGTCCTCGGGGTGCGAAGCAGTGGGCACGGGACTTCTAACCGCTCCACCGGGTCCTCCCATCCCAAGAAACCCGGGCCCTCCGGGCAGGCGTCCACCCAGGGACACCCGTGGACCGTCACAGGTCCTGTCCCGAGCTTCCAACCTCACGGGTCGTCATGTATCCTGGCGCGGATCCGAACCGGAGGTCGCGTGGAATGCCATGTCAGGACAAGGTGCTAGGTACGCAGCCCATCACCAGGAGGGACGGATTGGCGACGGCGACGGGCGGGGACGTGATGGTGCGGATGCTGCAGGAGTTCCGCGAGATGCAGGAGGAGTCGAAGGAGCAGTTCGCGCGGACGGAAAAGGCCTTGAGAGCGGTCCACATGAAGTGCCGGGTCCTCTTCCGGAAGACCCAACGCATGTCGGATCGGATCCATGTCATCGCTGAACAGGTGCGCGCCCTGGATGCGGAGATGGATGAGTTCCGGGACAACATGGGTGAGCTCACCACGCACGTCTCGACCCTGACGCAGGAAGTGCACGGCATCAAAAGCGCGCAGATCCGGATGTTCGGACAGGTGGGCCGCGCGCTGAACCACCTCGCGGAAGCCCAGTCGTCCGACCGCAAGCGCATCGACGTCCTGGAAGAACGCATGGACGGCCCAGAGGAGAGCTGAGCCCTCCATGCGCCCCGTCACTCAGGCGTAGATGCCCCCGGGCGCCATCGCGGAGCCGGAGCCCAGGACCTCCTCCACCTCGCGGACCTCCTCGGACGTCAGCCGGAAGGTCCCCGCGTGGATGAAGCCATCCACCTGCTTCGCGCTGCGCGCCCCCACGATGGCCGCGGTGACGGCCGGCTCCCGCAGCGTCCAGGCGAGGGCCACCTCCGCCGGAGAACGCCCATGCCGCGCGCCCACCTCGCGCATGCGCTCCACCAGCGACAGGTGATGCGACAGCTTCGGCTCCTGGAAGTCCGCGCTGCCGCGGCGCCAGTCGTCATCCGGCATCGCCAGGATGCGCTCGCGCGTCATCGCCCCGGTCAGCAGCCCGGACGCCATGGGTGAATACACAATCACCCCGATGCCCTGCTTCTGACAGTAGGGCAGCAGGTCGTCCTCGATGTCCCGGTGGATGAGCGAGTACGGCGGCTGCAACGACGTCACCGGGGCGATGCGCCGCACCCGCTCCAACTGCGAGACATTGAAGTTGGACACCCCCAGCCAGCGCACCTTGCCCTGCCGTTGCAGCTCCGCCAGCGCCGTCCACCCCTCTTCAATCTCCTCGCCGGACTCCACCGGCCAGTGCACCTGATACAAATCAATGGCATCCACCTTCAGCCGCCGCAGGGACGCCTCGCACTCCCTGCGCACCGAGTCCGCCTTCAACCGGCGGCTGACCTGGCCCTGCTCATCCCAGACCATCCCGCACTTGGTGAAGACATACGGACGCGTGTCCCGCCCCTTCAGCGCCCGGGCCACCACGTCCTCGGAGTGCCCCAACCCATACACCGCCGCCGTGTCGATCCAGTTGATGCCCGAATCCAGCGCGCGCTGGATGGCTTCAATGGACCGCGCGTCGTCCTGCGCGCCCCAGGCGAACGCCCAGCCGCCCCCTCCAATGGCCCACGCGCCAAACCCCAGCGCGGTGAGGTCCATGTCGGAATTGCCCAACCGTCGCTTCCGCATCCCATGCCTCCCGGGGCCGGATGCCCCTGGCTTCCCCTGGCTCCAAGAAGGACGGTGTGCACCGCGGCGGCCCTCGCACGGGGCAGGCGCCGGCCCGGCCCCCGGCCACCAGGACGGGCGGGCCCTGGCTCCCCGTCCGCCGTCCATCACCGCGGCGCACGCAAGCATCGTCGGACGCGTGCGTTGATGGTAGGCCGCCGGGAGCTGGGGGAATGCCCCTCGGGTACTCGGGCACCAGGAGTCCTTCCGGATGAAACGCTTCTTCATTGGCGCGCTGGCCTTCATTGGAGCGCTGTCCATCCTCTTCGTGGTGGGTGTGGTGGGGCTGTTGATGCTCGCGGCCTCCAGCAAGCCGGGCGTGCCGTCCAACCTGGTGCTGGAGCTGGACCTGCAGCACCCGCTGCCGGAGTACACGCTGGACACCTCGCTGGCGGGCGCCTTCGGCGAGGAGCCCACGTCGCTGAGGGACGTGGTGGAGGGCCTGGAGAAGGCGGCCACGGACCCCCGGGTGAAGTCGCTGGTGGTGCGCATCGGCCAGCCGGGCAGCTCCGCGCAGGTGCAGGAGCTGCGGGACGCGGTGAAGTCCTTCCGCGCGTCGGGCAAGCGGGCGGTGGCCTACGCGGACGGCTTCGGCGAGGCGGGCAACGGCACCGGCGCCTACTACCTCGCGAGCGCCTTCGACTCCGTCTACATCCAGCCCTCCGGCGACGTGGGGCTCACCGGCCTGGTGATGGAGACGCCCTTCGCGCGCGACGCGTTCGCGAAGCTGGGCGTGAAGCCGGAGTTCGGCAAGCGCGCCGAGTACAAGAACGCCGTCAACAGCTTCACCGACGAGTCCTACGGCCCCCACCAGCGCGAGGCCACGGAGGCCTACGGCGGCGGCCTCTTCCGCCAGGTGGTGAAGGGCGTGGCGGAGGGCCGCAAGCTGTCCGAGGACGAGGTGCGCGCCCTCATCGACCGCGCGCCCTTCATGGGCCAGGCGGCCGTGGACGCGAAGCTGGTGGACGGGCTGCGCTACCGCGACGAGATCCACGACGAGCTGAAGCAGCAGGCCGGGGAGGGCGCGAAGTTCCTCTACGTGGACAAGTACCTGGAGCGCGCGGGCCGGCCGCACCAGACGGGCACCACCGTCGCGCTCATCTACGGCGTGGGCGAGGTGCTGCGCGGCAAGAGCCAGTCCAACCCGCTCTCCGGCGGCCAGGTGATGGGCGGCGACACCGTGGCGGCGGCCTTCCGCAAGGCGGTGGAGGACCCGTCCGTGAAGGCCATCCTCTTCCGCGTGGACAGCCCGGGCGGCAGCTACTCCGCCAGCGACACCATCCGCCGGGAGGTGCAGCGCGCGCGCGAGGCGGGCAAGCCCGTCATCGTCACCATGGGCTCGTACGCGGCCAGCGGCGGCTACTTCGTGGCCATGGCCGGGGACAAAATCGTCGCCCAGCCGGGCACGCTGACGGGGAGCATCGGCGTGTACAACGGCAAGTTCGTCACGTCCGAGCTGTGGGCGAAGCTGGGCGTGAACTTCGACACCATCGCCTTCGGGAAGAACGCCACCTTCGCCAGCTCCGACCAGGAGTTCACCCCCGAGCAGCGCGCGCAGTTGGAGTCCGAGCTGGACACCATCTACCTGGACTTCACCAGCCGCGCCGCCCAGGCGCGCAACATGCCGCTGGAGAAGCTGCAGGCGGTCGCGAAGGGGCGCGTGTGGACGGGCGAGGACGCGCTGGAGCGCGGGCTGGTGGACGCGCTCGGCGGCTACCCGAAGGCGCTGGAGCTGGCCCGGGAGGCCGCGAAGCTGGAGAAGGACGCCCCGGTCCGCATCGTCGTCTTCCCGCGCCCCCGGCCCACGGGCCAGGTGCTGTCGGAGCTGCTGGGCAAGCACGAGGCGGACAACAGCGATGACGAGGCCACCGGGAGCCAGGCCGCCGTGTCGTCCCAGGTGATGGAGCAGGTGCGGGCCGTGTACCGCGTGGGCGCGAAGCTGGGCCTCACCGGGCAGGGCGCGGAGGGGCGCGCGCTGTACGCGCCGCTCCCGGAGGTGCGCTGGTAGCGCTAGACGTGCAGCGGCATGGGGACGCGGCCCTCGGAGGGCCGCACCGGCCGGCCGAAGATGCTGTGGTAGCCCAGGGCGTGCGGCGCGCAGCGGTGACGGCGCGGGTCGAACACCAGGCAGCGGGCCACCGGGCCGGCGTAGACGTGCAGCGTGATGCCCGGGGCGTTGCCGGCGATGCTCACGCGGTGGATGGAGGCGCCCGGGTCGCGGAAGTCCACGTGCCCGGCGCCCACCGGCCCCAGGCGCTCCGGCGCGCCCAGCCGCGCCAGCCCGGGCTGCGTTCCGCCCTCCAGCAGCGGGTAGTTCTCCAGGAGGAACTCGCCGCGCTGGATGCTGAACCAGCACTCCTGACCGTCATGGTCGTGGATGGGCGAGACCGCGCCCGGGGACCAGCAGTTGATGATGACCTCCATTCCCTCGTCGCGGTGGACGAGGTTGCGCGTGTAGCGGCCCGGCAGGAAGTGCAGGTAGGGCTTGAGGCTGGTGGGCTCCAGCCGCAGCCCCGCCATCCGCGCGTCCACCCCCGCGAGTCCCCCGGGAGCGGCACGGCGCGCGCGGAGCATCCGCACGAATTCTCTCAGGCACGCGTCAGCCATGCGTACAGGCTAGGAACGTCTGCGACATCCGGCCACCCTCGGGTCCGCCAATGAACGTCCGCTTTGTCGTCCCCCCCTCAAGGATCGGAGCGGGGTGCGTTGAAGGACGGAGAGCCGCCGGGACGAAGGGGCCAGCATACCGATTTCCCCGCCAACCTGGGAATCCGGTGCCCGTCCACACCCCTTTTCCTCTGGTTTCGCTGTAATTTTACACCCTCCCAGCATAAAGGGGAGGGCATGGTGGGCAGGTCGTCCCGGCCGGAGCACGGAGGGGGGCCGGAGGAGAACGCGCAATGAAGAAGCGTCTGGGGGACATCCTGCTCGCGCGGGGTGTGGTGGATGCATTGCAGTTGCAGTCGGCGCTGGCGTACCAGCGCAAGTGGGGCGTGGCGTTGGGCCAGGTGGTGGTGGACCAGCGCTTCTGCACGGCGGAGGCGGTGCTGTCCGCGCTGGCGGCCCAGTCCGGCGTGGAGGCGGTGGACCTGGACGCCGAGCCGCTGGACGCGTCGCTCGCCAGGCTGATTCCGGGCAAGGTGGCGGAGGCCCACCGCGTGGTGCCGCTGCGGCTGGAGGGGCAGGGGACGCGGGAGGTGCTGGTGGTGGCCCTGGCCGCGCCCGCGAGCCTGGCCACGCTGGACGTGGTGAAGAGCGTGTCCGGCAAGGCGCGGGTGGTGCCCCGGCTGGCCACGGACGCGGCGCTGGGGAGGGCCATCGGGCGGCTGTACCGGGGTGAGCCGGCGACGCCGCGGCGCCGCCCCGGGATGGAGTGCTTCACCCTGCCGGAGTGGGAGGAGTCCATGCCCCTGGTGGTGGGCACGTCCCTGGCGGAGCTGACGGACATGCCGGCGCCGGAGCCCGTCCGCGAACCCGCGCGGCGGGCGGACACCGCGGAGCTGCCCATGCTGGCGCCCCTGGAGCCCGTCTGGGCGCCCGCGCCGGAGACGCGCGTGACGGTGCGCGAGCAGGTGCTCGTGTACGGCTGGGGCGCGGACGCGGCGGCGGGCCTGGTGCGGGTGCTGAGCGGGGCGGGCTTCACGGTGAAGGTGGCGAGCACGGGCGACGTGTGCGCCGCGACCGAGGCGCAGGTGGTGGTGGCGCCGCTGCCCGCGATGGAGGTGCTGGCGCAGCGGCTGCGCGCGCAGGTGCTGGTGGCGGGCAAGGCGCCGGAGCGGGACCTGCCCCGCGCGCAGGCCGTGCATGCGCGGGGCTTCGTGGCGGCGCCGGTGGATCCGGACCTGCTGCTGCGCTCCGTGCGGCGGCTGGCGCGCGCCTCCGGGGAAGCGCGCCTCAAGCACGCGAGCTGAGCGCCGCGGCGTCAGGGCACCGCGACCAGCCGGGGCAGCTCCTCCGGCGCGTCGGGGAGCCACAGCGCGCCCAGCTCCAGGGGGACGGACGGGAAGGGCTCGGCGCGCACCAGGGCGTCGTCCTCGTGGCTCGCGGTGAGGAGCCAGCCGCGCTTGAGCCGCTGGTAGACCTCCAGCGTGCGCGCGACGGGGTCCACCAGCCAGACGTAGGACACGCCGGCCCGCGCGTACAGGGGCAGCTTGCGGGCCCGGTCCAGCGCGGTGGTGGCGGGGGTCAGCACCTCGCAGACCCAATCCGGCACCAGGGTGAAGAAGGCGGCGCCGGGCTCCAGCGGGGCGGCCACGCGCTCACGGCGCCAGGCGGCCAGGTCTGGCACGAGGATGTCCTCGCCCAGGTGCAGCTCCGGCGCGCGCAGGAAGCACCAGCGGCCGTTGCCGCCACGGCGCGGATCCAACCGCTCTCCCAGCTCCACGCCCATCATGAAGGCCGCGCGAGCGGGCGCCACGGAGAGGCGGGGCGAGGCCACCAGCTCGCCATCGAGGATTTCCCCCACCCAGCCCGACGGCAGCGCCGAGAGCAGGGAGTGGGAGGTGGGTTGAAGGTGCTGGAGTGCCGTCATGAATCCTCGGGGAGCGCCGGTGAACGCGAGGCATTCTAGGGAGGGGTCTGACATGCGGACCGCCGCCCGGGACGGCGCTATTTCCCGATGCAGAAGCGCTGGAAGAGGGTGTCCAGGAGTGCTTCGGAGACGCTCGTTCCGGACACTTCGCCCAGGGCTTCCAGGGCGAGCCCCACCTCACCGGAGAGGACCTCCAGGGTGGACACGCGTGACGCCGCTTCGGCGCGGCCCAGCGCCTCGGCGGTGCGACGCAGGGCGTCCGCGTGACGCTCGGAGACGAGCGCCACCGCGGAGGGAGTGCCACCGCCCCACAGCCGCGTGAGCATGGAGGTCCGGAGCGCCTCCACGCCTTCGCCCGTGAGGCCGCTGACGCGCGCCGGAGCAGGGGAGGGGAGGTCCGCGGACGCCACGTCGCGGGTGGGCACCGCCGCCGCGCCGCCGTCCAGGACGCCCGGCGCCCGCCGTGTCCCGCGCGCCGCATCGTCAGAAGGCGTGGACACGAAACGGTCCGCTCCCGCGCTGTCCTGGGCGTCGCGGATGGGCACCGCCACCGCTCCGCCATCCAGGACGCCCGGCGCGTGCCTCGTCCCGAGCACCGCATCTTCAGAAGGCGTGGACACGAAACGGTCCGCGCCCGCGCTGTCCTGGGACGAACCCCGTTCCTCACGAGCCTCCGGCGTCACGTCGCACTTGCCGGTGACGACGAGCACGGGCGTGGCGCCGGCCTCGCGCGTCCACGACGTGGCCTCTTCGCGCGAAGTCCCCGGCGGCAGCACCAGCACCGCCAGGTCCACGGCCGCGAGCAGCTCCCGCGTGCGCGCGATGCCCAGGGCCTCCACGCGGCCGGGCGCCTCTCGCAGGCCGGCGGTGTCGTAGAGGGTGACGCCCAGGCCGTCCCACTCGACGCGGGCCTCCAGCGCGTCGCGGGTCGTGCCGGGCTCGTCATCCACCAGCGCGCGGGCCTCGCCCACCAGCCGGTTGAACAGCGTGGACTTGCCCGCGTTCACCGGCCCGTACAGCGCCACGCGCGCGCCCTGGCGCACCAGCCGGCCACGGCCCACCTCCGCGCGCAGCGCCTCCGCGGCGAAGCGCAGCGCGGTGACACGAGGCCCGGCCTCCGCGTCCGCGCCCTCCGCCTCGTCGGGGAAGTTGAGGACGCCCTCCAGGTCCGCGTGCAGCTCGCGCAGCGGCGTCTCCAGCGCGCGGATCCGCTCGGCCAGCGCGCCGGACAGCCCGGCCGCGGCGGCGCGCACGGCGGCCTCCGAATCCGCGGCCACCAGGTCCGCGACCGCCTCCGCGCGGGTCAGGTCGATGCGGCCATTCAGGAACGCGCGCCGGGTGAACTCGCCGGGAAGCGCCGGCCGCACCCGCTCGTCCTCCAGCGCCCGCGCCAGCAGCAGCCGCAAGAGGCGCGGGCTGCCATGCGCCTGGAGCTCCACCACGTCCTCGCCGGTGAAGGACCGGGGCGCCTGGAAGTAGAGGAACAGCCCCTCGTCCAGCACCGCGCCCCCGGCGTCCACGAACGACGCCAGGTACGCATGGCGCGGCGTGGGAGACGCGGGGACACCCGGCGCGAGCCTCCGCCCCACCTCCAGCGCGGCCGGCCCGGACACCCGGAGGATGCCCACCGCCCCCGCGGCGGGCGCGGTGGCCAGGGCGACGATGGTGGCGGAGTCAGCCGTCATGGCGGGGCAGGGGACCCCCAGCGGAACGGGCGGGCAGGACGCCCGCCCCCAGCACCTACCGGACGCCCTGCGGCGGCGTGGAGCCGCGAGCGGCGCGCTCCACATCGTCGCGGTGCTCCTCGATGTACTTCTCCACCTCGGCGTCGTCGACCTCCAGGTCGCGCAGCACGCCCGGGTAGACAAAGCGGAACGCCGGGGACTCCTCGTCCCCTCGCAGGCGGAAGCTCATCTTCAGCACCGCCGCGCCGTACAGCTTGTCCTTCAAACCCTTCGCCTTACCCATTCGCTCCTCTCGCGCCCGCCGGCGGCCCCGAGCCGGGCGCACCCGCTCAGGCGTCGACGTCGTCCTCGTCGTCGTCCGGCAGCAGGCTCCGCTTGGGCATCGGGGCGGGCTTCGCCGGGGTGAACACCACGCGTCGGTTGCGGCCTTCGCCTTCCGCCGCCACCTTCACTCCACCCACTCCTTCTACTGCCTTCAGGACGCGCGCGCGGTCCTCAGTCTTCATCGCGGCGAACGCATAGAAGCGCCCCAGGCTGGCGGACTTCTCCGCGAGCTTGCGGACGGCCTCCCGGAACACCGGATCCTCCTCGACCTGCAGCGTGCGCTCGTCCGCCTCCGCGCTCTTCGCGGGGCCCTGGGCCTGCGCGGGCTTCGCGGCCTGCTGCGCCGGCTGCCCACCCCGGGCGTTGCGCGGCTGGGGCTGCGCGGCCGGAGCGGGCGCCGCGGCCCGGGCCGGCTGCTGCGCGGGAGCGGAGGCCGCCGCCTGCGCCACGGACGCGACCGGCGCGGAGGCGGCCGGCTGCTGCGCCGCCGCGTCACGGCGCGGCCGAGGCTCCGGGTGCGCGCCCGCGCCCAGCATCACCCAACGGCGCTCCACGCCGGGGCGGTGGAGCATCTTGTTGAGCAGGAACTGGAGCGAATCCAGCACCTGGCTGCGCTTGCCCGGCTCCACGCCCGGAGGCGCGCCGGACTCGAAGTGGAGCGCCACGGACAGGCTGCCGTCGGTGGCGTCCTGCAGGTCCAGCCGCGCCGGGAACCCCATCAGCCCGAGGATGTCCGTGAGCAGCTTCTCCACCCGGGGGCGGAAGTCCGCGCCGCCCCCCACCACCTGTGCCCCGCTCACTTGCGTTTGCCTCCCCCGGCGGTGACCACCGCCGGCGTCCCGCCGCCCGTCTGGTTCTTCTTGTTGCGGTCCAGCCACTTGCGCAGGCCCCACTGCTGGCCAATGGAGAGCACGTTGTTCGTGAAGATGTAGAGCGACAGGCCCGCCGGGTACTGGAGCAGCGTGAAGGTGAAGATGATGGGCATCACCCAGGTCATCATCCGCGCCTGCGCCGCGTCCATCATCTGCGGCTGCATCTTCTGCGTGATGATCATCGACACGCCCAGCGCCAGCGGCAGGATGTACGTCGGGTCCTTGTAGGTGAGGTCGCGCCAGATGGGCCCGATGAAGGGCTCACCGTAGATTTCGAAGCTGTTGCGCAGCGACGTGAACAGGGCGATCCACACCGGCATCTGGATGAGCAGCGGCAGGCAGCCGCCCAGGGGGTTCACCTTCGCCTCCTGGTACAGCTTCATGATCTCCAGGTTCTGGCGCTCCTTGTCGTCCGCGAACTTCTTGCGGATCTCCTCCATCTTCGGCTGGAGCACCTTCACCGCCTCCATGCTGACCATGGAGCGATAGGTGAGCGGCAGCAGCACCAGCTTCACCACCACGGTGAGCAGGATGATGGCGACGCCCCAGTTCCCCACGATGCCGTGGAAGAACTTCATGACGGCCAGGAGGATCTTGCAGACCACCGCCCAGATGCCGAAGTCGACCGTGTCCTCCAGCATGGGGTGGAACGTCGTGGCGTTCAGGCCGGCCACCGAGCGCAGCTCCGCGCCGGGCACCGGGCGCAGCAGGTCCGGGTCCTTGGGGCCCAGGTAGCCGCCGAAGCGGAACGTGGCCACCTGGCCGGGGCCCACGTTGAGCGGGAAGCCCGCGGACACCTCGCGCGCGGTGGGCGTGGCGGTCAGCGTGCAGTGGCCGTTGAGCGCGCCGTCCAGCGGGTAGAGCGCGGACAGGAAGTACTGCTGGTTGATGCCGAAGAAGGCGATGGGGCCCTTCGTCTCCTCGGGCGGCTTGTCACCCGGGGACAGGTTGTGGAGCTTGTCCTCCACCCAGCACGCGGAGCGGCTCAGGTTGCCCACGCCGCCGAAGAAGGACGGCGCGTGCTCGAACTCCGGGTCGATGGCGCGGCCGTAGTGCACCTTGAGCTCACCCGACTGCGCCTGCGCGGAGGTGTTGCGCACCTGGAGGGTGTAGGTGAACTCGAAGCCGTCGCGCGGCCACAGAATCGTCTTCGTGATCTCCCACGGGCCCTGGCGGCCGGTGAAGGCCACGCTGCCGCCGTTGTCGGTGGGGCCCTCCTGCACGGCGTAGCGGGTGTTCGCGGCCAGCGGCGCGCTGCCCTCAATCGTCACCGCGAGCGGCAGCGGCTGGCCGGGCACCGGGTGCGCCACGTTCATCTGCGGCGGCGGGGGGATGTCCTTGCCGAAGAGCTTCTCGAAGCCCTCCTTGACGGTGAGCGACTGCTGCTCGCGCATCTTCGTGCCCTGGAGCACGGCGGAGGTGAGGCCCGCGCCTTCGGAGGAGAAGGTGTACTTCACCTCCGGGCGGGCGAACTCCACGGTGCGCGCCGGCGGGGGCGGGGCCTCCGCGGGGGTGCCCGCGTCCTCGCCGGTGACGCCCGGCGGCGGCACGGCGGCCATGCCCGGGGTGCCGGCGTCGGCCGTCGCGGCGATTTCCACGCCCGCATCCGCGCCTTCCGCGCCCGGAGGGGGACCCTTGGGGGCGAAGAAGAAGGTGTAGGCGGCGGTGGCCGCGAAGGAGAGGGCGAGCGCCAGGAGCAGCCGCTTCTGTGAATCGTTGGACTGGGGCGACAGCGGGTCGTTCGTCATGGATTTCCCTGTGCCGGCGGCACGTCGCCGGAGGGCGGGCGGAAGCAACCCGTCAGGGGACGGGATCGAATCCACCGGGGTGGAATGGCTGGCAGCGCAGCAGGCGCCAGACGGTGAGGGCGCTGCCCTTCAAACCGCCGTGCTTCTCCAGCGCCTGCATGGCGTAGGTGGAGCACGAGGGGTGGAACCTGCACGCCTTCGGCAGCAGCGGCCCCAGGAACCGCCGGTAGAAGCGGATGGGCAGGGCGATGACGAAGGCGAGTGGACTCATGGGGCGGCAGGCTCTTTAGGCGGCACGCGGGGTGCTGGAAAGAGCCGTTGCAGCTTACGGGTGACGCCGTCGAACGCACGGGAAACTTGCGCGAAGGAGGCCTCCTTCGCCGAGGAGCGGACGACCAGGACTACGTCGAGACCGGGGGGCCATTGCCCGCGGTGCTTGCGGAACAGCTCGCGGAGCACTCTGCGCAGGCGCGCGCGCACCACCGCGTTGCCCACCTTGCTGGAGACGGTGAGCCCTACGCGGGAGTGCGCCCGGTTGTTGCGTTGAACGAGGGCCAGGAGGCAGTCGGACGGAACCTTCTGACCGCCCTCCTGGACTTCGAGGAACTCACGGCGCTGGAGCAGGCGAAGGGCCTTGGGGAAGCGCTCGTCGGTTGCCTGAGGCACCCGCGGCGCCGCTCCCTCGGCCATCGTCCGTGCGTCCAGTTACTTCTTGAACGACGACACCACCAGGCGCTTACGGCCCTTCGCGCGGCGGCGCTTGAGGACATCCCGGCCGGACTTGGTGGCGTTCCGCTTACGGAACCCGTGGGCGCGGTTGCGCCGGATCTTCGACGGCTGGTACGTGCGCTTGGACACAACGACTCCTGAGAGCTGAAGGCAGCGCCTGAATCAACGGCGCGACCCGTACATTGGAAAGGGGGCGTCCGTAACCCTATTTCCTGGACAAGTCAATCAAGGATCACCTGCGCCGACCGTGCAGCCCTGCGCCGGGTGGACCGGGCGATCATGTAGGAAAAGGGAGCAGGGGGCAAGCAAGAGGCTTTAGGGGCCACGGCACACGGACCTGTTCAGGTGCCCTCCGGCATTGACCGGCGAACGGCTGGCAGGTTGAAGAGGTCGGCCATGCGACTTCACGCCTGCATCCCACTGCTGATCCTCCTTTCGGCGTGCGCTTCATCGACGCCGAGCCTGGAAGAGCGGGTGAGTCGTACCCCAAGGGTCACCAATCTTCAGCGAGCGTCGACGTTGCCCTGGAGTGATGGGGGACGGTGCGTTGTCCAGGAGGCTTCCGAGCCCTGGGCAGTGGTGGTGGAGCGCTGCTTCGGGGCGCTGGACCACGACCGGATCCGGTTTCACGATCCGACGGGGCGATGCACGGTCGCCTCCGCTGAAGCGGCCGTCCTGGGACTTGGCGTTTGCGTCCTTGCCGCTCCTGAGATTGTCGCAGGCGCAGTCATCATCACCGGCGTTGTCGTGGTGGCGGTCGCCATCCATGAAGCACTGGAGGCCCACGAGCTACGTCAGCTCTATCCCGAGGAAGCCGGAGCCGTGCACGGCACGAAAGCCGTTCCCCGGGAGGCCGTGGCGAAACGGAAGCCCCAGCTTGAGCCCGATCCTGTTGGGAAGGACTGGCAGCCCCCGATGCCTCCCGAACCCCTTGACCGGACGCGCCATTCCAGGTGCGAACCCATTCCGGTCAAGCACCGCGGAGGAGACGACGCGCACAATCGGTGCGCCGACAGGATTCCACCGAACCGTTACCCCGGCCACGACGTGCTCGTGAACGGCAAGCACTTCGATGCGTTGCAAGTCGGTGTGCGCGTGCTGTGGGAGATCAAGACCGACCAGTTCGACACCTACAGCGACTTCCTTCAGGCGCAGGTGGTCAGGGACCAGGTGGCCGAACTGTTGGAGGAGCGAGACATCGCGGCGGCATGTGGCTGCGCCTTCGTGGTGGGCGTGAGCAGCGAGGCGCATAAAGCCGCGGTGAGGGAGATTGCCGACGAGTTGGATATCGTCGTCACGGGGTGCGAACGATGACGACGCGCGACCGCCTCATCCTGAATGTCCATGCGCCGGCCCTGTCGATGGACGACGGCCGTACGCTCGCTGTCGTTGAAGGCATGGAACGGGCGATGCCCGGCATGCGTCTGGCGTGGGAGATCTCCAAGGAAGGAAAGCCCGTCGCTCTATCTCAGCGAGACGCGTGGCTCGCGGCCTCTGCGGCACGAGGAGAGTTTCCGCTCATATGCAACGGAGATGAGGACCACCCCGTGACGATCTCCGGACTGCGCAGATCCGCCAGTTCGAGTCCGGGCAGTCAGCCTCAACTCCAGGTCCATGCGAAGCTGCCTCAGGACGCAGCCAGCATCGCGGCGGCAGCGGATGTGCTGGAGCACGTCGCGGAGGGTGTCCGCGCATATTGGGGGATCCTGGCGCCCTCATTCGTGATGCAGGTCATCGCGGATCAGACCGGCCCGAAGCGGCATGGGCCCGAAAAGCCCCCCTTGGGCCTGCCCGCCCTCAAGCTGCCAGAGGCGATCTCCGCTCCCGAGCTTCCACGTCACCTGGGATGGCTGAACTACTGGTCTGCCGAGGCCGCGAAGGCCATCGGGTTCCCGGACCCTTCTCGTGATGCCGGGTTGCTGTCACGCGCCCGGCGCACGGCCACTGGGGGATGGGTGGTCCGGCTCACGGATACTCCGCTCGACCTGGGAGACCGTGAGCACCTGGCGGTACTCCTGTGGGCCTACGAGCGCTTTCCGGAAATCGGTGGCCGTTCAGCGCCTTGACCGGGCAGCACCGTCACCCTTCCGGTACTTCGAGTAGCCTCTCCAGGATGATCCTCCGCGACGTCAAGGATGAGGACCTCCCCCTGTTCTTCGAACACCAGCGCGACCCCGAAGCGGCGCGCATGGCCGGATTTCCATCGCGGGAGCGCGATGCGTTCATGACCCACTGGCGCACGAACGTCCTGCGCCCCGGGAACGTCAACCGCACCATCGTGATGGACGGCGGGGTGGTGGGGAACATCGGCAGTTGGGAGCAGGAGGGCCAGCGCCTTGTTGGCTACTGGATTGGCCGCGAGCATTGGGGCCGGGGCCTCGCCACCCGGGCGCTCTCCGAGTTCCTCCGGCTCGTGCCCACCCGGCCGCTGCACGCGTGGGTCGCCGCCCACAACCTCGCGTCGATCCGCGTCCTGGAGAAGTGTGGCTTCCACACCGTTCCCCACGAGGATCCGGGCGAAGTCCTCATGAGGCTGGATCCAACGTAGGAGTGGGGGAGGACTTACGCGCTCCGCCCCCACCCGCCGGGGCGTCGCGCTGATCCGTGCTACAGGCCGGTTCCTTGATCAGCCGGAGAGCGGGTGTTAGCACCGCCGGACGTCCGCGGGTTGCCTCCTTCCGCGCCGTCCCTGAGCCTCCAAGTGAACGCCCTCGCCCAAGCCCCTTCGCCTTCGCTTCCCAGTGCCGGCGTCATCTGGACCCGCACGCTGGAAGCCATCCGTCAGGAGGGCCTGCACTACGCCCTCACCTGGCTGGAGCGGATGCGCCCCATGGAGGTGCGCGAGAACGCCCTGGTCCTGGGCGTGCCGGACCGCTTCTTCCGCGACTGGGTGGATGACCACTACCGCTCCATGCTGGAGACGCACCTGGCCCGGCTGGAGCCGTCCCTGGGCCGCGTCGCCTATGAGGTCGTCGTCGGCCCGCCGCCGACCGCGGACCTGCCGCCCACGCCCACCGTCAAGGTGAACTCGATGCGGCCCGCGCGGCTCAACCCGCGCTTCACCTTCGACACCTACGTCGTCGCGGACAGCAACCAGCTCCCCGCCGCCGCCGCGCAGGCCGTGGCCCACCGGCCGGGCCACAACTACAACCCGCTCTACATCTACGGCGGCACCGGCCTGGGCAAGACGCACCTGCTCCAGGCCGTGGGAAACCACATCTGGGAGAAGGACCCCACCCAGCGCATCGTCTACCTCTCCAGCGAGCAGTTCACGAACGAGTACGTGGAGAGCGTGCGCGAGCACCGCATGACGGACTTCCGCCGGAAGTTCCGCGAGGAGTGCGACGTGCTCCTCATCGACGACATCCAGTTCCTGGGCAAGCGCGAGGAGACGCAGAAGGAGTTCTTCTACACCTTCGAGACGCTCTTCGGCCTCAACAAGGCCATCGTGCTCACCAGCGACATGGTGCCCGCGGAGGTCCCCGGCATGGAGGACCGCCTGCGCAGCCGCTTCGCCATGGGCCTGATGGCGGACATCCGCGAGCCCACCTACGAGACGCGCGTCGCCATCCTCCAGAAGAAGGCCGAGCAGGAGGGCCTCAACCTGCCGGACCCCGTGGCGCACTTCATCGCGAAGCACGTGCAGAAGAACGTGCGCGAGCTGGAAGGCGCGCTCGTGAAGCTGTCCGCGATGCACAGCCTCACCAAGCAGCCGGTGACGGAGGAGTTCGCGTCCCAGGTGCTGCGCGACATCCTGCCCGCGCAGCGCACCGTGGACGTGGAGGCCATCCAGCGGGAGGTGGCCCGCTTCTACAAGGTGACGGTCGAGGCGCTGAAGGAGGACCGGCGCCACAAGGCGCTCGCGCACGCGCGCCAGGTGGCCATGTACCTGAGCCGCAAGCTGACCAAGAGCTCCTTCCCGGAGATCGCCTCGCGCTTCAACAAGGACCACTCCACCGTCATCTCCGCCGTGCGCAAGGTCGAAGGCCTGCGCGAGACGGACGCGGCCGTGCACCGCGACCTGTCGGAGCTGGAGACGAAGCTCGGCGGCATGTAGCCCGCGTCAGGGCGCGGCCGGCTGTGACGGGGCGGAGACCTCCTCCAGCGTCCTGCCGCTCTCCTGGTCGCTGAGCTCCGCGGAGATGTCTCCCAAGGAGAGGATGCCCACCAGCCGCTTCGCCCGGTTCAACACCAGGATGCGGCGGATCTGCGAGGCCCTCATCTTCTGGGCCGCCTGGGTGAGGTCATCGTCGTCGTAGACGAACTCCACGCCCCGGGTCATCGCCTGGGCCACCTGGGTGCGCTCGGCGTCCAGCCCCTGCGCCACGGCGCGGATGACGATGTCCCGGTCCGTGACGATGCCCACCAGCTCGTCGCCGTCACACACGGGGATGGGGCCCACGTTCAGCAGGCGCATCTTCTCCGCGGCCAGCCTCAGGGAGTCAGACGGACGGACGACCTCCACGTCGGATGTCATCACGTCGCTCACTCGTTGCGTTGCCATGGCGTCTCTCCTGTGAGGGGTTCCTCCTTCAGCGTGGGCACCCGCCTGTCCACGGGCATGCGCCGCCACCGCGCGCGTCTATCCATTTCCCCGGGCCTCGGGCATGCTGGGGCTTCGCGGGCCCTCCGGGGTCCTCGCATCGGGACACCCGGCCGGAGGTGCTCCCCCTCGCGTAGTGCTTCCGACATGCCCTCCATCCCCTGGTTGCGTGCTTCCGGCCTTGCTGTCGCCGTGCTGTGTCTGTCTGCCTGTGACAGCGGCTCGGACACCACCGAGCTGCGCTTCGGCATCAACCCCTCGACCTACACGCGGCCGCTGACGGCGGAGTCCTCCTCCCGGCGGACGGCGATGGAGTCTCCGCTACCGCCCCCCTCCTTCCGCTCGGATGACGGCCTCGTGTTCACGGTGGAGTCCGCCAAAGCCACGCTGTTCGACGTGCGTCTGTATCTGCCTCCCGGGCGCGAGTGCTCGGACTACGAGGGCCAGTTGGATCCGTTGATCACCTGCACCGACGCGGTGGACGGCAAGCCCGGGATGCTGAGCGCGCGCGAGCCCCTGGAGGTGGATTGGATGAACGCCACCGTCCTTCCGGACTGGCCGCTCCGCATCCCCCCGGGAATCTATGGCTCCGTCGAGGCCCGCCTGGGCCAGAGCGCGCCCGCGCTCCCCAGCTTCAGCATGAACGCGAGCTTCACCTGGAAGGACCAGCGCCATGTCCTGGAAGTGGCCTTCCCCTCCACCGCGCCCCTGCGCTTCGAGGCACGAGATCCCCTGGACATCCTCAGCGGGGGCGAAAGCGCGCTCGTGGTGGGCAGCCTGGAGTTGACCACGTGGCTCGACTTCATCCCCGTGGAGGCCTGTCTGGCTTCAGGGGACCTGACCCTGGACGGCACCACGCTGCGCCTGGAGACCGGGAAGGGTGCGTGCGCGGACGCCGCCGTGCGAATGCAAGACCAGATCGAAACCAGCGCCAAGGTGCTCCGCGCTTCCCACCGCTGACCGCCGCGGTCAGGAGTGGAGCCGGTCGGACAGCCACGGCAGCACGGCGACCCCCCACAGCAGCGGACCGAGGAGCCCCAGGACCAGGCCCGCGAGGGCCTGCCCCCCGCGGCCGATGGGCGGGGTGGCCGCCGGGTCCACGCGCCGGAGCGCCACCGCGCCGCAGATCACCGCGAAGGGCGCGAGCAGGGGCATGATCAGCGAGCTGTACCCCAACCGCAGGGCCTGACGGGCCATCGGGTTGTTGTAGCGCTGGTCCCACAGCGCCTTCAGCGCCCCGGGCGACACCGGCAGCCGGAAGAAGAGCTGGTTGCGCACGTCCCGGTGGACGTGCAGCCCGGTGAGCACGCCGGGGATGGCGCACAGGAAGTAGAGGAAGCGCCCGTCCGGCACCAGGGCATCCGCCACCACCGCCATCACCAGCGGCGTCACCAGCAGGGCGTGCCGCGCCCAGCGCTGGCCCAGGAAGAAGGCCACGCCCACCGGAACGGGCACCAGCGGCAGGAGCGTGAAGAGCGACCCCCTCGTCGCGCGCAGCCCCCACTGCGCCAGGGCGGCGGCCGTGGCCACGCAGAGCAGCACCGTCACGCCCCCCACCACCCACGCCCACTCATCGCGCCGGCCCAGGTAGCGCTGACGCAGGGCCTCCAGGTAGTTCACGTCCGGGCGCGCCGCGCACGCCTGGCAGTACAGCCGTGCCTCCAGCCCCGCCACGGACGTGGCGCAGTCCGCGCAGATGAAGCTCCCGCAGCGGAAACACGTGCCGCCCGCGGGCAGGTCCGGGTGGACCGCGCAGCGGCCCTGCGGGGACGAGGGCACCTCCAGGCTCATGGCCGCAGTGTCGCACGGCGAGCAACACCCGGCACCCCCGAGCCCACCCCGCCGCCTTCCGGCTTACAGCGCCCGGAGTGCGTGCTAAGCGCGCGACAGACCGTCCTGAACCGTGGAGGAACCTTGTCCCGATTGAAGGCCCTCGCCGCAGCGGCCCTGTTCGTGGGGCTTCCGGCGCTCGCGCAGACCCCCGAGGCGAAGCCGCTGGAGCCCGGCCGCGAAAACCTGGCCATCCCGTATGAGAAGTACACGCTGCCCAACGGCATGGAGGTCATCCTCTCCGTGGACCGCAAGCTGCCCGTGGTGGCCGTCAACGTCTGGTACCACGTGGGCGCCTACGACGAGACACCGGGCCGCACCGGCTTCGCGCACCTCTTCGAGCACATGATGTTCCAGGGCTCCAAGCACGTGCCGGACGACGTGCACATCGGCCTGCTGGAGCAGGCGGGCGCCACGGACCTCAACGGCACCACCAGCTTCGACCGCACCAACTACTACGAGACCGTGCCCAGCAACCTGCTGGAGACGGCGCTGTGGTTGGAGAGCGACCGCATGGGCTTCCTGCTGGACTCGCTCACGGAGAAGAAGCTCCAGACGCAGAAGGAGGTCGTGAAGAACGAGCGCCGCCAGGGCGTGGAGACGGCCCCCTACGGTGAAGCGCAGGAGAAGGCGTGGCAGGCGCTGTTCCCCGCGCCGCACCCGTACTCCGGCAACGTGATCGGGTCCATGAAGGACCTGGACGCGGCCACGGTGGACGACGTGAAGGCGTTCTTCCGCAAGTGGTACGCGCCCTCCAACGCGACGCTCGCCATCGTGGGCGACTTCGACCCCGCGAAGGCCAAGGCGCTGGTGGAGAAGTACTTCGCCACGCTGCCCTCCGGGCCCAAGCCCCAGCGTCCGGACGTGAAGCCCGTGAAGGTCACGCGCGAGACGACCCTCCGCCACGAAGAGAAGGTGGCCACGCTGCCCCTGCTCACCATGTCCTGGCTCACCGCCCCGTACCTGAAGCCCGGGGACGCGACGGCGGACGTGCTCGCCACCGCGCTGGGCACCGGCCGCGCGAGCCGCCTGTACCGCCGGCTGGTGCTGGACAAGCAACTGGCGCAGAGCGTGGAGGCCGTGCAGCAGAGCCAGGGCGCGCAGTCCGTCTTCTCCATCGAGGCGGTGGCCCGGCCCGGCGTCACCACGGACACGCTGAAGAAGGAGATCGACGCGGTGCTGGACGAGGTCCGCGAGGAAGGCGTCACGCAGGAGGAGATCGTCCGCGCGCGCACCCGCTATGACACGCGCCAGCTCGCGGGCCTGCAGGCGGTGGGCGGCAGCGGCAGCAAGTCCGACACGCTCCAGAGCTACAACCAGTTCGTGGGCGAGCCCAGCTACGTCGCGCAGGACCTGGCGCGCTACCAGGAGGTCACCCCCGACGCGGTGAAGCAGTTCGCCAACGACGTGCTGCGCCCCGACGCGCGCGTCGTGCTCCACGCCGTGCCGTCCGCCGGCAGGGCCGCGCCGTCTTCCGCCCCGGGCAAGGAGGCCCGCTAGTCATGCACCGCCGAATCCTCACTGCCCTCCTCACGCTGTCCATCGCCGGCTGCGCCACCACGAAGCCCGCGGAGACGCCGGCTGAAACGGCGCCGGCCGCGCAGCCGCAACCCCAGACACCGGCTCCGGACGCGGAGGCGTTCCGCGACCAGCCGCCCGCGCCCGGCAAGCCGCCGGAGCTGGTGCTGCCCACCTTCGAGCAGGCGAAGCTGGACAACGGCCTCACCGTCATCGTCAGCACGCGCAAGGAATTGCCGCTGGTGTTCGTGGGCATCGCCTTCGCCGCGGGCGTGTCGCAAGAGCCCGCCGCGAAGCTGGGCATCGCGGACCTGTCCTACCGCATGCTGCTGGAGGGCGCGGGCAAGCGCGACACGGTGGCGCTGGACAACGCGTTCGCGGACCTGGGCGTGTCGCCCGCCATGTCGGTGGACCCGGACGGCGCCTTCGTGGGCGCGCGCGTGCTCACCACCAACGTGGACGCGGCGATGAGCCTGCTGTCGGACGTCGTCCTGCGGCCCACCTTCGACGCGAAGGCCTTCGAGCGCCGCAAGAAGCAGCAGTTGGGCGAGCTGGTGCGCCGCATGGGCGACCCGAACTTCCTGGCGCAGCAGGCCTACTACCAGGCGGTGTTCGGCGCGGACCACCCGTATGGCCACACGTCCGGCGGGACGCCGAAGACGGTGGAGGCGCTCACGCTGGCGGACGCGAAGAACTTCTACACGAAGAACACGGGCCCTCGCGCCGCGGCGCTCATCATGGCCGGTGACGTGACGCTCCAGCAGGCGGTGGAGTGGGGGAAGAAGTACTTCGGCGGGTGGAAGGGCGGGGCCGTGGCGCCCAAGCCGCCGCCCGCGCCGCCCGCGCCGCCGCGCCAGCAGGTGCGCGTGGTGCCCAAGCCGGGCCTGGAGCAGACGGTGGTGCTGGTGGGCCGCCCCGGCCTCTCCGCGGGCCACCCGGACGAGTACCCGCTGGAGCTGGCCACCACGGTGTTCGGCGGCTTCTTCGGCAGCCGGCTCAACATGAACATCCGCGAGGACAAGGGCTACAGCTACGGCGCCAACGCGCACCTGGGCACGCGCCTGGGCGTGGGACCGCTCACCGCGTACGCGGCCGTGCGGCAGGACGTGACGGGCCCGGCGCTCCACGAGTTCATCCAGGAGCTGGCCGGCATCAAGTCCAGGCCCATCACGGAGAAGGAGCTGGCCGCCGCGCGCGAAGGCCTCATCCGCGGCTTCCCGGGCGCCTTCGAGACGGTGGAGGGCCTGGGCGGCAGCGCCGCGCAGCTCTACTTCCACCGCCGCCCCATGGACGACTTCAAGCGCGCCGTGGAGGGCCTGGAGAACGCCAGCGCCGCGGAGGTGCAGCGCGTGGCCGAGTCCTACCTGGACCCGGCCAACATGCAGGTGGTGCTCGTGGGCGACCCGCTGGTCATCCAGGAGCAGGTGACGCCGCTCCACCTGGGCAAGCTCACGCTGGTGGAGACGCCGGCGTCAAAGCCTGCCTCCAAGTAGCGGAGCGCCTCACCTCAAGGTGCGGAGGCCGGGGTCCCGACGCGGGTGTCGGGGCCCCGGTTTTTTTCATTCCCGGGTGGGCTCGTTCTCCTCCTGCTGGCGGGCCTCGGCCTTGAGGCGGCCGCGCTCCTCGCGCTCCTCGTCGTCGATGTCGTCCATGACGCTCTGGGGGTTGTTGCGGGGGCCGCCGACGGGGCCGTCGCTGTCGAGGGCGAACTTCTGCTCCTCGGTGGAGTGCTTGGCATCGTCCGCGTACAGGGGCTTGGTGTCGTCCGCCTCCAGCCCGCCCTCCACGCGGTCCTTGGCGAAGCCAGGCTTGTGGGCGGTGTCGCTCTTCTTGCGGGTGGCCATGGGGTGCTCCGGAAGGGGGTGGGACAGCTCACACACTCACAATGTCGGCAGCCCTGGCCGCGAGCACCACGGTGGGGACCGTGGGGCAGGGGATTGGTTGCCCGCCCCCTGACCCTGGCGCGCGGAAAGCGGCTAGGATGGGGACTCCATGGCCGGACGCAGCGGGAACAGCCAGCGGCACGAGGGGACGACGTCCCCCGTGGGCGCGCGCGCGCGGACCGTGCTGACCGAGACTTGCACTCGCACCGGCCTGACTCCTCGCGGAGCGCGGACCGCCTGACTTCCGAAGTGGACCTCCTGGAGGTCCCTCCTTCCGAACCCGGCCCCGCGCTCCTCCCGAGCGCGGGGCTTTTTCGTTGCCCCCACACCCGTCAGCAGCCACCCCCGAGGACCCGTATGACGCCGCTCCCGATGTGCCGCCCCAGCCCCCGAGTCCCGCCGTTCCAGAAGGAGGCCGTGTCATGCGCGTGATGAAATTCGGTGGCACCAGTGTCGGGGATGCGGAACGGATGCGCGGCGTGGTGGCGCTGGTGGAGGAGGCGCGCAAGGCCGAGCGGGTGATGGTGGTGGCGTCCGCGGTGTCGGGCATCACGAACCTCCTGGTGGAGGCGGCGAGGGTGGCGGAGGAGGGCGCGTCCGTGCAGGAGGCCTGCGCCCGGTTCGACGACACGCACTCCGTCATCGCGAAGGCGCTGAGCGTGGACCTGAAGCCCGCGCAGACGCGGCCGCTCGCGGAGGGGTTGGTGGCGTTGGGGGTGGAGCTGCGCGGGCTGTTGCAGGGCGTGGGGTTGCTGCGGGAGTGCTCGCCGTCCGTGCTGGCGCACCTGTCGGGGCTGGGGGAGCGGGCGTCGTGCCTGCTGCTCACGGCGCTGATGGAGGCGCGGGGGCTTGCGCCCGTGAGCGTGGACCCGAGGCAGGTGCTGGTGTGCTCGGGAGATCCGCTGCAGGCGACGCCCCGGCTGGAGGAGATCCGCGCGCGGTTCGCGCCGCTGCGCGAGGACGGGCCGGGGCTGATGTTGATGCCGGGCTTCTTCGGTGGGGATGCGCGCGGCAAGACGATGTCGCTGGGGCGGGGAGGGTCGGACTACTCGGCGGCGCTGGCGGCGGCGGCGCTGGACGCGCGGCTGCTGGAGATCTGGACGGACGTGGACGGCATCTTCAGCGCGGACCCGCGGCTGGTGCCGGAGGCGTTCGCGCTGGAGGAGGTGAGCTTCGAGGAGGCGATGGAGCTGGCCTACTTCGGCGCGAAGGTGCTGCATCCGAAGACGATTGCCCCCGCGAGGGAGCGGGGCATCCCGGTGCGGGTGTGCAACAGCTTCCGGCCGGAGCACCCGGGCACGCGGGTGACGGCCACGGCGCCGGCTTCGCGGCACCCGGTGCGGGGGTTGTCGTTCCTGCCGGACATCGCGCTCATCAACATCGCGGGCGCGGGGTTGAAGGGCGTGCCGGGCACGGCCGCGCGCGTCTTCGAGGCGATGGCGATGGCGTCCATCTCCGTGGTGCTGATCACGCAGGGCTCCAGCGAGTCCTCCATCAGCTTCTGCGTGGGGGAGGCGGAGGCCCGGCGGGCGGTGCTGGCGCTGGAGGACGCGTTCGAGGTGGAGCGCGAGGCGGGGAAGGTGGACCCCATCGAGCACCAGCCGGGGCTCGCGGTGCTGAGCATCGTGGGAGACGGGATGCGGCACCGGGTGGGCGTGGCGGGGACGTTCTTCAGCGCGCTGGCGGACGTGGATTGCAGCATCGCGGCCATCGCGCAGGGGTCGAGCGAGCGGAGCATCTCCGCGGTGATTTCGCGCGAGGACGGGCCGCGTGCGATGGCGCACGTGCACCGCAAGGCCTTTGGCACCACGGAGGTGGTGGAGCTGCTGGTGGCGGGCGTGGGCACGGTGGGCGGGGAGCTGCTGCGGCAGATCCACCAGCAGGCGCCGAAGCTGCGGGCGCACGGGTTGGATTTGCGGGTGTGTGCCATTGCCAACAGCAGACACAGCCTGGTGGCGCCGGAGGGGGTGGCGCTGGAGGGGTGGAAGGCGCGGCTGGAGGCGAGCGAGTCCGGGTTCACGCTGGACACGTTCCAGGCGTGGGCGAAGGCGAGGCGGCCGGGCCGGCCCATCTTCGTGGACTGCACGAGCAGCCAGGACGTGGCGTTGGGCTACCCCGCGTTGATGGCGTCCGGGCTGCATGTGGTGACGGCGAACAAGAAGGCCAATGCGGGGCGGCAGGAGCACTGGAGGGCGCTGCGGGAGACGGCGGCGCGGCACCAGCGGAGGTTCCTCTACGAGACGAACGTGGGGGCGGGGCTGCCGGTCATCGACACGTTGAAGAACATGCTGCGCACGGGAGACACGGTGCACCGGGTGGAGGGCATCCTGTCCGGTTCGCTGTCGTTCATCCTGGGGCTGACGGAAGCCGGGGTGCCGCTGTCGAAGGCGGTGGGCACGGCGATGGAGAAGGGCTTCACGGAGCCGGACCCGCGAGACGACCTGGAGGGCACGGACGTGGCGCGCAAGGTGCTCATCCTGGCGCGAGAGCTGGGGCGGTCGCTGGAGTTGGAGGAGGTGGCGCTGGCGTCGCTGTTGCCGGAGGAGTTCGACGCGAAGGGACCGCTGCCGGAGTTCCTGGCGCGGCTGCCGCAGGCGGATGAGATCTTCCAGAAGCGGGTGGACGCGCACCGGAAGGAAGGCAAGGTGCTGCGCTACGTGGGCAGCGTGGGGCCGGAGGGCGTGCGCGTGGGCCTGGTGCCGGTGCCGCTGGAGCATCCGCTGGCGGCGGTGAAGGGAGGCGAGAACGCGCTGAGCTTCCTGTCGGAGCGGTACAGCCCCACGCCGCTGGTGATTCGAGGCTACGGCGCGGGCGCGGCGGTGACGGCGGCGGGGGTGCTCGCGGATGTGTTGCGATTGGTGGAGGGGCCGTTGCCCTGAGCACGGATGTTAGGCTTTTCCGCCATGGGGAAGAGCCTGACGTTCTGTGCGCTGGTGCTGTGGATGGCGGCGTGCGCGTCCAGCACGCCGCTCCAGCAGCGCTGGGATGAAGCCGAAGCGGAGTGCGGTGACGCAAGCAGCGACGCCTGTGTGACCCTCGTGTGTGGGGACACGGCCTGCGGCTTCTTCCGGTGCGAGGACGTGCCCGGAGAGGTGGTGCTGGCACGGGGCCCGCCGCCCCGTCCGCCACCCGTGGCCGTGGCCCCCGCGCCGGGAAGCGGGCCCCGGCGCAACTGGGGCGGCGCCATGGGGCTGCCAGGTGATGTGGAACCGGTGATGGTGTTCCCCTGGTACGGGAACCCCAAGCCCGTGCCTCCTCAGCGGCAGTTGCCGGCGGGGAAGTTCGAGAAGCACCACATCTTCCCGCAGGCCCGGGACCTGGCTGAGTGGTTCACGAGAAAGGGGATCGACATCCACCAGTACACGATCCCCATTCCCGTACACGTCCACCGGCGCATTCACAGTGGAGGATCCAGCGGTGGCTTGTGGAACAAGGCCTGGCGCGAGTTCAAGAACGAGAACGACCTCGCTCCACCTCAAGAAATCTTCAAGCATGCCGGGGAACTGATCTATCGCTTCCAGCTCCTGGGTGGCCCCATCCAGCAGTACAACTGAGCCTTCATCCATCCGAGGCCTGACGGTCCATGCCCCCCTTCTTCTGGCTCCGCGACGACGAAGCAGCCACATCCCGTTTCAGCGGAGACTTCGATGCCGCACATAGATGGGGACTTCCTGGCCTCAAAGATTGTCCGGGGTGCGGCCTGACGTGGAGCCAATCAGGGCGTCAGTACCCAGTCGTGGACCTTTCACTCATCCCCGAGCATCGGGAATTTGAAGAGCCCCGGCCCGAGCCGTTTCATGAATTCGTCCGTCTCCGCGAGCTGGTGCGCCCGCTGGTGCCACCGAGTGCATCGCTTTCTCCCGGGACAAGCTTCGGTCCGCTCACGGGCACTGCGTCCGGTCAGTTCGGGCCGTTCACCTGGCAGGGGACCTCGCTGATGCTCATCCGCCGCGACGCACTCGACGGTCTCCAGGCCGCGGGCGTTCGTGGGCTGCTGGGTTGCAAGACGGAGCTGCGGTTCCGGCAGAAGACGCCCCCAGACATCCTCGAGATTCAGATCGAACCGCGCGGCCTGCTGCACCGCGACTGCCTTCCTCCCGACCTGGAGCCGCCCTGTCCCACCTGCGGACGACAGGGTTTCCGCCGTCCGGACGACCCCATCCTCGACGGTGCTTCGTTGCCCACGGACAGGGACCTGTTCCGCTTGGACAACTTCAGCACCATGATCATCGGCACGGAGCGCTTCAAGGACGCGGTGGAGCAGGGTGGTTGGACGGGCATCTCCTTCCGGGAGCTCCCGGTCCGCTGACGCTCTCAGCCCACGGTGGGGAAGGGCGGTGGCTCCACCACCACCTCCATGGGCAGGTTCTCCTTCTCCGCGATCCACTTCACCCACAACTTCGGACGCGCGATCGTGTCCCGGTGCTTGGGCCGCTCCAGCCGGATGGACAGCCAGTTGCGGTCCCGCAGGTACAGCTCCTTGCCCACTGGCAACAGCTCCGTCTGCAGGAACCCCGGCAGGTCCTCCCTCGAATCCTGCGACAACGCCAACATCCCCTTGAACGCGAGCCACCCCGGCGGCGGATGCACGATGGGCGAGGACGTCGCCTGTTCGATGAACACCTCGCCCACTGTCCCCAACGCGGGCACCAGGTGGTCCGGGTTGCGTGAACGCACGCGCGCCCTCGCTCCCACGTGCACGTCCCCGGACAACACCGTCACCGCGCAGTAGGACTTCTTCGCCAGCGAGAACAGGTTCATCAACAACCGCGTCCGCTCGCCCCGGTGCACCGAGGACTCCCACTGGTCCAACAGGTCGTCGCGCAGCTCGACCCCGCCTCCGCTCATCCGCTCCATCGCCGGACCGAACCGCAGGTGCACCAGCGGCACCGACGACACCACCAACACGTGCCGCGCCTTCTTGCCGTTCTCCGGCCGCTGGCGGTGCTCCTCGCGCCACGCGTCGAAGGCGTCCCACTGGGACCGGCTCATCACCGTGAACTCGGTCTGCGGATGCGCGTTTCCGGTGTCCAACACCCGGCTGGTCCGGCCGCTCCTCAAGTCCAACAACACCACGTCCAGGTCGCAGTCCGCCGTGGAGAAACAGAACGTCTGGAAATAGTGCCGCGCGGGCTCCACCACGCCCCGGTCGTCCGGCTCGCGCGCCTTCGCCGGCTGCTCCAACCAGCCCCGCTGGAAGGCCTCGAACGCCCGCGCCGCCGCGCTGTAGATGGCGCGATACCAGGGCGCCTGCTGGAGGTCCTCGTGCGAACCCCAGCCGTCGAAGATGTCGTGGTCGTCCCACATGAACAGCCCCGGCACCCGCCGCAGCAACGGCGCGATGCCCTGGCTGCCACCCCACCGCTCCCGGTACAGCCAGACGTACTCCGCGAACAACCGCTCCGAGAACCCGTCCGGCACCTGCAGCTTCAACCGCTCCGACCGGGGCAGCTTCATGAACGCGTTCAACACATCCAGCGTGTTGTGCAGCGAGTCCGCGTAGAGCTGATCCCCACCCCCGAGCAACAACTGGAAGCCCGGCGTCTTCGCCGGGTCCGTGGGCTCCCGCTGGTGCTGCTGCAGCATCCGCTCCCAGAGCGCGAAGGGCTGCGCCAGGTTGCTCCAATCGCTCGCACGGCTGGCGCCGTTGCAGGAGAAGAACGCGATGTTGGGCGACACGCCCTTCGCCGGGACGACCACGTCGGACACCACCAGCGGCTCCGGCGGGATGACCTTCGTGGACCACGGCCGGTCGTCTCGCGGCGGCGGACGCTCGAAGGTCACCGGCACGCCCGGCGTGTCTGGCGATTCGAAGTGATAGGACAACCGCCGGGCCTCGTCCGTGCGCGGAAGGACGACCTCCCAGCGCCACACCACGCCCCGGGTGTCCTTGGGCAGGGCGGTGAGGTCCGCGGCGGCCTTCACCTCGTCGAAGACGGCGACCTGGTGGCCCTTCGCGTCCCGGAAGCACAGCCTCAACGCCGGGGGCTTCTTCGCCGACGTGCTGTCCAGGAACACGTTGACGAAGAAGCTCCACACGTCATGGGACTTCGGGTCCGGCGTGGCCTGCGCCCGGGCGTACAGGAGGGGCCCCAACAAGAGCTTCATGGGGAAAGCCTTGCATGGACGCCCCGCCCCGTCGACGAAGGCGCCTCACCCCTTCGGCGGAGGCACCGCGAGCGGCTGGTACGTGCCGAAGCTCCAGACGTTCCCCTCGGGGTCCAGCGCGCTGAAGTCCCGCGAGCCGTAGTCCGTGTCGTGCAGCTCCATCGCGATGGTCGCGCCCGCCGCCTTCGCCCGCGCGTACAGCGCATCCGGGTCCGTCACCACCACGTAGATGCCCAGGTTCTTCAGGGGCACGTCCTTCGACGCCGCCATCTTCAGCCGGCCGCCCTCCGCGCCGCCGAACATCACCAGCCCATGGCCCAGCGTCAGCTCGACATGGGCGATGGCGCCGTCAGGCTTGCGGTAGACGACCCGCTCCTCGCAGCCGAAGGCCTGCTTCAGGAAGCGCAGGGCGGCTTCGGGGTCGGCGTAGTGGATGAAGGGATACAGGCTGGGCAGGGACATGGTGTGTCTTCCTTTCACCGCGCATCCTGCCCATCCGCCCGCGGACCTTCTTGGACGGATTTTACCTACGCGCCGGATTCGAACCCGCCCGCGTCCGGCAGTGCACGGCGCAGGAGGGCGGACGGTGGCCCGCCGGTGAACTGGCGGAAGTCCCGGTTCAGGTGCGCCTGGTCGAAGTAGCCCAGCTCCAGCGCGAGCTCCGCCCAGCGCACCGGGCCCCCGGACTTGATCCGCTCCACCGCCCGGTCGAAGCGCAGCAGGCGCGCCAGCCTGCGCGGAGGCAGCCCCACCTGCTCGTGGAACTGGTGGATGAGGTGCTTGTGGCTGTGGCCCAGCTCGGTCGCGAGCGTGGCGATGTCCACCTGGCCTCCCGTCCGCTGGATGCGCTCCACCGCCCACGTCACCCCCGCGTCCACCGCCGGCCCCCGCTCCGCGCGCCTCAAGAGGAACGCGTCCGCGAGCGCGAACCGCGCCGCCCAGTCCCGCGCCTCCGCCAAGGCCTCCACCAGCCGCCGCGCCTCGGCGCCCCAGAGGTCCTCCAGGCCCGTCACCCGGTGGGACAGCTCGTGCATGGGCAGGCCGAAGAGGCGCCGGGCCCCCAGCGGCGTGAGGTTCACCTGGAGCCCGTGGGACTCGCCGTTGTGCTCGGTGGTGCTCCAGCGCTCGTCCAGCCCCGCGACGAAGCCGGAGCGGTGCCGCGTCACCGCGCCCGCGTCGTCCAGGTGCTTCAGCAGCGGGCCGAACTCCAGGATGAGCACCACCTGCACCCCGGGCAGCTCCTGCCGGCGCATGGGCTGGGGCATGGCCTCGCGGAAGCCGCAGTAGTCCCGGATGAGCGGCGCCAGCGCCGGGGGCGGCGTGGCCAGCGCCATCTCCCAGCCGCCCCGCTCGGACGCGTGGCGTACCACGCGGATGCGATGCATGCGGCGGGAGACTACTTCGAAACCTTGCTCAGGAAGCCCAGCAGGGCCGCGTGCCACTTCTCCGGCGATTCGAAGTGGGGGATGTGGCCCACGTTGGGGAGCTCCACCAGCGTGGCGCCCGGGATGGCCGCGGCGGTCTTCTTGCCCAGCGCCGGGTACTGCCCCAGCTTCGGCAGCAGCGCGGGCGGCACGCTGCCCTTGCCCACCACCGTGCGGTCCTCCTGGCCAATCACCACCAGCGTGGGGACCTTCACCCGCGGGAACTCGTGCACCACCGGCTGCTCGTAGATCATCGTCTGCGTGGCGGCGGACACCCAGGCCAGGCGCGGGTACTCACCGCTCAGCGTCTGGCGGTAGAGCACCTGGACGTATTCGTCGTACTCGGGCTTCCACTTCACGTAGTAGCCGCGCTGGTACTTGCGCAGCCCCTCCTCCGTGGCCTTGAGGTTCTCCTGGTAGAGGTCCTCGGTGGACTTCCAGGGGACGGACTCGCGGTAGTCCTCCAGGCCGATGGGGTTCTCCAGCACCAACTGCGTCGTCACCTCCGGGTACATCAGCGCGAAGCGCGTCGCGAGCATGCCGCCCATGCTGTGCCCCACCACCGCGGCCTGCTTCACCCCCAGCTCCTCCAGCACCTGCCGCGTCAGCGACGCGAGCGTGTGGAAGCTGTACGCGATGGCCGGCTTGGACGACTTGCCGAAGCCGATCTGATCCGGCACCACGACGCGGTAGCCCGCGCCGGAGAGGACGCGGATCGTGTCCTTCCAGTACGCGCCGAAGAAGTTCTTGCCGTGCAGCAGCACCACCGTGCGCCCGTTGGCGTTGCCCGTGGGCTTCACGTCCATGTACGCCATGCGCAGGTCCTGGCCCTCCAGCTTGACGGACAGGAACTGCACGGGGGCAGGGTAGGCGTAGCCCTCCATGCCCAGGCCCAGCGCCTCCGGGGCGCGTTTCGCTTCCTGCGCGTTCGCGGCGGGCGCGGAGAGCAGCAGGGCGGAGAGCAGCAGGGCGGGGACGCGGACGGACGGCATGGGGCTCCTTCGGCGACGGGACGCGAGGGAACGGCAGTCTGGCCGCGACATTCCCCCGCGTCGCGGTTTTCAGAACGCCCCGCCCTCCCGAAGGTTGATGCCGAACTCCAAGGAGCCCTTGAGGCAGAGCATCATGTGCATCCAGCCGCCCGCGTTGTCGTAGGACGCCTTGATGCCCTGCGCATCCGGCTTCCATCCGGACTCGCTGATCTTCACCAGCGTGTTGCCCGCGTCCAGCGGCACGAAGTTCATCTCCACGCGCGTGTTGTAGCCGCCGTCCGCGGGCCACTCGAAGACGATGCGCTCGTGGGGAGTCACCTCGCGCGTGATGACGTCGAACTCGCCCGGCGCCTCCGCGAAGCTCCACTTCACCGTGGTGCCCGCCGCCAGCGGACCGCTGCTCGTCTTCACGAAGTAGCCGCTCAGCTTCGCGGGGTTCACCACCGCCTCGAACACCTGCGCCACCGGCTTGCGGATCTTCAACTGCACCTGGAACTTCGGCTCCATGGGGCACCCCTTGCCGGGGACACTACCTCAACGCGGCGCCCATCCAGGACATCCACGCGCGGTGGATCAGCTCCTACGCCACGCACGCGGTGAAGCTGCTGACGAAGCTGAAGCGGGACCTGGAGGAGGAGGACTGACGGCGCGCGCGCTCAGTGCGCGCTGTCGGAGAACGGCTGGACGTCCGCCTGGACCAGCGGCTCGTTCTCGAAGCGGGCGGGCTTGAGCAGGCGCGTGGTGAGCACCAGCGCGAGGAAGATGGCGCTGCACGCGATGGTCACGAAGCGCAGGTTCATGCGGTCCGCCAGCGCGCCCTGGAACCAGACGCCCAGCGAATAGCCCGCGCCCAACACCATGCTGTAGAGGCTGCCCATGCGCGCCTGCAATTCACGCGGCACGCGGCCCTGGCAGGACGCGCTCAGGCTGCTCATCAGGACCAGGTAGTTGGCGCCCAGGAAGAAGATGCACACCGCCGCCACCTGGAGCGTGGGCGCCAGCCAGTACACGCCCGCCAGCACCGCGATGGTCGTGGCCGAGTAGCCGCGCAGCTTGCGCTGCCCGAAGAGCTCCGCGAGCGTGCCCACGCACAGCGCCGCCGTCACCGCGCCCGCGCCCTGACACGTCACCAGCAGCGACGTGGCCGCCGCGCCCTGGCCCAGCTCGCGGATGGCGAACACCGGCACCAGGCCGATGAAGGGCGCCACCAGCGCGGCCACGAAGAAGGTGGCCACCAGCACCAGCGAGATGTCCTCGTCGTCCCGCGCCACGGTGATGCCGCGGCGGATGCCGTCCCACAGCGGCTCGCGCTTCGCGGCCTTGTCCCGCGCCGGCGGCACCACGCGCCACAGCGCCACCAGCACCGCGAAGAAGGACAGCGTGTTCGCGAGCAGCGCCCACGCGGGCCCGCCCGCCTGCAACACCACCGCGGCCAGCGTGGGCCCCATGATGCGGCCCAGGTTGAACTGCGCGGAGTTGAGGCTGGTGGACAGGTGCAGGTCCTCCGGCGGCACCAATTCCGCCAGCAGCGCGGAGAAGGCCGGATAGGTGAGCGTGCTCACGCACCCGTTGAGGAACGAGATGACGCCGATGATGGACACCGACAACTGCCCGCGGAACGCCAGCACCGTCAGCACCGCCGCGAGCGCCGCCTGGAGCAGCGCGCCCAGCCCCGCGTACGCGCGCCGGTCGAAGCGGTCCGCCAGCGCGCCGCCCACCGGCGCCAGCACCACCGCGGGCAGGAAGGACAGCGCGACGATGGCGCCCGTCCACTCCGCGCGGCCCGTGGTCTGCGTGACGTACACGCCCATCGCCACCGTCTCCATCCAGGTGCCGATGTTGGAGATGAGCGCGCCCAACCACACGGCGAAGTAGCCGGGGTATTCGAACGGGCGAAGCGAAGTCAGTCTGGGCAGTCGATGAGCAGGCACGTCGGAGCCTGTCTTAGCGCACGCCGCACGCGCATGCCTTGCACGGCGCGGCACGCTTGGAGGCGCAATGAAGCGCACGGCAGCCCAGGCAGCAGCCCGGCTTCAACGAAGCGCGATGCGTGACATACAAAACACCCACGGAGGCCGAGGCGTCCGTGGGTGCGGGTGCGGCGTTGTCGTGAAGGCTCGGCGCTACGGCGCGGCGCTGGAGGCCGTGACAGGCGACTTGCGCGGAGAGACGCGGCCGTCGTCCGCGATGCGGGCGCCCGTGTCGGGGAAGTCCTCCGTGGTGAGCTTGCGCACCAGCGAGACGACGTTGGCGGCCGGGTCCGGCTGGGTGATGCCTTCACCAATCTGTTTGGTGGGGAGGATGCGGCCGTTGGAGAAGCGGCCGTTGGCGTCCAGCTCCACCTCCAGGATCATGCCCAGGCCCTGCGGACCCTTGAGGTTGAAGCGGCCGTAGGTGGCGAAGTTGCCCATGGAGTAGGCGATGAGGCGGCCCTGGTAGAACTCCATGGCGCGCGCGACGTGCGGGCCGTGGCCGAGCACCAGGTGCGCGCCCGCGTCCACCACCGCGTGGGTGAAGGCGCGCAGGTCGCCGCGGTCCTCGCCGAAGAACATCTCCCTGCCGGCCGGGACGTGCAGGGCCTTGCCGCCCTCCGCGCCGCCGTGGAAGGAGACGATGACGATGTCGTGCGTGGCGGCGGTCTGCTTCACCAGCGCCGTGGCGGTGGGCAGGTTGTTCAGGTGGTTGCAGCCCGCGGACGTGTGGAAGGCCACCAGCCCAATCTTCAGGCCGTTGCGCTCCACGGTGGCCACGCTGCCCGGCGGGCCGCTCCAGGCGATGCCCAGCGCGTCCAGGGTGGACTCGGTGGCGCGGCGGCACTCCTCGCCGAAGTCGCCGGAGTGGTTGTTCGCGGTGGAGACCACGTCCACGCCGGCCTCCTTGAGGTAGTCACCGAAGGACGTGGGGGAGCGGAACGCGTAGCAGTTCGCGGGCGAGCGGCACTTGGTGGTTTTACCGGTGTCGCAGAGCGGCCCTTCCAGGTTCACGAAGGTGAGGTCCGCGTCCTCCAGCAGGGGGCGCACGGCCGCGATGACGCTGCCGCCGCCCTCCGGGGGCAGGTAGCCCTCCGGCACGGTGGTGCCGAGCATCAGGTCACCCGCGGCGCGGATGCGCAGCTTCGCGCCCGGCGGCGGGGGAGGGCGGGGCGCGCTGTCCACGGGCTGCGCGAGCTTCGCCTGGAGCGCGGCCTGGTTGCGGGCCTGCGTGAGCGCGCCCTCCAGGTCCGGCTGGCTGGGATTGAGCGCGCGCACCTGCGTCCACTGCGTGAGGGAGTCCGCCCAGCGGCCTTCCACGGAGTACGCCCAGCCGAGCTCCCAGCGGCAGTCCGCGCGGGACGGCGCGGCCTGCACGCACGCGGACAGCTCCGCGATGGCGGTGCGCGAGTCCTTGGACTGGAGGGCGGCGACGCCCCGGGCGTAGTGCTCGTCCGGGTTGCCCACGGTGGCCAGGCCGGACGCGCCGGCCTTGCCGTGCATCGCCATGGCCGCGGCGCGCAGGGCCCCGACGCTGGCCTCCACGGCGATGCGGCCGGCTTCTGAGAGGGATTCTGTCTGGCTTTGCGCGGCGCCCGTGGCCGGCACCGTGGCCGGCTCGCGGGGCGGCGTCGGGATGGACTCGGCGAAGCCCGCGGGCATCCGCACCGCGGCGGGCGTCTCGGAATCACTGGCACGGGTCCGCGTGGCGGCCGTCACGGACGCGAGGCCCGCGACTTCGAGCCGCCCGGCGCTCGTATCCCGGATGACGGAGCGCACGGAGGCCAGGCCCGCTTCCGTGAGGCGCGCGGTGCTGGAGGGCTCGGCTGTGGAGAAGTTGGGGACAGACGCGGCGGGCGCGGCGAGCGCCAGCATCAGCAGGACGGACGGGGGGGCCATGGCCCGCGCATCTTACGGGATGAAGCGGAGGCAGGGGCGCCACCGGCGGGCCCGGTTCGCTGGCAGCCGGGCAGGCGACACCCCCACACCCCTCCAAGGCCCCGGCTACCCCAGCGCGTCGAGCAGCATGGAGCCCCGGCGCTGACGGGGCAGCAGCCGGAAGTGCCTCAGCTCCCGGCGCTTCACCCGCCGCTCCAGCGCGCTGTGCAGGGACAGCCGCCCCGGCCCGCGCATCAGCGTCCCGAGCGCGATGGCGATGAGCGCCACGTTGAACTCGTAGCCGCCCTTGGTGATGTCGAAGCCGTTCTTCCTGTGCACCTTCGCGATGGCCATCGCCTGCGTGACGATGACCGACACCGCCGTGAAGCGCGTCGCGATGCCCAGGATGGAGCTCACCCCGGCCACCAGCTCCGTGATGCCCGTGGCCAGCAGCCACTGCTTGCCGGGCTTGATGCCCAGTTGCTCGAACATGCCCGCCTGCTGCTCGATGCTCTCCTTCTTCAGCTTCTCCAGGCCGTGGTGGATCATCGTCGCGCCCAGGGACAGGCGCGGGGGCAGCAGCGCGGCCGACTTCAGCAGCGACGGTTGTTCGTTGAGCATCGTCACGTTCATGGGGCTCTCCTCTTCGGGACGCGGACGTCCGGTGGGTGAAGTGCCCCTTACGTTGTGATGCATCCCCCCATCCGGCCCCGACGCTCGCAGGGCCCCACGTCCGGCGGCCGGGCGCTCAACCCCCGCTCCGCTCCGCCAGCGGCACGTCCATCAGCGCCGCCACCTCCGCGCCGTACCCACCGGCTCCGTCACCATGCACGATGAGCGGCGGACGCACGGACAGGCCCCGGTCCTGGTCCCGCAGCGCCTGCACCAGGAAGCGCGTGGCGGGCGCGTCCACCCGCGCGTGCACGGCGCGCAGCACCCGGGGGAACAACCGCGCGCCCGCGAGCACCCCCAGCACCTCCGCCAGCCGCGCCGCCGGATACACCAGGCTCACGCCGCCCCCGGGCCGCAGGGCATGCCGCGCCGCCGCGACCACGGACGGCGCGTCACACGCCACCTCCGACTTGGACATGGCCCGCTCCGCGTCCGGGCTCACCACGCCCGCCTCGGCCCGGCGGAACGGCGGGTTGGACACCACCTGCCCGTACGCCCCGGGCGTGAACAGCGACCGCGCCTGCCGCAGGTCCCCGAGCACCGGCCGCACCCGGCCCTCGCACCCGTTGAGCGCCACCGCGCGCGTCAGCCGTTCGTGCACCGCGGGCTGGAGCTCCAGCGCGTCCACCGGGCCCGCGACGCCGAACTGCTTCACCAGGAGCAGCGACACCACGCCGCTGCCCGCGCCCAGCTCCAGCACCGGCCCGGGCAGGTCCTGCCCCTCCGTGGCCGCGAAGTGCGCCAGCAGCACCGCGTCCAACGTGAAGCGGTAGCCCGCGCGGCGCTGGAACACGCGCACGTCCGCGGTGCCAATGGAGTCCAGCGTCTCGCCGTCCTCCGGCATCCTGTCGGGAGCGGCCACGTTCAGCGCGCGCCGTGCATCCGCTCGGCCACGTCCAGCACGCGCGCCTCGCAGGAGACGCCGTCCAGGTGGCTGGCCTCCACCAGGCCCGTGGGGCTGGTGACGTTCACCTCCGTGAGGTAGTCGCCCAGCACGTCGATGCCCACCAGCGTCAGCCCCTTCTCCTGGAGCGACGGCTTGAGGCGCTTGCAGATGTAGAGGTCGCGCTCGGTGATGTCCGCCTTCATGGGCGTGCCGCCCGCGGCCATGTTGCCCCGGTGGTCCGCGTCCGACGGCACGCGCAGCACCGCGCCCACCGGGTCTCCGTCCACCAGGATGATGCGCTTGTCGCCCAGGCGGCTCTCCGGCACGTACGCCTGCGCGAGGATGGGCTCCTTGAAGCCCTGCGTGAGCAGCTCCACCATGGAGCGCGCGTTGCGGTCCCCCGGCGCGAGGAAGAGGATGCCCTTGCCGCCGAAGCCATCAATGGGCTTCAGGATGGTGCCCTGCGCGTTCTTCGCCGCGAACTCCAGCACCACGGACAGCTCGCGCGTCACGCGCGTCTCCGGCATCAGGTCCGGGAAGTTCAGCGTGAAGAGCTTCTCGTTCGCGTCGCGGATGCCGGACGGGTTGTTGATGAAGATGGGCGCGCGGTCCGGACACAGCTCCACCAACTGCGTGGCGTGCAGATAGTCCGCGTCCACCGGCGGGTCCTTGCGCAGGAAGAGCACGTCCAGCTTCGACAGGGGCCGCACGTCCTCGTCCAGCACGTCGAAGTGCTGCCCTGGCTCCCGCCGCACCCGGACCCGGCGCATGCGCGCCTCCGAGCACCGGCCGTTGAAGCGCAGCCAGCCCTGTTCGAAGTAGTAGACGTCGTGCCCCCGCCGCTGGGCTTCCAGCATCAGCGAGAACGTCGTGTCGTGGTCCACCCGCACGCTCTCGAGCGGGTCCATCAGGAAGCCTAGGGAGAGGGCCATGTGGGGGCGGAAGATAGCGGACGCCCTCCGCCCGTGCCGCTCCTTCGCGCAGGTCCGTCCACGCCGGAACGGACAGGGCCCTAGCGGCCCGGCAGCTCCCTCAGCTTGAGGTTGAGGCGCACGGGCTTGCCCGCCTCCACCGGCACGGCGAGCACGCGGCGCTTCTTGTCCTCGCCCACCAGGATCAGCTCCGCCTGCCCCACCGGCAGGGACTTCTTCACCAGCGGCGCCTGCCCCAGGGACTTGTTGTTGAGGAAGACCTCCGCGGGCTCGTCCAGGAAGAGCGTCACCTCGCCCTTGCCCTTGCCCTTGCGGCTGCTCCGGTTGGCGGTGGACTCGTCCCGGTCGTTGTCCCGGTCCTTCGGCGTCCGCTCGCGGTCCTTGTCCTTGTCCGCGACGGCCGCGTCCGCGTCGGGCGCGGGGGCGTCGGGCGGACGGATGGGGACCATCGCGCCCAGGCCCATGGGCGGGGGAGGGGGTGCCGTCTCCTCGGCCTCCAGCAGTTGGGTGAGCCGGAACGCGCCGTAGGCCAGGCCCAGGAACAGCGACAGCGACAGGAGCGCCCACACCGCGCCCAGCTTCGAGCGCTTCACCGGGGGCGCGGTCTCGTCGCTGCCGGGGCTCTCCGCGCGAAGCTTCGCGATCTCCGCCTTCTTGCGCGCCTCCACGACGCTGAGCGCGGTGGCCTTGCGCTCCGGCAGGTAGGGGCCGTCATCCTTCTGGAGCGCGCGCTTCGCCGACGCCAGCACCTGGCTGCTCGTGGTGACGTCCGCGCTCTCCAGCAGGGACCGCGTGGCCGCCATGCGCTCCGCGAACAGGCCCTTCATGAGGGCGGCGCGCTGCTCGGCGTCCATCAGCTTGCCGCCGGCCGCCTTCTCGATGGCGCGCGCCATGTCCCGCCCGGACGGGTAGCGGCGGTCCACGTTGCGCTCCAGCGCGCGCATCACCACGCGGGAGATGTCCTCGGAGATGTGCGGCAGCAGCACGGACGGCCACGGGATGGCGTCCTCGAGGATCTTCACCATCTCGTCGCGCTCGGTCTTGCCCGCGAAGAGCCGCTCGCCGGTGATGAGCTCGTGCATCACCACGCCCACGGAGAACAGGTCGCTCCTGCCGTCCAGCGGATCGCCGCGCACCTGCTCCGGGGACATGTAGCCGGTGGTGCCCTTCACCGTGCCCACGCTGGTGCGCTCCAGGCTGTTCTTCGCCTTGGCGATGCCGAAGTCGAGCAGCTTCACGGTGCCGTCGTACGTCACCATGATGTTCTTCTGCGCCACGTCGCGGTGGATGACGGGGCTCGCCTCGCCGCCGGGGGTCGTGAAGGTGTGCGCGTAGTGCAGCGCCAGGCACACGTCGCGGGCCACGGACAGGGTGAAGGCCAGCGGCACCGGCTGGCGCTTCTTCAGGCACGCGCTCGTGACCTGGTTGAGGTTCTGCCCGCCGATGAACTCCATGGCCAGGTAGAGCCCGTCGTCCTCCTCCCCCAGGTCGAACACCTGCGCGATGTTCGGGTGGTTGAAGGCCGCGGTGATGCGCGCCTCGTCCAGGAACATGCGGACGAACTGATCATTGGAGCGCGCGTCCGGGAGGATGCGCTTGATGACCACGTACTTGCGGAAGCCGCCCGGGCCCGACGTGTAGCCCAGGAACAGCTCCGCCATGCCGCCCACGGTCAACTGCGTGAGCACCTCGTACTTCCCGATGCGCTCGCCCCGATGGAAGTCGATGAGCTCATCCTCCAGCGCCTTGGGAAAATGGCGCCCGCGTCGTGAAGAAAGCAGGGCCGGACCATAACAGGGCTGTTGCATCCGGGGTCCTTCCTTGCCGGTGTCACGCCCCCCTGATCCCTGTGGATCACCTGTGGATGGTGTGGGCGGCCCTGTGGACAACCGGGGGCTCAAGGGCCCGCCTGTGGATGCCCGGGGGAAACCGGCAACTTGCCCACATGTAGCAGATCGCCGATTCGTGAATGAATCCGGAAGCTTGCTGACTTGTCCCCAACTCGGCTTCCCCTACTGCTTCCACCAGTTGATCAACACTCCAATTAGACTGGTGAAAAGAAGCGGGGCCCGTGCACAAGTCGGAGACCGACAGGCATCCGGCCAGGGGACACGCTGCTACAGGAGCGTGGCGCGAAGCCGCTCCAGCAGGCCGGGCAGCTCCTGGAGCAGTTGCCGGTCCAGGTCCTCCAGCGCGGCGCGGTGCATGACCAGGTCCTCCGGCTCCCGGTCCGCGGCCATCATGCGCTGCAGGCCCCGCAGGCGCTGGTTGCGCTGGACCAGGCGGGCCAGGGTGTCGTCCAGCTCCTCCGCGAGCGCCGGGTCCAGGTGCAGCTCCTGGCCCACCAGCTCCCGGAGCTGCTCCACGCGGTAGGTGAGCTCCCAGCTCTCCTCGTAGCCCGCGCGCCGGGGCAGCATCTGCCCATACGTCCACCGCTCGCTCACCCGGGCCTCTAGTGCGGCCGGGGCCGGGTGAGGCCTGTCAGCGACAGCCGGGTGCGCGTCGGGTCCAGCTCCACGTGCATCCGGCAGTCCGCCACGTCCAGGCGCAGGGTGTAGGGAGGACAGGCGGCCTGCCCCGAGTGGGCCTCGCAGGCGCGAGCGCCCATGCGGAACAGCTCGGCCAGCACCGCCCGCCGGACCTCCGCCGACAGCCCGTTCACCGTGGACTGCACGCCCCGGGCGATGAGCACCGTGAATGCCTGCAATCCCGGAGAGTCGTGTGGCGGGCCAGCCAGGGTCATCCCCGCGCCCGTTGCTAGAACCATACCCTGCGACAGGCCTGTCGTTCCGGGGGGTTGGAAGGACCCAGGGCCCTGGGGGCTGAAAAAAACTCAGGCAGGGAAGTGCCCAATCCTGAAGCCCCGGGGGGTGGGGTGCCGTGGGACACGGGGATGGAGAGGGGTGTAAAGGCAGGGGACGGAGGGGTCGATGGCGCGCACGCGGACGGTGGGCAGTGGGGGCCGGACGGCCCTGGCAATGGCCCTGGCGGCCCTGGTGGCCTTCGGAAGCGCCTGCCGGGACGAGCCCCCGCTGACGGGCGCCCGGAGCCTCCTACGGGTCTCCCAGGAGGCCGTGGCGTTCCCGGCCAGCTACCCCGGGGTGGAGCGCGGGGTGGAGCTCCGGGTGGTGAACGCGGGCCGGACGACGCTGGACGTGGAGTGGACGGCGCTGGCCGCCCCCTTCTCGGCGGACGGGCTGCCCACGCGGATGGGGCCGGGGGAGGTCCCGGTCCGGCTGTCCTACCGGCCGGAGGCCACGGGCGTGCTGACGGCCACGCTGGTGGGCCGGGCGCCGGGGGGCGGCGAGGTGCGGGTGGAGCTGCGCGGGGAGGCGAACCCGTACCCGGACTGCCCCACGCCGGTGGCCTGCCACACCTCCACGTTCGACGTGGCGACGGAGCAGTGTGTGGAGACGCAGGAGCCGGACGGCACCGCGTGCGACCCGGGCAACGCGTGCATCCAGGGCGCCACGTGCACGGCCGGGCGGTGCAGGGGGACGGAGCGCGTCTGCGACGACGGCGACGCGTGCACCACGGACGTGTGCAGCCCGCTGGACGGCTGCACGTCGGTGCCGGCGCCGCCGTGTCCGGGGGACGGGAAGTGCCAGGTGGGCGCGTGCGACCCGAAGGTGGGGTGCACGCTGGCGAAGGCGCCGGACGGGACGTTCTGCGGCCCGGAGCGCGGCTGTGACGCGGCGGACGTGTGCCTGGACGGGGCGTGCCAGCGCCGCGACCCGCCGGACAACTTCACCTGCGCGCCGTCCAGCCCCTGCCAGGGGCCGGGGAGGTGCAGGGGCTCCGTCTGCGAGCGCCCCGCCGCCACGGCGCTGGCGCCGGACTGGACCTACGACGCGGCCTCCAACGGGGAGTCGCTGCACGACCTGCTGGTGGGGCCCACGGGGGACGTGACGCTGGTGGGCTTCTTCGTGCCCGCGCTGCTGGACGCGGCGGGCCCGGTGCCGGTGCGCGCGAGCACGTCCGGGCGCCGGTGCATGCTGTGGAACGACCGGCTGTTGTGCATGGACCTGCCGCTGTCCGGGCAGGTGTCGCTGCTGGACCGGGTGACGGGTTCGCCGCGGTGGACGTTCGACCTGGCGACGGCGCGGCCGGACTTCACGCAGGGGCTGACGACGGTGTTCATGGCGCGGCTGGGGGTGATGCAGCCGGACCGGCTGGCGGCCCTCTTCGAGGCGTACCCGGCGGGCACGTCGCGCGACACGCTGTGCCGGCAGTACTTCCTGGTGGTGTTGGATGCCTTTGGCGGCATGGTGTCCGCGCAGGCGCTGCGGGACCCGCTGCTCGCGGAGTGCAACCACCCGCATCCGTATGGCGTCGCGTCCGACGCGGCGGGGGATTTGTACGTGGCGTTCGGCCCCACGCAGAACGTGGGGGCGCCGCTGTACCCGGGAGCGCCGACGTTGTTGATGGCGTTCTCGCAGGACGGGGTGCCGCGCTGGCGCAAGACGGAGGCCTTCGCCGCGGGGGAGCTGGCCATCGTGAACGGGCTGCTGCTCAACGAGCGCTCCACCCAGGCGCTGCGCACGCAGGACGGGCAGGCGGTGGGTTCACGGTCCTTCCCCCAGGGGCTGGGCCGCGCGCTGGCGACGTCCTCGCACGTCATCCCCTCGGCCTCCGAGGACGCCGCGGGCGGGTGGACGCTGGAGGGCTACGCGTTGCCGGAGCTCACGCCGTCCTGGACGCACGGGTTCCAGGGGTGGCCAGGGCCGGTGGCGCCGGAGGCGCGGCTGGCGAGCTGGGAGACCTGGCCGGGCCAGCCGCCGGAGACGGTGGTGCTGGGCACGGGCATGAGCGCGGCGGGGCCGGTGCTGTTCGCGGTGAGCGCGAAGGACGGCGCCGAGGTGTTCCAGTGCCCGGTGTCGAACGCGTCCACGCCCGCGCAGTTCCTGGAGCTGGGGCCGGACAGCGTGGTGATGATGGACGGGGCCACGTCCTGCGGCGATTGCGATCCGCCGTATGCCTACAGCCAGGCGCGCTTCCGGCGCTTTCCGGTCCCCGGCCTGAAGCCCGCGGAGGAACCCTGGCCCGGGACGTTCGGCGGGCCAGGGCATGACCATCACGAGGACCCGGTGCGCGGGCGCTGAAAGGAATTGAATCAGGACAGGTCACGCCCAAAGACTTTCAACACCTGACATTCCCAAAGTCAGAAGGGATCCCGCCCTGGCGTTCCACCGGATGCGTCTCCACCTGCACTTGCAGTGCAGGTGGCCCGAGTGGAACGGAGTGACGGTATGGCGGTGCGCAGGGGGCGGTGGTCCATCCCGGTGGGAATCCTCATCGGTGCGTTGGGTGCGGGTTGCGGAGGGGCGGTTTCCGGAGGCGGTGTGGAAGCGCCCTTCGTGCAGCCGGACGAGGCCGGGGATGGGCCTTCGAACGGAGGAGGCACCGCGACGGAGGACCCGGCGCCGGAGCCCGGGCTGGACGGTGGAAGCGTGGACCCGGGCACGGTCGACGCGGGGAGCCCTGATGCGGGCACGGTCGACGCGGGACCGCTGCCCGAGGCGCCCCCTCCTCTCGACCCGGAGTGCGCCGCGATGCCGCCGGTCATGCCGGAGGCGCCCGCGCAATGGAGGGAGCATTCGAGGTCCGGAGACAAGTACATGCAGTGCGGTCCGTCGGCTTCGGACGGCGTGGGCAGCGTCGTCTTCTCCCACTTCAGCACCGACCAGAGCTACGCCATGAACCTCCACATGTGGTTCTGGGGAGAGGGGTCGCCCGCGTCACTCGAGTCCCGCGGCGTCTTCCTGCCGACCGACCGTTTCCTGGCGTTCGGTCAGCCCCGGGGCTTCCTGAACTTCAACAGCGCCTACCACGACTCGGTCACGTACCTGGACAGCCGCACCGGTGAGGTCACCCACCATCCGCTCGATCAGGACGGCTACTTCGTGAGTGCGGCGGCGGACCCCAACGGCGGCGCGCGAGGCCTCCTGGATGACGGGACCCTCAAGGCCTACGGCCCGACCGGCGAGCTCCTCTGGAGCGCCTCCACCCCGATGAGGGGATACGTGCGGGCGATGGGGGTGGATGCCCGCGGCAACACCCTGATCATCGTGGCGGAGGGCTACGACGTCGGGGGGACGACGCAAGCCCAGGGCCTCTGGGTGGACGCCTCGGGACAGCCGGGCAACCCGTTCCTCGCGCTCGCGCAGGCGCCCATCGGCTGGTTCGCCTTCTATGAGCTCGTTCCGCAGGCGACGGAGGGCCTGTTCCTGGGCACCTCGAACCGGGATACGCCGAAGACGTGGACGGCCTTCGCGCCCCTGGAACCCCAGGGCCGCCCGGGCCCCGCCTGGCTCCAGAGCGATCCAGCGGAGACGGTGACGCTGTCGCGCCTGGAGAGCGGCAAGGGCTACATCCGGTGGCGCCGCACGTCCGCCTGCCAGAACGCGGCGGAGTTCCTCACGCCCTCGGGCAAGTCCTGCGGCACGACGCGCTTCCCCCCGCTGTACCCCGAGGCCCCGAACTTCTGCGGTACCCTGAGCCGGGGCCCCGACGGCACCGTCATCGAGACCTTCCCCGTCGTCAGCGAGCGCCCCCCGGAGTCCGACGTGTCCATCAAGACCTGCGCCTACCGCTGGTGGCCGGCCCTGTTGCCCTGAGCGTCATGGCGCGGTCCGGACACCGCGCTTCACGTCCAGGATTCGCCCCTCGCGCAAGGTTCCATCCGTGTCCTGCGCGAGGGGCAGGCCCACCGCGAAGACGTGCCCGGGCCGCGTGCGCGTGAGCCATCCCAGCCACGCGCAGAGCGCGGCATCCAGCTGGTCGTGCGTGCACGTCCGCGCGTCCTCGAAGCGCAGTCCGGACGCCTCCAGCAGGGCCTGTCTCCGGGCGCGTCCCTCCGGCGTGGACTTTGCCCCCAACTTCTCCACAGCCAGCGCGCGCCAGGTGGCGCCGGGGAAGGCCTCGAACAGGCGCGCGTGTGACAGCGACGGCGTGTCCAGGTCCAGCATCGGCACCCGGGCGTGGGCCCGCAGCGCGGCGAACAGCAGCACGCTGCCGCGCACGAAGCCCGCGAAGGGCGCACCGGGCAGGGGCAGCACGTCCGGGGTGCGGCCCGGGGCGCGCAGCCGCGCTTCCGCGTCCCGCACCTTCGCGCCGGGGTTGGCCAGCGCCTGCGGCCCGTCCACCACCACCACGTCACCGGGCCTGATGGAGAAGGCCTCCGCGAGCGCCTCCGGATCCAGCGTCACGGGCCACACGCGCTGGGAGAAGCTCACGCGGCCGTCACCATCCACGACGGCCTCGTCCACGGGGCGGGGCGAACGGGCGAAGGGGTCCGTCAGGTCCCAGCCCACGAAGCGGCGCGCGTCCGTCACCGCGTGCCTTCCTGCTGCGGGGCCATGCACCGGACGTTAAGAGGGGCCGCCTTCACTTCCACCCAAGGTGACACGCACATGCACTACCGTCCGCTGGGCCGCACCGGCCTGTTTGTCTCTGAACTGTGTTTCGGCGCGATGACCTTCGGCGGCGAGGGCATCTGGAAGAACATCGGGCAGCAGGGCCAGGCGGAGGCGGACGCGCTGGTGGGCCGGTGCCTGGACGCGGGCATCAACTTCTTCGACACCGCGAACGTGTATTCGAACGGGCAGTCGGAGGAGCTGCTCGGCAAGGCGTTGGCGCAGAAGCGCTCGCAGGTGGTGCTGGCCACCAAGGTGCGCGGCCGCATGGGCCCGGGCCAGAACGAGACCGGCCTGTCCCGCTACCACATCTTCGACTCCGTGCACGCGAGCCTCAAGCGCCTGGGCACGGACCACATCGACCTCCTGCAGATCCACGGCTACGACGTGGCCACGCCGCTGGAGGAGACGCTGCGCGCGCTGGACGACCTCGTGCGCCAGGGCAAGGTGCGCTACCTGGGCGCGTCCAACCTGGCCGCGTGGCAGTTGATGAAGGCGCTGGGCATCAGCGACCACCGCGGCCTGTCCCGCTTCGAATCGCTCCAGGCCTACTACTCCATCGCCGGCCGCGACCTGGAGCGCGAGCTGGTGCCGCTGATGAAGGACCAGCAGGTGGGCCTGATGGTGTGGAGCCCGCTCGCGGGCGGCTTCCTCTCCGGCAAATACCGCCGCGGCGCCGGTGGCCCCGAGGGCGCCCGCCGCACCACCTTCGACTTCCCGCCCGTGGACCGCGAGCGCGCGTACAACGCCATCGACGTGATGGATGAGGTCGCGAAGGAGACGGGCACCAGCGTGGCGCGCGTGGCGCTCGCGTGGCTGCTGCACCAGCCGCACGTCACCACCGTCATCCTCGGCGCGAAGACGCAGGCCCAACTGGAGGACAACCTGGCCGCGTCCGAGCTGCGCCTCGGCTCGGAGCAGCTCGCGAAGCTGGACGCCGTCTCCAAGCTGCCCCCCGAGTACCCGGGCTGGATGGTGGAGCGTCAGAACGCGGACCGCCTCCCCCCGGCCCGCTGAACCGGGTGCTCGCGGAGTCCCGCACGTCCGGACTTTTCCATCATCGCTGGATGGACCCGACCTGCCGCGTCTCAACGACGCACCGTGTGAAAGCGGTGCCTTCTTTTTTACAGTCCGTTGGGGACGGCAGGCGCGGTGGGAGGCGGGTTCCCCTGCGAGTCCTGCGGCGAAAGCGACGCTGGGTGTTTGGGATTGGGACGGAGTCCCGATATCTTGGGGACTGCGAAGCGTTCGGTCACTCGAGCGCGTTCCATGGGGCCCACGCGCCTGTCCGGCGGCACTGCGGTGCGACCGGCGGTCACGTGGAAGGTAGGACGGTCGCCCGGATGACCTTGGAGGTCCGGTGTGCGGCGTCCTCTTTTGCTTCGTGGGGGGCCTATCCGGGCCCCGGGAACTCCCCGGGGCCCGGCTAACCTTTCCCGGTCCCGCGGCTAGTTCGAGGCGTCGAGGCGCGAGCCGCCGCTGACGTCCACGTTGGTGTTCTGGGGCCGCTTCGACAGGCGGATGATGCTGCCGCCGGAGGCGTCACCGGAGACGCTGGAGGGGGCATCGGCCTCCACGATGGAGCCGCCGCTGGCCTCCACCTTCAGGTCGGTGACGCCCTGGAGCTTCTGGGCGTGCACCTGCGCGCCGCCGCTGGCCTCGGCCTCCAGTTGGGTCGCGCGGCCGGTCAGGGTGATTTCGGAGCCGCCGCTGGACTCGGCCTCCACCTTCTTGGCGTCCACGCCGCGCACGGTGAGGACGGAGCCGCCGCTGGCCTCGGCGTCGAGCTCGCCGGACGCGGTGACGTCCGCGTTCATGTGGCTGCCGCCGCTGGCCTCCACGTGGTCGATGCGGGGCGAGGACACGATGAGCTTCACCCTGCCGTTGAGGCCGCTCCAGCCCTTGCGCTCCACGCGCGTGGTGAGGATGCCGTCCTCCACCTCCAGCTTGATGCGGGCGAGGTTTTCAGGAGAGCCCTCCAGGCGGACGGACTTGGGGCCCACCTTCACCTCGGCGTGCATGCCGTGCCCCACGGAGACGCCGTGGAAGTCCTCCACCTGGCGCGTCTCACCGGAGCCCTGGGAGGACTTCACCGCGTCCTCCGCGTGGGCGGTGCAGGCGGTGGTGGCGAGGCAGCAGGCGGCGAGCAGGGACAGCGAGGACATCCTCATGGTCGGCTCCGGACGAGGCGCGAGGACGTGGGAGCACGTCCCGGCGGAATGCCTCGGGTACGGAGGACCCCGGCGGTTGATTGCGTGGTGCCGCGCGGACCGGTCCGCGCGCCGGACGGGGTCAGGGATTGGCCAGCATCTCCAGGGGGACCCGGACGGAGGTGATGTCGTCGGGTTTGATCTCCACGAGGAGCTTCAGGGGGCGGCCGGTGCCGTCCATGAGCTTCAGGGTGTGCCTGCCCACCGGGAGTGCGACCTTGGTGAGCGGGGTTTCTCCCAGGGAGCGGCCGGCCAGGGACACGCGGGCGGAGGGTTCGGTGACCAGGGTGAGGAAGCCCTGGGGCGCGGCGGCTTCGGTGGCGCTGTCATCCGGGGCGGGGAGGTCGGCTTCCGAGTCGTCGGCGGGCGTGGCGGTGCGGGGCTTGCCGCGGACCGGGGTGGCCGCCGGCTTGCGGACGGGGGTGCGCGTCTTCGCCTTCGGCGTCTGGGCGTCGTCGGTGGAGGAGTCGTCGCCGGGGGGCGTCGTTTCTTCCGTGGGCGCGGCGGGTTCGGCGGGAGGCGTGACCTGGGCGACCGCGGTGGAGGGTTCCGGCGCGGGGGGTTCGGTGGGGGTGGGCTTCGGGGCCTCGGGCTGGGGAGGAGGCGGTGGAGAAGTTGTGGATGAGTTCGTGTCCGGCTTGCGGGAGGGCGCGGAGCTCCACAGCGCGGAGACGCGGCCGCCGTCGAGTCCCAGGGCGACGGTGGTGCCGAGGCCCGCGATGGCGAGGAACACGATGCCGGCCGCGATGAGTCCGCCCCTGCCGCGGCGGGGAGCGGGGGACTCGGCGAGGAAGTCGTGCGGTTCGGTGGGGCGGTTGGAGGCGCGCGCCGGGGTGGAGCGGGAGGGAGGCGAGGACTGCTTGCGGTGAGAGGACGGCGAGCGGCGGACCGCGGGAGTCTTCTCGGGGACCTCTTCGGCGGGCAGGGACGGCACGCGGGAGATGGCCGTCTCGCTGTCGTTCAGCAGGGCCTGCGGCGGGGTGTGGGGCTGGGTGACGCGGAGGCTGTCCTGCGTGGAGGACCGTGAAGGGCGGGGACGGGAGTCCTCGGCGCTGGTGTTCGATGCGTCGCGAGCCGGGCGGGCACGTGCAGCGTCGGAGCTGTTCGCGCCATCGCGGCCCGACCGGGCACGTGCGTCGTCGGTGGATCCGTTCGAGGCATCGCGGCCCGACCGAACACGTGTGTCGTCGGTGGATGCGTTTGCGCCATCGCGACCCGACCGAGCACGTGTGTCGTCGGTGGATCCATTCACACCATCGCGACCCGACCGAGCACGTGTGTCGTCGGTGGATGCGTTTGCGCCATCGCGACCCGACCGAGCACGTGTGTCGTCGGTGGATCCGTTCACGCCATCACGACCCGACCGGGCGCGTGCATCGTCGGCGGAGCTGTTCGCGCCATCGCGAGGAGGACGGGGACGGGAATCCTCAGCGGACCCATTCGCGGCATCCCTCGCGGAGCGGGACCTCGCATCCTCACCGGATGGACTGAACGCCTCACGCGGCGGTCTGGGTCGAGCCTCCTCGGGTGACGCGTTGATGGCCTCACGCGGCGGACGGGGCCTCGAGTCCTCTGCGGATCCATGGGCCGCATCACGTCCGGCGCGCGAACGCGGATCCTCGGAGCCGTTGGCGGAGCGCTGCCGCGCATCGTCCGAGCCTCCATCCCGGCCGGACCGGGCACGGCCTTCCTCGGACTCCCGTCCACCCCGGGCGCGCGGCTCGTCGGACGGCGGCACGAAGGCCGGAGGCTCCTTCGCATGCCGTGCCTTCGGGTCCTCGGGAGGCTGGGTGCCCACGCGCGACAGCGGCGTGAGGATGGTCTCCCCCTCGGCGTAGCCGGGGGCCGCCGTCACGGGCGCCGTGATGCGCAGCGATGAATCCAGCATCACCGGAGGCAGGGCCGGCTGGGTGCGCACGCCCGGTTCGGAATCCTCGGGCTGCGCGGACAGCTCATTCGTGGGCGGAGGCGACACCCGACGCGAGGGAGACACCGCCGCGGGCTTGCGGACCGCCAGCTCCTCCGTCGTGTTGCGGCGGCCCCCCACTCCGGCGGCGGGAGCCGGCGACGCCTTCGCCGGAGCGGGAGCCTTGGCCGGCGCGGACGCGCGAGGCGGCAGCGCGGAGGAGATCTGCGGCATCGCCCCCGCGGGCGGGAGCGTGGCCGGCTCCGGGACGTCCCCGCCCCGGGCAATCACCTGCGCCACCTGCGTCTCGCTGGAGGTGCCGTCGCCGGTCGACTGCGCGCCCATGAGCAGCAGGCGGGTCTGGTCGCGGCGCTCGGCGAACAGGCGCAGCATCAATTCGCTGCTCTGTTCGGGGTGCCAGATGCGCTGCCCCACGGCGCGCTCGATGGCGCGCGCGAACTCCAGCGTGGTGCCGTAGCGGTCCTCGCGCCGCTTCGCGAGCGCCTTGAGGACGATGGCGTCCAACTCCGGAGGCACTTCCTTGTTCACGCGCGAGGGCGGAGGCACGTCGCCGCTCAGCACGGCGTTCATCATGGCCTCGGCGCTCTTGGCGTAGAAGAGGCGCATGCCGGTGAGGCACTCGTGCAGCACCACGCCCAGGCTGAACAGGTCGCTGCGGGCGTCCAGCGGGTCGCCCATGATCTGTTCCGGGGACATGTAGCCGCTGGTGCCCTTCACCATGCCCACGGCGGTGCGGCCCGCGCGCGCCAGGCTCTTGGCGATGCCGAAGTCGAGCAGCTTGGTGACGCCCTCGTACGTCACCATGATGTTCTTCTCGGCGACGTCGCGGTGGACGACGGGCGAGGGCCGGCCCAGCGGGTCGGTGAAGCTGTGCGCGTAGTTGAGCGCCACGGCCGTGTCGCGCACGGACATCAGGCTGAAGCCGATGGGGATGGGCTCGTGGGCGGAGCGGCACGCGCGGGCCACCTCCACCAGCGTGGCGCCCGGGACGAACTCCATGGCGAGGAACAGCTCACCGTCCGCCACGTCCAGGTCGTACACGTGGGCGATGTGCGGGTGGTTGAACGCGGCCGTGACCTTGGCCTCGTCCAGGAACATCCGGACGAACTCCTCCTCGCCGCGGATGTCGGGGAGGATCTGCTTCAGCACCACCATCTTGCGGAAGCCGGCCAGGCCCTTCTGGGCCGCGAGGAAAATCTCCGCCATCCCGCCTGTCGACAGGCGGCAGAGCACCTCGTACTTGCCCAGCACCCGGCCACGGAACCCGTCCGGGGTGAGCGTCAGCGTCGTCCCAGCCATTGAAGGGGTCCGACTCTACACCGGGGCAGGCACCGGCGCGAAAGGCCCGGACCCCCGTTTCTGACCGGATGCCAGGGTTTACCCGAAGGGCCGCCTCCGGGACCGAGGGACAGCGGAGCACGCCCAGCGATGGGGCAGTCAGATGAGGGAAGGGGGCAGAAGCTCGCGCACCTCGCGGGCGAAACCCGGCACGCTGCGCGCCAATCCGTCCACGAGCCTCATCAGGGAGATGGGGGGATTGCGCAGGGCTTCGGCCTGGGCCCGGAGCATCTCCAGCACGACGTCGGGCGCCTGGCTCAGCAGGTGTTGAAGGAAGGTGTCGGGTGCTTGCGCCTGGAGCGTCGCGGGCAGGTGTTGTTTCTCGAAGTCCCGCAGGTTGCTCGTGACGAGCGTCTGGGCCCCCACGTGGACCGCGGCGGCGAGGACGTGCCGATCCTTCTCCGAGTTGGTCATGGAGGCGATGAGTCCCTCATGGCCCGTCACCATGGCCTCGGGAAAGGCAGCCTTCATGGCGGCGACGCGCCGTGCGGCCTTCTCTTCCGAAAGGCCGATGGCCTTGACCAGGTTGCGGCGCGTCTCCTCGAGGATGAGCTCCGTCCAGTGAATCTGGATGAGCCCTTCATGCGCCGCGCTCAACAACGTGTCACAGACGGTGAGGGGAATCAGGACGTTCGCATCGAGGACGACAGGAAACGGAGCATGAATCACGGGGTAGGGCGTCCTCGCGCTCTTCAGTCGAGTTCGGGATAGCCCCCGGCGTCCTGGCTCTCGCGCATCATCGCGTCGAGCTGGGAGCGGCGGTCGGCCTTCTGCCGTGCGCGGTATTCGAGGACGTCCTTGCTGTAGACGCGACGATGGGTGCCTGTGCGGTGGAAGGGAATCCGGCCCTCGTCGAGGAGCTGCACCAGGTACTGCCGCGAGACATTGAGCAGGTTCGCGGCCTGCTGGGTCGTGAGCTCCTTGTGGACGGGGACCACGGTGACGGCGTCCCCGGACGCGAGGATGGCGAGCAACTGCTGCATCAGCGCGAGCACATCCGTAGGCAACGGTACGGATTCATGGTTCGGGCCGAGCAGCGAGAAGAGCGGGTGTCCGCCGCCTTTGTCGCTCAGTTCCCGGGTGATGAGCTGCGCGAGCTTCCGCACCTGATCCAGCGTCACGTCGCTAGCAGCGACGGGCTCCGACGTCCGGGGCGGAAGACCATCAGCGGTGGGTGAAGTCATGGGTTCCTCCTGGCGCGGATCCTCAAGAATCATGGGCATATCCGACGCAAACGCAAGTCACCCGGACAATCCAGGTCAGGATGTCACCCAGACAGTCGTCGTAGCCGCAACATGCATTCCAACATCTCCCCGCTTACCCGTGAGGTGGGCTACGACGGCACCGACATGGACACCTCCGCCTCCCCGCGCACCGTCACCGGCCGCGTCGACGTGCACCCCCGTGGCTTCGGCTTCCTCACCGTGCAGAAGCCCGGCACCCTGGAGGTGCTGTCCGCCTTCATCCCGCCCCCGGAGCTGAACCCCTTCTTCGCGGGCGACGTCGTCTCCGCCACCGTGACCGCCTCTGGCGAGGACCGGTGGACCGCGTCCGGCCTGTCGCTCGTGGAGCGCACCCGCACCGCCGTCTATGGCGAGGTCGTGTCGCGCAAGGGCGCCTTCTTCCTGCGCATCGACCGCGAGGTCTCCAACACCGACTGGCCCCTGGACCCGGGCACCACCCCCGTCCAGCACAACGACGCCGTCGTCGCCCGCATCGCGGACGGCAAGGTCGTCCTCCTCTACCGTCTGGAGTCCGGCGCCGACCGCTCCCTGGAGCGCGTCATCGCCCGCCACGGCCTCCACCGGGACTTCCCCGCGGAGGTCGTCCAGGAGGCCCTCCGCGCGAAGGAGACCCCCCACGCCCTGGGCGGCGCCCGGCGCGACCTGCGCTCCATCCCCACCGTCACCGTGGACGCGCCGTCCACCCGCGACATCGACGACGCCATCTCCGTGCTGCCCGCCGGCCCTGACGGTGCCCTGCGCCTGCTCGTGTCCATCGCGGACGTGAGCGAGTCCGTGAAGGAAGGCACCCCCCTGGACCTGGAGGCCCGCGCCCGCGCCACCAGCGTCTACCTGGCCGGCCGCGTGCTCCCCATGCTCCCGGAGGAGCTGTCCGCGCACTGGCTCAGCCTGGTGCCCAACGAGGAGCGCCACTGTCTCACCGTCGAATTGCGCATCGACCCCGACGGCCGCGTCACCTCCGCGGATGTCTATGAAAGCCTCATCCGCTCCTGGGCACGGCTGAACTACGACGAGGTCGCGGCCTTCCTCGATGACAACGCCATCTCCCCCGCCATGGAGCCCGTGCGCGACGCCATGCCCTGGTTCCGCCTGGCCTCCGCGCGGCTCGCCGTGTCGCGCGGGGCTCGCGGCGGCATGGCCATGTCCCGCGACGAGGCGCGCTTCACCTTCGACACGGCCACGGGCGCCGTGTCCGGGCTCGCCGGGGAGAAGGACACCTCCGCGCACAACATGATCGAGCGCTTCATGGTCGCGGCCAACGAGGCCATCGCCACCTGGATGATGACCCGTGGCGTGCCCACCGTGTACCGCGTGCATGAGCAGCCGGATCCGCAGCGCGTGGCGGACGTGAACGCGTTCGCGCTGCACTCGGGGTTCGCGGCGGGCTTCGGCGCGCACATCACTCCGCTGGCCCTGGCCGCGTTCGACCGGCAGATCTCCGGAGCGAAGGCGGAGGCCGCGCTGCGCTCGGTGCTGCGCCGCTCGCTGGGCCCGTCCCGCTACACGGTGAAGCCGGGCCCGCACTTCGGGCTCGCGGCGCCGCTGTACCTGCACTTCACGTCCCCCATCCGCCGGTACGCGGACCTGGCCGTGCACCGGCTCATCAAGGCGTACCTCCACGGCCGGCGCGACTTCGTGCACGAGGACCCGGAGATCGAGAAGCTCTCCCAGCACATCAACGTGCGCGCCCGCTCCGCCAACCGCGCGGAGGTGGACCGCCACCACGAGCTGGAGGCGCGCTTCATGTCCACCCGCATCGGGCAGCAGTTCCCCGCGCGCATCGTGCGCGTGAAGCCCTTCGGCCTCGTCACGCAACTGGATGGCATGTGGGTGGAGGGCATGGTCCCGGCGGAAGGGCTCGCGGGCGGCCCCTACCGCCCGGACGCGCGCGAGCTGTCCATGGTGGGCAAGACGCGGACCTTCACCGTGGGCATGCCCATCACCGTGAAGGTCGTCTCCACGGATGAGCAACTGGGCCGGGTGGAGTTCGCCCTGGTCGAGTAGGGCCGTCAGGCCTGGACATCCCAGACACGGATGTCCAAGCCTGAAACACAGACACGAAATCCTCTCACCCCGCCAGCGGCAACCCGTCCGTGGACTCCACCAGGACGTTGCCGGGCACCCAGCCCACCAGCCCGGTGGAGGACCTCACCAGGTACAGGACCTCGCCCTTCGCGGGGACGCTCGCGGCCAGCACCTTCACCTGGGTGCCCTGCGCCGTCGTGGCCACCACCGCGGAGCCCGTGCGGCCCTGCGTCAGCGGGAACGACTTCTTCACCGTGGCCGTGACCTCCTGGCCGGGCGCGTACGTCACCGCGTACAGCTCCTGCGGCACGTGCACCAGCTTCCACGCCTTGCGGTCCAGCGTGTACTTGTCCCGCTTCTGCCAGAAGCCCATCCAGCGATCGACCAGGACGATGCCGTTGCCCTTCGCCTCCGTCAGCGCGTGCATGTCCCCCAGCAGCTTCACCGCCTTGCCGTCGTAGCCGTAGACGAAATAGCGGTGACCGTCGTCCACCTCCCCCAGCGTCTGGACCCGCAGCTCCTTCCACCTGTCGCCCGTGTCCAGGTCCACCACCTGGAAGCCAGACACCTCGTTGCCGGCCGCGTCGCCCTTCGACGTCGCGCCGCCCACCTTCAACGTGAACTTCCCGTCCTCCCCCGCCGTGAGCGACACCGCCTCCGGCTTGCCGTCCCCGTCCAGGTCCACCTGCGCGGACTTCACGAACCCGCTGTCCTGCGCGAACACAGGCGCACCAGCGAACAGCACGGCGGACGGCAACACGGCCAGCAGGGATGTCTTCACGGGAGCAGGACCTCGGTCGGTGAGCAGGACGGCGCCACGCTAGCCCCCCGAGCGGCGGAAGCGCCCCCGGAAGTGCTGGTCCAGGTACACCTCCGCGCGCGCCAGCGATTCCCGCGTCTCGGGAGCCAGGGTCAGCGAGGCCGCGGCCACCCGCGCCTGGCGCATCGCGGGACCCCTTCCGCCCTCAGCGGAACCCACACCGCCCACCACCGCGTCCACCTTCGCGTGCGCGGCATCCACCACGCCCTTCGCCTCCTCCAGGGACACCTCTCCCTCCGCCAGCGCGTTGAACAACTGGCAGCGGTAGCGGCGGCAGGCCTCCGGACGCTCCGCGTAGACCGTGCAGCACAGGCCCTCCAGCGCGGCGCAGCGCTGGGGCAGCACCACCGCGCCGTCCTCCTTCACCGCCAGCGACAGGCCCCGCTGGCGCAGGACCTCCGCCTCGGCGGGCCGGAGCGGCACCTGGGTGAAGAGGGTGCCGTCACAGCACATGCCGCAGTGGAGACAGAGGGTGGAGAGGGCGGAGGACATGGCGCGCCAGGGGATAACGCCTCGCGGGCGGGCGAGTCATCCCCGACGTGTGTCGCGCCGGCCTCCGTCCTCCAAGGCAAGCCATGTGTCACCAGTCGACATGCGACATGCCCTGCGTGTTCCATGTGTCGGAATCACCCTGTGTTTCCGGGGTCCACACGACCCGAGGGGAGGGACGGGGCTGAACCTGTCTTGAAAGGCGATGCTCCTGTCCGTGAAGGAAATCCCCGACTGGTGAGAAACCAATTCGCGACAGTCCAATGCGTGGCCGACGATCCGGCCCGAAGGTCTCAGTGCACAAGGGGTGAAGGATCTCCACTCTGTGGGAATCCGAGTTCCCCGGGTCACGCGTAACTGGGGACAACACAGTTACTTCGGACGTCGTAGAATCATGCCCCGTAGGACATCAGGGAGCCCCCGCATGCACACCGACACTCACGACGCGCCGGCCGGCCGCGAAGCACTCCTCGGATACCGGGTGGGAACGGAGCTCAGCGCGGCGGCCTCGTTTGGCGAGGACTTCTCTCCCGGACGTCTGGTGCAGTTGTCGCTGGAGCACCTGACGCTCCACCTGGAGTCGCGCACGGTGCCCCGCAAGGGACAGGCCGCGTCCGTGGTGGTGGGTGAGGGCGAGCGGTGGGCCACCGCGCTGGACGCGGAGGTGATTGGCGTCAACGCCATGCGCCCGGAGGTGAGCCTGCGCTTCGTCGCGCCGCCGCTGGACGCGGGCCGCCGCATCGTGGGCCTGCTGGAGTCGCTGCGGGACAACGGCCTGTTGCTCACGCCGGAGACGCGGCCCGTGTGGCGCGAGCAAATTGACCACGCGGACCGCGTCGCGCGCATCTGTGAAGCGCTCGCGTCCCGCCAGGCCCGCGGCGTGCTGCGCTCGCGTGACGGCCAGGCCGTGGTGGAGGTCACCTGCGCCTTCTTCGAGCCGCTCCAGGACGCGTTCGGCTGGCAGTTGCACGGGACGTTCCCTCCCGGGCCCCTCACCCTGGAGGCGTTCGGCTACTCCAGCGTGGTGCACTTCCAGGCGGACGCCGCGCGCGTGGAGGGCGGCCTGCTGCTGCTGCCGGCGCCCACGTCGCTGGTGCGCTTCCGCCACCGCTGGCTGCGCCGCACGCAGGCCCACGCGTCCTGCACGGTGGAGTTCGACCACCCGCTCTGGCCCCAGGTGCACGTGCACCGCGGCCTGCTGGATGTCTCCTATGAAGGCCTGTCCTTCCTCACCGAGCCCGGCGAGGACCTGATGTACCCGGGCCTGCGCCTGCCGGTGATGGAGGTGGGGCTGGAGGGCCACGCGCCGGTGCGCCTGCGCGCGGAGGTGCGCAACATCTCCAGCACGCCCCACGGCCGCCGCTGCGGCGTGAGCGTCCGGCCCCTGGACGCCGAAGGGGCCCGCGCGTGGCGCGCGCTGGTGGAGGCCCAGGCCCACCCCACCACCAAGGTGGAGGGCGACTGGAACGACGCCACCTGGAAGCTCTTCGAGCGCTCCGGCTACTTCCGCCTGCCGGGCAAGGAGCCGGAGAAGTTCACCAGCCTGCGCGACCAGTTCTCCCGCACGCAGGACAAGCTCCAGGAGGCGCCGCTGCTGGGCTACCGCGTGGTGCGCCCCGCGGAGGAGGGCATGGAGGCCACGCTGTCCGTGCTCAAGCCGTACGCGGGCAGTTGGATGGCGCACCAACTGGCGCGGCACCAGCCCCCGGGCAGCCGCTCCACCGCCCGCGAGGCCCTGCGCGACATCTACCTGCGCGGCTACGAGCCCACCCAGGCGGACCCGGAGGTGAAGTGGTTCTTCGCCTACTGCGAGGCGAACGTGCGCTGGGTGCGCTACACGAAGTTCGACTTCGCCACCTGGTACGCGCACACCGGCCAGACGTGCCTGGTGCCCTTCCGCCTGATGGAGGGCGAGGTGGACAGCGCCTGGACGCGGCCGGAGACCATCGCCGTGGGCTCGCCCACCCAGGAGGAGCGCGCCAGCTTCTTCGCCCGCGTGGCCCACACGCGCCCGGAGGCCTACCGGGAGGCGCTGGACCTGGTGCCGGAGCGCTTCGACCTGGAGACCACGCGCACCGGCTGGGGTGACGCGGGCCTGTCCCGCGAGCGCGAGCTGGTGGTGGCCCGCCACGAGGGCCGCGCCGTGGCCTTCGCGGTGTTCGAGTCCGCGCAGCCGGGCCTGAACCTCTTCAACGTGCTGGACGGCGTGCGCCTGGTGCCGCTGGAGGACGACGCGCGCCCGGAGGTGCAGGACGCGTTCGTGGCGCTGCTGGGCCGCGCGGCGGAGTGGTACCGCGCGCGCGACCGCAAGGTGTTCGTCCACTACGTGGAGGCCACCTGCGTGGAGTACGCGGAGCGCGTGTCCCTGGCGGACCTGGGCGACGGCAAGCTGTGGGTGATGTCCGCCCGCCTGCTGCCGGAGTTCCTGGAGCACCTCTGCGAGTCCACCACGCCGCGCGCGGCGTAGTGGCGGCTCGCTTCAGGCAGTGACGCGAGGGGCGGCTACAGCCCCTCGTCGTCCGGGTCCGGATAGGACTCCAGCTCCTCTTCCTCCTCCTCCACCGCCACCGGGGCGGGCGCCTTGGCGTGGCGCCCCTTGCCGCCCTTGCTCTCCTGCGCGGGCGCGCCGAAGTCCGAGTCCGGGCCCACGATGTAGCCCTGGCGCCCCTGCTGGATGCGGCGCAGGAGCCCCTCCTGCTCCAGCGCCTCCAGCAGGCGCGCGAAGGTGGAGAAGCCGTGGTCGCGCTCGTCGAAGTCGGGCTCCTTGCGGACGATGGTCTCCTTGATGAGCGACGGGTTGAGCGGGCCGGTCGCCCGGCGCAGCAGGCTCTGCACCACCTCGCGCGCCACGGCGGGCACCTCCGCCTTGGGCTTGCCGCCCTTGGACTCGGCGGCCTCCTTGCCGCCAGCCTTGGCGTCGTGGCCCTTGTCGTGGCCCTTCCCGCCCCGCTTGCCGCCCTTGCCCTCGTCGGACTTGGAGCCCCGGCCGCCGTGGTCGCGGTCCTTCTCCTTGTGGGAGCCGTCGCCCTTGTGCTTGGGCTTCATGTAGATGAACTGGTCGCACGCCCGCACGAACATCTGGGAGCTGGCCTCGCGCACGGCCAGGCCGATGACGGTGCGGCCGTTCTCACGCAGCTTGTACGCCAGGGGGCAGAAGTCGCTGTCGCCGGAGGCGATGACGAAGGTGTCGATCTGCTCGCGCGCGTAGCACAGCTCCAGCGCGTCGATGACCAGGCGCATGTCCGCGCTGTTCTTGCCGGCGCGGGTGGAGGGGGGCACGTCCACCAGCTCCACGCCCACGTCGTGCAGGCGCTGCTTCGCGTCCTCGAAGCGCGACCAGTTGCAGTACGCGCGGCGGAAGACGACCTTGCCCTGCTCCAGGAGCTGGTCCAGGGCGGGCTGCAGGTCGAAGTTGTTGGCGCTGATGCCGGTGTTGGTGACCAGGTTCTCGAAGTCGATGAAGAGGGCGATGCGGTGCTGCTCGTCGGTACGTCCAGCCAAAGGTGCCTCGTATTCGTATGCGAGCGGTCCTTGGCTCGCGTGCGCGCCACCCTACTGTGGGGAAGCTGCCTCACGCACGGCCCGTGTTCCGCCGCTGAACATTCAGTGCCACCCACCCTACGTTGGGACAGACCCCGGGGGCAGCGCCCCCGTGACACGGAGGTGGCACCATGATGCACGGATTCACCCGACGTTGGCGAGCCATGGCGTGGACCGCACCGACGCTCGGCCTCTTGTTGTGCGCGGGGCCCGCGCTGGCGCGTGAGCCCCAGATTGGCAGGGGCTATGACGCGGGCCCGGGCTACGAATCGCCGAACGCCGAGCCCGCGAGCACCAGCCGGTCGAACGTCGTCAGCACCGTGCCCACGCTGACGCCGGACTTCGTCTCCCCGGGCCGGTCCGTGCGGCAGATCACCCTGGACCCGGACAAGATGCGGCAGGTCAGCGGCCCGGTGGTGAAGCGCTCCGGGATGATCCTGTACGTGCACGACGTGACCGGGCCGGTGGTGCCGCTGGACATGAGCAACCTGACCATCACCAAGCAGCCGGAGAAGGGACAGCAGGTCCTGGCCCTCTACCAGGTGGACCAGACGGACAACGTGGCCCTGTCCCTCCAGGGGGAGAAGCTGGACTAGTCCGGCTTCGCGCCGCCGCGCACCTCGTCCAGGACGCTCAGGTCCACGAGCCCCGCGAGGTCATCCCCGGGGATGAAGCCCAGGGCCTTCGCGTGCTCGGCGGACGTCTTCAGCGCGGAGGGCACCGGATCCAGGCTCGGCTCCAGGCGGGAGAACGCGTCCTGGAGCACGGGCGCCTTCAGGGGCTTGCGCGTGAGCTGGCCGAAGGCGGCGTTGACGGACGTGGCGAAGGCCGCCGGGTCCGCGCGCCAGCGCTCGGTGAGCTGGGTGTGGATGCGCAGCAGCGCCGCGATGCGCGGGCGCTGCGTCTCCAGCACCTTCTTCGTCGTCACCACCACCGTGGTGGGGAAGCGCCTGTCCGGCCAGAGGTCACGCTCGTCCACCAGGATGTGACCGCCCCCCTCGGCGAGCATGCGCGCGCCCCAGGGCTCGGGCACCCACGCCCCCTCGATGGCGCCCTGGAGGTACTGGGCCAGGATGTCCGGGTTGCTGATGGGAATCACCTGCACGTCGCCGCCCGCGTCCGTGGCCAGGCTCAAGCCCTGGGCCTTCAGCCAGGTGCGCAGGGCGATGTCCTGGGTGTTGCCAAGCTGGGGGGTCGCCAGCTTCCTGCCCTTGAGTTCCGCGGCCGTCTTCACGTTCTTCACCACCAGCACCGCGCCGCCGTTCACCGCGCCCGCGATGATGCGCAATTCCTTGCCGGCCTTGAGGTACGTGTTGATGGCGGGGCCCGGCCCCACGTAGGCCACGTCCACGGAGCCCGCCACCAGCGCCTCCATGGCCGCGGGGCCCGCGTTGAACTGCCGCACCTCCACGTGGCCCATGCCGGGCTGCGACCCGAAGAGCCCCTCCGCGTTCGCCACCAGCGCCTGCGCGTGCGTGATGTTGGGGAAGAAGGCCACGCGCAGGGGCGCGTTGGCGCCAGAGGGCGTGTCCTTCTTGCAGGACGTGACACCCGTCAGGAGGACGGCGCAGACACCGAGGACCAGGGACAGCGGACGCGCGGAAGACATACGTGTCACGCTAATGGAGGTTCCCCGCCTGTTATCAATGCCCACGAGGGCCGAAGCGTCTTTCGGCTCACACGGACGCCGTCAGGCCCCACCGGCGCCTCAGGCGCGTCTCCACCGTCTGGAAGAGGACGCGGTCCACCGTGATGCCGATGAGGATGATGGCCAGCATCACCGCCATCACCTGGGACACGTCCATCAGCTCGCGGCCCATGGTGAGCAGTTGGCCCAGGCCGCCGGAGACGAAGAGCAGCTCGCCCGCGAGCAGCGCGCGCCACGCGAAGCTCCACCCCAGCTTGAGGCCGGTGACGATGCCGGGCAGCGCGCCGGGCAGCAGCACGCCGAAGTAGAAGCGCGGGCCCCGCACGCCCAGGGTGCTGGCCACGCGGGAGAGCTGCGGGTCCAGGCCGTTGACCGCGTCCTCGGTGGCGATGGCGATGCCCAGCACGCTGCCCATCACCACCACGAAGAGGATGGCGCTGTCGTTGAGGCCGAACCACAAGAGGGCCAGCGGCAGCCAGCAGATGGAGGGTAGGGCCTGCAGGCCCATCACCACCGGCTTCACCGCGTTGCGGAAGAAGGCCAGCCGCGCGATGCACAGCCCCAGCGGGACGCCGATGCCCACGGACAGGACATAGGCGTGCGTCAGCCGGCCCAGCGACCGCAGCGTGGCGCCGCCCAACTGCCCGTCCCGGGCCATGGCGATGAGCGTCTGGATGACCTCCAGCGGCCCGGGGAACAGGTGCTTGTTCCACACGCCCGAGCGCGACAGCCCCTCCCAGAGCGCGAAGAGCAGCGCGATCATCCCCAGCTTCTGCGCCCACTTCAGCATGGTGGTGTCCCCTCTAACGGCCGGTCACGACGCTCTGGCGCGGCAGGCTGGACGGCGTGCGCGTGCGGCGCTGCAGGGGCTCCGCGGGCGGCGCCTCCACGGAGGGCCCCTCCACGGCGCGCAGGCGGTGGCGGATGTCGCGCGCCATGGCGTCCAGGGACGGGTCCTCCAGCGAGCGCGGCATGGGCAGCTCGATCACCAGGTCCTGCACCACGCGGCCCGGCCGGGGCGCCATCAGCACCACGCGGGTGCCCAGCATCAGCGCCTCCTGCACGTCGTGGGTGACGAACACGACGGTCTTGCCGGAGCGCAGCCAGATGGACTGCAAAAGCTCCTGCATGTGCACGCGCGTCTGGGCGTCCAGCGCGCCAAAGGGTTCGTCCATCAGCAGCACGGTGGGGTCCACCGCGAGCGCCCGGGCCAGGCTGGCGCGCATCTTCATGCCGCCGGAGAGCTGGTGGGGCAGCGTGTCCTCGAAGCCCTCCAGGCGCACGCGCTGGATGAAGGCGTTGGCCCGCTCGCGGCGCTCGGCGCGGGGCACGCCCCGGGCGGCCAGCGCGAAGGTGATGTTGCCGCGCACGGTGAGCCACGGGAACAGCGCGGCCTCCTGGAACATCAGCAGCCGGTCCGGCCCCGGCCCGTGGATGGGCTTGCCGTCAATGGCCACGCGGCCCCCGGTGGGCACCACGTGGCCGGCGAGCGCGTAGAGCAGCGTGGACTTGCCGCAGCCGGACGGGCCGAGCAGGCAGACGAACTCACCCGAGCGGACGTTGAGGTTCACGTCCCTCAGCGCCACGACCTTGTTGGCGTAGTGGTGATCCAACTGGGCGATGGAGATCTTCGCCCGGTCCGCGTCCACGTTCGCGGGCCGCAGCAGGTGGGGCGCCGCCTGGCGCAGGCCCCGCATCCGCTCGATGAGGCGTCGAAACATTCGCCACAACCTATTCACCTGCCCCGCGGTCGCACAGGAGGGGCCTGGAAGCGGGCAGGCGCCTTTCACTGTAGGACAGGAAGTGAAGTCGGAGGCGACTGGCCGGCTGCTTTTTCGGCGCGCCCTGTCGCCTGTCAGGCGGCCGCGGCCCGCTCCGCCTTGCGGTGCGCCAGCGTGCGGGAGAGCAGCCACAGGCTCAGGGCGAGCACGCCCAGGCCCACGCCGGTGAAGGCGCCGCCCACGCGCAGCGACGCCTGGCGGTCGTCCTGGAACACCTCCAGCGCGTCCGTGCGGGGACCCGTGAGGTAGCGCCGCACGGTGTCCGCGAAGGCCTGGGCCTCCGGTTCGGACTCCGTCCACTGGTAGGCGAGCGGCTGGACCCCGGCGGCCGTCCGCAACTGGACCCGGAAGATGGGCGCGGCGCCCCTGCGGGTGCTGCGGCTGCGGGCCACCTCCACGCCCTGGATGTCCCCGGGCGCGTAGCGGCCCACCTCCTCCCGGGTCAGCCAACTGGAGCGGCTGAGGACGCACGGGCCCTGGGGCTGGCAGCGCAGGTCCATGCGCGCCTTCTGGCCGAGGAAGAACACCCCCAGCACCAGGAAGGGCAGGGCGAGCATCAGGAAGGCCGTGGCACCGATGGCGGTGGCGCGGCTGCGTCGGGAGGCGGGGGGCGCACGCACGGCCTGTTTCTATAGACCCGCGCGCGCCGGGGCGGCAGCGCTTTCACCGGGCCCGGGAGTGTCGCCCTCCAGGCAGGCGGGCGGTCCGGGCTGTTCAGCGGCGGTCCCCCCTGGCGGGGCGGCGGACGGGCACTTGCGGCATGGGGCCCAAGTCCGCACCCCTTGTCCTGGGACTTTCAGCACTTCGCCCGGAAGGAGCCATCCACCCATGAAGGCCGTGGCCGTCATGTTCCCCTCGCGCGAGGTGCGCGTCCTCGACGTTCCCGAACCGCGGCTGCACTCGCCCACCCAGGTCAAGGTGCGCACGCTGGAGGTGGGCGTGTGCGGCACCGACCAGGACATCCTGAAGGGCCACCACGGCGCGGCGCCGAAGGGGGAGGACCACCTCATCCTGGGCCACGAGTGCCTGGGCGAGGTGATGGAGGTGGGCGCGCACGTGCAGGGCCTGAAGCCGGGGGACCTGGTGGTGCCCCGGGTGCGCAGGCCCTGTCCGCACACGCGCTGCCCCGCGTGCCGCCACGGCCACCCGGACTTCTGCGTGACGGGGGACTACACGGAGCGCGGCATCCAGGGCGCGCACGGCTTCTGCGCGGAGCACTTCGTGGAGGACGCGGCCTACCTGCACAAGGCGGAGGACTCCCTGCGCGGCGTGGCGGTGCTCACCGAGCCGCTCACCATCGCGGAGAAGGGCCTGCGCGAGCTTTCGCACATCCAGTCCCGCCTGCCGTGGAAGCTGAGCCCCGGCAAGGCGCTGGTGCTGGGCGCGGGGCCGGTGGCGCAGTTGGGCGTCATGGCGCTGCTGCGCGCGGGCTTCGACGTGACGGTGTACTCGCGCAGCCCCAAGCCCAACGAGAAGGCCGCCGCGGCCGAGGCGGTGGGCGCGCCGTACTTCTCCTCCAAGGAGGTGACGGTGGAGGCGCTGCGGAAACGGCTGGGCGGCGTGGACGTCATCTACGAGGCGACGGGGGCGTCGAAGGTGGCCTTCGACTCGCTCCAGGTGCTGGAGGAGAACGGCGTGCTCATCTTCACCGGCGTGCCCGGACGCGAGGAGCCGCTGGAGCTGCAGGGTGACCAGGTCCTGGGGCAGCTCGTCCTGGGCAACCGGGTGATGTTCGGCACGGTGAACGCGTCCGACAGCGACTTCCGTGAGGCGCTGGAGGACCTGGCCCGCTTCCGCGCGAAGTGGCCGGGGCGGCTGGAGGCCCTCATCACCCAGCGCCACCCGCCGTCGGAGTTCGCCCAGGTGGTGGAGGCGAAGGGCGGCATCAAGCGCGTCATCTCGTTCCAGGAGCATGCCCGGTGAATCCCCACCACTCGGACCTGAAGGGCGGCATCGCGATTGAAGACCACGGCATCATCGGCGACCTGCGCACGGTGGCGCTGGTGGGCAACGAGGGCACCATCGACTGGCTGTGCTATCCGCACTTCGACAGCCCCAGCATCTTCGCGGCGCTGCTGGACCCGGAGAAGGGCGGGTACTGGCGCGTGTCCCCGGAGCCGGACGGGGTGATGAAGCGGCAGTTCTACTGGCCGGACACCAACGTGCTGGTGACGCGCTTCTACACGCCGGCCGGCGTGGGGGAGCTCATCGACCTGATGCCCCTGGGCAAGGGGGCGCGGGCGGAGGGGCGCGAGGTGCTGCGGCGCATCCGCGTGGTGCGCGGGGAGATGTCCTTCCGCATGGAGTGCTTCCCGGCGTTCAACTACGCCCGGGACGCGCACGAGACGCACGTGGTGAAGGGCGGCGCGGCCTTCCTCTCCAAGGACCTGAGCATGCAGTTGGTGACGGACGTGCCGCTCCAGAAGGACAAGGACGGCGTCGTCGCGCACTTCACGCTGAGGGAGAGCCAGTCCGCGGTCTTCACCCTGCGCGAGGGCGGCAAGGAGGGCTGCCACCACCACCTGCACACGCACGACTCCGCGGAGAAGCTCTTCCGCGACACGGTGGACTACTGGCGCCACTGGCTGTCCAAGTGCAAGTACACGGGGCGGTGGCGGGAGATGGTGCAGCGCTCGGCGCTGGCCCTGAAGCTGATGACCTTCGAGCCGTCCGGGGCCATCATCGCCGCGCCCACGTGCAGCCTGCCGGAGTCCGCGGGCGGCACGCGCAACTGGGACTACCGCTTCTGCTGGCTGAGGGACGCGGCCTTCACCGTCTACGCGTTCATCCGCGTCGGCTTCAACGAGGAGGCCGCCGCGTTCATGCGCTGGGTGGAGAAGCGCTGCGCGGAGAACGGGGACGGGCCGCTGCCCCTGATGTTCCGCCTGGACGGCAGCCCGGTGCCCAAGGAGGAGGAGCTCCAGCACCTGCGCGGCTACGGCGGCGCGCGGCCGGTGCGCATCGGCAACGCGGCGGCGCACCAGCTCCAGTTGGACATCTACGGGGAGCTGATGGACTCCGTGTACCTGTCCAACAAGTACGCCGCGCCCATCTCGTATGACTTCTGGAGGCACCTGCGGCGGCTGGTGGACTGGGTCTGCGACCATTGGCACACCGAGGACGAGGGCATCTGGGAGATCCGCGGCTCGCGCCGGCACTTCGTGTATTCGAAGCTGATGTGCTGGGTGGCGGTGGACCGGGCCATCCGGCTGGCGGACAAGCGCAGCCTGCCGGCGGACCGGGCCAAGTGGCTGAAGACGCGCGACGCCATCTTCGAGGAGATCATGGAGAAGGGCTGGTGCCAGAAGAAGGGCGCCTTCATCCAGGCCTACGGGCACGAGGCGCTGGACGCGGCGAACCTCCTGATGCCGCTGGTGTTCTTCCTGTCCCCGGTGGATCCGCGGATGCTCTCCACGCTGGACGTCATCCGCAAGGCGCCGAAGGAGGGGGGCCTCACGTCGGACGGCCTGGTGTTCCGCTACGAGGCGGACGAGAAGCTGGATGGGATTGAGGGCAGCGAAGGCACCTTCAACCTGTGCAGCTTCTGGCTGGTGGAGGCGATGACGCGCGCGAGCACCGTGCGGCCGGACCTGCTGGACGAGGCGCGGCTCATCTTCGAGCGGATGCAGGGCTACGCGAACCACGTGGGGCTGTACGCGGAGCAGACGGGCATGTCCGGCGAGGCGATGGGCAACTTCCCGCAGGCGCTCACGCACCTGTCGCTCATCAGCGCCGCGTACAACCTGGACCGGACGTTGGGCCGCCACGATTGACGGGGGGACGGTAGACTCGCGCGCACCCGCCATGCCCGACCTGTACCCGCTGCTGTTCCGCTTCGCCGTCAAGGCGGATGCCCACTACGACGTGCTGAGCCGCCGCGTGCGCAAGGGGTTGGGCATCGCCCCGCCGCTGCGCATCCTGCCGTACCGGGGCTACGGAACCCCGGAGCGCGTGGTCATCAAGGCGCGCGTGCTGGAGGAGCGCAAGGTGACGCCCCAGCGCCAGCGCCACACGCTGTGGAGCAGCGCCGTGGCCTCCTACAAGCGCTACATGACGCGCGAAATCTCCAGCGCGCACGTGGCGGTGCGCTGGGGGGACAAGCGCTGGGAGGGCGTGACGGACGAGGAGGGCTTCCTGGAGCTGTGGGTGCCGCCCCCTGAAGGCGTGCGCTCCGGCTGGCACATGGTGGAGCTGGAGCTGCTGTCCCCGGAGGCGGAGGGCGTGCCGCGCGTGTCCGCGCCGGTGCGGGTGGCGGGCACGAGCGCGGAGCTGGGCGTCATCAGCGACATCGACGACACGGTCATCGCCACGGGGGTGACGGATCCGCTCAAGCGCGCGTGGGCGCTGTTCCTCACGGAGCACCGCGTGCGGCTGCCCTTCCCGGGCGTGGACGCGTTCTACGCGGCGCTCCAGGCGGGCGCGAGCGGCGGGGCGGACAACCCCATCTTCTACGTGTCCAGCAGCCCGTGGAACCTCTACGAGCACCTGGACGAGTTCCTCGCCATCCACCGCATCCCCATTGGCCCGCTGCTGTTGCGCGACTGGGGCCTGTCGCGGCACGGCTTCGCGCCGGGCGGGGGACACGGGCACAAGCTGGACAAGATCCGCGGCGTGCTGGAGACGCTGGCGCACCTGCCCTTCGTGCTGATTGGGGACAGCGGCCAGGAGGACGCGGAGCACTACCGCACCATCGTGCGCGAGTACCCGGGCCGCATCCGCTGCGTCTACATCCGCAACGTGCCGGGGCGCTCCAAGCGCGGCGAGGAGATGGCCGCCATCGCGAAGGACATCCAGGACGCGGGCAGTGAGCTGGTCGTCGTGGACGACACCGTGGCCGCCGCGCGGCACGCGGCGCGCGCCGGGTGGATCCGCTGGGAGGAGGTCCCGGAGGTGGAGGCCCACCGCCGCGAGGACGCCGCGCGCAGCGCCCTGGGCGAGCGGGGCTGAAGAGTTCCGGTGGGAGCCTCGGGGGGCCTCAGCCCACGGGGCGCCCGCTCTGCACATGCACCATGCGGATGGCGCGCTCCATGAGCTCCCCCTGGGCGGAGCGCTTGTCCTGGGGCGTGGCGGCGGTGCGCCGCCGCCACGTGCCGTCCGAGCCCAGCTCCCACGCGCCGCTGGTGTCCACCATGCAGCGCTCCACCACGTCCTTCACCTGCGCGGCCAGGGTGGGGTCCTCCACCGGCGCCAGTATCTCCACGCGGTGGTCCAGGTTGCGCGGCATCATGTCCGCGGACCCGATGTAGCACCGCGACGTCGCGCCCCGCTCGAAGGCGTAGATGCGCGGGTGCTCCAGGAAGCGGCCCAGGTTGGACACCACCCGGATGTGCTCCGACACGCCCGGCACGCCCGGCCTCAGGCAGCAGATGCCGCGCACGTTGAGGTCCACGCGCACGCCCGCGCGGGACGCGTCGTAGAGCGCGCGGATGATGCCGGGGTCCACCAGCGCGTTCATCTTCATCAGGATGCGCGCGGGCGTCTCCGGCGTGTGCGCCGCCTGGGTCTTCTTGATCTCCTCCAGCAGCCCCTCGCGCATGGTGAGCGGCGCCACCAGCAGCTTGCGGAACGAGCGCGGCCGGCCGAAGCCGGTGAGGAAGTTGAAGACGTCCGCCACGTCCGCGCCGATGTCCGGGTCCGTGGTGAACAGCCCCAGGTCCGTGTAGAGCCGCGCCGTCTTCGGGTTGTAGTTGCCCGTGCCGATGTGCACGTAGTGCCGCACCCGCTCGCCCTCGCGCCGCACGATGAGGATGGCCTTCGCGTGCGTCTTCAGGCTGGGAATCCCATACACGACGTGCACGCCCGCCTCTTCCAGCGCGTTCGCCCAGCGGATGTTGGTGCGCTCGTCGAATCTCGCCTTCAGCTCCACCATGCACACCGCCTGCTTGCCGTGCTCCGTCGCGCGGATGAGCGCGGGCACCAGCGGGGAGCTGTCCGAGGTGCGGTACACCGTCTGCTTCAGCGCCAGCACGTCCGGGTCCTCCACCGCCTCGCTCACGAAGCGCTCCACGGAGGAGGCGAAGGACTCGTAGGGGTGGTGCACCAAGAGGTCGCCCCGGCGCATGGCGGACATCACCGTGCCCCCGCCGTCCGGGGAGTCGGTGTCCGTGCGCAGCCGCGCCTGCGTCACCGGCGTCCACGGCGGGTCGCGCTGCTCGGAGAAGCCCGGCGTCATCGCCAGCGACATCACGTCCGCCAGGTCCAAGAGGCCGTGCTCCTCGTACACCTGCCGCGGCTCCAGCGTCAGCGCCTCCACCAGCGGCTCCAGCAGCTTCGCGTTCATCCCCGCCTGGATTTCCAGGCGGATGACGTCCCCGAAGCGGCGCTGGCTGAGCTCCGTCTCCACCGCCTTGAGCAGGTCCTCCGCGTCCTCGGACACGGTGTAGTCCGCGTCGCGCGTGACGCGGAACAGGCTCCAGTTGAGGACCTCCATCCCGGGGAACAGGTCCCCCAGGTGCTGCGCGATGATCTCCTCCAGCGGCACGAAGAGCGCGCCCCCCTTGAGCGGCACGAAGCGGGGCAATATCTCCTTGGGCACCTTCACCCGCGCCACGCTCTCCTCCTCCGCCACCGGGTCGCGCAGGAGCACCGCGAGGCTCAGGGACAGGTTGGAGATGTACGGGAAGTGCCGCCCCAGCCCGATGGCCAGCGGCGTGAGCACGGGGAAGATCTGCTCGCGGAAGCGCTGCTCCACCTGCGCGCGCTGGTCCGCGTCCAGCTCCTTCATGGACAGGATGCGCAGGCCCTTCTCCGCCAGCGCGGGGCGCAGGACCTTCTCGAAGCAGTCCGCGTGGCGCCGGCCCTGCTCCAGGATGCCCGTGTGCAGCTTGTCCAGCGTGTCGCCCGGGGACGCGCCGTCCGGCACCAGGCGGCCCACGCGCGCGGCGATCTGCTCGTGCAGCCGCGCCACGCGGATCATGAAGAACTCGTCCAGGTTGCGCGCGTAGATGGAGATGAACTTCAGCCGCTCCATCAGCGGCACCTCCGGCGACTCGGACAACTGCAGCACCCGGTCGTTGAAGGCCAGCCACGACAGCTCCCGGTTGAAGAACAGGTCGCTGTCCGGCACCTCCGTGCCCGGGGGGACGACGTCCCGGTCCACGGCCTTCTGGGGGGTGCCTTTGGCGGCGGCGCGCTTCGCCATGATGTGTGACTCCTCCGAGGTGTTTCTCAGGGTGTGCCCTCTAGCAGCCCCGCACCGCGCGGATTGTGAACTCGCACGTCTGGACCGGAACCGGACATCCGGGCGTATCCCACCCTGGACGACCCCGTCAGTGGCCGGCGAGGCGTGCGGGCTGTGGACTCCCCGGCAGTCCATCGCTTGAATCCGGCGGGCAGTGACGGCATTCAAGAAGGGTGAGCACTCCCAACCCCCCCTTCCCGGTCACCCCGGACGGCGCCCCGGCGGACACGTCCCCGGACGCCCTGTTCACGGCCTTCCGCGAAGGGTCCCAGAAGAAGTCCCACCGCTTCACCTTCACCTGGTTCGTGGCTGCGGCGGTGCCGGTGGTGCTGGCCCTGGGCTTCGTGGGCCTCTGGCGCGCCAACGGGACGTCCTTCTCCGTCGTCACGCCGCACGGCATCAAGGTGCTGCGCGCGGGGATGACGACCCAGGAGGTGGGGGGCCTGCTGGGCCACCCGCTCACGCTCCAGAAGAAGGGCGACCAGGACTGCTACCGCTACGGCCGGCCCAACTTCATCAACGAGGTCTTCGTCGTGTACTCGGTCTGCTACGAGCAGGGGCAGGTGCGCGACGTGCTCACGCACCAGTACTCGGCCTGGCAGGTCGACCCCGCGACCGGGGCCTTCATCGCGCCCGGGCAGCCGCAGCCCGCGCCCAAGAACCCGGCGGGGTAGCCGGGCCCCTCAGGCGAGCGCCGCCTCGGCGCCCTCGAAGGTGACCTTCGCCTGCGTCATCACGTGCTCCACGGCGAGCAGGTGCCACGCGACGTCCATCATCTGCGCGGACGCGGCCGGGTCCAGCATGGACTCGCGCAGTTGGGCCTCGGTGATGCCGAAGGGCTCCGAGGACTCCTTGAGCAGCTCCAGCGCGTACTGCGGCGTGAGCTGGAGCTTGTCCCGCTGCGCGATGGCGCGGAGCACCAGGGCGATCTTGAGGCGGCGCTCCACGTCGTCGCGGATGCCCGGGTGGTGCAGCCAGCCGTCCAGCGCCTCCTGCTGCTCCTCCAGGCTGAAGAACTTCTGGGCCAGCACCTCGCCCTCCGCCTGGTGCCAGCGGCGGCGGATCTCCTCGTCCACCAGCGGCTTGGGCACGGTGACGCCGGCGCGGGCGACGATTTCGTCCAGCGCCCGGTTGCGCGCGTCCACCCAGAGCATGTCGGCCATCTCGCCCTCCAGCTCCTCCACGATGGAGCTCATGACCTCCTCGTGGGTGGAGCCGCGGCCCAACTGCTGGAGGAACGCGTCCGACTCCGTGTCGGGCATGCGCACCTCGCGCGCGGCGCGCACGTCCACCAGGAAGCGCGCCGGCATGCCGCGGAGCTGCTCCGCCGGGTAGTTGTCCGGCAGCACCAGCCCCACCTCCACGCTGTCACCCACGCTGGCCTCCGCGATGACCTCCGCGAAGCCGGGCAGCATCACCTGGGGGGCCAGCTCCATCCAGTAGCCCATGCGGGTGCTCAGCGGGATGAGGCGGCCGTTGGCGTAGCCCAGGATGTCCAGCCGGACGTCGTCGCCCATGGCCAGCGCCTCGCCCTCCGCGCGCTCGCGGACCTGCGCCTTCGCGCGGGCCAGCTCGTGGAAGCGCTCCAGCAGGTCCTCCTCCGTGAGGTCCTCGCCCTGGGGCACGCGGATGTTCAGGTTCTCCAGCGACGGGGCCTTCACCTCCGGCAGGTCCGCCTGGTGGCCCAGGCCGGGCGCCACCGGCAGCCGCTGCACCAACTGGTGCACGGGGGCCTGCGCCGGGGCGGCGGGCGCTTCCGGGGGCTTGGGAGTGGCCGGGGACTGGGATGGGGCGGCGGCGGACTTCGCCGGCTTCGCCGGGGCGGGGGCCGTGCCGGGCGCCTTGGCGGCGGGGGCGGCGGGCTTCGCGGGGGGGGTCTTCTTCGTGGCCACCGGAGGGCCTCCTGGCAGGTAGCGACCGTGGTCCCAGAGGGGATTGAAGCGTGCGCGTCTCACACGGCCACGGTGCCTACCAGAAAAGGACCCCCCGGGGACATCCCCGGGCGTTCTCCGCCCGGGGCCGTTGCGTCACTTCACCGGCTTCTAGCCGAACAGGCCGCCGACGAAGCTGGAGACGGCGGAGACGGCGGCGCCCACCTGGCTGACCACCGGGATGTTGGTGGCGGCGGCGATGGAGCCCACGGCGGTGATGACGCCCGTGACCTTCGCGGTGGTGCTGGCGTTCGGGTCGCGCAGGGTGGAGACCGCGTTCGCCGTGTCGAAGGCGGCGATGGCGATGTTCGCGCCCGGGGCGAAGCGGCCGGCGGCCTTGGCCAGGGTGCCCCCGGCGGCGCGGGCGGCGGCGGTCGCACCGGCCTTGGCGGCGGCCTTGCCACCCTCGGCCAGCGCGGCCTTGGCGGCGGCGCGGGTCGCGGTGCCGGTGACGGCCTTCAGGGCCACGCCGCTCTCGCTGACGGCGGTCTTCAGCGCGGAGCGCACGCCGCTCTTGATGGCGGAGGAAGCGCCACCCTCGAAGGCGGCCTTGGCGGCGGCACCGGCGGCGGCGCGGGCCAGCTTGGGGCCGGCGCCCGGGACCGCGGCCTTGAAGGCGCTGCTGGCGGCCTTGTACGCGCTGCCGAACTTGTTCACGTCGCGGGCAATCTCCAGGCCGCCCTTGACGGTGCTGACCGCGGTCTTGCCCGCGGTGGCGACGGAGCCCAGCGCCTTGTTCCAGTCCTCGCTGCTGCCGGAGCGCACGGCGTTGCGCACGTCGCTGATGGCCGTGCCCGCCTGGCCCACCAGCTTCGCGGCGCTGGTGATGGTGCCGAAGGCCTTGCCCGCGATGCCCAGCTTGCCCTTGAGGTCGAGCTTGGTCTTCGGGTCCATGGCCTTGGAGACCATCTTGTCGACGTTGCCCTTCAGCGTCGCCTTGAAGCCGTCCGTCTTCAGGCTCTTGACGTTGTCGAAGCCGTCCTTCACGGCCGTCTTCACCTTCGTGAAGGTGTCGTAGCCCTTCTTCGCCTGCGTCCCGATGTCCTTCGCCGCCTTGATGGGGTCCTGCTGGACGTGGCGGAGGGTGTTGGTGACGGCACTGCGGGCGCGGTCGATGAAGCTCATGTGGGGCTCCCTCGTCGGAGTTCGAGGAATGAAGGAAAGGGGCTGCGAACGACTTGCCGGGATTATCGCAACGGCCGTCGATCAGTTGCGTAGCACCTCACATGGACTGAGAAGGTGGGTGTGGAGCGCCGGTTGTGGCACGACGCGTCAACGTCCGCCGCAGTCGGGGTCCGCGTCGTCCGCCCGGCCATCCGCGTCGTTGTCCGCGCCGTCGTGGCAGTGGCCGGCCTCGGAGGACACCCACTCGCTGACGTGGAGGGTGTAGCGGATGGGGGTGTCCTGGTCCGGCCGGGCCATGCCGTCCACCACCACCAGCACGGACTGCCCCTGGGCCAGGGTGAGCTTCAGCGCCGGGGCGCCCTTTGTGGTGGGGTGTGGGTGCGCGGAGCAGCCCAGCTCCGTGCCCCGGCAGCCGGTGAGGAGGTACAGGGCGTGGCCGCCCGCGTCCGGGTCGTTGCCGGGCGAGGTGTCGAAGACGAAGGTGCCGGCCCGGGGCGCCGTCCACAGGTGGGCGCGGTCCTGCTGGAGCAGCGCGCCGCAGGTGCCCTGGAAGCCGTCGCCGGAGAGGGCCGTCTCTCCCTGGAAGGTGACGGGCAGGGCGCTGCCCAGGTCGTGGTGGGCGCAGCCCTGGCCCTTGCAGCGGGGCTCGTCGCGGCACTCGGTGTCCGCGCAGTCCACCCAGCGGTCCCCGTCGTTGTCCATGCCGTCGAAGCAGGCGCCGGCCTCGGTGGCGCGCAGCTCGTCGATGTGCAGCTCGAAGGAGCCCTGGGTGAAGGCGTCGCCAGCGACGGCGTCCACCGTCACCAGGACCCGCTGGTCCTGCGTCAGCGTCACCGCCACCCGGGCCCCGCCGCCGTAGCTGATGCCGCCGGTGGCGCACGCCAGCTCCTCGCCGCCGCAGCCGTCCGCGTACACGGCGATGACGGACCGCACCGCGGAGCGGGCCGTGTCGAAGGTGAAGGTGCCGGCCCGGGGCGCCGTCCACAGGTAGCCCCGGTCCGGAGCGCCCGCGCCCCCGCAGGAGGCGGCGTGGTCGTCCCGGGCCTCCACGGTGGAGCCCTTCAGCGACACCGGCAGCGCGCTGCCCAGGTCCCGGTCCACGCAGACGGGCTCCGGAGGCGCGCAGACGTTCGGGACGCCCGTGCCGCCGCAGGTCTCCGGCGCCGCGCACGCGCCGCAGTCGAGCGTGCCGCCGCAGCCGTCCGCCACCGCGCCGCACGTCGCGCCCAGGAAGCCGCAGGTGGCCGGCCGGCACCCCGGGACCGCGCAGACGTTGGGCACGCCGCCCCCGCCGCAGGTGAGCCCCTCGCCGCACGCGCCGCACTCCAGGGTGCCGCCGCAGCCGTCCGCGACCCGGCCGCAGTCCCTGCCCAGCGCCTCGCAGGTGGCCGGCGTGCACGCGGCCTTGCCGCAGACGTGGGGCACGCCCGCGCCGCCGCAGGTCTCGGACGCGAGGCAGCCGCCGCACTCCAGCACCGCGCCGCAGCCGTCCGACACGCGGCCGCAGTTCGCGCCCTGGGCCGCGCAGGTCGTGGGCACGCAGGTGCCGGCGCCGCAGACGTTGGCCTCCCCCGCGCCGCCGCACGTCGCGTCGGCCTGGCAGGCGCCGCACTCCAGGACGCCGCCGCAGCCGTCCAGCACCTCGCCGCAGCTCTTCCCCAGCGCGGCGCAGGTGCCCGGCTGGCACGGCGACGCGGCGCACACGTTGGCCACGCCGCCCGCGCCGCAGGTGCGCCCCTCGCCGCAGGCGCCGCACTCCAGGACGCCGCCGCAGCCGTCGGACACGGCGCCGCAGTCCTTGCCCAGCGCCTCGCAGGTGGTGGGGACGCACGGCGCGCGGCCGCACACGTTGGCGGTGCCGCCTCCGCCGCACGTCTCGTCCGGCCCGCAGGCGCCACAGTCCAGGACGCCGCCGCAGCCGTCCGCCACCTGGCCGCAGTCCTTGCCCAGCGCCTCGCAGGTGGTGGGGACGCACGCCGGAGGCCCGCAGGCGTTGGGCACCCCGGCGCCGCCGCAGACCTCCGGGGTCGCGCAGGTGCCGCAGTCGAGCACGCCGCCGCAGCCATCCGGGAGCGGCCCGCAGGTGGCGCCCCGCGCCGCGCAGGTGCTGGGGACGCAGGGCCGGGGGCCGCAGACGTTGGGCACGCCGCCCCCGCCGCAGGCCTGGTCCTCGGAGCACTCGCCGCAGTGGAGCGTGCCGCCGCACCCGTCGATGGCGTAGCCGCAGTCCAGCCCCTGGGACTCGCACGTCATGGGCACGCAGAGGGGCGGGGGCCGCCAGGCCAGGCGGGAGGGGGTTGTTTCCTCCGGCAGCGTCCGGCCGCACGCCGCCCACAGCCCCAGGAGCCACAGCCACCCCAGCCACCCGCCCGTCCGCCCCATGCCCCGTTCCCGCCGCCCGTGAAGGCCCCACCTGTCCCCGGACCTGGGGGCAAGGGTGGGGAGCGGCCCTCTCCCCGCGAAGCGGCGGCACGCCCTGGTGGGCCTCCCGCGGTCGGAAAGGCGTCACTGTCCCACCCTGTCCGCCGGCGAGGCGCGCACTGGTGGACACCGGACGGGCCGGGGAGGGGGGTGGGCGCGAGGAAGGGAGGGCCCCACCGTGAACGGACGCGGAGGCGCGAATGGAGTGCGTCCAGCGGGGAAGGGACGCATGGCGGCAGGTCCCAGGCGCGCGCGACAGGAGAACGGGTGGGGGCTCGGGGCGAGCCTCCTGGTGGCGCTCGTCCTGCTGGTCCTGGCCGTGGGGACGCTCCTGCTCACGCGCGCCTCCGTGCGGTCGCGGGTGATGGAGCGCTCCCTGGACCTGCAGGAGGTGGGGCTTCTGGGGCGGGCCTTCGGCGACAAGGTGTCCCTGGCCAACAGCGCGCTGCTGGCGGGAGGGCAGTCGCTCTCCCGGGACACGGCCCCGGCGCGGCGGCGCTTCCTGGACACCGCGGACCGGCTGGCCGCGCGGCTGGATACGCCCGAGGACGAGGCGCTGGTGTGGGAGGTGCGCACCGCGGAGCAGGCGCACGAGGCGGCCCTGCGCGCGCTCGTGGCCGCCTCCACGCCCCAGGAGCAGAGGCTGGCGCACGAGCGGCTCGCCCGGGCCCATGGGGAGGTGCGCGAGGCGCAGGCTCACCTGGAGCGCAAGGTGCAGGAGCGGCTGGCCGTGGAGAACCGGTCCGCGGCGCGGGTGGACCGGTGGGAGACGGCGCTGCTGCTGCTGGCCTCCCTGCTGGGGCTGACGGTGGCGGGGGTGCTGGCGTGGGTGCTCCACCGCCGGCTCCACCCGCTGCGGCGCGAGGCGGCGGCCAGCGCGCACCGCTTCCAGGCGCTGGTGGAGGGCGTGCGTGACTACGCCCTGGTGCTGCTGGACACGCGCGGGCGGGTGGCCAGTTGGAACCCGGGCGCCGAGCGCATCAAGGGCTGGGGGGAGATGGAGATCCTGGGCCGGCCCCACTCCGTCTTCTACACGTCCGAGGAGGCGGCGGCGGGCAGGCCGGAGCGGGACCTGTCGCGGGCCCTCCAGGAGGGGCGGCTGCGCACGGAGGGCTGGCGGCAGCGCAAGGACGGCTCGCGCTTCTGGGCGGAGGTGTCCTTCACCGCGCTGCACGGCGAGGACGGCGAGCCCCAGGGCTTCTCCGTGGTGACGCGCGACATCACCGAGCAGCGGCGCCAGGAGCGGGTGCAGGAGCTGCTCGCGGAGGCCGGCCGCGTCTTCCACCAGTCGCTGGACCCGGACCTGACGGCGGCGGAGGTGGCGCGGCTGCTGGTGCCGGAGGTGGCGGACGGCTGCATCCTCTACCTGCTCACGCCCGCGGGCGAGCTGCGGCCCCGGGCGGTGACGCACGTGCAGCCCGAGCGCGAGGCGAGCCTGTGGGAGGCCCTGCGGCGGTTCCCGCCCCGCCCGGGCATGCCGCCGGTCGTCTGGGAGGTGATGCGCACCGGGCGCTCGCGGATGGACGTGGACGTGGAGACGGACGACCTGGCGGCCTCCGCGGAGACGGACGAGCACCGGCTGCTCATCGAGCGCGTCGCCATCGGGTCCTCCATGGTGGTGCCCCTGCGCGCGGGCAGCGACACGCTGGGCGCCTTCGTGCTGCTGACGGCCCGGGGCCACCGCCGCTTCACGCAGGTGGACCAGGTGCTGGTGGAGGAGTTGGCGGGCCGCGCGGCGCTGGCCCTGGAGAACACGCGGCTCCTGCGCGAGGCGCGCGAGGCGGTGGACCTCATCGCCGTCACCGCGCATGACCTGGGCAATCCCTTGCAAGCGCTGCAATTGCTGCTCAGCAAGGTGCAGCGCTCGCAGGCGGCTGGAAACGGCGAGGCGGTGCGTCAGGGGTTGGTGGTGGCGCGCGGGCAGGCGCAGCGGCTGGGCCAACTGCTGCACAACCTGCTGGATTTGTCCCGGCTGTCCTCCGGCAAGCGGCTGCTGGACGCGGCGCCCATGGACCTGGGGGAGCTGGCGCGCGAGGTGGTGGAGCGCTTCGCGGAGGCCGCGGTGGAGGCGGGCTGCGACCTGCGGCTGGAGGTGGAGGAGGGGCAGGTGGGGCAGTGGGACCGCATCCGCCTGGACCGGGTGGTGACCAACCTCCTGTCCAACGCGCTGAAGTTCGGCCGGGGCCACCCGGTGACGGTGACGGTGTCGGCGCTGGACGCGGACCACTCGCGGCTGCGGGTGCGCGACGAGGGCGTGGGCATCCCGCCGGAGGCCCAGCGCCGCGTCTTCGAGCGCTTCGAGCGGGAGCGCGCCGCGCGGACGAAGGCCGGCTACGGGCTGGGGCTCTACATCGCCCGCCAGTTGGTGGAGGCGCACGGCGGCGTCATCCGCCTGGAGAGCGTGCCGGGGCGGGGCGCCACCTTCACGGTGGACCTGCCGCGCGTGCCCCGGCCGGTGGAGGAGGCGCCGGTGGCGCGGTCGCATCCGCTCCCTCGGTGACGCCCGCTACAGGTGCAGCGAAGGCACGGGGGCGACGAGGCCGGGCTGGATGGGGAAGTCCGCGGGCAGCTTCTCGCGCTCCTCCAGCCGCTCGAACTCCAGCGAGTCGTGCGCGCAGAACACCGTCACCTGTTCGCCGTGGCGCTGCACCAGCTCGCGCAGCCGGCGCAGGTTGTACCAGCGCATCCACCCGTCCTTCTGCATCAGCTTCTGGTAGGCGCGCAGGCCGGAGGTGCACCGGTAGCGGTCCAGGTCCATCTCGCCGTGGTAGAAGTACGCGTCGCCCGCGTGCAGCAGCCACCGGTCCCCGGTGTCGATGGCCACGCCCGCGTGTCCCAGCGTGTGGCCCACGAGCGGCACCAGCAGGATTTCCGGCGGCAGCCCGGTGAGCTCGCGCACGCAGTCGAAGCCGAACCAGCCTTCGCCCCGGTTCGGGACGTAGGTCTCCCAGCGCGTCTCCTGGGACCACTGCTGCGGGCGGAAGCGCGCGCGGTCCAGCCAGGTCCGCTGCGCGGTGGCCACGCGGTACTCCTCCGCCAGCACGTGCACGCGCGCGTGGGGGAAGTCATCCAGGCCGCCCGCATGGTCGAAGTCCAGGTGCGTGAGGACGATGTCGCGCACGTCGCTGGCCTGGAAGCCCAGGCGTTCGAGCTGGCGGATGGCGGTGGATTCCTCCGCCAGGGCGGGGCGGCAGAGCACGTCGCGGAACAGGCTGTTGAGCCGCACGCGGGGCGCGTACACGTCATGGAGACCAAAGCCGGTGTCCACCAGCACCAGGCCGCGCGGCGTCTCCAACGCCAGACAGTGGCAGGTGAGCGCCGCCGGGCCGGTGAAGCCGCGCCGTCCATCCATGAGCCGCCGGCCGGGCGGGCACATCGTGGTGCAGTTCAGGTGGTGGATGCGCATGGCGGCTCCTGCTCCTCGTGAAAGGCGGCGGCCGTCCGGCGGCGGTTGGACCGACGCGGGAAGCCTCCTTCCGTTCGTTCAGGGCAAAAGTGCGCCGTGGGCTCGCTGGGAGGAATCACCGCGCCCGGCCAGGACGAGGGCTCGCCCGCCCGGGGGGCGGCGGGACACCCCTCAGGGAGCGGGAGGCCGCCCGTCCGCGTCACCCGCGAGCGGTGGAGCGGACATCAGCACCAGCGCCTCCGCGTCAGCGACGGGGCGGTGCTCGACGCCGCGGGGGACGATGAGCAGCTCGCCTTCCTCCAGGTCCACGGTGCGCTCGCGCAGCTCCACGCGCAGGGTGCCCCGGGTGACGAAGAACAGGGCATCGCCGGTGACGTGCCGGCACCAGGGGCCGGTGCCCGTCAGCCGCACCAGGTGCACGGGCTGGCCGTGGAGCATGCCCACGGGCCGGGCAATGCCAGGCGCCGGCAGGTCGGTGGAGGCGTGGGCCAGGTTGACCTTCTCCACGGGGGGAAGGGCCGCGGAGGCCGCCGGGGCGCGGCGGCGTGAATCCCAGCGAGGGGGACGGCCCCCGGCGAGGGGTGGGGTCCGGAGGATGGTGCTCATGTGACAGGGACTCCTTCAGGGGGGACGCGGTCCCACCCCCTCATGGGTTGTCTTGCTTCCTGCCAGAGACAGGACCCGTGTTTCACCCCCTGCCACGGGGGCCGGTCCGGTATCCGACGGATGGCGCCGGTAAGATAGGGATTGCCCCGCCGGCATGCCGGAAGCCCGGATGTCCACCGCCAGGGACCCCACCCGGGTGACGAATGGCGGCCCCGGGGGGCGGCTGGCCAGCGGGCTCTGACAGGTCCAGGTCCGCGTCTGACGTGTCCCCACGGATGTGGTCAGGTGACGGAGCCCGCTTCTCCGACGGGGAAGCGGGCTCGCGTGTCTCATCCGGGGTGCCTGTTCAGCGCACCCAGTTCACGTTGCTGTACGCCTTCACGCCGTCCGCCCGCTCCGTGTTCGTCAGCGGCGCGTAGACGCGCGTGCTGATGGTGTTGGCGGCGGTGTCCACCTCCACGAGCCGCGTCGGATTGGTGGTGCCGTCGTGGAACGTGTTGAGCATCTGGTAGACGGTGTTGCCGTTCACGCCGGTGTCGGTGCGGTAGGCGGCGTTGCCCACGTGGCCGGAGAAGACGAAGCGCACGTTGGCGTACTGCTTGATGAGGTTGTCGAACACGTACTGGGGGCTGTTGTTGCCGTAGCCGCCGTTGGACTGCTCGATGCCGCCGCTGCTGTTCAGGTGCGAGTGGGTGATGATGATGACGTTGTGCCGGGGGTACTGGGCCAGCACGGTCTTCGCCCAGTTCACGGCGTTCGTGCGGGCCCACAGCTCCAGGTTCAACACCAGCCAGTTCAGGCCGCCCGCGTTGAACGTGTGGTAGGCGTTGTCACACTTGCCGGACTCGAACACGCCGCCCAGGGCCTTGAAGCGGGACAGCGGGAAGTAGGTGTTGAAGGTGGTGGTGTTGCGCAGGTTGGCGTTGACGTCGCCGGGGCACGCGCTGCCGCCCTGGCACACGGCCGCCGTGTCGTGGTTGCCCAGGGCGATGGCGTAGGGAATCTGCGCGGCGTCGAGCACCTGATACGAATCACTGGCGCGCTGGTAGTGGAGGTGGTCGGGCGTGTCCCAGTCCAGCAGGTCTCCGGTGTGCATCACGAAGCGGATGTCCTGGGCCGTCTTGTTGTCGGCGATCCACTGCATGCGCTGGGTGAGCCGGGTGGGGGCGTAGACCGTCTCCTGCTGGGTGTCGGGGATGACGACGAAGGTGAACTTCGTGTCCACCGTGGTGGGCGCGGCGTAGAACTGGATGCCCTCGTTGGTCCAGCCCGCGGCGGTGAGCGCGTCGCGCTCCGCCTGGGTGACGGCGTGGCGGTGTTTCTTCAGGCCCGGGTTGTCGAAGCGGTAGACGGGCACGAGGCACGCGTCCGCCGTCTTGGACGCATAGAAGCCAACGCCCTCGTCGGTGGTGAAGCCGGAGGCGATGAGGTTCGAGCGCTCGGTCGCGTCGATGGTGACGATGTGCTCGAGGCGGCTGGGGCTGTAGAGCCGGTAGACGGGGGACAGGCCGGTGCCGGAGGAGCTCGCGGCCTTGAAGGGCGTGCCCAGGTCGTCGGTGTAGCCGTAGGTGGTGGCCGCGTTGGCGGCCTCGTTCGCGTTGAGGGTGAGGAGGCCGTCGCCCGTGGACGGCCGCACCCGGTGATACACGGGCTTGCTGAGCGCGGCGCAGTCCAGGGCCGCCGTGGTGCTTCCCAGATGCTGGGGTTCAGGCACCTCGCCAGGACCGCAGGCGGACAGCACGCCGGCCAGGGCCAGGGACACGAGGAGGGAAGAAGGCTTCAAGATGTGCTCCCAGTGAAGTCAATTTTTACAAGTTAAAATTGAATTACTGGGATGCGCATAGCATTGGCCGAAGGGCCGGAGAAGGCACCTGTCGACGAGTGTCACGCGTGTTACAGGGGCCGATCGTGTGGGGATTGCTGGTCGTGCTCCTCACGCCCCTGCGCCCCTGGGGCACCCGGGCCCCTCAGTCCGGGTAGAACATCGGGTCGCGCGTCGCCACGAACGACGAGATGGCGTGCGCCACCTCCGGCGGCAGCGTGGTGAACTGCACGCCCACGCCCGGCATCAGGTCCGGGGTGCGGTCGTTGCCGTCGCGCGCCCAGCGCACCACGCCGTTCACCGTCAGCGGCCGGCCCCCCGGCAGCGTGAAGTCCAGCTCCACCGGCGTGCCGCGCGGCACCGCCTCCACCGTGGCGATGAAGATGCCGCCCTCGCTGATGTCCATCGAGAAGCCGGTGAAGAAGTTGGAGTCACTGCGCGTGTCGATGGTCGTGTGCATCCGCACCCGGCCCGCCTTGCGCGCGTCGCTCTTCGCCGGAGTGACGGCCACGGGCGCGCGCGCCGGGAGCCGCTCCGCGCGCGTCGGCGCCTCGGTCGGCAGCTTCTCCTGGGACGGCCGCAGGGCCGCGGGCGGGACGACCTTCTGGGTCTCCGCCTCCGCCGCGCGGCGGGCCTTCGCCTCGGCCTCCGCTCGGGCCTTGGCGGCGTCCTCCACGCGCTTCAGGTCGGACTCGGCGGACGTCAGCGCCTTCTCCACCCGGGCGGCGTCCTCCTGCTGCACGCGCAGCGCGGACTGGAGGTCCAGCCCGGCCTGGCGGCGCGTGTCCAGCGCGGCCTCGCGCGCGTCCAGGGCCTTCTCCCGCAGGCGCGCGAGCTCCGGGGACGGCTCGGGGGACTCGGTGTCCTCCAGGCGCAGGGCCCACTGGGACAGGCGCGAGTCCCCGGCATGCTCCGGCCGGGCCAGGGCCTGGCGCATGCGGACGAGCCGCTCGCTCAACGCGGCGGCTTCAGCGGCGGCGCGGGCCACCTGTTCGGCGAGCTGTGCTTCCAGCCGGGCCATGTCGGCTTCGGCGCGCGCCAGTTCGGCTTCCCGGGAGGGGGTGGGGGACGGGGGCATGGGTGGGGCTCCAGGCTGGCGCCCACTCTAGCGCCGCCCGGCCTCCCCCACGAGTCCTACCCCGTCAGTCCGCGCCCTTGATGCAGGCCACCGGCTTGAGGCGGTGGGCCACCCGGGCGAGTCCGGCCTGCTCCACCGTCTCCAGGACATCATCCAGGTTCTTGTAGCAGGGCCCGGACTCGTCCAGCGGCGTGGTGCGGGTGTTGAGCAGGATGCCGGCCTCCGCCATGCGCCGGTCCGTCTCCTCCTGCTGGAGCTGCCGGCGCGCGGCGGCGCGGGACATCCGCCGGCCGGCGCCGTGGTTCACCGAGTAGATGGACTGCTCCGCCCCCGCTTGCGCGAAGAGGATGGCGCTGCCCGTCTCCATGGAGCCCGGGATGAGGATGGGGTGCCCGGTGGCCTCCCACGTCGTGCCCTTGAGGGCCGGGTGGCCGGCGGGGAAGGCCCGCGTGGCGCCCTTGCGCGCGACGAACCTGCCGCCCTCGCGCTGGATGAGGTTGTGGCTGATCTCGTAGTAGATGTTCGCGGTGCCGCCGAACACGTCCTCGAGCGCCTCGCACACGGCCTCGCCGATGAGCAGCCGGTTGGCCACGGCGAAGTTGGCCGCCATGTTGTGCAGGTTCCAGTAGCTGCGGCCCAGGGCGCTGTCCGCGTCCAGCCAGACGAAGTCCTCGCTGTGGCTCTTGAGGCCCAACTGCGCGGCGCCCGCCACGAAGAAGTGCTTCGCGATGTTCCAGCCGAAGCCCCGGCTGCCGGTGTGGAGCATCACCCAGACGCGGCCCGTCTCATCCACCTGCATCTCGGTGAAGTGGTTGCCGCCGCCCAGGCTGCCCAACTGCCCGCGCTTGTCGAAGGCGCGCTCGGGGATGGACACGCCGGTGTCCTCCACGGGGATGAAGTCGCGCTCGGTGACGGAGCGGCTGCGGCCCAGGGCCTTGGCGCCGTGGCGCAGGACCTCCCTGAGGGTGGGTTCGCTGAGCCGGCGCTGCTTGCGCGCCCGGGTGGCGCCCACGCCCACGGCGATGCGGTCGGTCACCTCGTCGATCCACTGGCGGCGCTTCGCGGGGTCGGCGACGTCCTCCATGGTGAGGGAGGTCTGAAGCTGGACCATGCCGCAGCCGATGTCGTAGCCGGCGGCGGTGGGCAGCAGGGTGCCGTCCGTCTCCACGATGGTGCCGATGGGGACGCCATAGCCCACGTGACAGTCGGGCGTGACGGCGACGCGGGTGACGCCGGGGAAGGTGGCGGCGTTGACGACCTGATCGAAGACGGCGTCTTCCAGCGGGGGGGCTTCCGGGTTGCCTTCCTCCCCCCAGAGGAGCTTGTCGGAGAGGAACAGGTCCGCGTGCACGCGCATGGTCTTGGTGCGCGGCAGGACGTAGTGGGCCTCGGAGACCTTTTCCAGGTGTTGCTTCCAGCTCATGGTGAATCCCCCAGGTGGGTGAACCCGCGGCAGGGACGAAGCCCTCCTGCATCCCTGACGGTGCCGGTTTCCGGACACACGATTGGCTGCCTGCCTGGCGCGCGTCGAGCGCAAACCCCGTGGGGTGGACGCAAGGAACGGCCGGGAGTGCACGGAGTGGCATTCAGACAAGCCTGGGGGTTGCGGCGGCGGATCGGCATTCCCATTTCTGCAGCGTGCATCAAGGGGGTGGGCGATGGGGTTTTTGACGGGGATGGTGCTGGCGGTGGCGTTGCAGGCGGGGCCGGTGGAGATGACGGCGGCTCCGGTGTTCAATCCGTCGCTGTGCGCCAAGAAGCGCGTGGATCCTTGCGGGTGCCATCACGTGTACGGCATCCGCCACTGCCATCAGAACCGGAAGAGCAACCACTGCGAGGCGCAGGTCCGCGCCTCCGAGCCGGACGTGGAGCAGGAGACCGCGGAGGCCACGGATCCGCTCCAGAGCCTCATCGACCCGGCCAAGTCCGTGTCCATGTAGGCCAGGGCTATGCCGGGTCCAGGGACCAGGTGCCTTCCCTCCAGTGCTTGAGGGCCATGATGGCGTCGATAGCGCCGATGCCTCCCTCTTTCGCTGCCATCTCCAGGACGGCGGTGGCTTCCTCCGTCCGGTAGCGGAGCAGTTGGGCCGCTGCCGCGGCACGGACATCCGTGCGCTCGTGCTTGAACAGCACCAGGAGCGCGTCCCGCCCGGCATCGCCATGGGCCATGAGTTGATCGAGCGCGGCCCCGTACTTCCTGGCGTGCTTGTTTCCGGTCCTGGGGTCGCCTCGGTGGATGGCGTCGGTCTGCGCGGCGACGTGCTTCGCGACCTGCTCGACCAGCTCCTGCAACGTCATCACCAGACTCCCTTCCGCACGTTCTCGATGGCGATCAGGCCGAACTCGCGTTGGGCCTCGTAGGACTGCGTGCTCAACCACTGTCGCACGGTTTGTAGATTCGACTGTGTGATCGCACGGCGAATCGAGGAGTAGAGGCCACTGACATCCGTGTGCAGGCGCTTGTCCAGCGGGATGACGTTCTCGGTGTTGTGAAGGGCCTGGGGGCCGAACCGCTGCACGTTGCCCGGGGTCTGCTCGACGATGTGGTGCCAATCCTTGCGGCCGCGCGGGTCATGGAGATACGAACCACTGCGCGGCTCCACCTGCCAGAGACGCCGTGCCGCATCCTGAGGCCGCGGAGCCGGACGCACGGCCTGGGCCAGCACCGCGACGGCTTCCTCGAAGTCCTCCTCGTCCACTTCCACCGGCGTGCCGCCCGAGGAAGGAGTGACCACGATGGGTGCACCCCTGCCTGTTTCCAGACGCACCGCTCGCGTGACGCCGCCACAGCCCGTCAGCAGCACGACCCCCAACGGAATCAACCACCAGCGTTGCATGCGGAAGCCCTCTCCGGAGTCTGGGACGCCCCGTGAGAGTCATTTGAGCATGCAATGTCAGACAAAGGCGGAGGCGCGGGATGGCCGCCCACCCACCCACGCCTCAATGCGCGGCGGCGGGCTCGCCAGGAAGCTCCTCCGAACGGCTCACCTCCAGGTCGCTCTGCGAACGGATGATGACCCAGCGTGCCTGCGGCGACACGCGCAGGGCCACCACGTTCGGCGCCAGGCGGCGCATCTCCGGCTTGTAGGGCATCACCGCGGCCGGAGGCGGCGTCGGCTGGGGCTCGGACGCGCGGTTCAGCAGCGCGATGACCTTCACCGTGGGGCGCTCCGGAGTCAGTGCAGGACTCACCGTGGGCGGCACGCGCGGAGGACTCCGCGGCAGCGCGGGCAGGCCCAGCGGCACGGCCGGCAGGGCCTTCTGGGGCACGTTCCTTTCCACCGCGACCGGCGTGATGCCCGGAGGCGTAGGGCCTGCCGGCCGCGCGGCGCCAGCCGCCGGCGGATCCCCGAACGCGGACATCGACACGATGACCTTCGGCAACGGCTCGGCCTCCGGCGCGCGCGACGCCACCTGCGACATCGAGCGCGACATCGTCTCCGTCGCGGAGTCCCGCGCCGGTGCGACAGGGCGCGGATGGGGCAGCACCGCCTGCCGTCCCGGCCCCGGCATCACTCCCGGCGCTCCACGCACGTTCACCGGCGCGATGGGGGGCGCCACCGGAAGACCTCGCGATGCGTCCGTCTCCTGCGCGGCGTTGAGCACGAAGGGCGGCGGCGGAGGCGGCGGCACGCTGCGCATCCGCGCGGGCGGCGGCGTCGGCGGAGGCAGCCGGTCGAAGCGGTAGAGCTCCTCGTCCTCCATCGCCGTCGGCGTCACCGCGCCCTGTCCCATCCGCACCACCTCCAACTGCAACGTCGGGTCTCGTGGGTCCAACTCCAGCGCGGCCTTCAGCGCGCCCCGCGCGCGGGACTCGCAACCCAGTGACAACAGCACCTGCGCGGCTTCACGGTAGGCGGCGATCGCTTGCGCCTTCTGCCCCGCGCGGCGGCACGCCTCCGCCAGCCGGACGCGCACATTCGCGTCGCGTGGCAGCCGCTTGGCGAGCTGCGCGTACGTTTCCACGCACTGCGCGTACCTCCCCCGCTGGTACAGCGCATGGGCGACTTCCTTCAGCTCCCGCAGCTTCATCGACTCGCGCTCGCTCATGGGGGTCTCCGCGTCGGTCTCGCTCCCGTGAGCTAGCAGGCGACGTGCCGCTCCCCCGTGACGCGCGCTCGCGTTCACTGCCGCGCCCCCACCGCGACCCCGGACGGGAACCCCTGTCCTCCACCCGGCGGACCCCAAGGCAATCCACCGTGTCCCCGTGCACGCTGTCCACTGATGGACCCGTCAGGGACCCTGTAGAAATGGGAACCACGCTGTAACAACGTCTGTGGCCGCAGCGCGGGGGCTCTCAGGAGACGTCGGATGCCCACGCATGGGACAGTGGGACAGCTCCGGCTCCCCGGAGTCGCCCGGAGGTCGCATCCATGGCTTCACGCTTCGTGACCCTGACGTTGGGAACCCTGCTGCTCAGCGCCCTGCCCGCGGGGGCCAGGGAGCCGGCGGCTCGCGCCGCGGACGCGAAGGAGCTTCCTGCCGCGGACGAGACGCTCACCCTGAAGAAGGGCGCGAAGCAGGTGCTCACGGTGCCGGGGATGAGCCGCGTGGCGCTGGGCGACCCGTCCGTCGCGGACGTGAAGACGACCGGGAAGGACGGCGTGGAGGTCTCCGCGCTGGCGAAGGGGACCACCACGCTCATCATCTGGGGCGGCGACGGCAAGCGCCGCACGTACCGCATCGTGGTGGACGGTTAGCGTCCCCCCAGGCCCCGCGGCCTCACGGCTCCGACAGCAGGAACAGCGCGTGCGCGCTGGCGATGGGCCGCGTGCGGTCGTCCTGCCAGGCCTCCATGCGCACGTTGGCCACGCGCCGCCCCTGCCGCGTGATGAACGCCTTCGCGAAGGTGTCCTGCGCCTTGCCCGAGCGCAGGAAGTCCACCGTGGTGGAGATGACCTTGGGCACGCGCTCGGTGTCCGTCTGGAGCAGCAGCTCGAAGATGGCGCTCGACTCCAGGAGCGCCCCCAGCGTGCCGCCGTGCAGCGCGGGCAGGATGCTGTTGCCGATGAGGTGCGGCGCGTAGCGCATGCGGCAGAGCATCTCGCCGGCCAGGTTCTCCACCCCAATGCCCATGAAGCGCGTGTAGGGGATGGCGTCCGTGAGGCGCGGGTACTCGCGCGACTGGCGCACCTGGCGCACCAGGTCCGCGAGGGGAAGCGAAGGCGTGCTCATCAGCCCTCCACCCGCATGAAGGTGCCCTGCGACGAGGCCACCGGCGTCGCCGGGTCGCCCTGGTGCACCCGCGCGCGCACGAAGGCGACCATGCGGGTGACCTTGTAGCACTCGGCCTGCGCGGTCAGCGGCAGGCCCGGGCGCGCGGGGCGCAGGTAGTCGATTCTCAGGTCCAGCGTGACGATGGCCGCGAACGCGTTCAGCGCCGCCATCACCGCCGCGCCGCTCGCCGCGTCGATGAGCGTGGTCACCGCGCCGCCCGCCACCACCCCCGTCTCCGGGTTGCCGACGAGCACGTCCGCGTAGGGCATCACCACCGTCGCGTCCGTGGCCCCCACCGCCTCCAGCCGCAGCCCGAGCGCGTGGTTGTGGGGCACTGCCTCGGTGAACAGCACGGAGAGCGTCTCGCGCCGCCCCTCTGGATCCATGGGAAGACTGAAGTCCGACATGGGCTGGAGGCAGTAGCAGATTCGGACCGCGCTGGGGGAACGCACCGCGGCACGCCGCGCCCAGGAACACGCCTGCCCGGCCGCGAGTTCACGGGCGCCCTGCGAGCCCGCGCATCCTGGCAGGATGCCGCGCCCCGCGTCTTCCCCGAGGACACTTCCGGTGAACCGACCCCTCTCCTCCCTCTGCTTCGCGCTGCTCGTCCCAGGCCTGCTCCTGGCGGCGCAGCCCCTGCCCAAGCCCGCCGGTGCGCCCGTGCCCGCACCCCCAGGGCAGGGCGAAGCGCCCCCGCAGGAACCGCCCAGGCCGCCTGCCCCCAAGGACACCGCGCGCGAGGCCGCCCGGGCGAGCGAGGGCGACGGCGGCACCCTGGCCCCCGTCGCCACCCCGGAGCCGCCGGACGCGAAGAAGGACGCGTGGAAGGTGGACGCGCCCCCGGGCGTGGCCAGCAGCCAGGTGCCCATCGACGTGCGCGAGGGCACGTGGATGAACGTGGACGTGAGCCCGCGCGGGGACGAAATCGTCTTCGACCTGTTGGGCGACCTCTACGCGCTGCCCATCGCGGGCGGCGAGGCGCGCGCGCTGACGTCCGGCGCCGCGTGGGACATGCAGCCGCGCTACAGCCCGGACGGGAGGTCCATCGCGTTCACCAGCGACCGGGGCGGTGGGGACAACGTCTGGGTGATGGACCGCGACGGCGGGAACCCGCGCGCGGTGACGCAGGAGAAGTTCCGCCTGCTCAACAGCCCGGCGTGGAGCCCGGACGGGCAGTTCCTGGTGGCGCGAAAGCACTTCACCGGCCGGCGCTCGCTGGGCGCGGGCGAGGTGTGGATGTACCACCGCGCGGGCGGCGAAGGCGTGAAGCTCACCGAGCGCGCCAACGACCAGAAGGACCTGGGCGAACCCGCGTTCTCCCCGGACGGCCGCTACGTCTACTTCAGCCAGGACGTCACGCCGGGCAAGTCGTTCGAGTACGACAAGGACCCGAACAAGGAGCTCTACGCCATCCAGCGGCTGGACCTGGACACGAAGGAGGTGGAGCCCTTCGTCACCGGCCCGGGCGGCTCCATCCGGCCCACGCCGTCGCGGGACGGCAAGCAGTTGGCGTTCGTGCGGCGCGTGCGCGGCAAGAGCGTGCTGTACGTGGCGGACGTGAAGTCCGGCGCGGAGCGGCCGTTGTATGACGGGCTCGACCGGGACATGCAGGAGACGTGGGCCATCCACGGCGTCTCCCCGGTGATGGCGTGGACGCCGGACAACAAGTCGCTGGTGTTCTGGGCGGGCGGGACGCTGCACCGCATCGACGTGGCGACGAAGAAGGTGACGCCCATCCCCTTCCACGTGAAGGGCGAGCGCACGGTGTTCGCGGCGGTGAAGGGCACGCGGTCCGTGGCGCCGGACCGCTTCGACGTGAAGATGCTGCGCTGGATGCAGGTGTCACCGGATGGCAGGAGGCTGGTGTACCAGGCGCTGGGCAAGCTGTACGTGAAGGACCTGCCGTCCGGGACGCCGCGGCGGCTGACGCGGCAGAACGAGCACCTGGAGTTCTACCCATCGTTCTCCCGGGACGGGCGCTCCATCGTCTACACGACGTGGGACGACGACGCGCTGGGCGCTGTGCGCGTGGTGGCGGCCACGGGCGGCGAGGGCCGCGTGGTGACGGCGCAGCCGGGCTTCTACGTGGAGCCCGCGCTCAGCCCGGATGGCAGGTGGGTGGTGTACCGGACCACGGGCGACGGCTACCTGATGCCGGGCACGTGGAGCCGGGAGACGGGGCTGTTCGTGGTGCCGTCCACCGGCGGGGGCGTGGCGCGCAAGCTGACGCGGGACGGGGAGCAGCCGCACTTCGGCGCGAAGTCGGACCGCGTGTACTTCCTGCATGTGGAGTCCAAGGACGTGGAGGACGTGCGCACGCTGCGCAGCATCGGGCTGGACGGGGGCGAGCCGCGCACGCACCTGACGAGCGGCGGCGCGCTGGAGATGCGCGTGTCGCCGGACGACCGGTGGGTGGCCTTCCGCGAGGACTTCAACGCCTACGTGACGCCCTTCGTGCGTGGCGCGAAGGAGGCGCGGGTGGGGCCGTCCACCAAGGCGATGCCGGTGACGCAGGTGAGCCGTGACGCGGGCGAGTACCTGCACTGGTCCGGTACGGACGCGCGGCTGTCGCTGCACTGGGCGCTGGGGTCCAGGCTCTACACGCGGGCGCTGAAGGACGCGTTCACGTTCATGGACGGCTCTCCAAAGGCGCTGCCGCCGCCGGAGGCGGACGGGGTGGACGTGGCGTTCTCCCAGAAGTCGGACGTGCCGGAGGGGACGCTGGCGCTGGTGGGCGGGCGGCTGGTCACGATGAAGGGCGAGCAGGTGGTGGAGGAGGGCGTGGTGGTGGTGAAGGGCAACCGCATCGTGGCGCTGGGCCCGGTGGGGAAGGTGAACGTGCCCGCGTCCGCGAAGGTGGTGGACGTGAAGGGCAAGACGCTGATGCCGGGCCTGATTGACGTGCACTGGCACGGGCCCATGGGCGTGGACGGGCTGATGCCGGAGCAGAGCTGGGTGCAGGCGGCGTCGCTGGCGTTCGGGGTGACGACGCTGCACGACCCGTCCAACCACTCGGAGACCATCTTCGCCGCCAGCGAGCTGGGCAAGGCGGGGATGCTGACGTCGCCGCGCATCTTCTCCACGGGCACCATCTTGTACGGCGCGGCGAGCGCGGACGCGCACGTGGAGATCGACACGCTGGACGACGCGCGCCGGCACCTGCGGCGGATGAAGGCGTTGGGCGCGTTCAGCGTGAAGAGCTACAACCAGCCCCGGCGCGACCAGCGGCAGAAGGTGCTCCAGGCGGCGCGCGAGCTGGACATGCTGGTGGTGCCCGAGGGCGGCTCGCTGCTCCAGCACAACCTGACCATGGTGGTGGACGGCCACACGGGGCTGGAGCACTCGCTGCCGGTGGCGCGCATCTACGACGACGTGCGCCAGCTCTGGAAGGGCACGCAGGTGGACTACACGCCGACGCTGGGCGTGGCCTACGGCGGGCTCATGGGGGAGAACTACTGGTACCAGAAGACGAACGTCTGGGAGGACACGCGCCTGCTGTCATTCGTGCCCCGGCGCGTGGTGGACGGGCGCTCCCGGCGCCGCGTGATGATTCCGGACGAGGAGTTCAACCACCAGAACGTGGCTCGCGCGGCGAAGGAGCTGAACGACCTGGGGGTGAGCGTGCAGTTGGGCGCGCACGGTCAGCGGGAGGGCCTGGCGGCGCACTGGGAGCTGGCGATGTTCGTGCAGGGCGGCATGACGCCGATGCAGGCCTTGCGCGTGGGCACGCTCAACGGCGCGCGCCACCTGGGCATGGACAAGGACCTGGGCTCGCTGGAGGTGGGGAAGCTGGCGGACCTGGTGGTGCTGGACAGGAACCCGCTGGAGGACATCTCGAACAGCCGCACGGTGCGCTACACGATGGTGAACGGCCGGCTGTACGACGCGAACACGCTGAACGAAGTGGGCACGCGGCAGCGCACGCGCGCGAAGTTCTACTTCGAGAAGGACGGCAACGAGGGCTGGAGCCCCCGCGCCACCACGCACGCCACGGAGCAGGTCTGCGATTAGGCCTCGCGCTGTCGTTGTGCGGAGCGCTCGCGGGCTGCGCAGGCGGCCCGCGACAGCTCCGTCAATCCCTGGGCCCTGGGCCCGGGCCGGGCTGCGTCAGCACGGTGGATTGCCAATGCAAGCGCGGCTCGGCGGCGGCGTGCGAGCAGGTGGAGTTGATGAAGCCGCCCCGGCCCCGGAAGCCGAACCCGCTGCCTCCACCTGGAGCGGGGGAGGAGACGCGGAAGGAGGAATCCGAGCGTGTCAGGAAGTCCTGCACCGACGATTACGTTCGCTGTGCTGATACAGGCGGAGACAGCAAGCCCGGACGCGTGAGGGGAGAAAGCCTTTGTGACTCTTGTCGGTCTTACTGTATGGCCAACGGGTTCTGGCCTGACGCTGTTTACACTTGGGATGGGAAGGCGCTGCCATGCTCACGAAAATGAAGAGAGCGTTCCCGGATCCGTCCTTTCGGGATCCGGCCTGGAGTGCTTTCAGTGAAGATGTATCGGAAGTGAGTGGCCTCGCACCCAGGGACTGGCCCCGGTTCCGCGCGGGCCTCAAGCAGGTAGAGCGACGCCATGAGGGACGGGTGCCTGCGGCCCCTCTTCATCGATACATTGCCAAGACCGCTTTCTTCTGTGGGGCGCATTGGGGGCAAACGCCTCGGGTCGTGCGAGGCGCGTTGCGTGAACTCCTGAGGCATCCCCTGGAGACGATGATGTACTCGTACACGGCCGCGGAGTACTGGCAGTGGGCGCTCAAGGTCTCCCCCAAGGACCTGCCCGCCGCGGAGGCCATGCTCGCGGAGGTCCGCGAGTACCTGCCCACCCTGGACGACCACGAGCGCCGCAACACGGAAGGCCTGCTGGCCTTCCTGGAGCGCCAGCGCCGCTGAGCCCTCAGCGGGCCGTCGCGGCCACCTGGGCCAGGGCCTGTTGTATCTGCGGCAGCGCGTAGGGCTTGGGCAACACCACCACACCCAACCACTGCTGCGGGTCTCCATCCAGCGCCGCGCGGCCGTGACCGGACGCGATGATGATGCGCATGGCGGGCCTGCGCAGCGCCACCTCGCGCGCCAGGTCCACGCCGGACATGCCCGGCAGCGTCACGTCCGTGAAGAGCACGTCGAAGCGCTCCGCCGCCAGCGCCACCCGCGCCTCCTCCGCGCTCGACACCGGCATCACCGCGTGCCCCAGCAGGCCCAGCAGCTCGCTGGCGGAAGCGCGGATGTCCTCGTCGTCCTCCACCAGCAGCACGTGCATCCGCCGCGCGGCCTCCTGCGTCGCCGCGGGCGGCTCCACGGCGCGCTCCGGCCACTGGAGCTTCGGCGTCGCCATCCGCTGCTGCCGCGGGTCCAGCAGCGCCCGCAGCTTGCGCGCCAGGTCCTCGCGCCGGTACGGCTTGGACAACAGGCTCACGCCCGGGTCCAACCGGCCGCCGTGCACGATGGCGTTCTCCGTGTATCCGGACGTGAAGAGCACCTCGATGTCCGGCTGCAGCGCCTTCGCCTGCCGCGCCAGCTCCGGGCTGCGCACCGGCCCCGGCATCACCACGTCCGTGAAGAGCAGGTCCACCGCCACGCCGCTCTTCAGGATGGAGAGCGCGCTCTGCCCGTCCACCGCGCGCAGCACGCGGTAGCCCAGCTCCGTCAGCATCTCCACCACCGTGGCGCGCACCTCCGCGTCGTCCTCCACCGCGAGGATGGTCTCCTTCCCGCCCTCCACCGGCCCCACCACCACCTCCGTCACCGGCGCCTCCGGCTGGAAGGCGCGCGGCAGGTACACCTTCACCGTCGTGCCGTGCCCCAGCTCGCTGTAGAGCTTCACGTGCCCGCCGGACTGCTTCACGAAGCCGTACACCATGCTCAGCCCCAGGCCCGTGCCCCGGCCCTCCGGCTTCGTGGTGAAGAAGGGCTCGAACGCGCGCTCCAGCACCTCCTGCGTCATGCCCCCGCCCGTGTCCGACACCGCCAGCAGCACGTACGCCCCGGCCATCACCTCCGGGTGCGCCTGCGCGTAGTGGTCGTCCAGCGACGCGTTGCTCAGCTCCAGCGTCAGCTTCCCGGCGCCCCGCATCGCGTCGCGCGCGTTGATGGCCAGGTTGAGGATGACGTTCTCCAACTGGTGCGGATCCGCCAGCGTGTTCCACAGCCCGCCGCCGATGACCGTCTCCACCTCCACGTCCTCGCCCAGCGCGCGGCGCAAGAGGTCGTCCATGCCGCGCACCAGCCGGCCCAGGCTCAGGGAGCGCGGCTCCAGCGGCTGCCGCCGCGAGAACGCCAGCAACTGCCCGGACAGCCGGGCCCCGCGCTCCACCGCGCTCAGCGCGGACCGGACCCGGCTCAAGCCCCGCTCGTTGCCCGCCACGTCGCGCTGGAGCAGTTGCAGGTTGCCGCCCACCACCTGGAGCAGGTTGTTGAAGTCGTGCGCCACGCCGCCCGTGAGCTTGCCCACCGCCTCCAGCTTCTGCGCCTGCCGGAGCTGCTCCTCCGTCTGCCGCTGCTCGGTGACGTCGCGCCCGCTGGCGTACAGCACGCCGTCCTCCGGCACCGGCACCGCCGTCCAGGCGATGCGCCGGTAGCCGCCGTGCTTGCACCGGTAGGCGCTCTCGAAGTTCAGCGTGGGCTGGCCTCCCGCCAGGCGGGACACCTCGTCGCGCGTGCGCGCGTAGTCCTCCGGGCGCTCCAGCCACTCCGACGTGCGGCCCAGCAGCTCCTCCTCCGTCCACCCCAGCATGCGCGTCCAGGCCGGGTTGACGCTGAGGAACCTCCCCTCCGACAGGCTCCCCACCACCAGCAGGTCCTGGGACACGTTCCACACGCGGTCCCGCTCCCGCGTGCGCTGCGCCACGCGCTGCTCCAGCGTCTCGTTGGCCTGCTTCAGGTCCGACACCGCCTTGAGCCGGGACAGCGTCGCCCACACGCGGTCGGCCACGTTGCGCGTCAGCTCGAGCTCCTCCGCCGTCCACGTGCGCGGCTGCACGTCGTGCAGGAACAGCACCGCCACGAACCGGCCGTGCTCCAGGAGCGGGATGTTGAACAGCGCCCGGATGCCCACCTGCTCCAGCGTGTCCGCGTGGGGCGCCGTGCGCGGGTCCGTCCGCACGTCCGGGATGGCCACGACCTCGCCCTTCAGCAGGTCCTCCAGGAAGACGCCGTAGTCGTGGAAGCGGTGCACGCCCTCCACGCGCGCCACGTCCGGCGAGGCCACCCAGTTCGGGTGCATCAGCACCCGCGCGTGCGCCGCGTCCACCGTGCCGTAGCCCGCGCGCGCCACGTCCAGCAGCCGCCCCACCACCTCCATGGCGAGCTGCGCGGCGGCGTCCGGGGACGGGGCCTCGCGCAGCCGGTCCGCCATCTCCAGCAGCGCCGTCTGCCGCAGCTCCGCCCGCTTGCGCGCGTCGATGTCCACCAGCACGCCGGGAAACCGCAGCGGCGCGCCCCCAGCGGAGAGGTGGCAGTGGCCGCTGGCCTCCACCCACCGGTACTCGCCGTCGGCGCGGCGCACGCGGTACTCGGCGCGGTACGCACCGCCCGTCTCCAGCACGCGGGCGATGCGGCCCTCCACCCCGGGCCGGTCCTCCGGGTGGATGGCGGCCACGAACTGGGAGAGGGGCAGCCCTTCGCGCGCCCGCGCGGGGTCCAGTGAGAAGGAGTGCGCGAAGCGCTCGTCCGCGACGACGCGGTTGCCGGGCACGTCCCACACCCAGGTGCCAATCATGGCCTCGGCGTTCAGCGCCAACTGCACGCGCTCGTTCGCCTCGCGCAAGGCCTCGTCGGCCTGGTGGCGATCGGGGATGCCCACGAGGCCGGCGTCCCCACCCGAAGACGCCGGAGCGGGGTTCGTGTCAGCACCGTCATCCAGGCCCGCGGCGCGCAGCCGGAGTCGCAGACGTTCGACCTCGGCCCTCAAGGCCTGTTCCGTTTCGGAAGGGGGCGCGCTCATGAGCGGGGGGGGACCGCGGGTCGGGGGGACGACCTCCAGCCGTGGCACTGTCGCCCGGGTCCTCCGGGGCGGGCAACGGAGAATTCCGAAGGAGTCATTCCTCCGGAACCGGAGCATCCTCCCCGGTGTTGGCGTCCGTTCCCGTCCGGTCCCGCAGCAACACCCGAGGGCTCGCCGCCAGTCCGTCGTGCCAGCGCGCGAGCCCCTCCGTCCCGTCGCCTTGACGCAGGGCAGCCAGGGCGCCCGGGGTGCCCAAGGCCTGGGAATACAGCGCCCGGCGGCGTGTCCAGGGGCTCCGGAAACGGGCGGACGTCACGGGTTACCCAGGCACGGTGCGCGCCATGGGACGTCCCGCGTCGCGGAGGATCGTGAACACTCACATCACCCGCGGGTCGCAATGCTCACTTCCCGCCTTGACGCTGCCAGGAATTTCTTTAAAGAATGCACGCACGTCCTCTTCTTCTTGGAAGATGGCGTATGTACCGGGCCTCGCGTTCCCCAACCGCGGAACCGGTGCGTGACGTCCCAGTTGAGCCCCGCGCGCCGCGTTCCCCCTCTCGGCGCGCGGTGGCCCCTGGGACTTCCACCCCGCCTCTCACCACTCATCAGGTCCCTTCGAGGATTCGAGTGTCCACGTCCACCTTCGTCCTGCCCCTCTCGCTGGCCCTGCGGCTGCTCACCTCGGCGTCGCCTTCCCCCCAGAACACGGCGACCGCGCCCTCCCAGGAGCCCGCGCCGAAGTCCCCGGCCACCTCGTCGGTGAAGGCCACGCCCCCGGCCGTGTCCAGGCTGAGCGCCGCGCAGCAGGCCACGGCGGCGAAGCTGGTGGGTCCCGCGCTCGCGGAAGGCCATGCGTACGCGCGGCTGGCGGAGCTGACGGACGGCATCGGGCCGCGCCTGTCCGGCTCCGAGTCCGCGGAGGCCGCGGTGCAGTGGGCCTTGCGCTCGTTCCAGGCGGATGGGGTGAAGGCGTGGAAGGAGCCGGTGAAGGTGCCGCGCTGGGTGCGGGGCGAGGAGCACGGCGAAATCCTCGCCTCCGCGCGCACGCGCGGCCTGCCGCTGACGCTGCTGGCCCTGGGCGGCAGCGCGCCCACGCCGCCGGAGGGCATCACGGCGGAGGTGGTGGAGGTGGGCTCGCTGGAGGAGCTGGCGGCGCTGGGTGACACGGTGAAGGGCCGCATCGTGTTCTTCAACCACACCATGGCGGAGCCCTCCGACTACGGCCGCTTCGCGGGGCTGCGCGGCCGGGGTCCGGCGGCGGCGGCGAAGCAGGGCGCGGTGGCCGCGCTGGTGCGCTCGCTGGCCACGGCGTCGCTGAGCTCGCCGCACACGGGGTCCACGCGCTTCGAGGAAGGCGGCCCGCGCCTGCCCGCGGCGGCGGTGTCGGTGGAGGACGCGCTCACGCTGCACCGGATGCTCCAGGGCGGGGCGGTGAAGGTGCGGCTGGTGCTGGGGTGCTCGGAGCTGCCGGACGCGGACTCGGCCAACGTGGTGGCGGAGGTGCGGGGCCGCGAGAAGCCGGACGAGGTGGTGCTCCTGGGCGCGCACCTGGACTCGTGGGACGTGGGCACGGGCGCGCACGACGACGGCGCGGGCGTGGTGATGGTGATGGAGGCCGCGCGGCTCATCGCGAAGCTGCCCCAGGCCCCCCGGCGCACGGTGCGCGTGGTGCTGTTCATGAACGAGGAGAACGGGCTGCGCGGCGCCCGCGCGTACGCGGAGGCGCACGCGAAGGAGCTGCCCCGGCACGTGGCCGCCATCGAGATGGACGCGGGCGGAGGGCGGCCCCTGGGCGTGAGCCTGCACGCGGGGCCGGGCGGTGAGACATTGCTGGGGCCCTGGCTGGCGCCGCTGGAGGGGCTGGGCGCGGCGAAGTTCCTGGTGGGGCACGCGACGGGCGCGGACCTGAGCCCCATGGAGCCCGCGCACGTGCCCTTCGTGGGCGTGCGGGTGGACAGCAGCCGCTACTTCGACGTGCACCACTCCATGGCGGACACGCTGGACAAGGTGGACCCCCAGGACCTGGCGCGCAGCACCGCCGCGGTGACGTGGATGGCGTACGCGCTGGCGGAGTCGCCCGGCGTGCTCGCGCGCCCCACCGCGCCGGAGTCGGACCTGCCGCCGCCGCCCAAGAAGTAGGCCGCGGCTCAGGCCTCCGCCGGGGCCTTGCGCGGACCGCCCTTGCGCAGCGGCAGCTCCGGCAGGAGCAGCGTGACGAGCAGGGCCGCCAGCGTGACGAAGATGGCGAAGCGGTACACGGCCGTCGTCGCGCGGGTGAAGGACTCCTTCAGCGCGCGCTCCACGCGGTCCACGGTGGACAGCGCGCGGGCCTCGTCCGCGTCCACGCGGGCGCGGGCCTCGGGCCCTTCCGCCAGGGCCTGCCGCCGCTCCTCGGCGAAGCCCTCCCGCAGCTTCGCCTTCACCTGCTCCGGCTGGAACTGCTGCCCCTGCGGCGCGCCCTCTCCTCCGCCCGGGCCCGCGGGCGCGGACGCGTGCAGCTCCCGTCGCACGTCCGGAGGCAGCCCGCGCGTGGCCTGCTGCGTGCGCGCGAGCATCTCCCGGCCCAGCGTGCCCGCGAACACCGTGCCCAGCAGCGCCACGCCCACCGTCATGCCCAACTGCCGGAAGAACGTCGTCGCTGACGTGGCCACGCCGATGCGCTGGGGCGGCACGGAGTTCTGCACGGCCACGGTGTAGAGCGGGATGGACGGGCCCAGGCCCAGGCCCACCAGCACCATCTTCACCGTGACCTCGGCCTGGCTGGAGTCGGGCGTCAGCGTGAAGGCCATCACCGCGAAGCCGCCCATGAGGAACAGGAGCGCGCCCACCATCAGCGCCTTGTAGCGGCCCATCCGGGACACCCACTGCCCGGACAGCACGTTGCCCGCCACCACGCCCAGCGTCAGCGGCGTCAGCGTCAGCCCGGAGTGCGTCGCGGACAGCCCCACCACGTTCACCATGAACAGCGGCAGGAAGGTGACGGACGCCAGGAACACCGCGCCAATGATGAACACCGCCGCGTTGCCCGCGGTGAACGCGCGCACGCGGAACAGCGACGGCTCCAGCAGCGGCTCCTTCGCGCGGCGCTCCCGCCACACGAAGAGCCCCAGCCCCACCGCGGACAGCGCGAACAGTCCAATGATGGGCGCGGAGCCCCACGCGAACCCGCCCGCCCGGGGCGCCGCCGCGCCGTGCCCCAGGCTGAGCGCGAGCAGCAGCGGCACCACGCCCACCGCCAGCGCCACCGCCCCCCACACGTCCAGCTTCCCGCCGTGCACGCCCTCCGGCTTGAGCGGCGGCATGCGCAGGAGGATGAGCGCCAGCGCGAGCGCGCCCACCGGCAGGTTGATGAAGAACACCCAGTGCCAGCCCAGCGCGTCGGTGATGAAGCCGCCGGCCAGCGGGCCAATGACGCTGGACAGGCCGAACACCGCGCCGAACAGGCCCTGGTACTTGCCCCGCTCGCGCGGCGGGAACAGGTCCGCCACCACCGCCAGCGCGCCGGTGAAGAGCGCCGCGCTGCCCAGCCCTTGCACCGCGCGGCACAGGATGAGCGTGAGCGTGGAGCGGGACGCGCCGCACAGGAAGCTGCCGGTGAGGAACACGGCGATGCCCGCCACCAGCACCGCGCGGCGGCCCAGCAGGTCGGACAGCTTGCCCCACACGGGCACCATCATCGTGGACGCCACCAGGTACGCGGTGGTGAGCCACGGGTAGTGCTCCGGCGCGATGTGGAGGTCCGCCTGGATGGTGGGCCCCGCCGTGGCCACGATGGTCTGGTCCAACGCCGCCAGCAGCAGCCCCAGCAGCGCGCCCGCCAGCGTGAAGGCCTTCTGGGAACGGCTGAACCGCTCGGACGCCGGGGCGGCGCGGGGGTCCGGGGCGGTGTCGGCGGCGGTGTCGGCCATGGCTCGGGCACGCGGCGCGTGCGTTCGCGCGAATCTGGGAACGGCGGCGGGGGCTGGCCACGTCCGCCTGCCCGGCTGCTCTCCGTCCGGAAGGCAGCGCGCCGTCGGGCAGCCATCGGATGTACCGTTCATCCGGCAAGGGCCTTTCGGGGAACGGGGCGCGCGGACCTATCCTGCGCGCCCCTTCATGCCGGACGTCGAACGCACCGGGGACGCGTCCTGCCCAGGAGTGAACATGCGGATCCGTGGAGCGCTCGCCTGCGCCGTGATGATGTTCCTGACGGCGGGCTGCAAGGGCGACCCGAAGCCCCAGCCCGACGCGGGGGTCCCGGACGCGGGCCCCCAGGACGACGCGGGCACCTCCGGGCCCACCCTCTCCGAGACGCCACGCTGGGAAGTGGAGGGCGATGGCCTGGACCCGAAGGAGTGCTTCGGCCGGGGCGTGGCGCTGGGCGACCTCAACGGCGATGACCGCCAGGACCTGGTGGTGATTTCACCGCCGTGCACCAGCGGCCCCACCAACCCGGGCCGCGTGATGGTGTACCCCGGAGACGCGCCCTACTTCTCCAAGACGCCCGTCACCTCCAGGCTGTCGTGGGTGCACCCCAGCCCGCGCACGTCCGGCTACCAGATGACGGTGGGCACGGGCGACGTGGACGGGGACGCCTACACGGACGTGGTGGTGAAGAGCTACTACGGCGTCAGCGTCTTCCAGGGCGGGCCGGACCTGTCCCAGGTGTTCGCGCAGCCGGTGTTCCGCGTGCCGGACACCACGACCACGCGCTTCGGCAGCGCGCGGCTGCTGGACATGGATGGGGACGGGCTGGACGACCTCGTCGTCTCCACCTTCAACGGCAGCACCACCCTCTACCGGGCGACACCGGGGGGAGCGGAAGGCCCCTTCACCAACGTGCGCGTGCTGTCCGGCTACGCGCAGCCCGCGGGGGACACGGACGGGGACGGCGCCCAGGACCTGCTCATCACCCTGTTCGACGCGGAGAACAGCCAGGGGCTCTTCCTGGGCTGCAAGGCGGACAGCACGCGCGTCTGTGATGGACCGCTCACCACGCAGCCGGTGTGGAGGGGCACGGCGGAGAGCGTGAGAGGGATTCCGGACCTGAGCGGGGATGGCCGTCCGGAGCTGCTCGCGGCGCTCCGGGGCAGCGTGCGCGTGCACCTGTCCGACGCCTCCGTCCAGGGCTACTCCGCCACGCCCGTGTGGACGCTGATGGACGACCCGGCCTTCCCCAGCGTGGCCGCGCAGAGCCTCGCCGTGGGCGCCATGGCGGAGGGGAGCAGGGGCCAGGACTTCGTGCTCACCTCGCTGGGGCGCGTGTACCTCTTCCGCCCCACGCAGGACGTGTCCGGTCCGCTGGAGCCGGTGTGGTCGTGGCCGCGCGCCAACCGCCTCCTGCCCCAGACGATGCTGGGCTTCACCCTGCCCGGCGTGGCGCGCCCCGGCGACCTGGATGGGGACGGCTATGACGACCTGGTGGTGGGGCTCTCGCAGGAGAACGACGGCACGCGCGCCCCGGGCCGGGTGCGGGTGTACGGCGGCGGCGCGGTGCCGGACTCGCCGGAGCCGGCGCCCGCGCTGATGCCCATGAAGACGTGCGGCCTCCAGGTGGATCCGGTCAACGGCAAGCCGGACCTGACGGTGGACCGGGACGTCATCGCGCGCACGCTCTACATCGAGCGGCGCTCCTTCGCGGCGGACGCGTGCGAGGTGCGTGAGGGCTGCGTGCCCGCGGGCGGGGAGCGGCGCCTCTTGCGCTTCACCACCTCCATCATGAACATGGGCACCGCGCCCGCGGTGGTGCCCTCACCGGAGGAGCGGCCGGACCTCTTCGTCTACGACGAGTGCCACCAGCACCACCACCTGGTGGACTTCGCCGGCTACGACCTGAAGGACGCCTCCGGCACCTCCCTGTCCGTGGGGCGCAAGCAGGGCTTCTACATGGTGGACTTCACGCAGTACTGCGCGGACGGCACGCCGTTCGCCTGGTACGACCCGGGCACGGGCATCTCGCCGGGCTGGTCGGACGTCTACACGGCGGACACCACCTGCCAGTGGCTGGACGTCACGGACACCCCGGACGGCGAATACACCGTGCGCGTGGGCGTGGACGAGAACCACATCCTCGACGAGGCCGACGTGCTCCCCAACGAGGCCACCGTCAGGGTGCGCCTGGAGGGGGACACCGTGACCGTGCTGCCCTGACGTCAAGGGGCGGGCCGCGCGCATCGTTTCTCCGCGAAGGGGCTCCTGGAGACAGGGCCGGTGGAAGGCCCGCCAGCCCATTCCCGGGGGAGCGACACGATGTGGATGCGATTCGCGCGGTCCTGCGCGGTGGTGGGACTCGTGGCCCTGACGGGCTGCAAGGATGACGGCCCGAAGCCCCAGCCGGACGCGGGCCCGGGGGATGACGGCGGCACCTCCGCCGGTCCCACCCTCTCCGAGTCGCCGCGCTGGCAGGTGACCGGCGACGGCCTGAACCCCCGCGAGTGCTTCGGCCGCACCGTGGCGCTGGGCGACGTCAACGGCGACGGGCGCAAGGACCTGCTGGTGACGTCCGCGCCCTGCTCCAGCCTCCAGACGGAGCCCGGCCGCGTGATGGTGTACGCGGGCGAGGCGCGCGACTTCTCGAAGACGCCCGTCACCACGACGCTGACGTGGGTGCACCCCAGCCCCCGCGCCTCCAGCTCCAAGATGACGGTGAGCACGGGCGACATCGACGGGGACGCGTACGCGGACGTGCTCGTCGCCACCGGCTTCGGCGTCAGCGTCTTCCGGGGCGGGCCGGACCTGTCCCAGGTGCTGACGCAGCCGGTGTTCCGCGCGCCGGACTCCGCCACCCTGCGCTTCACCTCCGCGCGGCTGCTGGACCTGGACGGGGACGGCAAGGACGAACTCGCCGTCTCCACGCTCGAAGGAAGCCTCACCGTGTACCGGGCGACGCCGGGAGCACCCGAGGGCGCCTTCACCGCCGTGCGCACGCTGACCGGCGTCCCCAACCCCGCGGGCGACGCCGACGGGGACGGGGTCCAGGACCTGGCCGTGACCCACGACGACTTCACGGTGGAGCTCTTCCTGGGCTGCAAGGCGGGCAGCCCCCATGTCTGTGAAGGGCCGCTCACGGTCCAGCCCGTGTGGACGGGCCAGGCCGAGTTGTTCGCCGCGCTGCCCGACCTGAACGGCGACGGCCGCTCGGAGGCGCTGCTGCTGGTGGACGGCAGCCAGCGCCTGCACCTGTCCGACGCCGCGGGCCCGGGCTACGCGCCGCGGGCCACCTGGCAGCCCATGGACGACGCGGCATTCCCCCTCTTCGGACAGGCCTTCATCACCTTCAGCAAGACCGTCGTCCCCGTGGGCTCCATGGTGGAGGGCGGCACCGGCCGCGACTTCGCCATCGGCGCTGTCGGCCGCGTGTACCTCTTCCGCCCCACCGCGAACGTGTCCGGCCCGCTGGAGCCGGCGTGGGCGTGGCCGCGCGCCAACCGGCTCGACCCCCGCACGTCGCTCGGCACCGACTACCTGGGCATGGCCTCCGCGGGCGACCTGGACGGGGACGGGTACGACGACCTGGTGGTGGGCGTGTCCCGGGCACTCGGCGGCACACCCGCGGGCGCGCCCACGGGAGGAAGCAGCGACTCCACCCTGGGCCGGGTGATGGTGTTCGGCGGTGGCGCGGTGCCGGACTCGCCGGAGCCCGCGCCCGCGCTGGCGCCCACGCGGACGTGCGGCCTCCAGGTGGATCCGGTCAACGGCAAGCCGGACCTGACGGTGGACCGGGACGTCCTCGCGCGCACGCTCTACATCGACCGGCGCTCCTTCACGGCGGACGCGTGCGAGGTGCGCGAGGGCTGCGTGCCCGCGGGCGGCGAGCGGCGCCTGCTGCGCTTCTCCACCTCCATCATGAACATGGGCTCGGGCCCGCTGGTGGTGCCTTCACCGGAGGAGCGGCCGGAGCTCTACGTCTACGACGAGTGCCACCAGCACCACCACCTGACGGACTTCGCCGGCTACGACCTGAAGGACGCGGCGGGCAACGTCACGTCGGTGGGGCGCAAGCAGGGCTTCTTCATGCTCGACTTCACCCAGTACTGCGCGGACGGGGAGCCGTACAGTTGGTACGACCCGCGGCAGGGCATCACGCCCGGCTGGTCGGACGTCTACAGCGCGAACCTGCCCTGCCAGTGGCTGGACGTCACCGACGCCCCGGACGGCGAGTACACCGTACGCGTGGGCGTGGACGAGAACCACATCGTGGACGAGGCCGGCGTGCTCCCCAACGAGGTCACCGTCAAGGTGCGCCTGACGGGGGACTCGGTGACCGTGCTGCCCTGAAACGGGAAAATCCCGCCGCGGGAGGCCGTCCGGTGAAGGCCGCGTGCAATGGGCGGCCCTCCTGGGCGTAGAGTGCCTGACGCGGCCCGTCCGCCGGGGACCCTCCCGGTGTGCGCCAGGCCGCGCGGCTTCCAGCGTGAAGGGGTGGTTTCGTGAACTTCCGGGTCGACGTGTGGGAGGGCGCGCGCATCGCGCTGACCTCGCTGCGCTCCAACCGGCTGCGGACGGTGCTCACCACGGTGGGCATCGGCGTGGGCGTGTGCACCCTGCTGGCCATCGTCGGCATCATCCAGGGGCTGAACAGCTCGTTCGCGGACCAGCTCAGCAAGATTGGCTCCAACACGCTGCAGGTGTCCAAGTTCCCCTGGGTGATGAACGGGGACTGGTGGGCGTACCGCAACCGCAAGAAGCTCTCGCTGGACCTGGTGGAGCCCATGCGCGCCGCCTCCGAGCACGTGATCGCGGTGGCCCCCATGATGTTCGTCAACGCGGAGGTGGCCTTCCAGAACCGGAAGCTCGCCTCCGTGCAGACCATGGGCACCAGCCCCGACTACGCGATGACGTCCTCCGTGGAGATGGGGCAGGGGCGCTTCCTCACGCAGGCGGACGTGGACAACCGCTCCGCCGTCGCGGTGATTGGCGCGGAGGTGGGCAAGGTGCTCTTCCCGGGCATCAACCCGGTGGGCCACCGCATCCTCGTGGACCGCCGCCCCTACCGCGTCGCGGGCGTCATCGTGGAGCGCGGCACGCTGCTGGGGCAGAACGTGGACCTGGTGGTGATGCTGCCGTACACCGCGTTCCAGGGGCACTTCGGCACCCAGCGCGACGTGACCCTGGTGCTCGCGGTGGACCAGCAGGAGAACGTCCCCCGCGTGCAGGACCGGCTCACGGAGACGCTGCGCCGCGAGCGCAACACCAAGCCCGGCACGCCGGACGACTTCGCCATCAACCGGCCGGACCAACTGGCCAACATGTACGCGCAGCTCACCGGCGCGCTCTACGGCGCGGCCACCGGCGTCGGGCTCATCACGCTCTTGGTGGGCGGCATCGGCATCATGAACATCATGCTGGTGTCCGTGCGCGAGCGGACCCGTGAGATTGGCGTGCGGCGGGCGCTGGGCGCGCGCAAGCACACCATCATCCTCCAGTTCCTCATGGAGGCCGCCAGCGTGTCCGCGGTGGGCGGCGCCATGGGCACCGCGGTGGGCATGGGGCTCGCGTGGCTGGTGAACTACCTCACGCCCCTGGCGGCGGCGGTGCAGCCCATGACGGTGGTGCTGGGCGTGGGCTTCTCCGCGGTGGTGGGCCTGCTGTTCGGCATCTGGCCGGCGGCGCGCGCCGCGAACCTGGACCCCGTGGAAGCGCTCCGCCACGACTAGGCGAGCGCGGGAGACCTGACCATGTGGATGGCTTTCTGGGACACGGTGCGGCTGGCGTTCGGCACGTTCCGTTCCAACCCCCTGCGCTCCTTCCTCACGCTCCTGGGCATCGTCATCGGCGTCACCACCGTGGTGTCCATGATGGCCCTCATCGAGGGCCTGAGGAACCAGGTGAACGACCAGATGTCGGAGCTGGGCAGCGACTGCTTCCAGGTGCAGCGGCTGCCCTTCGGCCAGGGCGAGCTGTCCGTCGCGGAGCTCGCGCGCCGGCCGCGCTTCACCTACGCGGACCTGGACGCCATCCGCACGCAGCCCTCCATCTCGCAGGCCGCCGGCGAGGACTCCAAGGGCGGCCAGAAGGCCTCCACCGCCGACCGCGAGTCGCGCCCCAACGTGAACGTCTGGGCGGGCACGGCGGAGTACTTCAACACCAACTCGGTGAGCCTCGCGACGGGGCGGCCCTTCACGGACGCGGAGTTCGTGGACGGCCGGCGCGTGGCGGTGATTGGCCAGGACCTGGCGGACACGCTGTGGCCCGGGCTGGACCCGCTGAACCGCGAGTTCCGCCTCCTGGGCCGCACCTTCCAGGTGGTGGGCACGCTCAAGCGCCGGGGCGGGTTCCTGGGCGGCGGCAGCCAGGACAACCAGGCCATGATTCCGCTGTCCACCTTCGCGTCCATGTTCGGCGTGCGCGACTTCCGCATCAGCATCCAGGCGAAGTCCCCGGAGGTGCTCCAGCGGGCCCAGGACGAGGTGACGCTGCTCATGCGCCGCCGCCACGGGCTCAAGCCGGACGAACCGGACGACTTCTTCCTCTACAACAATGCGTCCGCCACGCAGATGTTCAACAGCCTCTCCGCGGCGGTGTCCGCGGCCAGCTTCGGCGTGTGCATCCTGTCGCTGCTGGTGGGCGGCATCGGCATCCTGAACATCATGCTGGTCGCCGTGACGGAGCGGACGCGGGAGATTGGCATCCGCAAGGCGCTGGGGGCCAAGCGCTACCGCATCCTCGCGCAGTTCGCGCTGGAGGCGGTGGTGCTGTCGCTGGTGGGCGGCGCGGTGGGCGTGGCGCTGGGCGTGGGCCTGGCGCACCTGGCGCGCTGGATGATCAACCTGCCCACGGAGGTCCCCATGTGGTCCGTCGTGGTGTCGCTGGTGATGAGCTGCGGGGTGGGCCTGGGGTTCGGCATCTACCCGGCGGCGCGCGCGGCGAAGCTGGACCCCGTGGAGGCGATGCGCACGGAGTAGCACGCGCGCCGCTTCGCGCATGAAGAAGGCCCCGACCCGGCATGAAGCGGGTGGGGCCTTTTTTCATCACGGTCGTGGCCTGCCTGGGACTACGGGCAGGGGTACGAACAGGTGATCTGCCCGGTGATGGGGTTCTTGAAACACGTGGGCGTGCAGTCCTGCGCATCGGCGGAGGACGGCGTGGCGGCGATGCCCAGGCCCATCACGGTGGCGGCGGCGGCGAGGACGAAGGCGATGCGACGGACGTTCTTGCGAGCCTGCATGGTGTCGTCTCCCTGCTGTGGTGTTGGCGCTGCACGGAGCACTCTAGGGACCGGGGCTGACAACGCCACTGGCGAGATTGCAGTCACGCGTGCACGCGCGGAGGGCGGGGTGCCGAGGCGCCGCACGCGGGAAGAAAATTGAAACTCCGATGCGGCGAAACAACGCGTCAACGCCTGGGAGTAGGGGTGCGACTCCACTGATAGCCCACCGTCGCGCCGCTGCCGATGAGCGAGAACGCGAGGTAGCTGCGCAGGAACTCCAGCCGTTCGCTGGAGCCGGCCAGGTGGCGCAGGCCTTCATGCGCGGCGAGCCCCAGCAGCATTCCCACGGTCGCGCCGCCGAGCGCGCCCAGGTACGCGCGGCCGCGATCCTCGCTGTCACCGAACGCGATTTCACCCATGCCCCAGGAGCCGAGCGCGGCGACGGGCGGAGTGACGACCATGGCGGCGCCGAACGCGCCCACCTCCAGCTCCATCCACCGTCCTTGCGGATAGGAGGGATGCACGAAGAGGAAGCGTCCCGGGAGCGACGCGAGCAGGGTGCCCGCGGCGGCCTCGGCGGCGGTGGCGCCCAGGCGGGTGTCACCGCCCACGCGGGTCGCGGCCCAGACGGAGCCCAGGGGCAGCAGCGTGACCGCGCCATGAGCGGCCCAGGTGCCAGCGGACAAAGGGGCCTCCGTGTAGGGCTCGCCGTGCGGAATGAAGGGCCGCAGCGGGCGCGGCGCCAAGGCAGGAGGCGGAGGATCCGCGTCCAGCAACGGCGCATCCAGGACAGTGGGCCTCAGCGGAGGCGGAGCAGGCTCCGGCGCGGAGGACTCAGGAGGCTCCGAGGGCGAAGCGGAGGACGCGGGCGCGTCCGCGCGAGGCGCGGATGGAACCTCCCCATCGGGAGGAACCTCTCGCGGTCCCATCGGGGTGGCCCCGGCCGATGCCCCCAGCAGGACCCATGACAGGAGCGCCCCGCGCGTTGCCGCCATCCCCCGTCGCCCCATGCCGTGTCCGCGCTCCCGGTGTGTTCGCCGTGAGCCCCAGCAGTGCGCATGCGGCGCATCCAGCACCACCGGCCTTGGGTGTCACGGGGCCCAACCGTCAGCGGGTGGACGGTGTCCATGTCCATCCACACGCTTCCGCCACTCGGAGACACACGGCGGATGCGGAAGGGCGGGGGCTGCCCTAGCTTCCGTGCCGTGCGGCTGGTCTGGCCCATCCTGCTCACCCTGCTCGCCGCGGGGTGCACCTACCCGAACCACCGACAGGACCTGCGCCTGCGCGCGTTGCCGGAGGACCCGGCATCGAGGGAACTCGCCATCGAGCAGACGATGGGCGTCCCGATGGAGCCCGGCAACGGCGTGGAGCTGGTGCAGAACGGCCAGGTCTTCGACGTCATCGAGGAGGAGATCCGCGCCGCGCGCTCCAGCATCCACATCGCCAGCTACATCTGGCGTCCGGGCATCCCGTCGGACCGGCTCCTCATCGCGCTGCGAGAGCGGGCCCCGGGCGTGCAGTGCCGGATCATCGTGGATCCGCTGGGCAGCGTGAACTTCGAGGTCGTGGCCCCGGTGCTCGCGGACGCCGGCTGTGACGTGCGCATCTACCGTCCCTATCAGGGCGCGGTGACGTCCCTGGACGCGGTGCGGATCCGCGCGCGCATGCACCGGAAGATGGTCATCCGCGACGGCGAGGTCGCGCTGACCGGCGGCTTCGGCATCTGGCGCAGTTGGCTGGGCAACGGCGACGCGGCGGAGACCTGGCGCGACACCAACATCCGCGTGCGAGGCCCCGTCGTGCGAGGCATGCAGCTCGCCTTCGCGCAGAACTGGCAGGAGTCCGGCGGCCCCTTCCTGCCCCCGGAGTCCTTCCCGGAGCTCGCGCCCGCGGGCAACGCGAGGGCCCTCTTCGTGGCCAGCACCGGGCACCGCTTCCTGTCGGAAGCCACGAAGATGTGGCTGCTGTCCATCGCGTCCGCGAAGCACCGGCTGTGGATCGCCAACTCGTACTTCATCCCGTCGGAGGCCATCAGCGACATGCTCATCCTCAAGGCGCGCGAGGGCGTGGACGTGCGAGTGCTGGTGCCGGGCCGCTACCACGACGTGAAGCCCGTGCTCAACGCGCAGCGGGCGTCCTACGCGCGGCTCCTGGAGGCCGGCGTGCGCATCTACGAGTATGAAATCTCGATGATGCACTCCAAGACGCTGGTCGCGGACGACACGCTGAGCGTCGTGGGCTCCACCAACCTGGATCCGCTGGCGCTCAGCCACACCGACGAGGCCTCGGTGATGGTGGAGGACCCGGTGCTGGCGGAGGAGCTGGCGAAGTCCTTCGAGGTGGACCTCACGCACTCGGCGGAGGTCCACTGGCAGGGCTGGAAGCGGCGGGGCCTGCTTCAGCGGCTGGGAGAGCAGTTGCCGTGGCTCATCGGCGACTTCCTATGAGCTGACGCGTGCGGCGCGAACGGACCCGCAGCCGGGCGCCCGCGGACATGCGGGGCAGGGGACCCGCTTCCAGGAGCCAAGGCGGCGCCACGTCGCGCAGCGCGGCCAGGTACGCGGGAGAGCGCATGGGCGGGCACACCAGCACCGCCTTCACGAACTCCTCGGGTGGCGCGTAGCCGTGCGCATCCACGGAGTGCACCATCATCGACGGGGCGATGTAGAGCCGGTCATCCGCGGGGACGAAGAGGTTGCTGGTGCCCAGCTTCACGCGAGAGCCCTCTTCCATCTCGAAGGTGCGGGGCCCCTCCGTGAACCGGCACAGGCCGCAGGCGTGCCACCCGAGCGAACGCCGGGGCTGCCACGGGTCCTCCAGCAGCTCCACCAGCCGCATCACGAAGCGCCGTGACACATGGCCGCGCGGATACGGATGCAGGTGGTCGATCCACCCGGCCGCGAGCACGGGCCTACCGCCCTCGCCGGGGTCGGAACACGGGGTGAGGTCTTCGAACCAGGCCATGAAGCCGGAAAGCGTCTCACCGGGCTCAACGTGGGAGCAAGCCAGCGCCCGGCTTCTGCCCGGCTGCCTGACAGGCTGACAGGGGCGCGCGGTGCGGGAAGGCAGGCAGGGCCGGGTCGCGTTGGTCTCTTCATGCCTTCGATTCGACCGTTCCGAGCCGCCGCCCTGTTGTCGCTGACCGTGGCCCTGCCGGTGTACGCGGCCGGGCCCACCGTATGGAGCGAGGGGATGATGGTGAAGGTGCGGCCGGGGACCGCAGCCCGGAGCGCCACCGAGGTGCGACTCACCGCCGCGCGCAACGAGTTCGTCTCCTTCCAGGTCGCGCTGCACGGCGGCGACGCGGGGCTGAAGGGCGTGCGCGCGAAGCTGCCCGCGCTGGAGGGCCCGGGCTCCACGGCGCTGACGGGGCCGGACGTGACGCTGTACCGGCAGGCGCTGGTCACCACGAAGCAGGCGTCGGTGGCGGGAGAGCCGGTGGGGGCGTGGCCGGACGGGCTGGTGCCGGACACGGACGAAATCGCCGGTGAGACGCGAAGGGCCTTCCCCTTCGACGTGCCGGCGAAGGAGGCGCGGGCCCTCTGGGTGGACGTGCACGTGCCGGAGGACGCGCCGCCCGGGGACTACACGGGCACTGTGACGGTGGAAGCGGACGGAGGCTTCCAGCGGCAGGTGACGGCGAGGCTGACGGTGGTGGACGCGGTGTTGCCGAGCACGTCCTCGCTGTCGTCCGCGTTCCTGCTCTGGCCGCCGCACGTGTGCCGCGCGCACACGGGCCGCGAAGACTGCACGCCGGAGGAATTGCAGCCGTTGCTCACGCGCTACCAGCGCATGGCGTTGGAGCACCGCTTCACGCTCTCCAGCCTCTTTCCGCGCAAGCCGTGGCCGCCGGAGTGGAGCAACTTCGACGCGACGTGGGGACCGTACCTGGAGGGCACCGCGCCCAACCGGCTGCAAGGCGCGAGGATGACGAGCCTGGAGTACGTGGGACCGCTCGACGCGGCGAACCTGAAGGACTTCACGGCGCACATGAAGCAGAAGGGCTGGCTGGACCGGGCCTACGTGCAGTTGGGGGACGAGCCGCCCTACGGCACGTCCTTCGAGCAGGTGCACGCGACGGGAGAGTTGGTGCGCAAGGCGGCGCCCGGGCTGCGCACGATGCTGACGACGAACTCGCGCGAGCTGAAGGCCCACGGCTTGGAGGACGCAGTGGACACGGCGGTGCCGCTGGTGAACCACCTGGACGGCACGGACGCGAACTTCCGGGGCGACCAGCGGGGGACGTACACGCACTTCCTGGAGCGTCCGGGAGCAGCGTTGTGGATGTATCAGAGCTGCATGAGCCACGGCTGTGCGTATGGGACCAACGCGCCGGAGAACAAGCCGGGCGCGGGCTGGCCGTCGTACATGCTGGACCGGTCCGCGGCGAAGGCGCGCGCGATGGAGTGGGTGACGTTCCTGCAGGGGGCGACGGGCGAGCTCTACTACCAGACGGTGGGCATGCTCTCCACGGCGTGGAGGGACCAGTACCGCTTCAACGGCAACGGGGACGGGACGCTCTTCTACCCGGGCACGCCGGAGGCCATCGGAGGCAGGACGGACGTGCCGGTGGCATCGCTGAGGCTCAAGCTCATCCGTCAGGGCATGCAGGACTACGAGTGGCTCAAGGCGGTGGCTGACGCGGGAGACCCGGGCTTCGCGCGCAAGGTGGCCCGGGACCTGATCCCAGCCGCGTCGCGAGTAACCGACGACGGAGCCGCCTTCGACGCGGCAAGGCTGAAGCTCATCCAGCGTTACGAGGAGCTGACCGCGACCCAGACGCCGGACGCGGGAACGCAGCAGCCGGACGCAGGCACGCAGCAGCCGACGGACGGAGGCAAGGAGCCCATGCCGGAAGAAGCCGCGGGAGGCCCCTCGAAGGGAACACCTGGCTCCACTTCAGACGTGACGCTGGACGCGCTCGATGACGCCCAGGCAGGAGGCTGCACCACGGGTGGAGGCGGAACGGCGGCGGTCGCGGGAGGCCTGGTGTTCGCGGCCTGGGCGCTCGGCGGGATGCGTCGTCGTCACGCTCGCGTAACCGTGCCCGCCCGCAGGAGGTAGGCGCGGAGAGGGCAGGCGAAGCGCGCCTGCCGCAACGCGCCAGGACCGTGCTCCCCCCGCCGGAGGCACACCGAACAAACCTGTCCGACAGTCGGACAGGTTTTGAAGCGCCGGGTCCCGGACCCCCGGTCCTGGTCGCCCGGTCGGGCCCGTGTCGGACGGGGGAGGTACAACCCTGGATGCCTGCCCGGATGCGCCGCGCGGGCTCCGGGGCGTCATGCTAGAGGGCGGCGCATGAGCACGGACGTGGTGAAGCGAGCCGTCATCCGCGAGGCGCGGCCCGAGGACGACAAGGCGATTGGCGAGCTGTTGGTGGACGCCTACGTCACGCAGTACGCGAAGAAGCTGCCGGAGGTCGTCTACTCCGACGAGCGCAAGGCGTTCCTGCGCGACGTCGCCGCCAGGCGCAAGGTGTGCACCATCCTGGTGGCGGACGTGGACGGAGAGGTCGCGGGCACGGTGGCCCTGTATCCGCCCGGCGCGCCCGGCACCGAGGCCTGGCTGCCCCGCACGGCGGACCTGCGCGCCCTGGCCACCTCGGTGCGCTATCACGGCCAGGGCCTGGCCCAGCCGCTGCTGGCGGAGGCGGAGGTCCTCGCGAAGCGCTGGGGCGTGGACGCCATCTCCCTCCATGTGCGCCGGGGGGCGGTAGGCGTCGCGCGCATGTATCAGCGCCGCGGCTACCAGCGTACGCCCGAAGGCGACATGGACCGCCTCCCGGACGTGTTCCTGGAGGCGTACCTGCTGCCCCTGAAGTGACGCATGTCAGGCGGGAACGCGTTCAACCGTAGTGAGCGCATCCCGTCTGACGCCGGAGGGTCCGCGAACGCTCGCGTGACCCGGGCACCGGAAGGGATCGCGCGCTGGAGTCGTGGCGTGCGCCCTGCCCCGGAAGGGGCGCCGGTCGGTACGCCGACCCCCACCCCGGTGTTCCCACCATGATGATCCCCATCCCCGAGCAGTCGCTCGTGTTGCTCCTGGGCCCCTCCGGCTCCGGCAAGTCCACCCTCGCGAACGCGCACTTCCTCCCAGAGGACGTGCTGCCCGGCACGGGCAACGAAACGAAGCTCCACGACGAGGTGGCGCGAAGGCTCGAGAAGGGCACGCTCACCGTCATCGACGGCGTCCCGCTCAGCGCCGAGTCCCGCCGTCACTACGTGACCCTGGCACGCGAGCACCACGTGGCCCTGGTCGCGGTGGCCATGGACACGCCGGAGGCGCTCTGCCTGGAGCGAAACCGCACGCGCTCCGGGTCGGCCAGTCCCAAGGCCCTGCGCAACCAGGTGCAGCAGCTCCAGAACGCGCTGAAGGGGCTGACGAAGGAAGGCATCCGGCACGTGCACATACTCACGCCGGAGACGGTGGGCGCGGTGGCCTTCGAGCACCGCCCCCTGCCGAGCCACCGCCACGACGAGCACGGCCCCTTCGACATCATCGGAGACATCCACGGCTGCTTCGACGAACTGAAGGCCCTGCTGACGGAGCTGGGCTACACGGTCGCGCCGAGAGCGGACGGAGGCCCCGGCTTCGACGTGGGCACGCCCCACGGGCGCAAGGTCGTGTTCCTGGGCGACCTCATCGACCGGGGGCCGCGCGTGACGGACGTGCTGCGCCTGGTGATGGGGATGGTGGATGCGGGCACCGCGCTGTGCGTGCCCGGCAATCACGAGTTCAAGCTGCTCAAGAAGCTGCGAGGCAAGGACGTGCGCGCGGGACGCGGGCTCGCGATGACGCTGGAGCAACTGGAACGTGAGCCGCCCGGATTCTCCCAGGCGGTCGCCGACTTCATCGAAGCCCGCTCACCGCACTACGTCCTGGACGGCGGCCACCTGGTGGTAGCGCACGCGGGCCTGAAGGAGTCCATGCACGGCCGGGACACCCCGGAGGTGCGCGACTTCGCCCTCTACGGAGAGACCACCGGCGAGGCGGATGCCTACGGCCTGCCGGTGCGGGCCGACTGGGCCCGCGGCTACCAGGGGCAGGCGACGGTCGTGTACGGCCACACCGCCGTGCCGGAATCCGAATGGGTGAACAACACCGTCTGCGTGGACACCGGCTGTGTGTTCGGAGGCAAGCTGACCGCGCTGCGCTATCCGGAGCGTGAACTCCTCTCCGTGCCCGCGCAGCGCGAGTACTGGAAGTCACGGAGCCACGCGGCTCCGTGAGTCCTCTCAGGCCGCCGCAGCCGTGACGCCGCCCAGGCTCCGGCGCGCCGCCTCCATGCAGTCGTCCAGGAAGCGCAGGTAGCAGTCCAGCCCGCGCGAGCCGAACGACGCCAGCCGCCGGCCCTCCTCGGGATGGGTGCTCAAGAGCCCCTCCATCATCCGCTCGTTGAGCGCGGTGTGGCCCACGTCCACCTCCGCGTGCTCGCGCAGGAAGGTGAGGGTGTCCAGCGTCCCCTGTCCCAGCACCTCACGCACGCGCGCCAGGATGCGCGGCACCAGCACGACGGCCAGGTAGCCCACCTCGTACTCGATGGCGGCCTGACCCAGCGGCAGGTCACCGGTGATGGCCTCGTCGTGCACCTGCCGGTACTCGCGCATGGCGGCCGTGGGGGCCTGGGCGACCAGCGCCTCCGCGTCCAATTGCTGCGAGTGGCTCGCGTTCCACTGAGCCGTCAGCACACGCGCGTCCTGGAGGGTCATCAGGTGATGGCCGGCCTCGTGCTTCGCGTGGGTGATGAGCTGCCGGCCCACCTTCTCCTGGCCCAGCGCGGTGCAGCGCTCACCGGCGCCGCGGATCCATCCGTCCACGGGCTCGGTCATGTACGCGCCCCGGGCGGACCACTCGATGAGGAAGCGCGCCATCAGGTCCGGCGCGATGTCCGGCGACAGGAGCGTGCGCACGACGGGGTCCGTCTCCAGCCGGGCGCGGGTGGGCTGGGCGTGCGGCAGGTACTGCGTCTGGATGAGGCTCATGACAGCTCCTTCTGGGGGTGGGAGAGCGGACGGGGAGCCGTCTGCTCGTGGATGTGCTCCAGGAACTCGGGAGCGAGGTCCGCGGGGATGAGCCACAGGAAGGGCTTCGCGTCCGGGGCCGCGTCATGCAGGCCTGCCGCCTCCACGTCGCCAGCCTCCTCGGCCAGGAAGGTGAACCCATCGCGTCCCCGCTCCGCGAACCAGCGGCGAGCCCCCTCCATCAGCGCCGGATAGGCCCGCCGCGCCCGGGCGGACAGCGCGAACACCCGCACGGAGTCCAGCAACCCGAAGGGATTGGTCCCGGGAGCCCCCGACTCCAGGACGGCCACCGCCACCGGCTTCGCGCCCTCGCGAGCGACCAGCAGGTGCCGCTCACGCTCCAGGCCCACCGCCTGCCAGGCCCGCGTCGCGTCCCGCAGGTCCAGCGTCTCCAGGCGCAGGTCCAACGCCTCGGCGTAGCAGGCGGGCCGGGTGAGGGCGATCCGCTCCACCAGCAGCCGCCGCTCCGCCTCCGTCGCGGGCCCCAACTCCAGACCCGGCGTCAGCGGGGCAGGGGAAGGGCCACACCCGACGTCAATCATTCGCATCGGCAGCATCAGCGTCCGGCCCGTCGCGGCCATGCGCTCGGCGAAGCCGACGTGCGAGCGGTACGTGAAGGGCACGGTCGATTCGATGTACGCCGCGAGCCACCGGAACCCGCTGTCCCGCTGCGCGTGCTCCACGCAGTGCACGTACAGCTCGCGCAGCATCTGGCCCTTGAGGCGCTCGAACCGCGTGGCGTCCTGGCGCCGCGCCAACTGGTGCACCATCCACATGGAGCGGTAGGGCTTCATCGCGGAGAGCGTCGCCTCCACGCCGCGCTCGGAAGGCCACACCACCCCGGTGAGGACCGAGCCCATCGAACCGGCCCGGCGGCCCAGCTCGACGAAGCTCCGCCGCCGCGACTCGAAGTCCTCCGCGGCCCTGCCCGCCAGGTTGAAGTAGCCGGAGTCGATGAACAGCCGCCACTGCTCCTCCACCCGCGCCCCATCGGTGCACGTCGTCGGGTGAAGGGCCCGCGCCACCAGCGTCTGCCATTGCTCCGCGTCCCCGGGGGTCAGCGGCGTCACCAGCAGCCCGCACAGAAGCTCCCCATCGGCGCGGTCCGACACATGGCGCACCTCCCCGCGCAGCGACAGGGCGTCACCCGCCGCCGTGCGCAGCTCGATGGGCTGGAGCACCCGGCCCGGCGGAAGGCGTTCCCCGGCGCCCAGCCGCAGCGCCATCCCGTGCGGGGACACCTCCAGCGCGTCGCGCTCCCGGCCCAGCCATCCCGGCAGCGGCAGGCGCACGCGCAGGTCCGGCGGCGCGGGAGCACGCCGATGTGCCCGGCGGCGCACCTGGATCAACTGACGCGGCTGCGGCGTCACCCACGTCCCCGGCTCCGCGGTCTCGCCGGACAGGAGCATCCGGTAGACGCAGCCATGGCCAGACACCTCCACCTCCCACGCGTCAGCGCCCGGATCCACCGTCAGCCCGGACCAGTGGAGCGCTCCGCCTTCCAGCTCCAGCGTCTCCAGCCGCAGCGGCGACGCCGAGCCTCCCCGTCGCAGCAGGGCGGGCGAGCCCAGCGCGGCGGCGGTGGCGAGGATGATGCGGATGCGCTCGGCGTCGGTGATGTCCCACCGGCGCTCCCATTCCAGGGCCGGTGCCTCGGACAACGGACGCGGCTGTGCGCGAGCGAAAGGCGCTCCCACGGTGGACTCTCCAGATGAATGACGTCGGGGGCGCGCGAATCACCCCGGTCTCCCGCGGATCCGCGCTTGAAAGGGATACGCAACCAGACCTCGGGTCGGGTCGTTCAATCCCTCCAGCCGCCTCGAACGACCCGGAGTCCGTCCGCCGGACACTCCTCCTTCCCTCCAAGGCACTGAAAACAAGAAACCTCCTGGGTTTCATGTGACACGAGGGTGCCCTCAGGGTGGGAAACGTGCGGCCGCCCCGGGTCGGGCTTACCCTGCGGAACCCATGTCCCTCCGCAAGGACTTCATCGAGCGCGCCGTCGAGCAGTTCGTCGCCGCCATCGCCAGCATCCTCAAGGCCCGGAAGGAGAAGCGGTACGGTGAAGCACGCGCCCTCATCCACGACACCGCCCTCTCCGTGCTGGGCATGGAGTACGGCGCGCTCACCCTCGCGGACGCGGAGTCCACCTCGCGCCTGCTGGGCACCGCCTCGCGCGTGCGCATGCTCGCGAAGCTGGTGCGCGAGGACGGCGAGCTGATGCGCGAACAGGGCGACCCCCTCACCGCCGACTCGCGCTTCCTGCTGTCGCTGGAGCTGTACCTGGAGGCCATCTCGCTCGGCCTCAACCCGGACACCGAGGACGCCACCGCCATCGCGGAGCTGCGCACCCTCACGGACCCCGCCGCGCTGTCGGAGCGGCACCAGCGGATGCTCTCCCAGGCCTGACGAAGCGCGGCGCGCACGTTCGCGCACCCACGCATCGGTCGGGTTTGCGACACAGCAACATGGGGAGATCCATCGCTTCCGATCAGGCAAGGACACGGTGACGCCCCCCGCCTTGCCCTGGCTTCCGCGTTTGCGTCTATCCTTGCCGCCCATTCGTCACGCAACACCGGGGGGGTGCGCGTGTCCTTTGTTCGGTTACCCGAGAGCGTCGTCTCTTGTCGCAACCTCGTGGGCGGAGAGTGGGTCTCTCCCGCCGGAGCGTCCGCGCAGGAGGTCCGCAGTCCCTATACCGGCGCGCTCATCGGCCGGGTGCCGCTGACGACCGCCTCCGGTGTCGCCCAGGCCGTGGAGGCGGCGAAGGCCGCCGCGCAAGGCTGGCGCGTCACCCCGCTGCGCGAGCGCACCCAATTCCTGCAACGCTTCCGCGCGCTCCTGGAGACGCACCTGGAAAGGCTCGCGCACCTGGCCGCGAGCGAGTCCGGCAAGACGGTGGCGGAGGGCCGCGCGGGCCTGCTCAAGGGGATGGAGGTCTGTGATTTCGCCTTGTCGCTGCAGAACCTGGACAGCGGCGCGCACCTGGAGGTGAGCCGGGGCGTCACCTGCGAATACCGCCGCGAGCCCCTGGGCGTCGTCGCCGGCATCACGCCGTTCAACTTCCCCGCGATGGTGCCCCTGTGGCTGTTCCCCATCGCCGTCACGGTGGGCAACGCCTTCATCCTCAAGCCCTCGGAGAAGGTGCCGCTCACCGCGACCGCCATGGGCGAGTTGATGGTGGAGGCGGGCTATCCCCCGGGCGTCTTCTCCGTGGTGCATGGCGCGAAGCCCGCGGTGGACGCGCTGTTGGAGCACCCGGACGTGAAGGCCCTGGCCTTCGTGGGCTCGTCCCCCGTCGCGAGGCACGTCTACGTGGAGGGCAGCCGCCACGGCAAACGCGTGCTGGCGCTCGGAGGCGCGAAGAACCACCTCATCGTCGTGCCGGACGCGGACCCGGAGCTCACGCCGCAGGCGGTGGTGGACTCGTTCACCGGCTGCGCGGGCCAGCGCTGCATGGCGGCCAGCGTGATGCTCGCGGTGGGGGACGTGCAGCCGCTGGTGGACGACATCCTCCGGCGGGCCTCACGCCTGGAGGTCGGCCCGGGCATGGGCGCGCTCATCGACCGGGGCGCGGTGGACCGGCTGGAGACGGCCATCGCCAGGGCCCAGGCGGACGGGGCGCGGTTGCTCCTGGACGGGCGCGGCAAGCGGCCCGCGGGCGAGGCCTACGCGAACGGCCACTGGCTGGGACCCACGGTGCTGGACCACGTACGCCCGGACATGGAGGCCGCGCGGCGCGAGCTGTTCGGCCCGGTGCTGTCCATCGTGCGGGTGCCCACGCTGTCGGCGGCGCTCGCGGTGGAGAACGCGTCGCCCTATGGCAACGCGGCGTCCATCTTCACCACCAGCGGCGCGGTGGCGCAGACGGTGGTGGAGGGCGCCAGGGCCGGCATGGTGGGCGTGAACGTGGGCGTTCCGGTGCCGCGTGAGCCCTTCTCCTTCGGCGGCACGGGCGAGTCGAAGTTCGGCCACGGGGACGTGACGGGACCGTCGAGCCTCGACTTCTGGAGCCAGCTCAAGAAGGTGACGCGCAAGTGGTCCGCGCGCACCGACGGCTCCTGGATGAGCTGACCCAAGCCGCTTCGCCCCATTCCCAGACATCTGTCTTTTCCCACGCGCCCCGCGAGGAGGGTGCACCCCATGGCTGACAAGAAGCCGGTCAATCACATCCGTCTCACGTCCCATCCCGATGGTCAGGCCCCCGGAGTCCCCCTGCGCTGGGGCGAGTCGGAGCCGCTGCGCCGGGGCCCGGTGGTGGCCACGCTCTCCGACCCCGCGAACCGGAACGTCATCGGCACACACTCGGGCGCGTACTCCATCTACCGCGCGCTGGCGGTGTCCGCGGGCAAGCTGCAGCAGGACCACAAGGCGGACCTGACCAACACCTCGCCCGCGGCGCAGGTGGGGCCCTATCCGGCGTGGGGTGACCCCAAGCGCATCGTGTCGCTGGACCCCTGGGGCGCCGTGGCCTCGCAGGTGTTCCGCGCCTACGCCGAGCAGGGCGTGGACTACCGGCCCACCATCGCCGTCACCCGGGCCCACATCAACATGCCGGAGGTGCGCGAGGCCATCACCGCCGGGCGCCTCAAGGTGGACGGGGACCTGGTCGCGGCCAATGGCGACGTGAAGGTCGTGAAGGCCGCCGTGGAGCCCGTCTGGTACCTGCCCGGCATCGCCGAGCGCTTCGGCCTCACGGAGGGCGCGCTGCGCCGCGGCCTCTTCGAGCACACCGGAGGCATGTACCCGGAGCTCATCACCCGCCCGGACCTGCACGTCTTCCTGCCGCCCATCGGCGGGCTGTCGCTGTATGTGTTTGGCGACATCACCGCGCTCGCGGACCGGGACGTGCCGCTGGCGGCGCGCGTGCATGACGAGTGCAACGGCTCGGACGTCTTCGGCAGCGACATCTGCACCTGCCGGCCCTACCTGGTGCACGGCATTGAAGAATGCGTGCGGATGGCGCAGCAGGGCGGGGTGGGGCTCATCGTCTACCACCGCAAGGAGGGCCGCGCGCTGGGCGAGGTGACCAAGTTCCTGGTCTACAACGCGCGCAAGCGCCAGGAGGGCGGGGACTCCGCCGCCACGTACTTCCACCGCACGGAGTGCGTGGCGGGCGTGCAGGACATGCGCTTCCAGGAGCTGATGCCGGACGTGCTGCACTGGCTGGGCATCACGCGCATCCACCGCTTCATCTCCATGAGCGACATGAAGCACGACGCCATCGTGCGCTCGGGCATTGAAATCCTCGAACGGGTGCCCATCCCGGACGGGCTCATCCCCGCCGACGCGAAGGTGGAGATGGAGGCGAAGAAGGCCGCGGGCTACTTCACGCGCGGGCCGGTGGCGGACGCGGGGGAGCTGGCGCAGGTGAAGGGACGGGACCTCGATGCTTGACGCGAGCCGGGTGCAGGAGGTGTCCCCCACGGTGGCGTGGCTGCGCAGCCCGGCGGCCATCCGCGAGCGCTGTCACCAGGTGCTGGACCTGGGGCTCGCCGGCCGGCTGCAGTACTTCCGGGTGGAGCCGTCCCGGCTGCCCACGGTGGTGGACCGGGTGCTGGCGGTGACGCACGAGGCGTACCCCCGGCTGGACATCCCGGTGCACAGCCGCTGGAGGCACTTCGACGCGGGAGGCGTGCCCCGGCTCGCGCAGTTGGAGGCGAGGCTGGCCCCGCTGCCGCCGGAGGAGCGGGCCCGGGCGAAGGTGGACCTGGGCGTGGTGAGCGTGCTCCTGGACGCGGGCAGCGGCCCCACGTGGCGCTACCAGGAGCCCGGGGGCGCGTCCTACGTGCGCTCGGAGGGGCTGGCGGTGGCGTCGCTGCGCATGTTCATGGCGGGCGGCTTCTCGTCGGACCCGGACCGGCCGCTGCGCGCGGACGCGGAGGCGCTGGGCCGCATGACGCGCGAGCAGTTGGAGCGCGGCTTCCAGGTGTCGGAGTCCAACCCCCTGCTGGGCGTGGAGGGGCGGCTGCACCTGATGCAGGCGCTGTCGCGCGTGCTGCCCAGGCCGGGCACGCTGTTCGACATGCTGGCCGCGCACCGCCGCAGCGTGCGGGCGGCGGAGGTGCTGGGCACGGTGCTGGAGGTGCTGGGCCCCATCTGGCCGGGGCGCACGACGGTGGACGGCGTGAACCTGGGGGACGTGTGGCCGCATCCGGCGCTCGGGCCGCCGGGGAGCGCGGACGCGCTGGTGCCCTTCCACAAGTTGTCCCAGTGGCTGGCGTACTCGCTGGTGGAGCCGCTGGCGGAGGCCGGCGTGACGGTGACGGAGCTGGACGCGCTCACCGGCCTGCCGGAGTACCGCAACGGCGGCCTCTTCGTGGACCTGGGCGTGCTGGTGCCGCAGGACCCGCGCCTGACGGCGGAGGTCTACGGCCCGGGTGACCCGCCCATCGTGGAGTGGCGGGCGCTGACGGTGGCGCTCCTGGACCGCGTGGCCGCGCTGGTGCGAGGGCGTCTGGAATTGAGCGCGGAGGAGCTGCCGCTGGCCAAGGTGCTCCAGGGCGGCACGTGGACGGCGGGGCGCCGGGTGGCGGCGGAGCTGCGCCCCGGGGGCGTGCCGCCCATCCGCATCCGCAGTGACGGCACGGTGTTCTGAAACCCATACAGACAAGGACGGCGACGCATGGACTTCCCGAACTGCACGGTGGTGGACCACCCGCTGGTGAAGCACAAGCTGACGGTGATGCGCCGGACGGACACGAGCACGGCGGCCTTCCGGGCGCTGCTGGAGGAGATCTCCCTCCTGCTCGGGTACGAGGCGCTGCGGGACCTGAAGCTGCGCGAGGAGGAGATTGAGACGCCCATGGCGCGCACCACGGGCTGGGCGCTGGACGGCAAGAAGCTGGTACTGGTGCCCATCCTGAGAGCAGGGCAGGGCATCCTGGACGGCCTGCTCCAGTTGGTGCCCTCCGCGCGGGTGGGCCACATCGGCCTCTACCGCGACCCGGAGTCGCTGGGCGCCGTGGAGTACTACTACCGCGTGCCCGCCAACCTGGAGGACCGCGACGTCATCGTCTGCGACCCGATGCTGGCGACAGGCAACTCCGCGGTGGCGGCGCTCCAGCGGGTGAAGCGAAGCCGCCCGGGCTCATTGCGCTTCGTGTGTCTGCTCGCGTGTCCGGAGGGCCTGACGAACCTGCGCGAGCACCACCCCGACGTGCGCGTCTTCACCGCCGCCATCGACGAGAAGCTGGACGCGCACGGCTACATCCTCCCCGGCCTGGGCGACGCGGGAGACCGCCTCTTCGGCACGAAGTCGGCGGACTGACGGGTCTCGATGGGTCGATGGGCAGGCCCACGACGCGGACCCCTGGCCTTCAACGGGACGTGATGCACCGGGCCACGGCGGTTTCACGCCTTGGCTCTTGAGAACCGGGAAAGACGGATTTAAACGTTGAACGGTCTAAACGTTTTTGTCCATTTCCCGGGAGTCCAGGCATGCGCGCGTCGTGGCGGTCCACCCTGATGGCGGTGATGTTGGGCGCGGTCTTCGCGGAAGGCGTGGCGTCGGCGGAGCCCGGCGCCCAGCGCTGGACGGAGAACCTCTCCACGGGAACGGGCACGTCGGAGCTCGTGGGCACGCGGGACGGGCTGCTCTACGAACCCAACGCCGTGATGCGCCGCCCTGAAGGCCAGAGCCGGCTCACGGGCCTCTTCGAGTTCCCGCCGCGCACGCTCGAGCAGCCCGTGGACACCTTCCGTCCGCGAGTCCAGGCGGCCGTGAGCCTGGGGCAGGGCGTCGAAGTGGACGTGCGCGTGAGAAACCCCGGAGGTGCCTGGAGCGAGTGGCGCACCGCCACGCAAGACGAAGCCGCGCGCCTGCCCCGCGCGGGCACGGAGGTGCAGGTGCGCCTCGCGCTCATCGCGGACGAGCGGGGCCGCGGCCCCGTGGTCCAGGAGGTCGGCCTGGAGGGCTGGCGTGAAGGCACCGGCACGGAGGAAACCCTCCAGACGCTCGCGCCGCTGACCTACCGCGTCTACGCCACCCGTGAAGGCCTGGTGGGCGGCACGACGGCGAACGGCCACGTCATCAAGTCCAACGACCGCTTCGTGGCGCTGCCGTCGCGGCGCGGGCTCGCGTCGAACGGAGGCTCCGAGTACCAGGTGCGCGTCTGTTATTCGAAGACGGGCAAGTGCGCGACGACGTCCGTCTGGGACGTGGGCCCGTGGAACACGAAGGACGACTACTGGAACCCGTCCAGCGTGCGCGAGATGTGGAAGACGCTGCCGCAGGGCAAGCCGGAGGCGCAGGCGGCGTACCAGGACAACTTCAACGGCGGGTTGGACCAGTTCGGCCGCCGGCCGTCGAACCCCGCGGGCATCGACCTCGCGGACGGGACGTTCTGGCTGGACCTGGGCATGTCGAACAACGACTGGGTGGACGTGACGTACCTGTGGACGTCCGGCGGCGGTTCGTCGACGGGGCTCGTCATCGACAGCAACAACGCGAACAACGACCCGTCCAAGGGCTACATCCAGCTCACGGGCACGAGCTGGGCGTCCTCCACGAACGTGGCGGGCTACTACGGCACCAGCTACCTGGTCTCCCCGGGAGCGGCGGTGTCGGAGCCGGCGACGTTCTGGTTCTACCTGTCCGCGGCGGGAACGAAGACGGTGGACGCGTGGTGGACGGCGGCGAGCGACCGCTCCACGGCCGCGCCCTTCATCGTCACCAACGCCTCCGGCACGCAGTTGGCGAACGTGAAGGTGAACCAGACGCTCAACGGCGCCAGGTGGAACACGCTCGGCACGTGGAGCTTCCCGGCGGGGTGGAACAAGGTCCAACTGAGCCGCTGGGTGACGGCGGGGACCTACGTGGTCGCGGACGCCATCCAGGTCCGTTAGGCCTCATGGACGCACGGGTTGTCCGGGCGGTAGAACGGTGCTTCGTCTCCGAGGAAGTCATCCATGGCGTCGCTGCGCACCGTGCTCCCGCCTCCCGTGGAGGAGCCCCAGCTCTACACCGACCTCGCCTCCTGGTGGCCCATGTTCTCGCCACCGGAGGAGTACTGCGAGGAGGCGGAGGACCTGCTCCCCCTGTTGCATCCGGAGGAGGGCCCGGCGCGCACGCTGTTGGAGTTGGGCTCGGGCGGAGGAAGCCTGGCCTTCCACCTGAAGAAGCACTTCACGCTGACGCTGACGGACCGCTCGCCGGAGATGGTGGCGGTGAGCCGCAAGGTGAACCCGGAGTGCGAGCACCGCGTGGGGGACATGCGCTCGCTGCGGCTGGGGCGCACGTTCGACCGGGTGATGGTGCACGACGCCATCATGTACGCGGTGGAGCGCGAGGAAGCGCGCGCCACGGTCCTCACGGCGGCGGCCCACTGCCGTCCGGGAGGCCGGGTGGTGCTGTTGCCGGACTGCGTGCGTGAGACCTTCGAGCCCCTCACCGAGTCCGGAGGCCACGACGGTCCGGACGGGCGCGGGATGCGCTACCTCATGTGGACGTGGGATCCGGATCCGGACGACGAGACCTTCGAGACCGCGTTCGCCTATCTGCTGAGAGAGGCCGACGGAACGGTGAGCATGTCGCAGGAGCGCCACCGCTTCGGACTGTTCCGGCGTGACGACTGGCTCGAATGGATGCGAGAGGCCGGCTGTCCCGCGACGACGCGCAGGGACCCCTGGAACCGGGAAGTCTTCATCGGAGTGCGGGAGCAGGACTGATGCGAGGGTGGGGGGCCCTGCTGGTGTTCATCCCGCTGTGGGGGATGGCCGCGCCCGCGCGGGTGGAACTCGTCTTTGGCGGAGACGTGATTCCGCACGGCGAGGTGAAGTCGGTGGCGAAGGCCCACGCGCGCAGTGGGAACCACGAAGGCTGGGACCACGTCTTCGGTCCGCTGTCGGACGTGCTGCGGACGGCGGACGTGGGCGTGGTGAACCTGGAGACGCCCGTCACGGCCAACACGAAGGCCTTCACGAAGGAGCTGGTCTTCAACGCGCCCCCCGCGATGGCGCAGGCCCTGGTGAACGCCGGAGTGAAGGTGGTGTCCACGGGCAACAACCACGCAAGGGATCAGCGCGTGGAGGGCCTGGTGGAGACGCTGCGAAACCTGGACGCGGCGGGCCTGCGCCACACGGGCACGGGGACGACAAGAGACGCGGCCTGGGAGCCGGTGTTCATGGAGGTGCGAGGCATCAAGCTGGGCTTCCTCTCCTTCACCAGGAGCCTGAACGGCTTCAGCAACCCGAAGGAAGCGGACGCGCCGCACGTGGCGCTGTTGCCCTATCCGGAGCACGCCTCGAGAAGAGGGCTGAAACCGGAGGAGGCCCTGGAGCGGGTGCGCGCGGCGGCGGCGAAGTGCGACGCGCTCTTCGTGATGGGGCACTGGGGGCGCGAGTACACGGACACGCCGCACCCGTTGGACAGGGCCCTGGGGCAGTCCTTCCTGGAAGCGGGAGCCTTCGCGGTCATCGGGCACCATCCGCACGTGCTCCAGCCCCTGGAGGCCTACACGACGAAGTCCGGGCGCCGGGGTTTCATCGCCTACTCCCTGGGCAACCTGGTGGCGAACCAGGCGCGCTTCTACCGGCACGTGAAGGGGCAACTGGGGAAGGACGGAGACAAGAGGGACACGCTGCTCCTGAGAGTCGGAGTGACCCGGGAGGAGCCCGGAGCCCCGGTGTCCCTGTCCGAGGTCTCCGTGTTGCCGGTCTGGATTGAGAACAACGCCCAGGGCCGCAAGGCGAAGGCGAAGCGGAACATCCAGCCCGTGCTCATCGACCGCGAGCTGGAAGAAGTCTCGCGAAGGTTGGCCGCGCTCACCCAGCGCACCGGGACACCCGACAAGGCGACCCGGGCCGAGATGGCCGCCCTGGAGCAGCGCCTGACCAACGCCCGTTACCGCCGCGAACGCATCCTGAGGATGCTGCCCGCGGAGTTCCGTGTGGCCACCCCGGAGCTGAGGCGAAGGGAGCTGACGGCTCAAACCGTGCCCTGAACACACGCTGGGACACCGCGTCTTGCCCGCGGTGTCCGGGCTGAAGCTGCCCCCGCGGAACCGCAAGCGCGCCTGCGACGAGATGACGGACGTGGAGGTCCAGCTCCAGATGGCCCACGCCTTCGACGCGGCCAACGACTGGGTGGAGATCACCCTGTCGCCCGCGGACGCACGGCGCATCATCTCGCAGGGCAGGCTCGCCATGGTCCTCTCCATCGAGACCAGCAAGCTCTTCGGCTGGACAACCGCTTCGGCGGAGCGGCCCTGCACAACGTCATCTTCCAGGCCGCGCAGTTCCTGGAGAACTGCCACATCGACACCGACTTCGGAGCCACCGCCTCCGGCTTCACGCTGGGCTTCGACGTGGACGCCCAGTGCCGCAACGTGAAGGGCCTCACCGTGGACGGCCAGCAGCTCCTCCAGGCGATGATGGACAAGGGCATGCTCATCGTCCGCGAGGTGATGAACGACAAGCTCGCCCAGAACGAGAAGACCACGCCCGCCTGCCAGAACGACATCCCGGGCAACGCCGGCGACAACGACTGCGTGGACCGCAAGACGGACGGCACGTCGTGCGGCCGTGACGGCCAGTGCCTCTCCGGAGCCTGCGGAGGCTGCTTCAACGCGGTGGGCTGGTGCTACACGCCGCGCTCCAAGGCCTACGGGCAGACGTGCAAGTCCGACCGCGAGTGCACCACCGACCGCTGCAGCGCGGACTGCTACCTGAACCCCACGGGAAGCTGCCTCTGCGACAGCGACTCGCCCTGCGGAGCGAACCAGTTCTGCGGCTGGGGGCTCAACTCAGGCAAGTGCGTGAACAAGCGAGCCCGGGGCGCGGCCTGCTCCAGCGATCGCGAGTGCGCCTCCGGCACCTGCCGCTGGTCATTCACCTGCAAGTAGCGCCCGCTCAACGAGGCGCCCCGGGTCCCTTCCGGGGCGCTTCGTGCACGTCGCGCAGCGCGACGACGCGGTCCAGCAGCGGCCCGCCCAGCTTCTTCCGGGCGATGCGCTGCGACGGATAGATGCCCCGGTGGCCCGTGAGCAGGTACGCCACCGTGGCGACGATGACCACGTGAGGCAGCACGGAAGCGCCCACCAGCTCCACCGCCATCAGCGACAGCGCGAGCGGCGTATTGGCCGCCGCCGCGAACAGCGCCGCCATGCCCACCGCCGCGCCCAGGTCCACCGGCAGCCCCAACAGCCGGGCGAGGACATTTCCCAGCGCCGCGCCAATGAAGAACAGCGGAGTCACCTCACCCCCCAGGAACCCCGCGCCCAGCGTCACCACCGTGAACACGAGCTTCCAGGCGAACGCGCCCCAGGGCAGTGACACATCCTCGAACGCGCGAAGGATGCCGGGCACGCCCAGGCCCAGGTAGTCGCTGGTGCCCGCGAGCTTCCAGAGCCCCACCACCCCCAGGCCGCCCAGGGCCATGCGCACGGGGAGCCAGGGCACACGGCGCTCCAGGACCCGCTTCAGTCCATGCGTGCCCTCGATGAAGGCCACCGCCACGCCCGCGATGCCCACCGCGAACACCAGCCACTTGCCCAGCACGGGCAGCGTCAGCGCCAGCGCCTGCGGCACCGGATACACCGTGTGATGGATGCCCAGCCCGCGAGTCACCAGGTCGCCCACCACCGCGGCCGTGAGCGCGGGCAGGAGCGCCTCGTAGCCCAGCCGGCCCACGCACACGACCTCCAGCCCGAACACCGTGCCCGCCAGCGGCGTGCCGAACACCGAACCGAAGCCGCCCGCGATGCCGGCCGCCAGCAGCTCGCGCCGCGTGTCCGGCGATACACGGAAGCGCCACGCAATCTGGTCCGCCAGGCTCGCGCCCATCTGCACCGCGGTGCCCTCCCGTCCCGCGCTCCCGCCGAACAGGTGCGTGAGCACCGTGCCCAGCAGCACCATGGGCGCCATGCGCAGGGGAATCACCGCGTCGCCCTCATGCACCGTGTCCAGCACCAGGTTGTTGCCGCCCCGGATGGATGCGCCCCACCGGCCGTACACCGCCCCCAGGACCAGCCCCGCCACGGGCAGCGCGTACACCAGCGACCCATGCGCCAGCCGGAACTCCGTGGCCTCCTCCAGCAGCGCCAGGAACACCGCGGACGCCACGCCGCACACGCCCCCCACGATGGCGCCCAGAAGCAGCCACTGTCCCAGCGCTCGAGCACCTCCGGAGACGTTCATGGCTGGACTCTAACCGTGAAACATTGCGTCAACAGGAAGCGCCGCGTCAGTGAAGGGCGCGCGAGGGCGCCAATGTGACGCACCGTGGCGGAATTCGTGTTCAACATGGAATACTCATTGCGAAGTTAATTCCGGTCTGAGGAGTGATTCCAGAGTCAAACCGGTGTACCGTGCGCGGCCTCTCCCCATTGCCGGGGCGGGAACCCCCTACCTCTTCAGGAGCCGGTATGTCCGTTCGTCGCAGCGGGCTGTCCCTCGCCGCCGTCCTCGCCGCCACCACCCTCGGTGGCAGCGCGATGGCCAGCACCATCAACCAGAACACGTCGTGGACCATCAACCGCTCGGCGTCGCAGACGTACCGGGTGGTGGCCTACGGTGACTCCATCTTCGCCGGCTACAACGGCGGAATCTCCAGCGTGGCGCGCCGTGCGGCCCCGGTGGTGGAGGGCGAGTACGCGGCGAAGAAGTGGGGCACCAACGTGGAGGTCATCCGCCGCACGAAGTCCGGCGCGAAGGCGGACGACATCTACAACAACAAGATCGTCTCCGAGCGCTCCTACATGCAGGACACCCGCACGCGCGTCGTGATGTTCGAGATGTGCGGCAACGACTACCTGCAGGCCCGCAGCGCGTTCACCGACCAGACGGGGACGTGCAACTACAGCGGCCTGCAGAACGCGCTGTCCGCCTGCACCACGTACATGGAGCGGGCGATGCAGACCATCAACCAGTACGCGACCACCGCCAAGGTGAAGGTCATCTCCAACATCTATTACCCCGGCTATGACGCGGACAACGTGCTGACCTCCTGCACGGACGCGACGACGGGCCAGAAGGTGAACAAGCAGCAGTACTTCCTGCCGCTGCTGGCGCGCAGCAACTGGCGCGCCTGTAACCTGGCGGCGAAGTACGGCTTCAAGTGCGCGGACGCCTTCGCGGAGATGATGGCCTCCGACTACGACCGCAACGGCGACGGCCAGATTGACTCCGAGGCCATCGCGTACCGCGCCGGCGAGACCGAGGACGCCTACGTCCAGCGCATCAGCGTCACCCTGCGCGGCACGCTGCGCGACGCGAACGGCCACCTGGCGAACAGCAGCACCAGCTACGACTACATCCAGTCGGACAACACGCACCCGACGTACACGGGCTCCACCATCAGCGTGAACATCTTCTCCGGCTCCGGCTCCGGCTCTGGGGCGCCGTCCTACACGGACACCCAGGTCGTCAACGGCAAGAACCCGGACTGGAACAAGTTTGGCCACGAGCGCATGGGCTGGAGCATCTCCACGTTCGACCCCGCGACGCCGTGACCTGAGTCGGCATCCGTAGGAAGAAAGGGCCTCCGACCTGTCACCGGGTCGGGGGCCTTGTCGTTTCCGGACAGAGCGCCCGGCCGCCCCGGCAGCGTCCAGGCGTTCAGGCCCCCTTTCGTCGGAGCGCCAATGATCAGCTCCACATCAACGAGGGTTTGACGGCATCGGCCCGAAGCGTTAGAGAGTGGACCCCCCGCGACGAACCCGCTGGCCCCAGGCCCTCGGAAAGTCAGCGCGGGGGGAAGAAAAGGATCGACGAAGGTTGTTGATCCCGAACGCGGCGAAGAGGTAGAAGCCGCGCCCCTCACCACGAAGCCCGCGCACTGGCGCGGAAGGAACTTCGTGGAGAGAGCAGCACCGACAAGAAAATAGGGCAGTCAACGAGCAGGTTGACAGCGAGCGCGGCGAAGAGATAGAAGCCGCGCCCCACCGAAGAAGCAGCGGTCCGGAAGGCAACACGACGGACGCAAAGCGGTG
>NZ_JAIQDE010000024.1 GCF_020037015.1 Corallococcus sp. AS-1-6 | reverse complement strand
GCATTGTGCTCGAAGCTCCTGTCCCCCTTGTCGCTTGGCAGCCGGCCAACTGGCCTCGCTATTCCGCGCAGACCTCCTGTCCGACAGGTTTGCACGGCCCAGATGCAACGACGGCCGCCCGGATGCGGTGCGACAAGACCGGCCCAACTGCCGGACAAGTTTCCACGCCCCAGGTGAAACGACGGCCCCATCCGCGGGGCGCCCACTCTTGTCCGACTGTCCGACAGGTTTCCGCTGCCCTGTGGGAGCCCTGGCGCCCAGCCCTGGTTCTCCACAACCTGTCCGATTGTCCGACAGGTTTCCGCCGACCGAATGGAGCGGCGCCCCCCCTCCACGATTCATCAAGACCTGTCCGACTGTCCGACAGGTTGTCGCGGCTCGGGCGGGACGCGAGCCCCGGCTTCGGGCCTCCAACACCTGTCCGACAGGTTTCCGCTGACCGGATGGAGCGGCGCCCCCTCCACGGTTCATCAAAACCGGTCCGACTGTCCGACAGGTTTTCGCGGCTCGGGCGGGACGCGAGCCCCGGCTTCGGGCCTCCGAGACCTGTCCGACAGGTTTCCGCTGGCCGGACGGAGCGGCGGCCACCCTCCACGGTTCTTCAAAACCGGTCCGACTGTCCGACAGGTTTGCACGGCTCGGGCGGAACGTGGCCCCAGGCTTCGGTTCTCCGAGCCCGGTCCGACTGTCCGACAGGTTTTCGCGGCTCGGGCGGGACGCGCGCCCCGGCTTCGGGTCTCCACCACCTGTCCGACAGGTTTCCGGGGCATGGCGGGCCCTGGCGCCTCCCTCCATGGGCCTCCGAACCTGTCCGACTGTCGGACAGGTTTTTTCGGTGCGCCTCCGACGGGGGCCGGGCCGGTCTCTCGTCTTCTCTTCCGTGGAGACAGGGCTCATGTCCGCAGGCTCAGGGGCGGCTCTCCGCGCCTGCGTCCGGCGCGGACCCTCCGATGGGTGCGCGCCGTGCTCCGCTGAAGTACCCGTACTTCGCCATCAGCGGCCAGGCGAGCGCCACGGTGAGCGCCTTCGCTCCGGAGGCCAGCTCTCCCTTCCACGCGTCGTCCTCACCGCGCAGGAGCGTGGGTCCGCTGCGGAAGCGGTCCGGGTTGCCGGTGACGGTGTGGTTCTTCCCCAATACCACCGTGCGGCCCTTCACCGGGTTCTGCGCGCGCGGCACGCCCACCAGGTCCAACACCGTGTCCACCGCGCGGTCCGGCGCGGCGATGAAGTCCTCGTAGCGCAGGAAGAGCGACCGGTCGGGGAACCTCCGCGTCACCTCCTCCGACGCCGCGTTGAAGCCCAACCAGTACGCCGTGCTGCGCGCGGCGGACATCGGGACGACGTACTGCTTCGTCTTCGTCCACGAGTGCGTCACCGCGCGCGGGTCGCGCACCAGGTGCAGGTACAGCGGCCGGATGCCCTCCACGCGCGGCAGCAGCGCCGCCTCGGACGGGAACTTCCCGCTGTCCACCAGCACCGTACTCCCCGTCGCCCTCGCGATGGCGCGGTACGTCCGCGCGAGGAAGTCCGCGTGCGACTGGAGCGCCTGCGAGTCCCCCGCCTCGTCCAGCACCCGCAACGTGTGCCGCGTGCGCACGGCGGCCTGCTGCCGGCGCACCACCTCTTCCGCGTGCGCGCGCGGCGTCAGGCCCGCCGGCACGTCGGAGGTCAGCACCGTGTTCCAGATGCCGCACTCCAACAACTGCTGGCCACAACCACACAGGGTGTTGGAGCCGTTCCCGTACGCGTTCTTCCAGAGGAAGCTCAGCTCCCCCACGTGGAAGAAGCCCGGCACCTCGTTGAGGACGTTGCCCAGGATGGTGCTGCCGCTGCGGCACCAGCCGGTGATGTAGAGGACCGTGAGCCGCGCGCCCTCGCCCTTCGCGCTCGCGGAGACCATCAGGTCAGCGACGCCACGAAGAAGTGGGTGGGCAGGTGCACCGCGAGCGTCGTGTAGACCTCGCCGTAGGCGGCCAGTCCCTCGCGCGGGAAGATGCCCGGCGGCGGCTCCGCGAACCGGATGACCGAGCGCTGGCTGTCATACAGCGTCGCCGCGGCCGTGAAGTCCCCCACGATGAGGGTGCCCGGGTTCACCATGCGCGTGCGGCACAGGCGGATGCCCATGGCCGCCAGGTCCGACAGGAGCGACTGCTGGCCCACCAGGTGCTCGTAGAAGTCCAACGAGTTGATGACGATGCCATCCGCGGACCCGCCCATCTGCTCCACCTGCGCGCAGGCGTTGAGCAGCGAGGCCACCGCGTTCTTCTTCGCCGGCAGCCGCACGATGCCCGGCGTGTGCATCAGGCCCCGCACGCCCTCCCCACCCTTGCCGATGCACAGCGCCTGGTTCTCCGCCGTGTTCAGCCGCACCAGCAACCGGAAGTCGATGAACTGCGCCAGCGACTGGGGATCCTCCAGCAGGTTGCGCGGCACCTGGATCCACGCGCGCGTGGGCTTGAGCGCCTGCGTGTCCTGGTGGAACTCGAAGCCCGCTTCCGGACGCAGCTCCACGTCCTGCACCGGCCCGGTGGGCTTCGTCTGGGGGTGCGTCTCGTACCAGAAGGGCACCGGGTCGCGCTCCGCCTTCGCCGTCTTGAACATGCCGCGCACCGCGATGCGCGGACGACGCTTGAAGCCGGGGAACGCGTCCACGATGGACGTGTCGTAGTCCACGTGCGCCTTCGTGCCCTGCTTCTGGACCGCGGCCGCGAACACCTCGCCAGGGGATTTCGTGCTCAAGCTCATGGGTGCGGCTCCTCGGAATGAACAGCGGTCTAGAGCGGATGCAGGCCCCGGAAGCCCAGCCCTTCCGTCTCCGGGCGGCCCAGCATCAGGTTCAGCGCATGCACCGCCGTGCCGGCGGCGCCCTTCACCAGGTTGTCGATGGCCGCGTTCACCACGATGCGGCCCCGCTCCGCGTCCACGTCCACCGACAGGTCACAGTGGTTCGTGCCCAGCAGCGGCCCGGGCTCCGGGAACGGCGAGAGCGACGCGCTGGGGCGCAACAGCCGCACGAAGGGCTTCTCGCGGTAGCGCGTGGCGATGGCGCGCACCACCTCCGCCTCCTCCACCGGACGCGCCGCGAAGGCGTGCACCGTCGCCAGGATGCCGCGCACGCCCGGCACCGCCGTGGCGCTGAAGTGGATGGTGGGCTGCTGGCCCGTGATGCGCGCCACCACGCCCTCCAGCTCCCCCGTGTGCCGGTGGCCCACCGGCTTGTAGCAGCGCAGCGCGTTCGCGCGCTCCGGGTGGTGCGAGGAGCGGTCCGGCGTGGAGCCCCCTCCAGACGAGCCCGTCTTCGCGTCCACCACCAGCACGTCCGGGCGCGCGAGCCCCGCGTGCAAGAGCGGCAACAGCGCCAGCAGCCCCGCGTGCGCCATGCAGCCGGGCACCGCGACGTGGCGCGCGTTCGTCAGCGCGTCACCCATCCACTCCGGCAGCCCGTAGACGAACGCGGGCACGTCGTCCGGGCGCGGGTGCTTGCCGTACCAGCGCGCGTGCCCCGCGGCGTCCAGGCGGAAGTCCGCGCTCAGGTCCACCACCCGCTCCGCCAGCCGGGACACCTTCGGCCAGCGCTGGAGCAGCTCCCCCTGCGGCATGCAGCTCACCAGCACGTCGCAGGGCTCCAGCGCGTCGTGCGGCGTGTAGCGCAGCGTCCCCACCCCGCGCAGGTGCGGGTGCGGGAAGTCCAGGCGCTTGCCGGCGAACTGGCCGGAGGTGGCCTGCACCACCTCCACGGCCGGGTGCGCGAGCAGCAGGCGCAGCACCTCGCCGCCGGTGTAGCCCGCGGCTCCCAGCACCGCCAAGCGCACGCTCATCGCCGCGCTCCCGCTCCGGACGCGACGTACTCCGCGATGAGGTCCGGCAGCGGGACGCCCGTCTCGTCGATGCTGCGCGCGAACTCCACGCAGTGGTTGATTTCGTTGACGTAGATGTCGCCGCCGCGCGTCTCCAGCAGGTCCACCGCCACCATGTCCCCGCCCACCGCCTCCGCCGCGGCCTCCGCCAGCTTCGCGTGCACCACCGGGACTTCGTAGCGCTCCGGCACGGCGCCGCGCGCGGTGTTGGTGATCCAATGCTCGGAGCGCCGCCGGAGGCCGCCCACCGCGCGGCCGATGACGTAGACGCGCAGGTCGTAGCCCGGCTTGTCCACGTACTCCTGCACCAGCGCCACGTGGTCCTGCGCGCCGCCGGTGCCGAAGCGCGTGGACAGCACGCCTTCCGCCGCGCTGCGCGAGTCCAGCCGGGCCACCATCCGGCCCCAACTGCCCAGCACGGGCTTGGTCACCACCGGGTAGCCCTTCTGCTCGATCGCCTCCAGGCACGCGTCCTCGTCGAAGGCCACGAACGACCACGGCATGGGCACGCCCTTCGCGGCCAGGGCCGCGCTGGTGAGCGCCTTGTCCCCGCACAGGGAGATGGTCCTCGCGCTGTTGAGCACGCGCAGCCCCTTCATCTCCAGGAACGTGGCCAGGTAGCGCGCACGCGTGAAGGACATGCTGCGCATCAACACGGTGTCGGCCTCGGTGAGGCGCTGCCGGTCCATGGACAGCACCATCCCGGAGTCCTGCACCAGGTTGACGGCGCAGTCGCGCCTGCGCAGCGCCTCGAGGAGGAGCTTCTCCTCGGTGCGCACGCGCGTATAGACGAGGTCGACCTTGCGCATGGCGCGGGGCTACTCTCCCCAGTCTTCCTCGACCTCGGGTGCTTCCTCGAGCCGCAGCGGGTTGATGCCCACCACCTCCAGCTCGGCGGAACAGCCGTCACAGGAGAGCACCTCGCCCACCAGCCGGTTGCCGCCCGGCACCGGCTGCGCGCACAACGGGCACTGCTCCGGGGGGACGGACTGCGTCATCGGGTTCGGGTTCTGGACCTGCATGTCAGTCCCTCCTCGTTGCGGGTTCCACGGCAAACACCGGGGTTCTTGGGAGCACTCCCAGGATGCGCTCGGCCACCTGCCCGCCCTCCAGCCCATGGCCCTGGAGCAGGGCCTCGTGCGAGCCGGCGCGTGAGTCGTACCGGTCCTGCAGGCCCACGCGCAGCACGCGCCGCTGAAGGTCCAGCGAGCACACCGTCTCGCACACCGCGCTGCCCAGGCCGCCCAGCACGTTGTGCTCCTCCACCGTCACCAGCAGCCGCGTGCGCGCCGCCGTCTCGCGCACCGACTCCTCGTCCAATGGCTTCAGCGTGTGCACGTTGAGCACGCGCGCGCTGACGCCCCGCGCCTCCAGCAGCTTCGCGGCGTCCAGCGCCACGGACACGCCCACCTCGCCGTGCGCCAGCAGCCCCACGTCGTCGCCCTCGCGCAGGAGCGCGGCGCGGCCCAGCTCGAAGGGCGGGCGCGGGAGGTCCAGCCGGGTGACGCGGTTGCGGCCCAGCCGCAGGTAGACGGGGCCGTCGTGCTGGAGCATCGCGCGCGTGGCCTGCACCGTCTCCAGGCCGTCCGCGGGGGACACCACGGTGAGGTTGGGCATCGCGCGCAGCACGGCCAGGTCTTCAATGGCGTGGTGCGTGGGGCCGAAGAAGGCGCCCGCCACGCCGCCGTAGTCGCACACCAGCTTCACGTTGGCGCGCGCATAGGCCAGGTTCAGCCGCACCTGCTCGCACGCGCGCATCACGCCGAAGGCCGCGAAGCTGTGCGCGATGACGGTGTGTCCGCCGTGCGCCAGGCCACACGCCATGTCCAGCATGGTGGCCTCGCAGATGCCCAGGTTGAAGTAGCGCTGGGGGTGGCGCTTCTCGAACGGATCGCCTCCGCCGCCCAGGTCCGCCTCCAGGAAGACGACGCGCGCGTCCTCTTGCGCGAAGCGCGCCGCCGCGTGCCGGAACACCAGCCGGTTGGACAGCTCCGGGTGCGCGGCGAGCCACGCCTCCGGCGCCAGGGCCAGGTCCACCTCGGGGGCCAGCGACGCGCTCACTGTCCGTCCTCCCCCAGCGACGCGAGCGCCCGGCGCAGGTGCTCCGGCGAGAACACCGCGTAGTGCGGCCCCTTGCCCTTGAGCATCGGCACGCCCGCGCCCTTCTGCGTCCGGGCGACGATGGCGCGCGGACGGCCGTCCACCACCGGCGCCTCCAGCGCGGCCACCAGCGCGGGCAGGTCGTGCCCGTCCACCTCCAGCGACTGGAAGCCGAACGCGTCCAGCCTCCGCACCAGCGCCTCCTGCGACAGGATGGACTCGGTGGGGCCGTCGTTCTGCCCGCCGTTGCGGTCGATGATCAACGTCAGGCCGGTGAGCTTTCGGTGCGACGCCACCTGGAGCGCTTCCCAGTTGGAGCCCTCGCCCATCTCCCCGTCGCCGCAGACGACGAAGGTGCGGTTGGGCTCCCCGCGCAGCACGTGCGCGAGCGTCAGCCCCACGCCCAGCCCCAGCCCGTGGCCCAGGCTGCCGGTGGCGAACTCCACGCCCGGCACCGCCGCGTTCACGTGGCCGGTGAAGATGCTGCCGTCCGCGTTGTACTCGCGCACCAGCGTCTCCACGTCCACGAAGCCGAACTCCGCCAGCGCCGCGTAGAGCCCCGCCGCCGCGTGCCCCTTGGACAGGATGAGGTGGTCGCGCTCCGGCGCCTTCGGCGCGCGCGGATCCACGCGCATCACCCGGCCCAGCAGCGCCACCAATATCTCCACCATGGACAGCGAGCCGCCCAGGTGACAGCCCGACGGCGTCGCCGCCAGCCGCACGATGGTCCGGCGAACGCGCTTCGCCCGTTGCGGCAGCAGCGCCAACCCCGCCTCCGACGCGGCGCCCGCAGCCCCGTCCCCGGTGCGAGCAGGCGCCACCGGGCCGCCGGAGGCCGTGGGTTCTTCTGGCGTCCGCGCGTCGCGCGACAGCCCGGGGGTCGTTGGATTCGCCGAGAAAGTCATGCCCGTAGCGTCGCTGTCACAGCCCAGGAATCCGGCTGTTGTGAGACACCCTAGGAAATCGCATCATGCGCCGTCAACGCGGTTTTTCTTAAGATGTAGATGTACGAGAAAAAATCGCCTTGCCCGGTAATCTCGCGGTGTTACACGCGCGGAAGGCCCAGCATTCCCCGGTTTCACGTCACTCGGAGGAGACCTTCAGATGGGGCAGCGTTTCCATAACGCAGCGGCATTGGAGAAGGGTTCGGAGTACCGCCGAAAGGGTTGGTGGCGTGACACCACGGTCGTTGACGATCTGCGTCGCTGCGTCCAGGCGCACCCGGACAAGACCGCGATCATCGCCGCACGGTACTTTTCCAAGGACATCACGCGGCTGACGTACGCGGAGCTGGCGCGCTACATGGACCGGTTCGCGCTGGGCCTGCGCGAGCTGGGGGTGGGGCGCGAGGACATCGTCGCGGTGCAGTTGCCCAACGGGTGGCACTTCACGGCGCTGGCGCTGGCGTGCGCGCGGCTGGGGGCGGTCATCGCGCCCATTCCGCCGGACTACCGGCGGCGCGAGGTGGAGTTCATCCTGGGGCGCACGGAGGCCTCCGTGTACGTGGGGCCCACGTCGTGGACGGGGCACTCGCACCGGGACATGGCGCGCGACATCGCAGCGGTGCTGCCGTCGCTGCGCCACCGGGTGCTGCTGGGAAGCAACTCGGACCTCCAGGCGGGCGAGCGGGACTTCGAGCGCCACTTCATCGAGCGCGAGTGGGAGCAGGAGGCGTCGCTGGAGGGCGTGGCCCCGGCGTCCGCGGACGACGTGTGCAACATCCTCTACACGTCCGGCACCACGGGGGAGCCGAAGGGCGTGGTGCACTCGCACAACACGAACTACGGCATCACGCGCGCGCTGTGCGACACGCTGGGCATCGACGGGACGGACGTGGTGGCGCTGCCGTCGCTGCTGACGGCGTCCACGGGCTTCACGTACTCGTACCTGATGCCCATCCTGCTGGGGGCCACGGCCATCTACATGGACGTGGGCGACCCGGAGCTGACGCTCAAGCTCTTCGAGGAGCACGGCGTCACGTTCACGTACGGCATTCCCACGTACCTGATGAACCTCATCGCGTTGCAGCGAAAGCGCCAGCGCGACACCTCCTCGCTGCGGCAGTTGGCCACGGGCTCCATCCCGGTGCCGCCGCACCTCATCGCGGCGGTGCGCGAGGTGTTCGGCGTGCGGCTGCACACGCTGTGGGGCATGACGGAGAACGGCGCGGTCACCATCACCCGGCACGAGGACCCGCCGGACTGGCCCAGCCAGAGCGACGGGCGCGCGGTGGCGTGGATGGAGACGCGCATCGTCCCGGCGCTCGCGGAGGACGGCACGCCGTATCCGGACGGGACGGGGCGGCTGCTGGTGCGAGGCGCCAGCCAGTGCCTCACCTACTTCAAGCGTGACGACGTGTACGCCGCGGCGGTGGACCCGGAGGGCTGGTTCGACACGGGCGACCTGGCGCGCGACGACGGGCGCGGCGGCATCCGCATCGTGGGGCGGCTGAAGGACGTCATCTTCCGGTACGGGTACAAGATCCCCGTGGTGGAGGTGGAGTCCGCGCTGTACTCGCACCCGAAGGTGAAGGAGGTCGCGGTCGTCGCGCACTCCGACGACAAGATTGGCGGCGAGCGGGTGTGCGCCGTGGTGGTGGTGCGCGAGGGAGAGGCCCCGCCCACGCTCACCGAGCTGCGCGACCACCTCAAGCAGCAGGGCATGTCCAACCAGTACTGGCCGGACCGCCTGGACCTCATCGACGAGATGCCCAAGACGGCCACCGGCAAGGTGCGCAAGTACCTGCTGCGCGAGCGGCTGAAGCCCGCGTGAGCAGGCAGGAGGAACGGCCTTGAACCCGAGCCCCGAAGAAGCCGCCCGCCTCACGGACACGGAAGCGAAGCTCGCGGCGTGGTGGAAGGAGTTGCTGGGCGTGGAGGTGGTGCGCCCGGAGGACCACTTCCTGGAGATGGGCGGCAACTCCCTGATGGCCACGGTCCTGTCCAATCGCATCGAGAGCGAGCTGGGCGTGGAGGTGTCCATGGTGGAGCTGTTCAACACGCTCCAGGCGGTGGCCACGCTGTGCGACGAGCTGCGCCAGGAGCAGACCGCTTGAGCCGCGCCGCCCCTGGAGGGCGGCCCCCTTCCCCCGCCTTCCCCCGAGCGCGACATGACGACCGAGCACCCCGGCTCCCCTTCCGCCCCCGCGCCGAAGTCCCCGGCCAGGCCCCGTCGTCGAGCGCCGCCCGTGGTGCCCGTCCCCCGTGACGCCCTGCTGCCGCTGTCCTTCGGGCAGCAGCGGATGTGGTTCATCGAGCAGCTCACGCCCGGGGGCATCTCCTACAACGTCCCGTACTTCGCGCGGCTCACCGGCGCGCTGGACGTCCCCGCGCTGGAGCGGGCGCTGGCCGTGCTGGTGGAGCGGCACGAAGCGCTGCGCACCACCTTCGCGGTCGTGGAAGGCCAGCCGGTGCAGCGCATCGCGCCGTCGCTGCGCCTGCCGCTGGACGTGGAGTCGCTGGAGGCGCTGCCCGCGTCCGAGCGGGAGCAGGCCCTGCGACAGGCCGCGGAGGCGGAGGCGCGCGTGCCCTTCGACCTGGGCGCGGGACCGCTGGTGCGCGTGCGGCTCCTGCGGCTGGGGGAAGCGGAGCACGTGCTGCTCCTGATGCTGCATCACATCTGCTGCGACGGCTGGTCGCTCACGGTGATGGAGCGGGAGCTTCAGGCGCTCTACGCGGCCTTTCGCGCCGGCACGACGCCGCAGCTTCCCGCGCTGCCGGTGCAGTACGCGGATCATGCCGTGTGGCAGCGGCAGTGGCTCCAGGGCGAGCACCTGAGGCAGCAACTGGAGTGGTGGCGGGGTGAGTTGTCGGGCGCGCCCGCCGCGCTGGAGCTGCCCACGGACCGCCCCCGTCCCGCCGCGCAGTCCACCCGGGGCGCGGTGTACCGGCACGCGCTGCCTCCGGAGTTGGGGAAGGCGCTGGACGCGCTGTGCCGCAAGCAGGGCGTGACGCTGTTCATGGCGCTCCTGGGCGGCATGCACCTGCTGCTGTCGCGGCTCAGCGGCCAGGACGACGTCGTCATCGGGTCCCCCATCTCCGGCCGCACGCGCCAGGAGGTGGAGCCGCTCATCGGCTTCTTCATCAACACGCTGCCCCTGCGCGTGCGGGGTGAAGGCGCGCTCGGCTTCGGGGAGCTGCTGCGCCGCGTGCGCAAGACGTGCCTGGACGCGTACGCGCACCAGGAGGTCCCCTTCGAGCAACTGGTGGACGCGCTCCAGCCCGAGCGCGACCTGAGCCGCCCTCCCCTGTTCCAGGTGTTCTTCACGCTCCAGCACTCGGCCGTGCCCGCGCTGGCGCTGGAGGGGCTGCGGACCTCCGAGCTGGACTTCGAGCCGGGCGTGTCGCGCATGGACCTCACCGTCTTCCTGCGCGAGACGCCGGAGGGGCTCGTGGGGCTCTGGGAGTACAGCACCGACCTCTTCGACGCCGCGACGGTGGCGCGCTTCGCGGAGCACTACACGCGCCTCTTGGAGGCCGCGGTCGCGGAGCCCGAGCGCCCCGTGGCCACGCTTCCGCTGCTCACCGCGCGGGAGCGGCGGCACCTGCTCGACCAGGGGACGGGAGCGGCCGTCCCCTACCCTCGCGATGCGTCCCTGCCCGCGCTCTTCGCGGAGCAGGCCGCGCGGACGCCCGGCGCGGTGGCCGTGGAGGCGGCTGGCGGGCGGCTCACGTACGCGGAGCTGGAGGCGCGGGCGAACCAGCTCGCGCACCACCTGCGGGGACAGGGCGTGCGGCTGGGCACGCCGGTGGGCCTGTGCGCGGGCCGGTCGCTGGAGATGGTCGTGGCGACGCTCGCCATCCTCAAGGCCGGTGGCGCGTATGTCCCGCTGGATCCAGGCTATCCCCCCGAGCGCCTGGAGCTCATGGCGCGCGACGCCCGCATCGCCGTGCTCCTGCTGGAGCAGGGACGCGAGTCCTCGCTGAAGGGCCTGGCGTCACGGGTCGTGGTGCTCGACCCGTCCTGGCGGGCCTTCGAGGATCAATCCAGGGCCGCGCCCGACGTGCGGGTCCCCGCGGACGCGCTCGCGTACGTCATGTACACGTCCGGGAGCACCGGCCGGCCCAAGGGCGTGGGCGTTCCCCACCGGGGCGTGACGCGGCTGGTGAAGGGCGTGTCCTACGTCCGGTTCAGTGCGGACGACGTCGTCCTCCAACTGGCCACCACGTCGTTCGACGCCGCGACGCTGGAGCTGTGGGGCGCGCTGCTCAGCGGCGCGAAGCTGTTCCTCTATCCGCCGGTGACGCCGTCGCTGGAGGAGCTGGAGGCGACGCTGGAGCGCGAGCGCATCAGCGTGATGTTCCTCACCACGGCGTTCTTCGAGCAGATGGCGCTGAACCGGCCCGCGGCGCTCGCTCGCGTGGGGCAGGTCCTCACGGGCGGTGACGTGCTGTCCCCGCTGGCCGCGCGCAAGCTGCTGGACGCGGGCCGCGCGGTCACCAACGGCTACGGGCCCACGGAGAACACCACCTTCTCCGCCACGTATCAGGTGAAGCGGGACCTGGATGCGCGGATGCCCGTGCCCATTGGCCGCCCGTTGGAGAACTCGCAGGCGCTGGTGCTGGACGCGCGCCTGGAGCCGGTGCCGCCCGGCGTCGTGGGCGACCTGTACGTGGGAGGCGACGGTCTCGCGTGGGGCTACCTGGACCGGCCGGACCTCACCGCGGACCGCTTCGTGCCCCACCCCTTCAGCGACGTCCCCGGCGCCCGGCTGTACCGCACGGGCGACCGCGCCCTGTGGCTGCCTTCCGGCGAGCTGGCGTTCATGGGGCGAGCGGACACGCAGGTGAAGCTGCGCGGCTTCCGCATCGAGCTGGGAGAGATCGAGACCGCCCTGCGCCACCTGCCCGGCGTGGAGGACGCCGTGGCGGAGGTGCGCGAGTACGCCCCCGGCGACAAGCGGCTGGTGGCCTATGTGACCGGCGCGGACGTGGACGTGAACACGCTGCGCTCGCGCCTGTCCGCCCGGCTTCCGGCGCCGCTGGTCCCCGCCGCCTTCGTGAAGCTGGACCGGCTGCCGCTGACGCCCGTGGGCAAGGTGGACCGGAGGGCGCTCCCCACGCCCGTGGGCGACACGCTCGCGGAGGACGCCTACGTGGCCCCGGTCACCCCGACGGAGACGGCGGTGGCCGAGGTCTGGGCCGCGCTCCTGGGCCGCACGCGCGTGGGCACGCAGGACTCCTTCTTCGAGCTGGGCGGGCACTCGCTGCTCGCGACGCAGGTCACCTCCCGGCTGCGGGAGACGTTCCAGGTGGACCTGTCCGTGCGGGCGCTGTTCGAGGCGCCCACGGTCACCAGCCTCGCGGCGCGCATCGATGCACTGCGGAGGGAGAGCAGCCGGCTCCAGTCCCTGCCGCTGGCACCCGGTCCCCGCGACGGCTGGTTGCCGCAGTCCTTCGCGCAGCAGCGGCTGTGGTTCATCTCCCAGCTCGACACGCTGGGGTACTCCTACAACGTGCCCATGGTCACCCGGCTGCGGGGCGCGCTGGACGCGGACGCGCTGGAGCGGAGCCTCGCGGAGATCATCCAGCGGCACGCGGTCCTGCGCACCACGTTCAACGAGGTGGATGGACAGCCGGTGCAGCGCATCGGGCCGCCCTGGGACTTCACGCTGGCGAGGGCGGACGTGGAGCCCGGGAAGCTCCCGGAGCAACTGGCCACGGAGGCGCGGCGCCCGTTCGACCTGCGGCGCGGGCCGCTGGTGCGAGGGCTGCTCCTGCGCGTCGCCAATGACGACCACGTGTTGATGCTCGTCATCCACCACATCGTCTTCGACGGGTGGTCCATCGACGTGCTCCAGCGGGAGCTGAACGCGCTCTATGCTTCGCGGGGCCAGGGCGCGCTGCCGCCCCTGTCCCTCCAGTACGTGGACTACGCGCGGTGGCAGCGAGAGTCGTTCCAGGGGGAGGAGCTGGAGGATCAGCTCGCGTGGTGGCGGGAGGCGCTGGCGGGAGCACCGCCCGTGCTGGACCTGCCCACCGACAAGCCACGTCCGCCCGTGCAGACCTTCCAGGGCGCGAACTTCGAGGTGCTGCTGCCCCAGCCCCTCCATGGCTCGCTCCAACGGATGGGACAGCAAGAAGGCGCCACGCTGTTCATGACGCTGCTGGCGGGGTTCCAGGCCCTGCTCGCGCGCTACAGCGGCCAGGAGGACGTCGTCGTCGGCTCGCCCATCTCCGGCCGCAACCGCCGCGAGGTGGAGGGGCTCATCGGCTTCTTCGTCAACACGCTCGCCCTGCGCGCGGACGTCACCGGTTCGCGCTCCTTCCGGCAGTTGCTGCGCGGGGTGCGCGAGAGCTGCCTGGGTGCGTTCGCGCATCAGGACCTGCCCTTCGAGCAGCTCGTGGACGCGCTCAAGCCACCGCGAGACCTGAGCCGGACGCCCCTGGTGCAGACGATGTTCGTCCTGCAGCGGGCCGCGACGCCGCTGTCCCTGCCCGGCCTCGCGGTGGAGGACTTCCCGTTCCAGTCGGGCGTCTCGCGCTTCGACCTGATGCTGTTCATGCGGCAGACGCCCCAGGGGCTCGTCGCCTACTGGGAGTACAACACCGCCCTCTTCGAGGAGGCGACCGTCGCCCGGATGGCCGCGCACTACGTGCGGCTGCTCGACGGCGTCACCGCGAACCCCGAGCTGCCCCTGGCGGAGCTGTCCCTTCTGTCCAGGGAGGAGCGCGAGCAGCTCCTGGTCGCATGGAACAGCCGTGAGGAGCGGCTCCCCGCGTCGGGGCTGATCCACGTCCGGGTGGAGGCGCAGGCCGCACGGACACCGGAAGCGGTCGCGGTGACGAACGGCGAGGCGTCGCTGACGTACGCGCGACTGGATGCACGCGCCAACCAGCTCGCGCACCACCTCATCGCCCTGGGCGTCACGCCGGGAAGCTCCGTCGGGCTGTGCCTGGAGCGCTCCAGCCTGGACATGCCCGTCGCCGTCCTCGCCACCCTCAAGGCCGGCGCCGCCTACGTCCCGCTCGACCCCAACTACCCGGCCGAGCGTCTGGCCCTGATGGTGGAGGACACCCGCGCGCCCGTCGTCCTCGCGCACCAGTCCTTCGTGCGCGCCCTTCCACCGGGCACCTCCGCGCGCATCGTGACGCTGGAAGGCGTCTCCCTGACCTCGCGTCCCACCACGCCTCCCGACGTGGAGCTGTCGCCCGAAGCCGTCTGCTACGTCGTCTTCACCTCGGGCAGCACCGGACGTCCCAAGGGCATCGTCATGTCCCACCGGGGCATCGGCAACATGCTCGCGTGGCAGACGCGCCGTGCGGTGCGCGCCGAAGCCACCACGCTCCAGTTCGCCTCCCTCAACTTCGATGTCTCCTTCCAGGAAATCTTCGGCACCTGGTGCCTCGGTGGAAGGCTGCTGCTCAGCTCCGCGGAGCTGCGCCGCGACCCACCGGCGCTGCTGCGCTTCCTCACCCAGCACCGGGTGGAGCGGCTCTTTCTCCCCTTCGTCGCGCTCCAGTCGCTGAGCGAAGCGGCGCGCACCGCGACGGAGCTGCCTCCCCTCAACGAGGTCATCACCGCGGGCGAGCAACTCCAGGTGACGCCCGCCCTCGTCGCCTTCTTCGAGCGGCTGCCCGGGTGCATCCTTGAGAATCAGTACGGTCCTTCGGAGACGCACGCCGCCAGCGCATGGCGTGCGTCAGGACCTCCGAGCACGTGGCCCGCACTTCCTCCAGTGGGCACGCCGCTGCCATCGGTCCAGGCCTACGTGTTGGACCCGCGCCGCGAGCCCTGCCCTGTCGGAGTTCCGGGCGAGCTGTACGTGGGCGGTGAAGGGCTCGCGCACGGCTACCACGGCCGGCCGGACCTCACCGCGGAGCGCTTCATCCCGTCTCCATTCGGTCCCACCCCAGGCGCCCGCCTCTACCGCACGGGAGACAAGGCCCGCTGGCTCGCGGATGGGCAACTGGAGTTCCTGGGCCGCCTGGATGGCCAGGTGAAGCTGCGCGGCTTCCGCGTCGAGCTGGGCGAAGTGGAGTCCGCCCTGCGCGCCCTGCCCGACGTGCGGGACGTGGTCGTCGTGGTCCGCGAGGACACGCCGGACCACAAGCAACTGGTGGCCTACGTGGTCCAACCGGAAGCAACCTTCTCACCGGAGGCATTGAAGCAGGCGCTGTCGCGACGGCTGCCGGAGCACATGGTGCCCTCCGCCCTGCTGCGCATGGACGCGCTACCGCTGGGCCCGAGCGGCAAGGTGAACCGCCACGGCCTGCCCGCGCCCACCGAGGAAGCCGCGGACGACACGGGGTTCCTGGCGCCCATGACGGCGGTGGAGAAGGTGATCGCCGACATCTGGGCCTCCCTGCTCGTGGTGCCGCGCGTGGGCCTGCAGGACCACTTCTTCGAATTGGGTGGCCACTCACTGCTCGCCACACAGGTGGTCTCGCGGCTGCGAGAAGCCTTCCAGATGGACCTGTCCCTGCGAGTCCTCTTCGAGGCGCCCACCGTCGCGCAGCTCGCCGCGCGCCTGGAGGAGCACCTGCACGGCGCGAACCGGAAGGCCGTCCCGCCGCTGGTGCCCCAGCTTCGCGGCGAGCTCGTCCCGCAGTCGTTCTCCCAGCAGCGGCTGTGGTTCGTCTCGCAACTGGACACCAGCGCGCACGCCTACAACCTGCCCCTGGTCACCCGGCTCCGGGGACGGCTGGACACCCGGGCGCTGGAAGACGCGCTCAACGCCCTCATCCGGCGTCACGAGATCCTGCGCACCACGTTCGACGAAGTGGACGGCCAGCCGGTGCAACGCATCGGGCCCGCGTGGAAGCTCACCGTGAGGCAGGTGGACGTGGATCCGCGCCGTCCGCTCCAGCGCCAGGTGGAGGCCGAAGCGCAGATCCCCTTCGACCTGCGCCGAGGCCCCCTGGTCCGGGCCACCCTGCTCCGCGTCGCGGACGAGGATCAGGTCCTCATCCTCAACTTCCATCACAGCGTCTTCGACGGCTGGTCCATCGCCTTGTTCCAGAAGGAGCTGGACGCGCTCTACCTCGCCCGGCTCCAGGGCACGGAGGCCGCGCTCCCGCCGCTGTCCGTCCAGTACGCGGACCACGCCCTGTGGCAGCGCGCGTGGTTGCAGGGCGACGTGCTGGAGGAACAGGTGGCGTGGTGGCGCGAGCATCTCGCGGGGGCACCGCCCGTGCTGGACCTGCCCACCGACAAGCCGCGTCCGCCCGTGCAGACCTTCCAGGGCGCGTACATCGAGGTCCCCCTTCCGCCCGCGCTGACCAGCGCCCTCGTCGCCATGGGCCAGCGTGAAGGGACCACGCTGTTCATGACCCTCCTCGCGGGCTTCCAGGCCCTGCTCGCGCGCTACAGCGGCCAGGACGACGTGGTGGTCGGCTCGCCCATCTCCGGCCGCAACCGCCGCGAGGTGGAGGGGCTGCTCGGCCTCTTCGTCAACACGCTCGCCCTGCGCGCGGACGTCACCGGTTCGCGCTCCTTCCGGCAGTTGCTGCGCGGGGTACGCGAGAGCTGCCTGGGCGCCTTCGCGCATCAGGACCTGCCGTTCGAACAGCTCGTGGAGATGCTCAGGCCGCCGCGAGACCTGAGCCGCGCGCCGCTGGTCCAGGCCCTCTTCGTCCTGCAACAGGCGGCCGTCCCCATCTCGTTGCCCGGCCTCCAGGCGGAGGACGTCCCATTCCAGACGGGCGTCTCCCGCTTCGACCTCATGCTCTTCGTGCGCGAGTCGGAGCAGGGGCTGACCGCCTTCTGGGAGTACAACACCGCCCTCTTCGAGGAGGAGACCCTCGTCCGGATGGCCGGGCACTACGTGCGGCTGCTCCAGGGAGCGATCCGCCATCCCGAGCAGCCCCTGTCGGCCCTGCCGCTCCTCTCCGAGGATGAACGCAAGCAGGTCGTCGTGACGTGGAACGCCGCGAAGGACACCTCTTTCGAGCCCGGCCTGATGCACCAATGGGTGGAGGCGCTGGCCGCACGGACACCGGAAGCGGTCGCGGTGACGAACGGCGAGGCGTCGCTGACGTACGCGCGACTGGATGCACGCGCCAACCAGCTCGCGCACCACCTCATCGCCCTGGGCGTCACGCCGGGAAGCTCCGTCGGGCTGTGCCTGGAGCGCTCCAGCCTGGACATGCCCGTCGCCGTCCTCGCCACCCTCAAGGCCGGCGCCGCCTACGTCCCGCTCGACCCCAACTACCCGGCCGAGCGTCTGGCCCTGATGGTGGAGGACACCCGCGCGCCCGTCGTCCTCGCGCACCAGTCCTTCGTGCGCGCCCTTCCACCGGGCACCTCCGCGCGCATCGTGATGCTGGAGAGCGTCTCCCTGGCCTCGCGTCCCACCACGTCTCCCAATGTGGAGCTGTCGCCCGAAGCCGTCTGCTACGTCGTCTTCACCTCGGGCAGCACCGGACGTCCCAAGGGCATCGCCATGTCCCACCGGGGCATCGGCAACATGCTCGCGTGGCAGACGCGCCGTGCGGTGCGTGCCGAAGCCACCACGCTCCAGTTCGCCTCCCTCAACTTCGATGTCTCCTTCCAGGAAATCTTCGGCACCTGGTGCCTCGGTGGAAGGCTGCTGCTCAGCTCCGCGGAGCTGCGCCGCGACCCACCGGCGCTGCTGCGCTTCCTCACCCAGCACCGGGTGGAGCGGCTCTTTCTCCCCTTCGTCGCGCTCCAGTCGCTGAGCGAAGCGGCGCGCACCGCGACGGAGCTGCCTCCCCTCAACGAGGTCATCACCGCGGGCGAGCAACTCCAGGTGACGCCCGCCCTCGTCGCCTTCTTCGAGCGGCTGCCCGGGTGCATCCTTGAGAATCAGTACGGTCCTTCGGAGACGCACGCCGCCAGCGCATGGCGTGCGTCAGGACCTCCGAGCACGTGGCCCGCGCTCCCTCCGGTGGGCACGCCGCTGACCAACGTCCAGACCTACGTCCTGGATGCATGCGGGAATCCGAGTCCCGTCGGCGTCCCAGGAGAGGTGTTCATTGGAGGCGAAGGACTCGCGCACGGCTACCACAACCGGCCGGACCTCACGGCAGAGCGCTTCGTGCCCTCCCCCTTCAGCCCCACACCCGGCGCCCGCCTCTACCGCACGGGAGACAAGGCCCGCTGGCTCCCGAATGGACGCCTGGAGTTCCTGGGCCGCCTGGACGGACAGGTGAAGCTGCGCGGCTTCCGCGTGGAGCTGGGCGAAGTGGAGTCCGCCCTGCGCGCCCTGCCTGACGTCCAGGACGTGGTCGTCGTCCTGCGCGAGGACACGCCGGGCTTCAAGCGGCTGGTGGCCTACGTGGTCCAGCCGGAAGCGGCCTTCTCCGCGGAGGCGCTTAGACAATCACTGGCACGACGGCTGCCGGAGTACATGGTGCCCTCCGCCCTGGTGCGCATGGACGCGCTGCCCCTGGGCCCGAGCGGCAAGGTGAACCGCCACGGCCTGCCCGTCCCGACGGAGGAGGCCATCCCCGGGACCGTCTACGTGGCCCCGGTCTCCGCGGTGGAGAAGCTCATCGCGGACATCTGGGCACCGCTGCTGGGCGTGCAGCGCGTGAGCACGCACGACCACTTCTTCGAGCTGGGTGGGCACTCGCTGCTCGCGACCCAGGTGGCCTCCCGTCTGCGAGAGGCGCTCCGGATGGAGCTGCCGGTGCGCGTGCTCTTCGAGGCTCCGACACTCGCGGAGCTGGCCGCGCGAATCGAAGCCCTTCGCCGGGAAGCCCATCCCCTCCAGGCACCGCCCCTGGTGCGCACGGAGGCAGGAGACTCCGCGCCCCAGTCCTTCCCGCAGCAGCGGCTGTGGTTCATCGACGCGCTCGCTCCAGGCGGGTTCGCCTTCAACGTCCCGCTGTTCATCCGGTGCAAGGGACCGCTCGACGTGGCGGCGCTGGAGCGGTCACTCACGGCGCTCATCGACCGTCACGAAGCCCTGCGCACGGTGTTCGCGGAGGAGAACGGCCAGCCCGTCCAGCGCGTCCTGCCTTCGGTCCCCTTCGCGCTCGCCTTCGAGCGGCTGGAGGACGTGCCGCCCCACGAGCGCGACTCCGTGCTGCGCCGGCGCGCGGAGGAGCGGATGCGCCATGTCTTCGACCTGCGCTCGGGCCCGCTGCTGACGGCGACGCTGCTGCGGCTGGACGCGGAGGATCACGCCCTCTTCCTGCTCATGCACCACATCATCACGGACGGCTGGTCCACGGAGGTGATGGGGCGCGAGCTGGGCATCCTCTACGACGCCTTCACCCGCACCCAGACGCCGCGCCTGCCGCCGCTGCCCATCCGTTACACGGACTACGCCCGCTGGCAGCGCGCGACGCTCCAGGGAGAAGCGCTCGATGCGCAGCTCGCGTGGTGGAAGCAGCAACTGAAGGGTGCGCCCCGCGCGCTGGAGCTGCCCACCGACCGGCCGCGTCCGCCGGTGCAGGCCCAGGCGGGCGCGGCCCACATGGTGCGGATCCCCGCCGCGGTGGACGCCGCCGTGCGCGAGCTGTGTCACCAGCAGGGCGTCACACCCTTCATGGCGCTGCTCGCGGGCTTCCACGCCCTGCTGTCGCGCTACAGCGGACAGGACGACGTGGTGGTCGGCTCGCCCATCTCCGGCCGCAACCAGCGCGAGGTGGAGGGGCTCATCGGCTTCTTCGTCAACGCCCTGCCCCTGCGCGTGAAGGTCTCCGGCGCCGAGTCCTTCCAGGTCCTCCTCGGCCGCGTGCGGGAGACCTGCCTGGGCGCGTACGCGCACCAGGAGGTGCCCTTCGAACAACTGGTGGACGCGCTCCAGACGCCTCGGGACCTGAGCCGCACGCCCGTGTTCCAGGCCGTGTTCGCGCTCTTCAAGGACTTCCCCGGCATCCCCCTGCGCGGGCTGGAGACGGCGCCGGTGCCCTTCGATCCAGGGCTCGCGAAGCACGACCTCACCCTGTTCATGCGCGAATCCGCCACCGGGTTGCTGACGCACTGGGAATACAACACCGCGCTCTTCGACGCGGCGACGGTGGAGCGCATGGCCGGGCACTACCTGCGGCTGCTGGAGCAGGTGACGCGGAATCCGGAGCGTCCGCTCGCGTCGCTGTCGCTGCTGACGGAGGCGGAGCGGGGGCAGCTCCTCGTGGAGTGGAACGACACCGCGCTCGATGTCCCCGAGGACCTGCGCGTGCCCTCGCGCATCGCGGAGCAGGCGCGGCGGAGACCGGAGGCGCTCGCGCTGGCGGGTGAGGGAGCGCGGCTGACGTTCGGGGAGCTGGAGGCCCGGTCGAACCAGCTCGCGAACCTGCTGCGCGCGCAGGACGTGAAGCCGGAGACCGTGGTCGCGCTCTGCGTGGACCGCACGCCGGGCTACGTGTGGGGCGCGCTGGGCATCCTCAAGTCGGGCGGGGCGTACCTGCCCATGGACCTGACGTGGCCGGAGGCCTGGTGGCGGCACGTGCTCACGGACAGTGGCGCGCGCATCGTCGTCACCCGGCAGGCCTTCGCCTCCCGCTTCGAGCGATGCGGCGTGCGCGTGCTCTGCCTGGACGCGGAGCCCGCACTGGAGACCCAGCCCGTCACCGCGCCCGGCGTGACACTGCACGCGGAGGCGATGGCCTACGTCATCTACACGTCCGGCAGCACCGGCCGGCCCAAGGGCGTCGCGGTGACGCATGGGACGCTGGCGAACCTCGTCGCGGGGCTCGGGACGGCGGCGGGGATAGAACCGGGGGACCGGGCCACGCTGCTGACGGGGCTCGCGTTCGACGCGACCGTCTTCGAGACCTGGCCGTCGCTCTCGCATGGCGCCAGCCTCCACCTGCCCTCGGACGAGGTGCGCGCGGAGCCCGCGCGGCTGGTGCGGTGGCTCGCGGCGGAGGGGATCACGCTCACCACGCTGCCCACGCCCATGGCCGAGGCCGCGCTGGAGCAACCGTGGCCGTCCGGCATGCCGCTGCGCCGGGTGCACGTGGCCGGTGACGTGCTGCACCGCCGTCCGGGTCCCTCCGTTCCGGGACAGTGGCTCAACTGCTACGGCCCCACGGAGAACACCGTCATCGCGACCTCCGGCGTCGTGAAGCCTGAAGCGCCGGAAGGCCTGCTGCCCCCCATCGGGAGCCCGGAGCCGAACGTGCGCGTATACGTGCTGGATGGCACGGGACAGCCCGTGCCGGTGGGGCTGTGGGGCGAGCTGTTCCTGGGAGGCGCCCAGGTGGCGCGCGGCTATCTGGGCCAGCCCGCGCTCACGGCGGAGCGCTTCGGGCCGGATCCGTTCTCCCGCGAGCCCGGCGCGCGGCTGTACCGCACGGGCGACGTGGTGCGGTGGCTCGCGGACGGCACGCTGGAGTTCCGGGGCCGCGCGGATTCGCAGGTGAAGCTGCGAGGCTTCCGCATCGAACTGGGCGAGGTGGAGGCCGCGCTGCTTTCACAGCCCCCGGTGAAGGAGGCGGTGGCGCAGGTGCGCGAGGACGTGCCGGGACAACGCCGGCTGGTCGCGTACCTGGTGCTCCGCGAAGGGGCCGCGTTCACGGTGGACGCGCTGCGGGCCTCGTTGCGCCGGGCGCTCGCGGAGCACGCGGTGCCGTCGGCGTTCGTGGTGCTGGAGCGGCTGCCCCTCACCGCGAACGGCAAGCTGGACCGCAAGGCCCTGCCCACGCCGGACGTGCACCGCCCCGAGCTGAGCGAGGACTACCGCGTCCCCGAGGCGGGCCTGGAACAGACGCTGGCGGCGCTCTGGGCCGGAGTGCTGGGACTGGAGCGCGTGGGCGCGAGCGACAACTTCTTCGACCTGGGCGGCAACTCGCTGCTGCTCCAGTCCGTGCACGCGAAGCTGGAGGCGCTGGTGGGCCGCAAGGTCCCGCTGGTGACGCTCTTCCAGTACCCCACGGTGCGCGCGCTCGCCGGCCACCTGTCACCGCCGAAGGACACGTCACCGGCCGCGGCTCCCGCGCCCGCGCAGGACCCGGGAGCACAACGGCGGGACAACCTGCGGCGCATGGCCCAGCGGCGAGGCCGTCCGGGCTCCAGTTGAGACAGTCGCCTACGGAAGGAACGCCGCGAGCTTCGCGCCAAGGCCCACGGCGTTCTCTCCCAGGAGCATCGACTGGTGGTCGCCGGGCACGGTCTCCACCCGGAGCACCGCCCCCGAGTCCAGCCACTCCAGCTCCACGTGCTTCGGCATGTGCTCGATGACCGTCGCCGCGCGGAAGAACTGGAGGGTGCCGCCCTCGAAGCGGGGCACGGGGTAGTCGCGCAGGGCCGTCATGTTCGCCTCCCAGACGCGCACGTACCGCCGCTGCTGCTCCGGATCCGTGAGGACCTGCTCCTGCGCGAAGCCCACCCCACCCGCCCGGGCACGGGCGATGTCTCCAGGGCCCGGCGTGTCGAGCATCGCGCACAGCGGCACCGCGTGGCCCTCCGCCGTCAGCCGGCGGGCCATCTCGTAGACGACCGCCCCGCCGAAGGACGCGCCCACCAGCAGGTAGGGCCCCACGGGTTGCAGCGCGCGCAGTCCTTCCAGATAGGCCGTCGCCATTTCATCGACGGACGTGTGCAGCGGTCCGTCCGGCTCCAGGCCCCGGGACTCGAAGGCGTAGGCGGTCCGGTCCGCGTCGATGGCCTGCGCCAGCTCCCGGTAGAACACCGACTGACCGCCGGCCCCGTGCACGAAGAAGAGGGGCGGACCGCGAGTCCCCTGCTGGAGCAACGCGACCCCGGGTGGCAGGGACAGGGTCTCCTCCCGCCCACCCAGCTTCCTCGCCAGCAGCTCCACCGTGGGCGCGGTCAGCATCTCCTTCAGCGCGAGCCGCTTGCCGAAGCGCTCGGAGATCATCGCGAGCAGCCGGAGCGCGACCAGCGAGTCACCGCCCAGCGCGAAGAAGTCGTCGTGGATGCCCACGCCGTCCAGGCGGAACAGCGTCTGGAAGCACTCGACCAGGGCCTGCTCCGTGGCGTCACGAGGCGCCACGCGCTCACCGCGACGCGGGGCCCGTGCCTTCGCAGACACGGTCGCCTTCGCCCGGACCGACATGGCGTCGCGAGCGACGGGGCTCGGCGCGGCATCGTCCAGGCTGTAGTGCTCACGGTCGAAGCTGTAGGTCGGCAGGTCCACGCGACGGCGCCGCTCGCCGTCCCGGAGGTGTTCCCAGTCCACGTCCACGCCCGCGGCCCACGCTTCGCCCAGGGCGGCCAGGGCGCTCACGGGCGCGTCGCCCTTCGTCGGCAGGGTGGCCAGCACGGGCTGCGTCTTGCGCGCAGGGTGCTGCCGCGCGAGCGCGGTGAGCGTCGTGCCCGGGCCCACTTCAATCAGTGCACGGTCGCCGGACTCCAGCAGGCAGCCCAGGGCATCGGAGAAGCGGACCGTGTGCCGCAGGTGCCGGACCCAGTAGTCGGGAGACGTCGCCTCGCGCTCCTGGAGCCACCGGCCGGTGAGGCTGGACACGACGGGCAGCGACGGCGCGCGGAGCTTCACGCGGGCCACGTCCCGAGCGAAGCCTTCCAGGTACGGCTCCATCATGGAGGAGTGCGCCGCGCGTGCGTAGCGCACCCGCTTGTGCTCGATGCCCCGCGCCGTCAGTGCCTGCTCCACGGCCTCCAGCTCCGGCAGCGGCCCGGAGAGGACACACGTCTCCGGACCGTTGATGGCCGCCACCGACACGGCCGGCCCCACAAGCTCCGAGACCTGCTCCACGGGCGCGAGCACGGACACCATCCCGCCCGGAGGCATCGCCTCCATCAACCGTCCGCGAGCGACGACGAGGCCCAGCGCCTCCTCCAGCGTGAACACCCCCGCGAGACACGCGGCCACGTACTCGCCGAGCGAGTGCCCCAGCAACGCCTCCGGCTTCACGCCCCACGACAGCCACAACTGCGCGAGCGCCCAGTCGCAGACGAACAGCGCGGGCTGGGACCACAACGGCCGGTCCAATTCACGAGCCGCCGCGTCGAAGCGTTCGGGGCCAGCGAAGAGGATGTCGCGGAGGTCCGCGCCCATGGGACCGCGAAGCCACTCCGCGCATGTATCAATGGCCGCGCGGAACGCGGGCTCGCGAAGGAATGCCTCGCCCATGTTCACCCGCTGCGCGCCACCGCCCGGAAACAGGAAGGCCACGCCGCGAGACTCGCCCTCGTCGAACACGGTGCGGATCCGGGGAGGCGCATCCTCACCCGCGGAGGACCGCCCTTCCAGCAACGCCGCCGCGTCCTCCCCGTGTCGGACCACGACGAAGCGGCGCCAAGGGAAGCGAGCACGCCCCACCTGCAACGTATGAGCGACGTCCGCGAGCCAGGAGCCTGAAGCCCCATGCATGCGCTCCGCGAGCGCCGAGGTCATCCGCTCCAGCGCCCCTGGCGTCTTCGCGGACAGGAGCAGCACCTCTTCACCGCGCCGGGGCGCGTCCGTCTCCGGTAGGGCCGGCGCCTCCTGCAACACCACGTGCGCGTTCGTGCCCCCGATCCCCAGCGCCGTCACCCCCGCGCGCAGCGGCCGCGGCCCCTCCCACGCACGCGGGCTCGCCACCACCTGGAAGGGGCTGCCCTCCAGCTCCAGCATCGGATGCGGCTTCGTGAAGTGCAGCGTCGGAGGCAGCGTGCGGTGCTCCATCGACAGCACCGTCTTGATGACCCCCGCCACGCCCGCCGCCGCGTCCAGGTGCCCGAAGTTGCTCTTCACCGCGCCCAGGCCACACGCGCCCGGCGCAACCCCGTGGAACACCTGCTTGAGCGCCGCGACCTCGATGGGATCCCCCAACGCCGTCCCCGTCCCGTGCGCCTCCACGTAGGACACGTCCGACGGCGACACCCCCGCCACCGACAGCGCCTCGCGGATGACCGCCGCCTGCCCCTGCACCGAGGGCGCCGCGAACCCCGTCTTCCCGCCCCCGTCGTTGTTCAGCGCCGTGCCCAGCACGATGGCGCGGATGGGGTCCCGGTCCGCCACCGCGTCCGCCAGCCGCTTGAGCACCAGCACCCCCACGCCATTGCCCACCGCCGTGCCCGCCGCGTTCACGTCGAACGGCCGGCATCTCCCATCCGGCGCCAGGATGCCGCCTTCCTGGTTGCGGTGCGCGCCCAACTGCGGCGTGCGGATGGACACCCCTCCCGCGAGCGCCAGGTCGCACTCACCCGCGAGCAGCGCCTGACAGGCCAGGTGCAACGCCACCAGCGACGTGGAGCACGCCGACTGCACCGTCATCGCCGGGCCCGTCAGGTCCAGCTCGTACGACACCCGCGTGGCCAGGAAGTCCCCGGAGAGCCCCAGCGCCCCCGCGAGCCCCGCGGCCACGTCCCGCCCCCCGTACGTCGTGAACCCCGCCCCCGCGTACACCGCCGCCCGCATCGGCAGGCCCCGGGGCGCGTACCCCGCGGACTCCATCGCCGCCCACGCGCACTCCAGGAGCGCCCGGTGCTGCGGATCCATCTGCTCCGCCTCGCGCGCCGGATACCCGAAGAACGCCGCGTCGAAGCCCTCCGCCTCCTCCAGCACCCCCGCCGCGGTGATCCACTCGTCGCCCTGGGGCAGCCCCAGGCGCGCCCGCCCCGCCGCGTCCAGCCGGGTGATGGAGTCCACCCCGCCCACCAGGTTGCGCCAGAACTGGCCCGCGTCCGCCGCCCCCGGAAAGCGCAGCGCCAACCCCACCACCGCCACCGCCATGGGGGCGTCCTCCCCCCCAGCGGCCGATCCGGCCTCGTTCGCGTGGTCCATGGCTCGCGAGCCTGCCAGGGAACCCCGGAACCCGGGGAACGGTGAAGGCCGCCTGCCTGCCCTGGCGCGCCCAGTCTTGACGCGGTAGTTCTATTTTCCTCATTTTACGGCCATTCGAGCGCCCACCCGGCAGGAGCCCACCATGAGCACACAGAGCGCAGTCCCATCGCCCATGGAGGCGCGGCTGGCGGGGTACTGGCAGGAGCTGCTGGGGGTGGACGCCGTGCGGCCGGAGGACCACTTCCTGGAGGTGGGGGGCAACTCGCTGCTGGCCACGATGCTGGCCAACCGCATCGAGGACGACCTGGGCCTCCAGGTGGGCATGGTGGACCTGTTCAACACGCTGAGCGCGGTGGCGGCCGTCTGCGAGCGCCTCCAGCAGGAGACCCAGGCCGCCGGCTGAACGCGCCCCGGCGCGTGGCCGCAAGACGACGGGCCGGGCGGGTGGACGGGGCTTGCCTCTTTTCCCCCCGCCCCCGGTTGGGCTAGCAGGGGGGCCATGCCCATCCTCGCCCTCGTCCGTCATGGTCAGTCTCTCTGGAACCACGAGAACCGCTTCACCGGCTTCGTGGACGTGCCCCTCACCGAGCAGGGCCGGAACGAAGCCCGCAAGGCCGCCGAAGCGCTCCAGGGCCTGAAGTTCGACGTCGCCTACACCTCCGCCCTCAGCCGCGCGCAGGAGACGCTCGCCATCCTGCTGGACACGCTGGGCCAGCGCCCGCCCGTCATCCGCGACGCGGCCCTCAACGAGCGCCACTACGGCGACCTGCAGGGGCTCAACAAGGCGGACGCCGCCAAGGAGTTCGGCGAGAAGCAGGTCCACGTCTGGCGCCGCTCCTATGACGTGCCGCCCCCCAACGGCGAGTCCCTGGAGATGACCGCGAAGCGCGTGCTGCCCTTCTTCGACCGCGCCATCGCGGGCGACCTGCGCCAGGGCAAGAACGTGCTCGTCGTGGCGCACGGCAACTCCAACCGCTCCCTGGTGATGCGCCTGGACAAGCTGTCCGGCGAGACGGTGGTGGGCCTGGAGCTCGCCACCGGCGTGCCGCTCGTCTACGAGATTGGCGCGGACGGCCAGGTCGTCTCCAAGCGCGGCTGAGCCGCCCTGAACAGGCAGGGCCTTCGTGGGGAAGACGCCAGGGGGCTTGAATGAGCGGGCCTCTGTCCCGTCAGATGGGACGAAGCACGAACACCCCCAAGGATGCACACCATGAAGGCCCTGACCCTCGCCGTCGTCCTGCTGTCCTCCGCCGCTGCCCTGGCCCAGACGGCGCCCACCAAAGCGGCGGACTCAGTCAACATCGCTGGCGGCGCCGAGTTCCGCCGCCCCCCGCCCCCGGGACACTCCACGCCGCATCCGATGCCGCAGCCGGTGCCCCAGCGCAACCAGATCGTCGTCGACCGTGAGCAGATGGAGCGCCGCATCGACCGGCTGGAGAAGGCGCTGCGCGACGCGATGTCCCGCACCCGGGACGCCAAGGGCCGCGACAGCATCCGCAACGCGATGGAGGAGCTGGACAAGCTGAGCGAGTACGTGGACGACGCCGCGCCCCTGCCCCCGGTGGTCATCAACCAGCCGGCGCCGATGCCGCCCCCGCCGCCGGTGGTGCGGCCCATCTCCGACCAGCAGTTCCGCAGCATCACCCAGGCGATGGTGCGCGAGTCCTTCCCGCGCGAGAAGCTGCGCATCCTGTCGCAGGTGGCCCCGAACGAGAACTTCCTCGTGTCGCACATCCTGTCGGTGCTGGGGCAGTTCTCCTTCTCCAACGACAAGCTGGAGGTGGTGCGCCTGATGCGGCCCACGCTGCTGGATCCGCAGAACGGCTACCAGTTGTACCAGGCGTTCCCCTTCTCCAACGACAAGGCGCAGCTCCAGGCCATCCTCGAAAGCGGCGGGCGCTACTAGCCTCCCCGGGTCACTGCCGGAGCGCGGACCAGATGGTCCGCGCCTCCGGCGAGTCCACGGTGGCGTGGACGCTGGCCAGCACCCGCCCCTGCGCGTCCAGCGCCAGGACATAGGGTGTCTCGCTGGAGGAGAGCCCCAGCGCCTTGGCCATGCCGCCGTTCTTGTCCAGCCAGGTGTCCTCCCAGAACTCCCGGGGCACCTGACCCTTCGCCTTGCCCCGCGCGGCGCCCTCGCTGACGAAGAACGGCAGCTTGAGGGCGATGAGCGACTGGCGGTGCACCGTGTCCGGCACGTGCTGGTCCGCCGCGTCGAACCACCCGCGCATCTGGCTCCCCGCGTCCTTGTCGGTGATGACGACCATCAGCGTGGGCCGCCCCTTCAGCTCATCGCTCGCGTGCTTCCCGTTCGTCAGGTCGCGCGCGGAGAACGCCGGCAGCGACTGCCCCGGGGAAGGCAGCGCGAACGCGCCCGGGGCCATGAGCAGCACCCCGGCCAGCGCTGAAACCCCCAGCACGGAACGGCTCCACCTTGAGTCCTTGGGTTGAAGGGCCATGGGACGACAGGTGTTCACGCGAAGGCGGGTTCCCTAGCGGCCGGAATGCCTGCGCACGCCCGGCTGCCTGCCCGGCGGGGGGATCCGGTAACGTCCGTGCCCCCTTCTCCTCCCCCAGGAGCCCCCCATGAGAACCCTCTCCCTCACCCTGCTGCTGCTGCCCCTGACGGGCGGCGCGGCCGTGAAGAGCATCACCACCGTGGCCGAACTCCAGACCGCGCTCTCGTCCGCGAAGGCCGGGGATGAGCTGGTCCTGGAGGACGGCACGTACACCGTCAACGCGAACCTCAACTGCGCGGCGGAGGGCACCCAGGCCGCGCCCATCATCGTGCGCGCGAAGAACCGCCACGCGGCCGTCGTGCGCTTCAACGCGCAGGAGGGCTTCAAGGTGTCCGGCCGCTACTGGACCTTCGACGGGCTCACGGTGGAGGGCATCTGCTCCACCGATCAGGCCTGTGAGCACGCCTTCCACGTCACCGGCCACGCGGAGAACTTCGTCCTGCGCAACAGCCGCGTGCGCGACTTCAACGCGCAGCTCAAGGTGAACGCGACGAAGAACGGCAGCGGCGTGTGGGAGATGCCGCACCGGGGCCTCATCGAGCACAACGAAATCTACGACACGCACGCGCGCGCCACGTCCACGCCCGTGACCAAGCTGAACATCGACACCGGCGACGACTGGGTGGTCCGCGACAACGAGCTGCACGACTTCTCCAAGCAGGGCGGCATCTCCTACGGCGCCTTCATGAAGAGCGGCGGCAAGCGCGGCCTCTTCGAGCGCAACCGCGTCCTGTGCGTGAAGGACCAGCCCGCGGGGGACACGCGCATCGGCCTGTCGTTCGGCGGAGGCGGGACGGGGAACGAGTTCTGCGCGCCGGCCTTCGACCCCCAGGTGCCGTGCTCGCCGGAGCACACGGACGGAGTCATCCGCAACAACATCGTGGCGAACTGCTCGGACGTCGCGGTGTACCTGAACAAGGCCGCGAACACGCGCGTGCTGTTCAACACGTTCGTCGGAACGACGGGCGTGGACTACCGCTACGCCGCGTCCACCGGCGAAGCCGTGGGCAACGTGCTGACGGGCGTCATCCGCAACCGCGACAGCGCCACCGGCACCCAGGGCAACAACCGGTCGGGCGTGGCCACCAGCACCTTCGCGTCCTGGTACGTGGCGCCGCTCAAGGGGGACCTGACCCTCAAGGGCGACGTGTCGTCGCTCATCGGCGCGGCCCCGCGCAACACGCTGGCGCCGGAGGACTTCTGCGCGCGCGCCCGGCCCGCCTCCGCCACGCTGGGGGCCCTGGAGCACTCGCTGGGTGACTGCCCCGCGAACACCGGCGGGACTCCGGACGCGGGCACCGGCGGCGCCACGGACGCGGGCACCGGCGTGGACGCGGGTACCGGCACCGGCGTGGACGCGGGCACCGGCACCACGGACGCGGGCGTTGTCCCGGACGCGGGCCCGGAGCAGGACCCGTCCGGGGACGACGAGGATGACGGCGGTTGCAGCGCGAGCCCGGGCCTGCTGCCCGCGCTCCTCGCGTTGCTCACGCCCCTGGCCCTGCGCCGGCGCGCACGTCGCTGACGGGAGGCCTCGCGAGGCGGCTGGAGGCCCCAGCCGCTTCGCCGCCCCACGCGTGCCTCAGAACGCGGTGGAGACGAACAGGCCCGGGCGGATGGCCAGGATGCCGCCCGCCACCAGCGCCAGCGACACCAGCGTGCCCACCAGGGGCAGCACGTAGCCGGGCGGCGTGCGGCGGCGGTTCGCGGACAGGGGGCCCTGGATGGCGCCCACCGCGAGGATCATCATCACGATGTGCCCGATGAGCGCCGGGTAGTACCCGCGCGTCACCAGCACCGCGATGCCCACCAGCACCTGCAACTGCAGGAAGCCGGAGTAGGACGCACCGATGATGCGCCCCACCTTGTCGAACGGGCGCTTCGTGGCGACCGCGAACGCGAAGAACGCGAGCGCGAGGACACCGGACAACAGCACCAGGTAGCGAAGACCCGAGTGGAGATGGAAGAAGAAGGTCATGGGCGCGAGGGTTTAGCACCCGCCGGGCGGGACGCGACGTTTCCTGCGAGCTACGACGGGTCCGGCTTGGGCGTGCGCTTCGTGCTGGGGGGCAGGGGCGGCGCGGAGATGCGCTCGGCGGGAGGCAGCTCGCCGGTGAGGCTCTTGAGGAAGGCCACCAGGTCGTCCACCTCGCCGTCCTTCAGCGTCCGGCCCAGTTGGTAGCGGCCCATCAGGCGCACCATGGTGGGCAGGTCGTTCACGCTGCCGTCGTGCAGGTAGGGCCCGGTCATCTCCACGTTGCGCAGGGTGGGCACGCGGAAGTAGCCCCGGTCGTCCTCGTTCTTCGTCGCGTCGAAGCGGCCCGCGTCGGTGAGGGCCGGGTACGCCTCCACCAGCCCCAGCTTCTGGAACGACGCGCCGCCCACCGCCGGACCGTTGTGGCACGTGGTGCAGCCGGTGGTGACGAAGGCCTCCAGGCCGCGCTGCTCCTGCGCGCTCAGGGCCGCGTGCTCCCCCGCGAGGAAGCGGTCGAAGCGGGAAGGCGTGGTGAGCGTGCGCTCGAAGGCGGCCAGCGCCCGGGCGGCGTTCGCCAGCGTGACGGGCTTGCCCGTCTTGGGGAAGGCGGCGCGGAAGCGCGTGGTGTACTCGGGGATGGAGGACAGCGTGGCCTCGACGCGCTTCGCGTCCGGCATGGCCATCTCCACCGGGTTCATCATCGGCCCTTCCGCCTGGGCCTCCAGCGTGGCGGCGCGGCCGTCCCAGAACTGCGCGATGTGGTGGGCCGCGTTGTAGACGGTGGGCGAGTTGCGGCTGCCCTTCTGCTTCTTGTGGCCCTCCGACAGCGCCTTGTTGTCCACGCCGAAGGTGTCCAGGCCGTGGCAGGTGTTGCAGGACACGTCGTGGTTCTTCGACAGGCGGGGCTCGTGGAAGAGCATGCGCCCCAGGGCCACCTGCTCCGCGGTGTCCTCGGGCAGCGGCGCCGCGTTGCGAGGCGCCTGGAAGAAGTGCGCCGCCAGCTTCGCCACGGCCTCCGCATCCGACGCCGGGGGCTTCGGGGCCTGCTCCGCCACCGGAGCGGGCGCGGGCGGCTTCGCCTCCGGAGCCTTGTCAGGGGAGCGCTCGCAACCGGCGAGCGCGCCGAGGCCCAACGCGGACAGCGTGAACCCGAACAGCAGTCGATTTCGCGTCATGTGGAGCGCCTCCCGGATGCGTCGCGGAGCGCACCGTACCAGCGCTCCGGGCGGCTGGCTTCGCGACGGAACGTCGCACCCACGGCGGGGCCTTTCCCATTCCATCAGTCCGGCAGCGCCCGCCTGGACGGCGGCCCGGCGGACGCGGCCCACAGCTCCTGCGGAACCCTCCCCGCGCCGCTACCTCTTCTTGAACTTTTCGGCGATACGCAGCGGCGCATCCGCCTGGAAGCGGAGCGCCACGGAGGACGGCGGATGCAGGATGGAGACACGGGCGGCAAGGGGCGGGAGGTGGACGTGCTCGTCTGCCGCAAGTGCCTGGGGAAGAGCGCCCGGAGCGGCGGGCAGGACCTGCCGCGCTGGCTCCAGGGAGAGTTGGCCGAGCGGGGCCTCGCCGGTCAGGTCCGCGTCACGCCCACCGGCTGCATGAACCAGTGCCCGCGCCGCCAGGTCACCGTGCTCGTCTCCGACACCGATGATCCCGAAGGCCGCCTGCTGCTGGTGGAGCCCCGGCTCCAGCGCGACCTGCTCCTGAAGTTCGTGGAGCGCCGCGCGCGCCCGGACGCTCCCGCCGCCAGCGACGGCGACGCTCCGGGGAGGCAGGAGCACCTCGATGATGAACCGGTCCACGAGGAACGAGGCCAGTAGCCCCGTCGCGGTGCCGGCGGCGTCCCACGCCAGGTCCTTCACGGAGAAGACGCTGCCGCGAGCCCGGTCGTAGACCTCCTTGCCCAACCCCACGCCCAATCCCAGCCCCACGCCGCTGAGCGCCCGCGCGCCGGGCGAATCGAAGAGGACGGCGCCCGCGCCGTAGCCCACGCCCGTGGCCGCCGCGCACGCCGCGAAGTGTCTGGGCTTGTCGCGGCCAAACCAGTCATCGCCAGACGCGGCGCGGCCCGAGGCTGGAGCGGCGAGGAGCACGAGGGCGGCGAGCGCGGCACGGGCGGACATGCATCCGTCCTGTAGCATCCACCGCCGAGGGCGTGACCTGGGCTGGGAGTGAAAATCCGGGTCGTTTCCACGCCTGCCGCCCCCCACGGTGGGTGCGTTTTGGAGACGAGGCCCATGGCTGGGCTTATGCTCGGGTCCGCTTTGAAAGGATTCGGTCCCTCGCTCAGCTTCCGGCAGACCCGGCACCCCGCGTTGGATGGCGCGCGCGGGCTGGCCGTGCTCGCCATGGTGATGGGTCACACGCTGGACGCGCTGCTGGCGCCCGCGTTCCGGGACCACCCGTGGGTCCAGGAGTACTGGAAGCTCCGGGGCATCACCGCGCCGCTGTTCCTGCTGGTGAGCGGCTGGGCGGTGGTGATGGCGCTGGGCACGAAGCCGGGCGCGGCGAAGGACTCCTTCGGCCGCCGGTTCCGCCGGGCCCTGCTGCTGCTCTTCCTGGGATACCTGCTGCACTGGCCGGGCTGGGGCGCGGTGCGCGAGCTGGGCTGGACCGACGCCATGTTGCGCAAGGTGTTCCAGTTCGACGCGCTCCAGTGCATCGGCGCGGCGCTGCTCCTGGGCGCGATGGCGCTGGTGGTGACGCCGCACCGGGGCGCGCGGGCGCTGCTGCTGGGCGGGCTGGCGGTGGGCATTCCCCTGGCGAGCGCCGGGATGTGGGCCGCGGGCGCGCACCTGCCGGTGCCGCTGCAGCAGTTCATTGGCAACGGGGAGGGCAGCCGCTTCCCGTTCTTCCCCTGGGCGGGCTTCTTCTTCGCGGGCGCGTTCGCCGCGCACTTGCTGCACCTGCTCAAGCCGGGCCTGGCGCAGGGCTTCGCGTTGCTCGCGCTGGGAGGTGCGCTGCTGGCGCTCACCCGCTGGGTGCCCGTGGAGTGGACGCCCACCAGTCCCACGATGGTGATGTACCGCGTGGCGCAGGGCCTGCTGGTGCTGGGCGTCGTGAACCTGCTGCCGCGGCGGGTGAGCGGTCTGCTGGCGCCGCTGGGACGGCTGTCGCTGTGGATCTACGTGCTGCACCTGCCGGTGGTGTACGGCTGGGCGGACATCGCGGGCCTCGCGCAGCGCATCGGTCCCCGGCTGGGCATGGCGGCGGCGATGGGCGTGTCCGTGGCGCTGCTGGTGGGCTGCTACCTCATCGCCCGGCTGGGCCGCTGGGTCCGCGAGCAGGCCCGTCCCTGGCGCGCCGGCTCCACCACGCTGGAAGCCAGCGTCGGCACCGCCCGTCTGGGCCAGTAGCCGCCTTCAGCCCCCGGAGCCCGTCCGCGGCAGCTTCGCGGGCGGCTCGGTCGCGTTGCCACGCGCCACCAGCTCGCGCGTCACGGACTCCAGCGCGCTGATGCGGCGGCCCGCGCGACCCCGGGCCCACGTGGCCACCTCTGGCGCCTTGAGCAGCCCCACCGCCTGCTCCACGCCGCCCGCCTTGCCCTTGAGCGCCCGCGCCGTGGCCAGCCGCACGTTGCGCGCGGCCCTGCGCTGAAGGCCCCCGTTCCACAGCAGGTCCAGGGCGAACGTGGTCCACACCGTCAGCTCGTCGTCCGGGCGCAGGAACGCCTCGAAGCGGGCCAGCGCCCGGGCGCGCGGCTCACCGGCGCGCAGCTCCTCCTCCGGCAGCTCCACGTGCAGCGACGTGCTGTGCGCGAGCGGCTGCTCCGGCGCGAGGACCGCCTCGAAGCGCTCGCCCGTGGCGTAGCGGACCGCGACCAGGTGCACCAGCTCCGGCGGGATGCCCGACTCCAGCGGGTGCGCGTTCGCCTCCGCGTAGAAGAGGACCAGCCGGTCCGCTGCGTCCGCCAGCGAGCGCAGCTCCAGCGGCGGGCGCCACTCGCTCTTGTAGATGCGGCGGCGGTTGGGCCCCGTGCGCGTCTCCTGCCGCTCCAACTGCGTGTCCACCATGAACTCGAACGCGCCCAGCATGCGGTCGAAGTACTCGGGCTTGCCCTCCAACTGGCCCAATATCTCCGCCACCGCCTCGATGGTGGAGACGCAGTGGTCCGCCGGCTCCGCGCGGATGCGGTAGTTGCTCGGGCGGCGCGGCACGAAGCCGATGCGCGGCAGCGCCGCCAGCACCGGGTTGCGCATCACCACCTTCTTCGCCTGCGGCCAGGTGCCGTCCACGACGATGAGCGTCTCCGGCGGGTTCGCCCGCGCCTCCTCCACGGTGATGGCGTCCTCGCCCGGGAAGAGCACCGCGACGCGCTCGGGGTGCTTCGCCAGCTCCTCCAACCGCGCGTGACCGGTGAAGTCCACACCCCGGTGCAGCTCCGAGTTGGTCAGCGACAGGTGCGCCATGCGCGCCGTGCCAATGGCCACGCGCCGCTCCCGTGGATGCTGGAGGAACACCACGCGCGTGCGCGTCTGGAGCTGGGGGACATGCGCGCAGTAGCACGCGCTTTCAGGACGCAGACACTTGATGCAGAAGGTACGCACGCCGTGGCCCTTTATCACGGTCCCGCCCCTGGCGACCGGTGGCGGCCCCTGACGGAAGGCCCGCCCCCTCCCCTGCCCGCCCGGGAACGGCTACATGGAGGAGACCGTGAACCTGCTCCTGCTCTTCGACGAGGACTTCCAGCCGGACGGCACCGCCCGGCTCACCGGCCGCCGCGCCCAGCACGCCCGCGAGGTCCTCAAGGCCGAACCCGGCGAATCCCTGCGCGTGGGCCGCCTGAACGGCCTCACCGGCACGGGCGAGGTGCTGGAGAACGCCCCCGGCCTGCTCCACCTGCGCGTCGAGCTGACGGACCCGCCGCCGCCCCGGGCCGGCGTGGACCTGCTGTTGGCCATCCCCCGCCCCAAGGCGCTCAAGAAGGTCCTGCCCGCCGTGGCGTCCCTGGGCGTGGACCGCGTCGTGCTGGTGAACGCGGCCCGCGTGGAGAAGAGCTACTTCGACTCCAAGGTGCTCAACGAGGCCTTCGTCCGCGAGCTGCTCCTCCAGGGCCTGGAGCAGGCCCGCGACACCCGCATGCCGGAGGTGCTTGTCCGCGAGCGCTTCCGCCCCTTCGTCGAGGACGAACTGGACGCCGTCTTCGGCCCGGAGCCGCTGCGCCTGCTCCCCCACCCGCCCGCCAGCCTCTCCCTCCAGGCCCGGGACATCACGAGTGCCACGCGGGTGGTGCTCGCCATCGGACCGGACGGAGGCTGGGTGCCCTTCGAGGCGCAGCTCCTGGAAGCCCACGGCTTCCTGCCCTTCTCGCTGGGCCCCCGCATCCTGCGCGTGGAGACGGCGGTGCCGGTGCTGCTGGGTCAGGTGACGCTGCTCAAGGCGCCGGCGCCGTAGCCTCGGGGGCCGGGGCCGTCACCGGCGCGGGAGGCTGGAGCTTCTGCCAGTCCTCCAGCGAGATGGGCTTGATGACCTTGAGCACGGACACGTCCACCTTCTCCGGGCGCGGCTCGGTGCGCGTGTCCTCGGTGACGGTGAAGTTGAGGCGGTTGATTTCATGCCCGTCCTCTGTCTCCAGCACGACGCGCCAGTCCCCCGGCTTGGGCGTGGTGCCCGGCCGCGCGTAGTAGCGGTAGCCGCCCTCCGTGCCGTTGCTGGTCACGTTGGCCATGAACCCCTTGCCCAGCGACGTCCAGCCCTTCTCCGGGTGGTCGAAGAACCAGCGCACGCGCACGCGGTACGGCTCGAAGCCCTTGGGCGCGAAGATGCGGAAGAAGTACATGGGCTCCTCGCCCGGCCGCACCAGGAAGTCCTGGTCGCCGTGGTGGAACGCCGTCCAGACCTTCCACCAGGGCTGCGCCTCCGACGTCAGGTGATACACGCCCGGGGAGACGCGCTTCACCTGGTGGTAGATGCCGCTGTACTGCACCGCCAGGGGCACCGGCGGAATCACGCCCACGAAGTAGCACCCGAGCAGCAGCGCCTGCGCGCCGAAGCCGGGAATCGCCACCGTGCGCAGCAGCGCCTTCTCATCCGGGCGCCAGCGCTTGAGCACGCGAAGCAGCCCGTACACGCTCCCGCACCCCAGCGCGACGGACAGCGTGAAGATCCACCACCCCACCCGCCCAAAGAGCACCGGCAGGAGCGACGCGAAGTACAGCGTCACGCACAGGCTGAAGACGGCCACGCGGATGACGGGGCCCAACTGCCGGAAGCGCGGCAGCTCGTTCGCCACCAGCAACCCGAACATGCCCGCCATGAACAGCAGCGGCGTGAAGCCCGACGAGCTCTTGAAGAGGAACAGCGTGAACGCGCTCAGCAGGCTGCCCATGAAGAAGTGCAGCGCGTCCTCGCGGAAGCGCCACACCTTGGACAGGAGCTTCGGCGGCTCCACGCCTTCGGGGTAGCGCTGCTCCAGCACCAGCAGGCCCGCCAGGATGGCCAGGTAGACGAAGTTCTGCACCTCCGTGAGCGCGTCGTCGATGGGGCTCAGCGTGAGGACGTCGTAGAGGAAGCCCGCGAAGAAGAAGAGGGCCATCTCCTGCTTCTCGTACTTCGCGCGGAAGGCCTGCACGCGGTCCACCAACGTGGGCGTCTTCTCCGTGCTGACCAGGTCGTCCGGATCCACGACCGCGCCGCCGGGCGTGGCGACCGCGACGTTCGCACCGGGAGGAAGGGGGCCCCCCTCGACCGGCACGCCGGGCACTTCGGTGGACGCGTCCTGCGGCTTCGACTCAGGCGGTGTGACGGTGAGCACGGCGGCTTTCAACCCCTCTTGGCGACCGCCGCCCAGTCTACGCGGGGGAAGGGGCCCGGGTCTTCCCCCCGGCCCCGCTCCCGCTCCAACGCCTACTTGCCGCCGGCGGCGACCAGGTCCTGCAGCTCGCCGCGCTCGGCCAGCTCCATCAGGATGTCCGACCCGCCCACGAACTTCCCGTGGATGTAGACCTGCGGAATCGTGGGCCAGTTGGAGTAGTCCTTGATGCCCTGGCGCACGGCCGGGTCCGCCAGCACGTCCACCGTGTGCACCGGGCCCAGCGGCTGGAGCAACTGGAGCGCGCGCGCGGAGAAGCCGCACTGGGGGAACAGGGCGTTGCCCTTCATGAAGAGGACGATGGGGTGCGACTTCACCGTCTCGTCGAACTGGGCCTTGAGGTTTGCGTCCATGAATCGTTGCTCCTTCTTCAGCGGGGCCCGAGCTTCTTCCACTGCTCGGGCGAATAGGTCTTGAGCGCGAGCGCGTGCAGCTCGCCCGACTTGAGCCACTGCTGCAGCGGCGCGTACACCAGTTGGTGCTGCTCCACCATCGTCTTGCCGGTGAAGGCGGGCGAGATGACGCGCGCCTCGAAGTGGTCCCCCGTCCCCGTGGTGTCGTTCAACTCCACCTCCGAGCCCGGCAGGGCGTCCAGGAGGTAACGGCGAAGCGTCTCGGCGTCGAGCATCAGTTCATCCCCTTTCCCATCACCAGCATGGCCGGGTCCACGCCCAGACCGCGCAGGGTGGCATCCCACAACTTCGCCGGGTCCTGCCCCAGCACCGCGTCCGCGGTGGCGTCGGCGTACAGCCACGAGCCGGCGGCGATTTCATTCTCCAACTGCTTGGGGCCCCAGCCCGCGTACCCCAGGCAGAAGCGCACGCGCGGACTCGTCCGCTGCAGGAGGGGGCCCAGCGCGTCCAGGGTGACGCTGAGGTAGAGGCCCGGAAGGACGGAGTGCTTCTCCGCGACGGACTCATCGTCGTGCAGGACGAAGCCCCGTTGGGGTTCCACCGGGCCGCCCACGAACACCGGCTGCGACACGCGGTCCGTCGAGATGTCCATCGACTGACCGCGCGCCAGCTCACCGAGCGTCAGGGGCGCTCCCCGGTTCACGACGAGCCCCATGGAGCCCGTCTCCCCGTGTTCGATCATCAGGATGACCGAGCGGTAGAAGTTCGGGTCTCCAAGCTGGGGCATGGCCAGCAGGAAGCCGGAGGCGAGGTTCTTCACGCCAGGGAGCATCGGCCGTCCGGCGGGGGTGTGCAACCGGAACCCGCTCCCCTGCTGACCTCAGTGCCAGCTCTGGTGCTTGGACTTCAGCGCCTTGGCCAGCTTCTCCGGATCCAACGGCTTGCCGATGAAGAGGTCCGCGCCCAGGCCCTTGCACTTGCGAGCCGTGGCCGCGTCGCTCATGGCGCTCACGCCGATGAGCACGGCCTGCGGGAACTTCTCGCGCAGCTTGGACATGAGGGTGGTGCCGCTGCGGCCGGGCAGGAACACGTCCACGATGGCGGCGTCCATGCGCTTGTTGCGCACGGCGAACTCGGCCTCCTCCGCGCTGCCCACGGGCATGGCGTCGTAGCCCCAGGTGCTCACCAGCTCCACCAGGAGTTCGCGGTGCGCGGCGTCGTCCTCCACCACCAGCACCGAACCCCGGACGGTCTCCTTGCGCAGGCCGTCGTCACGCGGACGCTCATCACGGGCAGGCGAGAGGGGGATTTCTTCCGTCGGGAGGGACATGATGTTCACCTGAGGGCAAAGGGTTTCCGTCCGTGTGAAACCGCCGCCTCAATGTGCGGCATTCCTCACACTTCGCGACGGGTACCTCCCCCCAGCGCCTGTGAAGCGAGCGAGGCGCCAAGCACCAGCAGGACGAGCAGCCCCCACGCGGGAATCACCACGCGGCCGCCGCCCTCGTAGATGAGCGCGGCGTAGGACGTGCCCAGGTAGCGGCCCAGGGACATGGGCTCCATGCGGGCGATGCCGAAGAAGCTCACCGTGGACTCGGTGAGGATGGCGCTCGGAAGGCGGCTCAGGAACACGGCCAGCACGAAGGGGCGCAAGAGGGGCCACAGGTGCACGCGGAGGATGTGCGCGCCGCCGCCGCCCAGGGCCCGAGCGGCGGCCACGTACTCCTGGCCCTCCAGCGTGGCCAGGCGGTCGCGGAACATGCGCGCGGGGCCGGCCCAGCCCACCAGGGCCAGGGACGTCACCATCAAGCCGAAGGGCCCCAGGCCCCCGCCCATGCCCGCGTCCATGAGGGACTGGCCCGCGAGCTGGAGCACCATCACCACGAGGACATCCGGGAGGGCGAACACGGCGTCCACCGCCCGCAGGAGCACCTGCTCCGTCACGCCGCCGGACAGCCGCGCGAGCGCCGCGACCGCCAGCCCCAGCACGGTGGACAGCGCGCCGGCCGCGAGCCCGATGGCCAGCGACACCCACAGGCCGCCGAAGGCCAGCTCGCACACGCTGCGGTCCGGGCGGTTCAGGTCCCAGCCGAGCGGACAGGTGTTCGCGAGGGCTTCGGGGAACAGGCGGCCGGCCACGAGGCTCAGCGCCCCCAGGCCCACGAGCAGGACCAGCCCCACCCAGGCACGCACGGGGACGCGGTTCAAGCGCGGGCCTCCCGGGCGCGGGGATCCACGAGCATGCGCAAGAGCTCCACGGTGAGGCTCACGACGACGAGCACGGTGGCGAAGGTGGTGGTGGACACGACGACGACGGCGACCTGCTTGTTGAGCACGGCGAGCACGTAGAGCTGGCCGAAGTACGGCAGGCCGAAGACGCGCTCCGCGGCGAACGAGCCCGCGAGCAGGGCCGTGGCGACGGGAGTCACGGCGTCCAGGAGCGCGGGCCACACGTTGGGGAGGACATGGCGGCGCAGCACGGTGCCGGGGTCCAGGCCCTTGCTGAGCGCGGTGCGCACGTAGTCGCGGGACAGCTCGGTCTCCAGCGCATCGCCCACGAGCGTGCCCAGGAAGGTCCCCGGCCAGATGGCGATGACGACCGCCGCGCAGAGCTCCGGCAGCAGGTGACCGCGCTCCACCACGGCGGGCGCCAGCAGCAGCGCGGGGATGAACACGGGCGTCCCGAACGCGATTGCGGGGAGCACGTCCCCGAGCACGGCGAAGCGCCCCCGCCGCCAACGGGTGCGCAGCAGCGCGAAGCCCACCGCCCAGGCAAGCGCGAGGGGAAGCGCGACCAGGCCCACGCCCACGCTGCCGGAGAGTTTCTGGAGCAGCTCATCGCCGGTGATGCCCTGGGCGCTGGTGCCCAGGCGTTCCCCCGCGAAGAGCTTCTCCCACGGCCGCAGGAACCCGAGCGGTTCACCGATGCCCAGGTCGCGCTGGTACGAAGCCGCCAGCTCCGGGGACACCTGCCGCTTGTTGTCGCTCTCCGTGGTGAGCGGCAGCGCGGCCATGAGGAAGTACGAGGCCACCGCCACCACCGGCACGAGCACGAACTGGCGCACGAGGCGCGTCGCGATGAGGCGCATGCGCTAGGCCCTCGGAATGGGAACGCCGCAGGGACACCCCGGCAACGGCGCGCCGTGGAAACCTGTCCAACTGTCGGACAGGTTTGGACCCTGTCGGCCGGGAGGTGGGCACCGTGGGTATCCGGCGGCAGCGCATCCCCGCCGTTCGCGTGGCCCCTCCACGCCACGCATGAGCGACGGCCCCAGAGAGGCCCGGCCTCTCGTGCCTTTGCGCCAAGGGCCTGAGGCCATCGCCCGAGAGCGCACGCACCGAGGCCTCGTGGGGCCCACTCCCTCGGCTCCCAGGTGGCACGCACGCAACGGGGGCTCGAAGCTCGGCCTCCCACCTCGCATCACCGGGTCCATGCGCTAGGGCCCCTGCCCTTCCGCGCGGGCCGAGGGCGTCTCATCCGGCCCCAGCCGCAGCGCGCGCAGCGCGAGGAAGTTGAAGGGGTCCACGTCCAGGCCGTGCAGCCGCGCCCGCGCCCGGAAGTAGCGGTCCGGGTGGTACAGCGGCGCGATGACCGCCTCCTCCCCCACCAGCACCTCCTGGGCCTTCGCGTACAGCTCCCGCGCGTGAGCCGGATCCGGGTCGCCGTCCGCATCCTCCAGCAACTGCTCGAAGCGGCGCATCGGCTCACCGCCGCCCTGCGACTCCCAGCCCGTCTGGTGGTTGCCCTGCCGTTCGAACAGCGTGAAGAACGTGTTGGGGTGCGCGTAGTCCGCGCCCAGCCGCCGCAGGTACAGGTCATACGCACGCGGCCCCTGCGGCGTCCTGCGCGCCACCTCCGCGGAGAAGTCCGACCGCGAATCCACCACCACCCGCACGCCCACCTTCGCGAGCTGCGCCGCGATGCGCTCCGCCAGCGCCTCCTCCGGCACGAACGAATCTCCCGCCTTCACCACCAGCCGCAGCGGCCGGTCCAACCCCTTCACCCCGGCCAGCTCCGCCTTCGCCCGCTCCGGCTCGTAGCGAGGCAGCCGGGCCGCCTGCTCCGGCGTCGCCGCATCCGGCAGCTCCGGCGGCAGCAACACGTTCGTCGCGCGCGCGGCCGGCAGCAGCCCCGCGAGCAGCGCCTCCCGGTCCAACGCCCGCGCCAGCGCCCGGCGCACCTCCGGCCGGTCCAGCGGCGGACGCTCCGTGTTGAAGCCCAGGAAGTACGTGGACAACAGCGGCTCCCGCTTCAGGTCCGCCGCCTTCATCCCGCGCAGCGCCGCCGCGCTGTCCACGAAGACGAAGTCCACCCGGCCCCGCTCATACAGCGCCGAGCCGATCTCCGACTTCATCAGCGTCAACACCGGCGCCGGCGTCTCCCCGGGGCCCATCGGCGGAACGAACGCGCTGCGCGGGTTGAAGACCAGCCGCACGCGCTCCCCCGCGCGGTCCCAGCGCTCCACGCGATACGGCCCCACCGCCAGCGGCCGCCCGTCGCGAGGCCGGTCGAAGTAGTCGCGCACCGCCTCGTCCGACCTGCCCTCCAGGTCCGCCGAAGGCGCGGGAAAGAACAGGTACACGTTCGCGAGCCGCGCCAGGAAGTAGCTCCGGGGCCGGGCCAGCGTCACCCGCAGCGTCCGCGCGTCCAGCGCCTCCACCCCCACGCGAGCAAGCGCGGCCTTCACCTCCGCCTCCGGCGCCCCGCGCTCCTGCAGCGCGAGCACGGCCTCCGCCCCCTGGAGGTCCGCCATCTCGCCGCGCTCACGTCCAAGCAGCGCCCGGTGCCACCCGAAGACGAAGTCGCGCGCCGTAACGGGAGAACCGTCCGACCACGTCACGTCCTCGCACAGGTGGAACGTGTAGACCTCATGCCCGGCCGCGTCCGCCTCACGCTCCCACCGCGCCGCCAGGCCCGGCTGGACCGAGTGGTCCGCCCCCAACGTGGTGAGCCCCTTCTGCGTGGCCAGCATCACCGGGTAGTTCACCCAGCTCTGCGGATCCGAATGGCTCCAGTCGAGCGTGGTGGGCATCGCCGGCACCACCACCTTCACGCCCGGCTCGGGCTGGAAGCCGCACGGCCCGCAGGCCGCGGCCATCACCAGCACCAGGGAGTAGGACAGGATTCGCGCGCGGGGAGCCACCACCCGCGTTGTACCCCGACCGGCCCGTAAAAAAGAGAGAAGCCAGGAGACCGGCGACCCCTGGTCGGCCGGCATCCTGGCTTCGTCACTGCCCGGCCCCAGCAAGGGGGCCGGCGCTCAACCTCAGGCCTGCGAAGGCGTGGACGCCGTCTCCGTCACGGACAGCCCCGTCTTCAGGTTGTCCCCCGCTCCCTTGCGGCCGAACTCCTCCGGCTTCTCCAGGAGCAGCGCCTCACGCAGCACGTCGTCCACGAACTCCACCGGGACGATGCGCAGCGCCTTGCGGATCTTCAGCGGGATGTCCTTCAGGTCCTTCTTGTTCGCCTTCGGAATCAGGACCGTCTTGATGCCCGCGCGGTGCGCCGCCAGCGTCTTCTCCTTCAGACCGCCGATGGGCAGCACGCGGCCACGCAGCGTGATTTCACCCGTCATCGCCACGTCCCTGCGGACCGGCACGCGCGTCAGCGCGCTCACCAGCGCCGTGGCCATGGTGACGCCCGCGGACGGACCGTCCTTGGGGATCGCGCCCTCCGGCAGGTGGACGTGGATGTCGTAGTTCTCGAACACCTTGCGGTCGATGCCGAAGCGCTCCGCGCGGCTGCGCACGTAGGACATGGCCGCCTGGGCGGACTCCTGCATCACCTCGCCCAGCTTGCCGGTGATGATGAGCTTGCCCTTGCCCGGCATGGACGTGGCTTCCGTGGTGAGGATCTCACCGCCCAGCTCCGTCCACGCGAGCCCCGTGACGATGCCCACCTGGTCCTCGCGCTCCGCCACGCCGTAGCGGAAGCGGGGCGTGCCCAGGAACTTCATCGCCTGCTTGCGGTCCACCTCGATGAGGTCCCGCTTGCCGTTCTTCAGCACGTCGCGGGCGATCTTCCGGAACACGCCGCCAATCTCACGCTCCAGCGAACGCACGCCCGACTCGCGCGTGTACCGGTGCACGATGGTCTTCAGCGCGTCGTTGGTGATCTCGATCTTCAGGTCCGAGAGGCCGTTGGCCTCCTGCTCCTTCGGGATCAGGTAGCGCCGCGCGATGGAGAGCTTCTCCGGCTCGGTGTACCCCGCGATGCGGATGACCTCCATGCGGTCCTGCAGCGGACCGGGGATGTTGTGCATCGTGTTCGCGGTGCAGATGAACATCACCTTGGACAGGTCGTAGTCGAGGTCCAGGTAGTGGTCGTTGAAGTTGTGGTTCTGCTCCGGGTCCAGCACCTCCAGCAGCGCCGCGCTCGGGTCGCCACGGAAGTCCGTGGACATCTTGTCGATCTCGTCCAGGAGGAACACGGGGTTGTTGCTGCCCGCCTTCTTCAGGGACTGGATGAGCTTGCCCGGCATCGCGCCGATGTACGTGCGGCGGTGGCCACGGATTTCGGCCTCGTCACGCACGCCGCCCAGGGACAGGCGCACGAACTTGCGGCCCGTGGCCCGCGCGATGCTGCGCGCGAGCGACGTCTTGCCCACGCCCGGGGGACCGACGAAGCACAGCACGGGGCCCTTGAGCTTCTTCACCAACTGCTGCACGGCCAGGTACTCGAGGATGCGCTCCTTCGGCTTCTTCAGGCCGTAGTGGTCCTCGTTGAGCACCCGCTCCGCTTCGGTGACGTCCAGCCGGTCCTGGGTCTCGTCGTACCAGGGCAGGCTGATGATCCAGTCGATGTAGTTGCGGACGACCGTGGCCTCGGCGCTCATCGGGCTCATCATCCGGAGCTTCTTCAGCTCCTTCTTGACCTTGAGCGTGGCCTCCTTGCTCATCCGCTTGTTCTTCAGCTTCTCTTCAATCTCCTGGATCTCGTTCTTGAACTCGTCGCGCTCACCCAGCTCCTTCTGAATGGCCTGCATCTGCTCATTCAGGTAGTACTCCTTCTGGGTCTTCTCCATCTGCTTCTTGACGCGCGTGCGGATCTTCTTCTCCACCTGGAGGATCTCGATCTCGCCCTGCATCAGCTCGTAGAGCTTCTCCAGGCGCTTGGCCGGAGACTCCGTCTCGAGCAGCGCCTGCTTGTCGTTCAGCTTCAGCGACAGGTGCGCGACGATGGTGTCCGCCAGGCGCGCCGGGTCGTCGATGCTGGCGACCTGCATCAGCATCTCCGGCGGGATGCGCTTGTTGAGCTTCACGAAGGCTTCGAAGACGGAGTGGACGGAGCGCACCAGCGCCTCCAGCTCCACGCTCTTCTCCAACTGCTCCTCGACCTCGTCCACCTCGACCATGAAGAAGGCGTCGTTCGGGTGGAACTTCTTCACCTTGGCGCGGCGCACGCCCTCCACCAGGACCTTCATCGTGCCGTCGGGCAGCGGGAGGAGCTGGATGAGGTGACCGATGGTGCCGAAGTGGAAGATGTCGTCGGGCGAGGGGTCGTTCGTCTTGGCCTTCTTCTGGGCGGCCAGCAGGATGACCGCCTTGTCATCCGGCCCCTTGTGGGCCATCGCGTCCTTCAGCGCCGCGATGGACTTCTCCCGGCCGACGAACAGCGGAACCACCATGTGCGGGAACACGATGATGTCCCGAAGGGGCAAGAGCGGGATGGTGAGTCCCCGCTTCTGGGCTTCCTTCTTGTCGTCACGTCCGAAGAACATGTATCCGCCACCCGCTGGCCCGCCGTACGGGCAGGCCCTTCAAGAGTTGCCCACATGCCGCCCAAGCGCGCATGCAGGGTGAAACACCGCTCTATAACACGCCGGTCGCAGGACCCGTTCCCCGCTCAAGATTGGGGGTCCGCACCCTGCCTTCAAGGGAACACCGGGAGGCAGGAGTGTGTCCTGCCCCCATTCTAGCGGCTCTCGGCCGCTACCCCGGCGTCCGGCCATGCGACGCCCAGCGCCTGGAAGAGGAAGGCATACATGTCCACGCTGGACTCGATGGCCTTGGCCACCTGGTCCGCCCCGCCATGGCCCGCGTTCGCCTCGATGCGTAGCAACGTGGGCGCCGGATTGCCCTTCGCGTTCTGCACCGCCGCCACGAACTTGCGCGCGTGCATGGGGTCCACCCGGTCATCGTGGTCCGAGCTCATCATCAGCAGGGGCGGGTAGCGCACGTCCTGACGCACGCGGTGGTAGGGCGAATAGGCGTACAGGGTCTTGAACTGCCCGGCGTCATCCGCGGACCCGTACTCCGGCACCCAGGTCCGCCCGCTGCCGAACAGGTGGAAGCGCACCATGTCCAGGAGCGGCACGCCGCACACCACCGCGCCGTACAGCTCCGGGCGCTGCGTCATGGCCGCGCCCACCAGCAGGCCGCCGTTGCTGCCGCCGTAGATGGCCAGCTTCTTCGCCTGCGTGTACTGCTCCTTCGCCAGGTACTCGGCCGCGCCGGCGAAGTCGTCGAACACGTTCTGCTTGTTCGCGCCCCGGCCCGCCTCGTGCCACGCGGTGCCGTACTCACCGCCACCGCGCAGGTTGGCCACCGCGTAGATGCCGCCCGCGTCCAGCCACGGCAGGATGCTCGCGCGGAAGCCCGGCTGCATGCTCACCAGGAAGCCGCCGTAGCCGTACAGGAGCGTGGGGGCGGTGCCGTCCTTCTTCAGGCCCTTCTTGTAGACGAGGAACATGGGCACCTTGGTGCCGTCCTTCGACGTGAAGAAGACCTGCTCCGTGGTGTACGCGTCCGGGTCCATGGGCACTTCCACCTTCGCCCACAGGTCCACCTTCCCGCTCTTCACGGACGTCCGGTACACCTGCCGGGGCGTGGTGAAGGAGCTGTAGGAGAAGTAGGCGTCGTCCTGGTCCTCCAGGCCCAGCAGGTTGCTGGCGGCGCCCACGCCCGGCAGTTGCACGGTGCGCACCGGCTTGCCCTCCAGCGTGGCGATGCGCAGCTCCGTCGTCACGTCCTTGAGGTACTCCAGCGCCAGGTGGCCGCCCACCAGCGACACGCTCTCCAGCGTGGCCTTGGGGTCCTCCGGCACCAGTTCCTTCCAGTTCGCGCGCTCGGACTTCCTGGGGTCCACGGCGAAGACGCGCTGGCGCGGGGCGCCCTCGTCGGTGACGACGTAGAAGCGGTCCTTCCAGGCGATGACGCTGTACTTGGCGCCCTTGCCCTTCACGAGCAGCCGCCAGTCCTTGTCCGCCGGGTGCTTCCAGTAGACGTCGTTCTCGCTCCAGCCGCGCAGGATGGACGCGAAGAGGTACTTGCCGTCCCGCGACAGGTCGCCCTGGAGGAACGTCGTCGGGTCGCCGGTGCGCTCGTGCACCACGACGTCCTTCTTCGGATCCTCGCCCAGCTTGTGGAACTTGAGCGTGGTGTAGCCCGGGCGCGCGTCCACCGGGATGGAGGGGTCCGTGGGCAGCCACTCGTAGTAGAAGCCCTTGCCGTCCGGCGTCCAGTTGGTGTTGGCGTACTTGGCGCCCTCAATCACGTCCACCTTGGACCACTCACCGGTGTCCACGTCGATGACGTGCAGGGTGGCCTCGTCCGCGGCGTTGGGGCGCACCGGGAAGGCCACGCGCTTGCCGTCCCACGACGGCACCCAGCGGCCCAGGGACACCGGGCCGTCCTTGCTCATGGCGTTGGGGTCCAGCAGCACCTTCTCCTGTCCGGACTCGCCGTCCTTCCAGTAGACGATGGCCTTCTCCTTGTCCTTGTGGGTCCGCATGAAGAAGAAGCGGTTGCCCCGGCGGAAGGGCGCCGACACGGAGTCCACGTAGAACAGCTCCGTGAAGCGCTTCGCCAGCGCGTCGCGGCCCGGCATCTTCGCCAGGGCGTCGCGCGTGAAGCCGTCCTGCGCCTTCATCCAGGCCTGGACCTCCGGGGCCTTCTCGTCCTCCAGCCAGCGGTACGGATCCGCCACCTGCTCGCCGTGCAGCGTGTCCACCACCGCGTCGGAACGGGTCGCCGGGTAGGCCATGCGGGAGGGGCCCTCCTGGGCCGGAGCGGCCTGCGTCGCCTGGGACGCGGCGGGGGCTTCATCACGCGTGGCTTCCTTCGCGGAGGTGCACGCCACGAGCGACAACAGGGCAGGCATGAGGAGCTTTCTCATGGGGGACAGCAGATACAAGAAGCCCCCCGCCCCGGCCCGCAAAAAAGCGTGGCCCGCCCCCACGCCCGCAAGCCCCCCTGGAAAGGCGAAGGGCGCGCCCCGGTCCAATGACCGTGACGCGCCCCGTCATCCCCGTCAGGCTCTTGCGAGCCCCTAGAGGATGATTCCGCTCAGGCCGATTCCTTCTTCGGCTCTGGTGTCTCCTTGTTGTCCTGCGAGTGCAGGACGACGGGCTCGCTCTTCTTGAGGATGACCTCCTCGGAGATGAGCACCTCGCGGGCCGTCTTGCGGGACGGGATTTCGTACATCACGTCCAGCATGGCCGTCTCCAGGATGGAGCGCAGGCCGCGAGCGCCCGCCTTGCGGCGGATGGCCTCCGACGCGATGGCCTTCAAGGCCCCGTCGGTGAACTTCAGCGACACGCCGTCCAGTTCGAAGAGCTTGCGGTACTGCTTGGTGAGCGCGTTCTTGGGCTCGCCCAGGATGTTCACGAGCGCGCCTTCGTCCAGCTCCTCCAGCGCGGTGATGATGGGCAGGCGGCCGATGAACTCCGGAATCATGCCGAACTTGAGCAGGTCCTCCGGCTCCACGTGCTTGAGCAGCTCGCTGAGGTTGCGCTGCTTGCGCGATTGGATCTCCGCGCCGAAGCCCAGGCTGCGCCCGCCCAGGCGCCGCTCAATCACCTGCTCCAGGCCGCCGAACGCGCCGCCACAGATGAAGAGGATGTTGGTGGTGTCCACCTGCAGGAACTCCTGCTGCGGGTGCTTGCGGCCCCCCTTGGGCGGGACGTTGGCCACCGTGCCTTCGATGATCTTCAAGAGCGCCTGCTGCACGCCCTCGCCGCTCACGTCGCGCGTGATGGAGGGGTTCTCCGACTTGCGGGCGATCTTGTCGATTTCGTCGATGTAGACGATGCCCCGCTGCGCGCGCTCGATGTCGTGGTCCGCGGCCTGGAGCAGGTTGACGATGATGTTCTCCACGTCCTCACCGACGTAGCCGGCCTCCGTGAGGCACGTGGCGTCCGCGATGGTGAAGGGGACGTTGAGGATGCGCGCCAGGGTCTGCGCGAGCAGCGTCTTGCCGGAGCCCGTGGGGCCGAGCAGCAAGATGTTGCTCTTCTGCAGTTCCACGTCGTCCATGGCGACCTTGGACTCGATGCGCTTGTAGTGGTTGTGCACCGCCACGGAGAGCGTCTTCTTCGCGCGCTCCTGGCCCACCACGTACTCGTCCAGCACGGCCTTGATTTCAGAAGGCCGGGGGATGCGCAGCTTGGTGTCCTTGGTCTCCTCGCGGTCGATCTCCTCCGCGATGATGTCGTTGCACAGCCCGATGCACTCGTCGCAGATGTAGACCGTCGGGCCCGCGATGAGCTTCTTCACCTCCTTCTGCGACTTGCCGCAGAAGGAGCAGCAGAGGGTCTGGTTGTCTCGCTTCTCCACGTTCTTACCCGCCATGAAATCCCTCGCTGCGCCTGAAAGGCCCCAACCCGCTTCGCGTCCGGTCCCCTGCTCCCGCCAATCTAGTCAGCCCCCATCCGGAACGTCCACGCACCTTCCGGGTACTTAACAAGGGGAAAATGCCGGTGACGGGAGAAACGAGAAGGCCGGAGGCGCGGGAGAAGATTCCCAGCACCCCCGGCCGCCGACCGGGTGGTTGACGCCCCGGTCCTTTCGGATGTCGGTGTGTCTACTTCTTCTCTTCCGGCTTCACACCCACGACCTTCCGGGGGTCCTGGATGGCGTCGATGATGCCGTACGCCTTCGCCTCCGCGGCGCCCATGAAGTAGTCGCGGTCCGTGTCCTTCTCCACGCGCTCGATCGTCTGTCCGGTGTGCTTGACGATGAGCTCGTTGAGCTTGGCCTTCATGCGAAGGATTTCACGGGCCTGGATTTCGATGTCCGTCGCCTGACCGCGCGCGCCACCGAGCGGCTGGTGGATCATGATGCGGCTGGAGGGCAGCGAGTAGCGCTTGCCCTTCGCGCCGGCGAGCAGCAGCACGGCGCCCATGGAAGCCGCCTGCCCCACGCAGATGGTGGAGACGGGCGCCTTGACGTACTGCATCGTGTCGTAGATGGCCAAACCCGCCGTCACCGACCCACCGGGCGAGTTGATGTAGAGGTTGATGTCCTTGTCCGGGTCTTCCGACTCCAGGAACAGGAGCTGGGCGACGATGGCGTTGGCCACGTCATCGTCGATCTCCGTTCCCAGCATGACGATGCGGTCCTTCAGGAGCCGGCTGTAGATGTCGTACGAGCGCTCACCCCGGTGGGTCTGCTCGATGACGTAGGGGACGGGCATGAAGGGCATGTCGGATGGACCTCTAGAAGGGACTCAGGTGCCTTGAAGGAAAAGCCTCAAGAATACTTCGCCCGGCCCTTGAGGAATTCAATCGTCTTTTCCTCGCGAAGTCGCAGAGACAACCCAAGGCGCTCGTCCGGGCCCTTGAAGTACTTCTTCACCTGGGCGACCGGCTGGTTGGCCTCGATGGCCAGGTCCTCGATGCGCTTCTCCACGTCCTCGTCGGACGCCTGGATGTTCTGCTGCTGGGCGATGGCCTCGAAGAGCAGCGTGCCCTTCACCTCGAGGGTGGCCTTCTCCCGCATCTCGTCGCGCAGGCGGTTGAAGTCCAGGCCGAGCTGGCGCGGGTCGATGCCCTGGCGCTGCATCTGGCGGAAGGCGCCCTCCATCATGGAGTCGATGGCGCGCTCCACCATGGCGCGGGGCACGTCGAACGGGTTCTTCTCCAGGAGCGCCTTGATGAGCGCGTCACGCTCGTCCACGGTGGCCTGGTTCTTCTTGGCCTTCTCCAGGTCCGAGCGCACCTTGGCGCGCAGCTCGTCCACCGTCTGCGCGACGCCGGTCTGCTTGGCGAAGTCGTCGTTGAGCTCCGGCACCACCGGCTTCTTCAGCTCCTTGACGGTGATGTGGAAGACGGCCGTCTTCCCGCGGACCTCTTCGGCTTGGTAGTCCTGGGCGAAGGTGTACTCCACGTCCTTGGACTCGCCGACCTTCACGCCCGCGAGCTGCGGGATGTTGCCCTGGATGAGGTCGCCGTCCTGCACGCGCACGCCAATGCCGTCCGCCTTGCTGCCGGGGAACGCGTTGCCGTCCACCTTCGCCTCGAAGTCGATGGTGACCTGGTCGCCCTGGGCCGCGGTGTCGCGGTCGGTGACGGGCTCGATGCGGCCCAGGTTCTGGCGCATGTTCTCGATCTGCTGGTTCACCGCGTCGTCCGCGACGGCGGTGTCCACCTTCGTGAGCGCCAGGCCCTCGAAGTCCTTGGCCTCCACCTTCGGCTTCACCTCCACGCGCGCCTCGAAGCTGAAGGGGGCGCCGGGCTTGAGGCCGGAGTTGGTGACCTGGGGCGAGGCGACGGCCTCCACCTTGTGCTCGCGCACGGCGTCCAGGTAGGCGCGCTGCACGACGCGCTGGATGACGTCGTCCTCCACCTGCTCGCGGTACTTCTGCTCGAGGATGCGGCGGGGGACCTTGCCCTGACGGAAGCCGGGCAGGCGCACCTGGCCGCTGAGCGCGGTGTACGCGCGGTTGAGCTCCTCAGAAACGCGGGCGGAGTCGACCTCGATGGAGAGCTTCTTCTCGATGGGAGAGAGCTCTTCGACCTGGACCTTCATGCGGGCCTCGCTCGCCGCCTCCACGGGCTGTGCGTCCCGGGGCGGCAACCGGAAAGTGGGACGTGGGCTTTAGGGGATAGGCACGAACGGGTCAACGCGAAATGGGCGAGGAGGGACTCGAACCCTCACACCTTGCGGTACCAGATCCTAAGTCTGGCGCGTCTACCAGTTTCGCCACCCGCCCGACGCGTCGTGCGACCGTCCTACCGCGAAACGTCCGTGGGGGACAGGGGCTTTCCGGCGCGCGCTTTCGGGCCAGGGAGCGCCGGAAAAGACACAGGGCCCCTTCCGTTTCCAGAAGGGGCCCTGCGAGTGAGAGCGGAGGGAATCGAACCCACAACCTATGGATTAAGAGTCCATTGCTCTGCCAATTGAGCTACGCTCCCGGTTTTGCGTTCGGCCGCGTTGGCTGCGCGACGTCCGAGGTGGCGCGGTGAATACCGGGCGCCGCCTGTCCTGTCAAAACGTTTTTGCACACCCCTTCCATTCTCCGCGTTGGAACCGGATGCCCGGCGTGCGGCCGGCCGTCCCCGCGACCGGGAAGCGATGCGAAGGGTCGGCCCGGCTCGCATGTTGATCCACGCTGCGGTTCGCGCTGCAGGCCTGTAGCAGGGACCCTTCCGGGCCCCTGCCCCGCCGGTCGTGCGTCGTGAGCCCGGGCAACCATGTGGGCGGGCGAGGGTCGTCCGCCTTTTCGAGCAGGGCCGGAGACACAGTGATGGATGCGAATGTGAAGGCGGATGGAACGGCGTCGCCGCAGGGCGCGGCCTGGAACCGGGAGCGGGTGGACCTGGTGAAGCGGACCATCTGCCCGCGGGGAATCAGCGAGGACGAGTTCGCCCTCTTCATCGAGCAGTGCAAGCGCAGCGGGTTGGATCCGCTGCTCAAGGAAGCGTTCTGCGTGGCGCGCCGGCAGAACATCGGCAACCGCGAGCGGCCCAACTGGGTGACGAAGTACGAGTTCCAGCCCTCCGAGGCGGGGATGCTCGCCCGGGCGGAGCGCTTCCCGGACTTCAAGGGCATCCAGGCGAGCGCGGTGTTCGCCGAGGACGAAATCGTCGTGGACCAGGGCAAGGGCGAGGTGGTGCACCGCTTCAACCCGGCCAAGCGCAAGGGCGCCCTGGTGGGTGCCTGGTCGCGCGTGGTGCGCGAGGGGAAGCTGCCCGTGGTCGTGTGGCTGGACTTCTCCGGCTACGTCCAGCAGACGCCGCTGTGGGCCAAGATTCCCACGACGATGATTGAAAAGTGCGCGCGCGTGGCGGCGCTGCGCAAGGCGTACCCGGAGGCCTTCGGCGGACTGTACGTGCGCGAGGAGATGCCGGCCGAGGAGTACGACGCGCACGACGAGCCCGCGCCCGCCTCCGGCGCCTACGAGGTGCTGGGCTCGAAGCCGGGCCCGGTGAAGGCGTCCTTCCCCACCCTGGCTCCGGCGCCCACGGAGGCGCCCAGGGCGGTGGAGACGGCGCGGACTCCGGAGAAGGAGGAGGCGCGGCTGGACGTGGACGTGCCGCTGGCGCCGGCCAAGACGGTGGCGGCGGTGCCCGTGGCCCAGACGCCGGAGCGCCCGAAGGCGAGCGCGGTGGTGGTGGCGTTCGGCCCGCACAAGGGCAAGACGACGTCCGAGCTGTCCGACGACGAGCTGAGCGAGACCATCGACCTGGCGCACGAGAAGCTGATGGAGCAGCCCCGGGCCAAGTGGGCGAAGGCCATGCGCGAGAACCTCACCGCGCTGGAGGCGGAGACGGAGCTGCGCTGCCAGGTGCCCACGGCGAAGAACGGGGCCGCGAACCCGGACGCCTGAAGTCCCGCGTGAGCGCGAAATGAACAACGCCCGCGTCCCGGAACAGGGGCGCGGGCGTTTCGCTTTTCACACCAGGAAGGGGCTGGGAAAGGGTGTGCGCCCAGAGGGACTTGAACCCCCAACCCTCGGCTTCGAAGGCCGATGCTCTATCCAGTTGAGCTATAGGCGCGACAGGAAGCGAGAGAAGAAGGGCGAATGACCGGGATCGAACCGGCAACCTCCGGAGTCACAGTCCGGCGCTCTAACCAGTTGAGCTACATTCGCCGTCACTTCACACGTCACGGCTTTGGAAAGCGGCGGTCTCCTACCGTGGAAACCGGAGCCGTTCAAGGCCCAAAACCATCTGCCAGCAGATTTGCGCCCCAGGCAGGGCTCGAACCTGCGACCCCCGACTTAGAAGGTCGGTGCTCTATCCAGCTGAGCTACTGGAGCTGGTCGACAACAACGCTGCTGAAACCCACGGCACTTCAAGTCGGGGCGAGAGGATTTGAACCTCCGACCCCCTGCGCCCAAGGCAGGTGCGCTACCAGGCTGCGCTACGCCCCGAGAAGTGCTGCATTCTTCGCCTAACGCGGACGGACGCGCAAGCTTGCTGTTCCTGACGCCCGCCCGCCCGGTCAGAGCGCCAACAGATGGCGCCGCATCAACAGGAAGGCCCGGGCCCGGTGCGACACCCGCGACTTCTCCTCCGGCGCCAGCTCCGCCATGGAGCGCCCGCCCTCCCCCTCCACCTGGAACACGGGGTCGTAGCCGAAGCCGTTCGTGCCCTTCGGCGCCCGAAGGATGAGGCCCTCGCAGCGGCCCACCTCCACCCGGGCCTCGTCCCCCCTCCCCGTCACCAGCGCCAGGGCGCAGCGGAAGGAGGCGGTGCGCCTCTCCTCCGGCACGTCCGCCAGGTCCGCGAGGAGCTTCTCGTACCGGTCCTTGTCGCTCCCCGGCGCGTAGCGGGCGGAGTGCACGCCGGGCCGCCCGTCCAGCGCGTCCACGCACAGCCCGGAGTCGTCCGCCAGCGCGGGCAGCCCGGTGGCCTCCGAGTACTCGCGGGCCTTCTTCACCGCGTTCTCCTCGAAGGTGGCGCCGTCCTCCACGGGCTCCGGCACGGGGGGCAGGTCCTTGAGGGACACCACCTCCACCGCGTCGCCCACGAGCGCGCGCAATTCGCGCAGCTTGCCGGCGTTGCCCGTGGCGAAGAGCAGCTTCGGCTTCATCCCAGCACCTTCGCCTGCGCGGCGGCGAGCTGCTGGATGGCGGCCAGGCCTCCGTCCAGCATCGCGTCCATCGACTTGCGGTCGAAGAGCTTGTGCTCGGCGGTGCCCTGCACCTCCACGATGCGGCCGTCGCCCGTGGCCACGAGGTTCAGGTCCACCTCCGCGGTGGAGTCCTCGTCGTAGTCCAGGTCCACGCGCACCTCGCCGTTCACCACGCCCACGGACACCGCGGCCAGCGGAGTGAGGCCCTTCAACAGGCCCGGCTTGTTGAGCGAGCGCATGGCCAGCACCAGCGCCACGTACGCGCCGGTGATGGACGCGGTGCGCGTGCCGCCGTCCGCCTGGATGACGTCACAGTCCAGCGTGAAGGTGCGCACGCCCAGCGCCTGCAGGTCCACCGACGCGCGCAGCGCGCGGCCGATGAGCCGCTGGATCTCCATGGTGCGGCCGGACTGCTTGCCCTTGGCGGCCTCGCGCGAGCCGCGCGTGTGCGTGGCGCGCGGGAGCATGCCGTACTCGGCCGTCACCCAGCCCGAGCCCTTGCCCATCAGGTGCGGTGGGACGCGGTCCTCCACCGAACAGGTGACGAGCACCTTGGTGTGGCCGAACTCCACCTGGACGGAGCCCTCCGCGTAGCGGTTGACGTTGGGCGTGAGGGTGACGGGCCGGAGGTCCAGCGCACCACGGTTGAAGGAACGCACGAGGGAAGGCTCCTGACAGGGAGGGACGGGCGAAGCCCCCACGCTTTATCAGGGCGCGGTGGATCCAGCCACCGGTTGCGAGGGCGAGGAGTCCCGCCGCCGCGTCTCCCGGAGGAAGGCCTGCACCCCATCCGCGATGGCCTCCGCCAGCGTCTCCTGGTACGCCGCCTTCCCCAGCCGCGCGCCCTCCTGCGGATGGGAGATGAAGCCCACTTCAATCAGCACCGCCGGCGCCTCCACGCCCGTGAGGACGAAGAAGGGCGCCTGCTGCACGCCCCGGTCCGCCGCGCCGCTCCTGGACACGAGGCGCGGGTGGATGGCGTAGGCCAGCCGGGACGCGTCCGAGTGCGCCTCCGTGCGCGCCAGGTCATCCAGGATGAAGGCCAGCGTGGAGTGTCCCCGCGCCGCACGGGCCGTGGGGGCCTCCGCGTTCTCCCGGTCCGCCACCGCGCGCGCCGCCTCACCGGAGGCGTTGGCGGAGAGGAAGTACGTCTCGATGCCCTCGGTGCGCTCGCGCAGCCGCTTCGTGGGCATGGAGTTGGCGTGGATGGAGAGGAAGAGGTCCGGCCGCTGGATGTTGGAGAACTCCACCCGCTCCGACAGCGCCATCAGCGTGTCGCGCTCGCGCGTGAGGAACACCTCGCTGCCCGCGGCCTCCAGCTTCTCGCGCAGGCGCTGGGCAATCTGGAGCGCGACCTCCTTCTCCCAGAGCGCGCCGGGCCCCTTCGCGCCCTCCTTCGCCCCGCCATGTCCCGGGTCGATGACGATGCGCGCGCCGCGCTCCCCCGCTCCGGCGAGGGCCGGCAGGAGACACGCGAGCACGGGGAGGAAGAGGGGGAAGCGGCGCGGCGACATTCGCGCCGGGATGTTAGCGGAGGCCCGGCCCGGAGGCGAAATCCGCTCCCGGGCGCCAGCGCGCCTTCATCCGATGACGTCGATGCCGGGGCGGCCCGCCTGCACTTCGCCGATGAGGGCCGCGTCCACGCCCGCCTTCTCCAGCGCCTGGAGGGCCTTGAGCGCGTGGCGCGCGGGCACGCTGGCCAACAGGCCGCCGTTGGTCTGCGCGTCCGCGAGCAGCCACTGGATGTGCTCCGGCAGCCCCTCCGGGAACGTGACCTGCTTCTTCACGTGCGCGAGGTTCGTCTTCGTGCCGCCCGGGATGACTCCGGCCTCCGCCAGCGCGGGCACCTCCGCGATGAGCGGGATGCGCTCCAGGTCCACCGCCGCGCGCGTCTTCGCGCCGTTCATCATCTCCAGGAGGTGGCCCAGGAGGCCGAAGCCCGTCACGTCCGTGAGCGCGTTCACCTTGAAGGCGCCCGACGCGAACACCTCGCCGGCGGCCTTGTTGAGCGTGGCCATCTGCGCCGTCACGCGCTTCGTGAGCTGCCTGGACGCGAGCCCCCGCTTGATGGCGGTGGTGGCGATGCCCGTGCCCACCGGCTTGGTGAGCAGCAGCACGTCCCCCGGCTTCGCGCCCGCGTTGGTGAGCACCTTCTTCGGGTGCACCACGCCGGTGACGGCCATGCCGAACTTGGGCTCCGGGTCGCGGATGCTGTGGCCGCCCAGGATGGGGATGCCCGCCTCGTCCGCCTTGGACTGGCCGCCCGCCAGAATCTTCTGCAGCGTCTTGAGCGGCAGCTCGTCCGGGAAGCACACCAGGTTGAGCGCGAACAGCGGCTTCGCGCCCATGGCCCAGATGTCCGACAGCGCGTTGGCCGCGGCGATGGCGCCGAACTGGAACGGGTCGTCCACGAGCGGCGGGAAGAAGTCCACCGTCTCCACCACGGCCATGCCCGGCGCCACCTGGTACACGGCGGCGTCGTCGTTGGTGTTGAAGCCCACCAGGGCCCGGGGGTGGGACGCCGCCCCCTTGAGCCCGCCCAGGACCGTGGCCAGGTCCCCCGCCTTGAGCTTCGCCGCGCAGCCCGCGCAGTGGCTCATCTCCGTGAGGCGCTTCTTCGGCGCCACCGGCTTCGCACCCGCCATGATGTTCCCCGCCCTACTCCGCGCGCACGTAGTCGCGCTTCATGAGCTGCACCACCGTCTCGGCGGTGAGCACGTCGTCGCCGTCCGAGTGGTCCAGCACCCCGCCCAGCGAGCCGTGGTTGTGCACCAGTTGCAGCACGTCCAGCAGCTCCGGCGTCAGTTCCTTCAAGGGCGCCGTCATGGGCTGCGCGAGGCGCAGCGCCGTGGCCATGGGCGGCAGGTTCGGCTGCAGGCGCTTGAACTCGTCCAACTGCCGCAGGGCGTCCATCAGGAGCGCTTCGGTGGAGGAGTCCAGCTCCACCATGAACTCCTGCGTGTCCGCGGGGCGCAGTTCGAAGTCACCCTCTTCCCAGGTGACGATGCGGTTGAAGCTCTTCTGCGGGCCCAGGTTGTGGTTGTCGTCGATGACCGCGTAGTACACGCGGCCCTGGCGCAGGTAGATCTTCCCTTCGTGGGCATTGTTCACCACGAGCACGCCGTTCTTCTTGGACGTGTGGAAGAGCTGGAGCAGGTCCGGGAGGGGGATCTCTTCAATCTTCCCCGTCATGGAGCTGGCCTTGGTGGTGCGCGCGGCCTGGGCCGCGGCGGCCTCCTCCAGCTTCTGCTTCACGACGCTCTCGTCCACCGGCGCGCTCTCCGCGCCCTGGTGCACGAGCTTGAGGATGGAGGTCCCGATGAGGATGCGGTCTCCCTCCTTCAGCTTGGCCTGCTTGACCTTCTCGCCGTTGACGAAGGTGCCGTTGGTGGACCCCAGGTCCTCGATGGTGATGGCTCCGTCGGAGAACAAGATCTTCGCGTGCTTGCGCGAGACCATGTCCTCCACCAGCACCATGTCCAACTCGCTCGACCGTCCGACGACGATCTGCTTGTTGGCCTTCAGCGGGAACTCACCGCCCTGGTACTTCCCGGAGATGAACTTGAGGGCAAAGGACTTCGCCGTACCGCCAGGAGTGCTCACGGTGCCGCGACCTCGATGATGGAAGTTGCCATGGTGCTCAACCCGTCACTTCCGCCTTCCCCGGGTCCTTCACCAGGTTGAGGTACATCTGCGCGCTCTTGTTGCCGGGGCTGCGCACGAGCACGTCTTCCCAGACCTTCACCGCCTCGTCACGGCGACCCGCCGTGTACAGGGCGATTCCATAGTTGATCCGTCCAGGAATGTACGACGGATTCTGCGCGATGACCTGCTCGTACTCCGCCAGGGCCGCCGCGTTGTCGCCGGCGTCCCGGAGGGCGTTGCCCAGCTTCAGGCGGATGTCCACGAACTCCGGGAAGTGGGCCAGCGCGCGGCGGTACTCTTCAATGGCCTTGGGCCACACGCCGCTGGAGGCGAACACGTCGCCGATGTCGGCGTACATGTTGGCCACCTTCTTCATGACGTAGGGGTCGAGCTCGCCGGGGGCGCCCTTCTGGCGGGACAAGGCGGCCTGGTAGACCTCCTTCGCCTCCGCGTACTTCCCCATGTCGTTGTAGATGACCGCCAGGTTGAGCGCGGCCTCGGTGTACGCGGGGTTGAGCCGCAGCGCGGACTCGAAGGCCCGCTGCGCCCGGGCGAACTGGCCCTGGTCGTGGTAGATGATGCCGAGCATGTTGTAGACGTCGGCGAAGGTCGGATTCTGCTCGACCACCTTCGTCAAGAACTGCTCGGCCTGGGCGTACTGCTTCTTCTCGAAGGAGCCGCGCCCGAGGGTCAGTAGCTGCTTGAGGGCTTCGTCCATGACTCGGCCCGCGCGGGCCCCTGCCTCCTCGGGAAGCCTACATCAGCCCGGGCGAAAACAAGAATTGATCGCCCTCGCGCACCAGCAAAAGCGGCCGCTCGCCCCGGGTGTCCACCGGCCGGGCCGGAAGGTCTCCCTCCACCCGGTAGTGCTCCGTCACCGTCACCTCGTCCCGCTCCAGCCGGGCGTACCACGCCTGGGCCGTCAGCCGCCTCCTGCCCAGGGGGGCGACCTCCGCCCACGTCGGGCCCGCGCCGCCGTCCCCTCCCGGGCCCGCCAGCCGTGACAGCGCCTCCGGCCGGCCTTGCGCCAGGGCCTGCCGCCGCGCCTCCAGCGCCGCCACCACCGCCACCAGCCGGGGCGCCACGGAGGACTCGGGCCTCCACCGGCCGGACGCGCGGGTGAAGGGGACCACCTCCACGCCCGCCGTGCTGACCGTGGTGGCGCCCAGCGCGCCGTCGAAGTCCAGCGTGGCGAAGGCCTCCGCGCGCTGGCCGTCCGGCGCCACCGACACGGAGATGCGCGCGTACTGGAGCTTCCGGGAGACGAGCGGCGCCGGGGCGCCGGGCACGGGCAGGGACACGCCGTCGTGCTCGGCCTGCTTCAGGGTGGTGATGATTTCGGCTTCCGGCCCGGCCGCGGCGCCCAGCAGGCGCGAGCCCAGGAACAGGAGGACGATGGCGGCGGCGAGCACGGCGATGCCGATGCCCCCCAGCCGGCCCCAGTCCTCCGAGCGCCTCACGAGCCCAGCATCTTCTGGGCACGCTGGGCGGCGGGCGTGCCCGGCAGGCGCTTGAGGACTTCCTTCAGCGTGTTCTGCGCGCGCTCCGTGTCGTTGAGCTTCACGTACGCGTTGTGGAGGTCGAAGAGGGCCTCCTCTTCCAGCGGCGTGCCCGGGTAGTCCTTGAGGAGCCCCTCCAGGCGCTGGGCCACGGCCTTCCAGCGCTCGCGCTTCGCGTAGAAGGACGCGACGTACAGCTCATGGCGCGCCAAGCGCTGCTTGGCATCATCCCGGTGCGCCGTGGCGTCCTTCACGTACTGCGAGTTGGGGTACTCGCGCAGGAAGATGTTCATGGCCCGGAGCGCGTCGTACATGGGCTTCTGCTCCTTCTCGTAGGAAGGCGGCAGGGCGAAGAACTCCGAGGGGAACTCCTCCACGTAGGACAGCGCCGCGCGGTAGGCGGCGTAGTCCACCTTGGGGTGCGTGGGGTGCAGCCGCATGAAGGAGTCGAACTTCTCGCGCGCCTCCGGGTACATCTCCCGGGCCATGTCCAGGTCCCCCAGCTTCAGCTCCGCCTCGCGGGCGGCCTCCAGGTAGGGGAACTTGGTGCGGACGTGGTCGAAGTACTTCTCCGCCTTGAGGTAGTCCTTGTCCTCCAGCGCGGCCTCGCCCAGGGCCAGGTTCTCCGCGGCCATGGTGGCGTAGTCGGGCTCGCCCACGGGCCCCGCGGTGAGGGCGGCACAGGCGGACAACATCAGGGCGGACAGGACGAGGACGACGGAGCGCATCACGCCCCCAAACTATTCGTCCTGCCCGGAGGGGTCCAGCGAAGGTTCTCCCACCAGCCGGGTCACGATGTCCGGCGCGAAACCCCGGCTGAGCAGGAGCCGCCCTGCCCTCGCCTGCTCCTTCGCGTCCAGCGGGCGGCCGGCCAGGCGCCGGCGCTCCAGCACCTGCCGGGCGGCGGCCACCGCGTCGAAGCCCACCGCGTCCTTCGCCTCGGAGAGCGCCCGCCGCGCCTGCGTGCCCTCCAGCCCGTGGGCCTGCAGCCGCTGGAGCACCGCCCGGGGCCCCAGCTTGCCCCTGCCCAGCAGGGCCTGGGCGCGTTCACGCGCGAACTTCGCGTCGTCCAGGTAGCCCCACTCCGCGAGGCGCGCGAGCACCGCGTCGCGGACGGACTCCGGGTAGCCCTTGCGCTCCAGGGCGAGCGTCAGCTCATGCCGGCTGCGGCCGCGCGCCTTGAGCAGGCGCAGGCAGGCGTCGGTGGCGCGCTGGACAGCCTCGGGGCCTTCGGGCTCGTCAACCATCGCGGAGTCCCTACCATGTGGTAACAGGCCTTCGCCATGCACCCCATCCTCGCCCGCTTCCTCACCGCAGACGCCGCCAGGGAAACGCTCCGCAAGGAGAAGGCCGGCGAAGCGCTGACTCCGGAGGAGCAGCACTTCGTGGCCGCCGCGGACGCCAACCCCAAGCAGAAGGCCATGCTGCTGGGCGTGAGCGGACGCGCGCTGTCCTCCGACGCCCAGGCCGCGCTGGTGCTGCTGGCCGCGCACGCCGCAGCCCGCGCGCTCACGCAGGACGAGTCCCTGTCCGCCGCGACGCAGAAGGCGCGCGAGGCGCTGAAGGAGGAGGGCGCGAGCGACGAGGAGTCGGACGCCTTCCTCGCGTCCATCCTGCTGGAGGAGGCCTTCGGCTACGAGCAGGAGGTGGACAGCTTCGACGCGGACTACGTGAAGGAGTCCCTGGGCGAGGTGCCCGCCCTGGCCGCGCTGTCCAAGGAGTCCGTGGACGCGCTGTTCCTTGCGTTCGCCAAGGCCGCGCCCAACGACGCGGACCGCAAGGCGCGCGAGCACATGGCGCGGGCGCTGTTCGACATCGCGTGGGCGGAAGGCCCCACGTCCATCAACCCGGAGCACCTGGAGACGCTGCTCGACAACGAGGTCGTCCAGGAGTCCGACGAGGTGCAGGACGCGCGCGTGCGCGCCACCGTGTCGCTGCTCCAGACGCTGGCGCACCAGGGCCTCATCGGGCCCATGCGCCTCACCCGGCTGCGCGCGCAGTTGGGGGACGACGACGCCTGAGGCGGCGCCCTCCCCCTTCGCGCCGGGCTTCCTAGAAGCGTTCGATCTGGAAGTCGTCGTCACCGCCGGCCGCCGGAGCGGGCGCGGCCACCGGGGCGGGCGTGGGCGGACGGGCCACCACCTGCGGAGGCAGCGGCCGGCCCTGGACGACGCCGGGCGGCGGGGTGGCGGGACGCGGCGCCGCGACGCCGGGCGGAGGCGTCATGGGCCGGGCGGCCATGGGCGCTCCGGGGCGCGGGGCCTGGGGAACCGGCGCGGGCGTGGGCGCCATCGGGGCCGCCTGGGTGGGCGCGCCCTTCTGCGCGAAGGACTGCGAGCCCGGGATGGGCCGCTCCTCGCCGGCCTTGGCGTCGAAGGCGTCCCACTTCGAGTCGGACGTGCCGCTGATGCCGGAGAAGCGCAGCGCGAAGTCGTCCGGGTTGCTCGCCTGGCGGTGGGCCTCCTCGTAGGTGACCAGGCCGTTGCGCACCAGGCTCATCAGCGACTGATCGAACGTCTGCATCCCGTAGGAGTCCGTGCCCTGCGAGATGGCGTCGTGGATCTCCTTCGTGCGGTCCTTGTCTTCAATCAGCTCGCGCACGCGCGCGGTGACGCGCAGCACCTCCACCGCCGCCACGCGGCCCTTGCCGTCCGCGCGCGGCACCAGGCGCTGGCTCACGACGCCGCGGAGCACGCTGGAGAGCTGCAGGCGCACCTGCTTCTGCTGGTGCGGGGGGAACGCGGACACGATGCGGTTGATGGTCTCCGTGGCGTCCAGCGTGTGCAGCGTGGACATCACCAGGTGGCCCGTCTCCGCGGCGTGGAGCGCCGTTTCGATGGTCTCGTGGTCGCGCATTTCGCCCACCAGGATGACGTCCGGGTCCTGGCGCAGCGCGGACTTCAGGGCCTGCGAGAAGCTCATCGTGTCCACACCCACTTCGCGCTGGTTCACGATGGAGCGCTTGTCGCGGATGAGGAACTCGATGGGGTCCTCGATGGTCATGATGTGGTTGGTTTCGTTGGAGTTGATGTAGTCGATCATCGCCGCCAACGTGGTGGACTTGCCGGAGCCCGTGGTGCCCGTCACCAGCACCAGGCCGCGCTCCTCGCCGCACACCTTCTCCAGCACCGTGGGCAACAGCAGGTCCTTCATCGTCATCACCTTGAAGGGGATGACGCGGAGCACGGCGCCCACCGTGCCGCGCTGCTGGAAGACGTTCACGCGGAAGCGGCCCAGGCCCGGCACGCCGTAGGCCAGGTCCACCTCGTTGCTGACCTTGAACTTCTCCTTCTGGAACTCGTTCATGATGCCGAACGCCATGCGCGCCACCTCTTCCGGGGGCAGGCGGCGGCCGTCCTTGAGCGGCACCAGCGAACCATCCACGCGGAACATGGGCGGCAGGCCCGCCTTCAGGTGGATGTCGGAGGCTCCGCCGCGCAGGGCGATCTGCAGGATTTCGTTGAGTTCCATGAGGGTGTCCGGATGGTAGCAGAACGCCCCCGCGCATCGCGACGGGGCACGGCCCACCCGCTTGCCCGCAAAGCACGACGGCGGAGGCTTCCCGAAGGAAACCCCCGCCGACGAACGGCCGCAGAGCGGGCCGGCAAGCGTGATTAGCGCTTGGAGAACTGGAACCGACGACGGGCGCCGGGCTGGCCGTACTTCTTGCGCTCGACCGCGCGGGCGTCGCGGGTGAGGAAGCCGGCCTTCTTCAGCGCCGGACGGAACTCCGGGTTGAAGGCGCACAGCGCGCGCGCGATGCCGTGACGGATGGCACCGGCCTGGCCGGAGAGGCCGCCGCCACGCACGTTGACCGTGACGTCGAGCTTGCCCTTCTGCTCCAGGATCTCCAGCGGCTGGTTGAGCACCATCTTCGACGTCTCACGGCCGAAGTACTCGTTGATGTCGCGGCCGTTGATGACGACAGCGCCGTTGCCGGGACGCACCCAGACGCGAGCGGTGGCCTCCTTGCGGCGGCCCGTGGCGTAGAAACCGAGTTCAGGATTGATCGCCATGGCTGTTCCTTACGCCTCGACCTTGTACGCCACCGGCTTCTGGGCGGTGTGCGGATGGGTGTCACCAGCATAGACCTTGAGCTTCGTCATCATCTGACGGCCCAGGGCGTTGCGGGGCAGCATGCGGCGCACGGCGTTGAGGATGATGTCCTCGGGGTGACGCTGGCGCAGCTTCTGGAGGTTGGTGATCTTCAGGGCGCCCGGAAAACCGGCGTACGGGTGACGGTAGTACTGCTTGTCCGTCTCCTTCGTGCCCGTCACCTTCACCTTCTCGGCGTTGATGACGATGACGTGGTCACCCGTGTCGATGGACGGGGTGTACGTGGGCTTGTGCTTGCCCTTCAGGAGGGTGGCGATCTGACTGGCGGCGCGGCCAAGCACCTTGTCGGACACGTCGATGACGTGCCACTGGCGCTTGATGTCCCCAGCCTTGGCGCTGTAGGTCTTCTGCGACATTTCGTGCACTCCAGACTTCGGCGCGACACCCAGGTGCATGCCAGGGGCCGCGTGCTCGTGCGATACCAACCGCGGGTCCTCCGCCTGAAACTCCGACAGAAGCCCGGAAAGGCTGACCCTCCTAGTAGGACGGCGGGATCAAGTCAAGGTTGGGCGTACGGGGGACCCCTCACGGTGCCCGGCCAGGGGTGCCAGGGCCCGGGCTGCCGGCGCCAGGCTTCTTGAAGCGCTCCTTCAGGTTCGCGAAGAAGTTCTTCTCCTTCTCGTCCGGAGGGCCCTGACGCGGCGCGTCCATATCCACGTTCTCGAAGGCGTCCGGGGGCAGGTCCTCCAGGAAGCGGGAGGGCGTGCGGGGGACCTCCTTGCCGCGCTTCACGCGCACGGTGGAGCGGGTGAGGTAGAGCAGCTCCTTGGCGCGGGTGATGCCCACGTAGCAGAGGCGGCGCTCCTCCTCGAGGTTCTGCGCCTCGCCCTGCATGCCGCCGTGGGGCATCAGGTCCTCCTCCATGCCGATGAAGAAGACGAGCCGGTACTCCAGGCCCTTGGAGGCGTGCAGGGACATCAGCGTCACGCGCTTGTTCTGCCCCGGCACCTCCTCCTCCTCCTGGCGCGTGTCCAGGCTGAGGCGGTTGAGGTACGTGAGGAGGCTGGCCTTGGGGCCCTCGCGCTTCTCGAACTTCTCCAGGGACGCGAGCACCTGATCCACGCCCTTGAGCTTCTTGTCCGCGGCGGTGCCGGAGACGGCCTTGGCGCGGGTGGCCTCGCGGAAGCCGATCTCCTCCAGGAGCTTGTGGGTGGCCTCGGACAGGCGGGGCGTCTGGGCGAAGGCGTCGCGGTAGCGCTCCACCATCTCCACGAACTCCAGCACCTTGCCGCCCGCGCCCGCGGGCAGGTCGTCATAGGTGTCCGCGCGGCGCATCACCGTCCAGAGTGTCACGCCCTCCGCGCGCGAGTGCGCGTGCAGCCGCTCCATGGTGACGTCGCCGATGCCGCGCGAGGGCACGTTGACGATGCGCATGAGGGAGATTTCGTCCAGCTTGTTCGCCAGGACCTTGAAGTACGCGATGACGTCCTTCACTTCACTGCGGTCGAAGAACTCGCTGCCGCCCACGACCTCGTAGGCGATGTTCTTCTCGCGCAGCATCTCCTCCACCGGGTGGGCCTGACCGTTGGTGCGGTAGAGCACCGCGATGTCGTCCGCGGGGACGCCCAGCGAGATGTGCTTCTGGATTTCGTGCGCGACGAAGCGGGCCTCCTCCTCGTCGTTGGGGCACGCCACCACCTTCACCAGCGGACCGCCCTTGCGGTCGGTCCACATGCGCTTGTCCTTGCGCTCCGGGTTCTTGGCGATGACGGCGTTGGCGGCGTCCAGCACGCGCTGGGAGGAGCGGTAGTTCTGCTCCAGCCGCACCTCCTTGCCGCCCGGGAAGTGCCGGTCGAAGTCCAGGATGTTGCGCACCTCCGCGCCGCGCCAGGAGTAGATGCACTGGTCGTCATCCCCCACCGCGCACACGTTCCTCGCCTCGCCCGCCAGCAGCTTGAGCAGGTCCAACTGCGCGTGGTTGGTGTCCTGGAACTCGTCCACCAGGAGGTACTGGAAGCGGGCCGTGTACTTGCGGTGCAGGTCCGGGTGCTCGCGCAACAGGCGCGCGGGCAGCACCAGCAGGTCGTCGAAGTCCACCGAGCCCTGCGCCTTGAGCGCGAGCTGGTAGTCCGCGAAGACCATGGAGGTGATGAGGTCGTAGTCGTCCCCCAGCCCTTCCGGTTTGGGCTGGGGCGCCTCGCCGGAGTTCTTCGCCTTGGAGATGAGGGTGAGGACCTTGCGCGCGTCGAAGGCGCGATCATCGATGCGCTTCTCGCGCATGGCGCGGCGGATGATGGAGAGCTGGTCGCCCATGTCCGCGATGGCGAACTTCCGGGGCCAGCCCAGCCGGTGGATGTCCTCGCGCAGCACCTCCGCGCCGAACGCGTGGAAGGTGCACACCAGCACGCCCTGGGCGCGAGGCCCGGCCATGTGGATGAGGCGTTCCTTCATCTCCGTGGCGGCCTTGTTGGTGAAGGTCACCGCGAGGATGTTGCGGGCCATGATGTGGTTGGGCCGCTCGTTGAGCAGGTGGACGATGCGGTGGGTGATGACCCGCGTCTTTCCACTGCCAGCGCCTGCCAGCACGAGCAGGGGGCCCTGGAGCGTCACCACGGCCTCGCGCTGAGGAGGATTGAGCTTCGAAAGGTCCATTGCGCGCGGGCCAGGGATACCCTTTGATTCGTTCGTGCGCGACTATTTCCTCCGGCTGGCCATCGCATCGTTCGCGCTCGGCGTGGGCGGCGGATGCCTTGACGACGAACGCACGACATCTCCCACCCCGCGCGACGTGGTGACGACCGCCGCACCGTGCGTGTACTTCAAGGACCTGGCGCCGTTCCTGCCGGAGACGCTGGAGGGCTTCACGGTGGGTGCCACCGCGGGCTCCACCGGGAAGTACGGCGAGGTGTCCGTGTCGGAGGCGGAGCGCACCTACACGCGTGGCGAGGGCCGCGAGGTGAAGGTGCGCATCGTGGACACCACCATGGGGCTGAAGCTGGGGCAGGCCATCCGCGAGGCGGCGCAGAAGGCGCGGGGCCGCGCGGCGAGCGACCCGACGGCGCCCATCCAGTGGAAGGAGGCCGTGGGCTTCGTGCGCTATGACGCGGACGAGGCCGTCGCGGAGGCGAACCTCCTGGTGGGGGAGCGGTTCGTGGTGGCCGTCACCAGCCGCGGCTTCCCCAGCACCGTGGAGGTGCGGCGGGTGGCGCGAGGCATCGACCTGGCCGGGCTGGCCCGGCTGCAGTGACTCAAGAGTCCAAGGAGCGTTTGTGGCGGTGAAGGAGAAGGGGTCGCGGCCCCAGACGACCCAGGAGTTGCTGGAGCAGGAGAAGGCGGCGCGTCTGGGCGTGTCGTCCCTGGGCAAGCGCGAGTTCATGGACCAGTTCCAGAAGCTGTCCAAGAGCTACGCGGTGGATCCGGGCAACCCCGGCTCCTACGCGTGCGAGGGCTGCCAGCGCTGCGCCAACTGCATGTTCTGCAAGGACTGCGACAGTTGCCACCAGTGCACGCACTGCACCCGGTGCGAGCTGTGCACCAACTGCTCGCACTGCGTGGAGTGCAAGAACTGCCACGCGTGCGCCTACTGCGTGCAGAGCGAGAACTGCTCCAGCAGCGCGTACGTGGTGATGAGCAAGAACCTGCAGGACTGCAACTACTGCTTCGGCTGCGTGGGGCTGTCCAAGAAGGACTTCCACATCCTCAACGTGGGCTTCTCCCGCACGGAGTACTTCAAGGTCGTGGGCCGGCTGCGCAAGGAGCTGGGCATCCCGTAGCTACAGGGCGCGCACGTAGAGGGCCTTGAGGTACTCCGTCTCCGCGAGGCCCGCGAGCACCGGGTGATCCAGCCCGGCGCCCCTCCGCTCCAAAATCTGCACCGGGCGCTTCGCGTCCGCGGCGGCGTCCAGGACCATGGACTCGAAGCCCTGCCGGTCCAGCTTCCCGGAGCACGAGCACGTGACGAGCAGGCCGTCCGGCTTGAGGCAGCGCAGGGCGCGCAGGTTGAGCTCGTGGTAGGCGCGCAGGGCGGTGGCCAGGCCCTCGCGGCGCTTGGCCAGGCCGGGCGGGTCCAGGACGATGGTGTCGAAGCGGCGGCCCTCCTGGTCGAAGCGGCGCAGCACGTCGAACGCGTTGGCGTTCTCCACCTTCACGTGGGCGCGGCCGTTGGCCTCCGCGTTGGTCTGGATGCGCGATGCGGCCTTCGCGTCCTGCTCCACCGCGAGCACCGACGTGCAGTGCCTCGCGAGCGCGAGCGCGAAGCCGCCGTGGTAGCTGAAGCAGTCCAGCGCTTCGCCCCGGCCCAGCTCGCCCGCGCGCAGGTGGTTGTCCACCTGGTCCAGGAACGCGCCCGTCTTCATGTCGCCCAGCAGGTCCACGTCGAAGCGGTTGTCACCCTCGTGGTAGGTGAAGCGCGCGGCGCCCTCGCCGTGCAGCAGGCGCACCTCGCGGGGCAGGCTCTCGAAGTCGCGGCCGGAGGCGTCGTCGCGGCAGACGACGTGGCTCGCGCCCGTCCGCTCCACCAGCGCGCGCGCCAGCATCTCCTTGCGCGCGTCCATGCCCTCCGACAGCGTCTGCACGGTGAGGCCCTGGCCGTAGCGGTCCACGAAGAAGCCGGGGAGCAGGTCCGCTTCTCCGTGCACCAGGCGCAGGCCGTCCCGCCCCGGCAGCACGGCGCGGCGGGCGAGCGCGGCGTCCAGGCGGCGGATGAAGAAGGCGTCGTCCACCTTCTCCTCGTTGGGCCCCTTGCGCGTGAGCAGCCGCAGGGCGAGCGGGGAGCGGCGGGCGTAGAGGGCCTGGCCGATGGGGTTGCCCTGCGGATCCACCACGGCCACCACCGCGCCCGGCGTGTCGGTGGCGGGGGCATCGGTGAGCTCCGTGCGGTACACCCAGGGGGTGCCGCGACGCAGCGTCTTGGCGCCCTTCAAGCTGACGCGGGCGGTGGGAAGGGAAGGCATGTGGGGGCTCACTCCAGGCCGCGCGCGGCCAGTTCCTCGTCGTCTTCCCCTCGCAGATGCCCGATTTCATGCAGCAGTGTCACGCGAATCTGTTCGCGCAGCTCTTCCGGGGTGCGCACCGCGCGGGCCAGGTTGCGCCGGTAGAGGGCCACCGAGCGGCAGGGCGTCTCCGAGCCGTCGCACGGCTCCTGGAGCGAGGGCCCGCGGAACAGGCCCAGGATGGTGGGCGACAGGGGCGGCTGGTTGGCGAGCAGGTCGTCCTCGGAGGGAATCTCCTCCGCGGCCACCGGCACGCCCTCCAGGTCCTTGCGCATGTCCGCGGGCAGGTCCGCCAGCGCGCGCGTCACCTGGGCCTTGAACTCGTCCGCGGACGGCAGGGGCGGCGGGGGGAAGTCCTCGGGCTCCAGCGCGCGGGCCTTCTGGAAGTGCTCCTCCGCCCGGGCCCACTGGCCCTCGCGCTCCAGCAGCAGGCCCAGGTGCTGGTGCGCGTGCGCCGCGCGGTCCTTGTCCTTCAGGAGCGACACGAAGGCCGCCTTCGCCTCGCGGAAGCGGCACAGCTCGAAGAGGGCCAGGGCCTTCTCGTACTTCGCCTCCGCGTTGCCCGGCTCGCGGGCGAGCACGATGGCGGCGCGGTCCAACGCCTGGTCCGCCTGCCCCAGGTCGTTGAAGGCCATGGCGGCCACCAGCGCCAGGGACGGCACGAGCTCCGGGGGCGTGGAGGGCTGGGACAGGCCGCGCTCGGCGTAGAGGGCGCCCAGCTCGTCCCGCTCGCGAGTGGAGGGCAGTTGCACCGCGTACAGGTGCGCGGCGCCCAGGAGCGCGTCCGCGTCCCCCGGGTCGATGGCCAGCGCGCGCGCGTAGGCGAGCTGCGCCTCCGGCTCGCGGTTGAGCGCGGCCAGCGCGGCGCCCCGTTCCGCGTGGGCGGCGGCGAGGTCCGGCTCCAGCGCGGCGGCCTGCGCGGCGCAGGAGAGCGCCTCCTCGTAGTGGCCGGCGTCGTAGTAGTCGCGGGCCGCGTCCAGGGGCGCGCCGCCCTTCGCGTCGCACACCGCCAGCGGGTGCACCTCCGCCGCGTCGTCCGGGGGCTTCACGGAGGCGAGGGGGCCCGCGTCCACGGGGCCCTGCGCGAGCGCGCCCGCGTCCGTGCCCGCGTCGGCCGCCACGGCGGTGGGGGCCACGCCCGCATCCGTGCCCGCGTCGGCGTCCGCCGGAGGGGGGCGTTTACAGGAGGCGAGCAGGAGGAGACAGACAGCGAGCAGACCGCGCCGCGACATGGGCGGGGAGGCTATGGCATCCGCCCCATGCACAGGAAGCGGGGACGTGCCTGCCCGCTCGAGGGGTCCCCTCCCCTCCCCGGCTGCATTACCCTCCGGCCTCCCATGAGAGAACTCATCCTGGCATCCACCTCCAGCGCGCGACGGGTCCTGATGGACGGGCTGGGCGTGCCCTACCGCGCCGAAGCCCCCCACGTGGACGAGCACGTCCCCGAGGACCTGCCCGCCGACGAGGCCGTGCGGATGCTCGCCGTGCGCAAGGCCCGCGCGGTGCAGGAGCGCCACCCGGAGGCCTGGGTGCTGGGCGCGGATCAACTGGTGGAGGTGGGCCGCGACGTGCTGGGCAAGCCCCGGGACCGGGACGCCGCGCGCGCGCAGCTCCAGCGCCTGCTGGGGAGCACCCACGTCATCCACACCGCCGTGTGCCTGCTGGGGCCGGGCGGCCACCACTCGGAGACGGTGGAGGACACGCGCCTCACGTTCTTCCCCATCCCGGCGGAGGAGCTGGAGCGCTACCTGGACACCGGCGAGTGGGAGGGCTGCGCGGGCAGCTACCGCGTGGAGGGCCGGGGGCAGGCGCTGCTCCAGGGCCTGGAGGGCGACCGCACCAACGTGCAGGGGCTGCCCATGCTGTCGGTGGTGCGGCTCCTGCGGCAGGCGGGCTTCGACCTCTTCGCCCTCCCCTGAGACGCCGGCTTCGGCGCTCAGCGCGCGCCGGACAGCTCCGCGAGGATCTCCTGGTACGCGGCCCGGGCCTTGTCGGCCTGGTCCGCCTTGAAGCTCGCCGCGGCCACCACCGGGTGGCCGCCCCCGCCGTAGCGGCCGGCGATGGCGGACAGGTCGTGCTGGCGCGTCTGGGGCTTCCAGGGGTTGGAGCCCAGCGAGACCTTGGCGCGCGACGCGCCCCTCCCCACCCACAGCGTGTAGCGCGCGTCCGGGTAGAGCGCGTACGCGATGAACTTGTTGAGGCTGTCCACGCCCTCGTCCACCAGGTCGAAGTGGACGACGCCGTTCTCGTACCGGGCCTTCTCGCGCACGAGGTCGATGTTGCGCTGGTGCTTGAAGAGCAGCGGCTCCAGCGGGGCGGCGATGAGGGGCGACGCCGCGATGTCCGCCAACGACTCCGTCTGCATGCGCCGGATGACCTCCGGGATGAGCGTGTCGTCCTTCGTCGCCTCCAGCACGGTCATGATGCGCAGCGCGGGCTCCTCCAGCGCCACCGCCATCTGGGGGCTGGGGAACTGGGCGCCGTCGATGATCTCCGCCCAGTGCAGCAGGTCCTTCAGCGGGGACGCGTCCCAGCCGAAGCGCTCGCGCGCCACGTCCGCCAGGTACAGCGTGCAACTCTTGCGCTGCGGGTCGTGGAATTTGCGGCCGCTGGTGTCGCGCTGGAAGTGGGGCTCGTCGCCGGGCTGCTGGAAGGCGGAGGCGTGGTGGTCGAACCACCAGGTGAGCCGCGCGTCCTGGCTGTAGCGGAAGTCGACGATGACGTTCTCGTCGCCCGTGAAGACGGCCGGGTCGATGCCCTCCGCCCCCGGCTTGTGGGCCAGCCCCCGGTAGCTGAACGTCGCGTCCGCGCGCACACGCTCCCGGTAGAAGCGGGTGAAGACCGCGGCGCTGGCGGCGCCGTCGAAACAATTGTCGTGGAAGAGGACCTGGACTCGCATGGGCGCCCGCCCTCTACCCCAAAGCCCCGCCGCGTCCCACCCGCACCGTGGTTCCCTGCCCGCAGGGGCTGTGGCCAGGGGGTGACACCTGACCCAGCCCTGTCGTCGCACGACCTCAGGGGAGGTGCGCGCCATTGAACGATGCGTGGAAATCACCGCACTGCGTGAACGAAAAACTCGACAGAACGAGGAACGACCCTGAAGGGCTGAAAAAAGGAAGGCCTGCCCGCCCCTCGGAAACCCGCTACCGGCAAGGAAAACCCCTGGATTCAGGAACCTGACGGGGAGGCTGAGCCCTGGCACCTCGCCTGCATGGTGTCAGACCGACGAGGTACTCACCCGCGAGTCGACAGTAGCGGGAGGAACCATGGCGAAGCGGACCGCAGGCAAGGCGAAGGGTGGCACGGTGCGGCGGCAGGGTCGGCGGGTGATGCCCGCGCTGCGGCGCACGGCGAAGCGCGCGCGGGTGGCGGCCCAGAAGGCCCAGCTCACCGTGGGTGAGGTCATCGCGGCGGCGTTCGACACGGCGGGCGGAGAGATGAGCGGCGTGCTGGAGCTCGTCACGTCCCCGCAGATGACCCGCGCGCTGGGCCGCCGCATCGTCGTCGTGGGCTGAAGCAGCCCGCGTCCCGGCCCCGTGAAGCCCAGGCCGTGCTCCCTTTGGAGCGCGCGGGCGCGTGAGCCGTCGCGACACGGCTGTCAGTCCTTCTCCACCAGGTGCCGCGGTTTCGCGTGAGCGCGGGTGGAGCCCCTCTCCCCTCCTTCTTTCTGTCCTGGAACCTGGATCCGCTGGACCAGGAAGTGGATCCGCACGCGGGTTGATGGGGACCCGGCACTGCCCGCGTTCGTCACTTCGCGCGGGGTGGGTGGCGCGCTTCGCACCGGAAACACGACGGCCCGTGCTCCCTCGTGAAACGGGGAACACGGGCCGGGAATCCCCGGAGTCCGGGGCTTGGGTGGCGTGGGCCTAGCGGGGCTGCCAGCGCGGGCGGTGGTCGTCACCCTCGCTCGTCAGCACCGTGTACGTGTCCTTCGGGTGCTCGATGGGCGCGCCGGAGGGCTGACCGGTGGCCGGGTCGATGGGCTGCACCTTGAGCGCGCCGCCCAGGATGTAGGCCAGGAGGCGGCCGTCCGGGGAGAACGACGGCAGCGTGGCGTTGTCCACGAGCTTGACGGCGGCGCCCTCCGCCGCGCCCGTGGAGGTGTTCACGCGCTGCAGGAAGATGACGTTGCCCGGCGTGTTGCCGCACAGCGTGGCGCCGGCGTTGCCGCACAGCGTGGCCGCGCCCCCGACGTTCTGGTAGTAGGCGCGCACGTACGCCACCCAACTGCCGTCCGGCGCCCAGTTGGGGTTCGCGATGTATGACTCCAGGGTGCCGCCCGTGACGGCGTCGGAGGTCTTGCCCGCGAGCAGCTCCGGGGTGCCGCCGCCCGTCACCGGCAGCGTGTACAGCTTGAGCACCGGGGTCGTGTCCGTGCCGAAGGTCACCGTCTCGCCTTCCGGGTTGGCCAGGAAGAGCAACTGCGAGGTGGTGCGGTTGTAGTGCGGCTGCTCGCCGGAGGTGGGCGAGCCCGCGAGCGGAGCCGGCGCGCCGCCGCCCGTGGAGACGTAGATGCCGTTGCCCGCGGCGCTGTACGCGTAGTCCGTCCCGTTGGGCGCCCAGTCCGGGAAGGTGCCGTTGCCGGTGGCCTGCGCGGGCGTGCCGCCCGTGGCCGCGATGGTGGAGATGCCCGTGCTGCCGCGCACCCAGGCGATGAGGTTGCCCGGCTCCCACTCCATGTAGCGGATGCGCGCATTGCCAGCGGCCGTGCCCGTGGTCAGCACGGTGGGCGCGGCGGCCGTGACAGGCACCGGGCGCACCGCGAGCTCACCCGCGGCGGCGGTGACGTCCCCCTGCACGAAGGCCACCTGGGTGCCGTCCGGACCGAAGCGCGGGTAGGCGCTGGCGACGCCGTCGGCGCTGAGCGACGTCATCCCCGGCACGTCGTAGGCCGTCACCAGCGCGCGCGTGCCGCCGTCGTTGCCCGTCACGGCGATGAGCAGCGACTGGCAGGTGGCGGCCTCGCAGCGCAGGCCCGCCATGCAGTCCGTGGACGCGGTGCACGCGCCGCCCTTGGCCACGTTCATGCCGGCGTCCATCTCCGTCCCGGCGTCCACCTCCGTCCCGGCGTCCTCGGTGCCCGCGTCGACCTCCGTCCCGGCGTCCTCGGTGCCCGCGTCGGCCTCCACGCCCGCGTCCTCTTCCGGCGGGGGGGTGACGTTCTGCAGCTCGCACTTGTTGTCCGCGTTGCAGGTCCACTGCTGCCCTTCCGGCGCGGAGCCCTTGTCACGGCAATCGTACTGGTCGACGCACTCGTCGCCACAGCCCGTGCCCAGCACCGCCAGCGCCCCGAACAACGCCCCCAACACCACTCGCTTGGTCATTTACACGCCTCCAAAGACGCGATGGCTCCAAAGTCAGGCGGCGCGTCTTAGCTTCGCGTCCAAGGATGCCGGGAGGCCTTGAAGGGCACGCCATTCAGGGCTGTCAGTGATTGAACGGGTCTGGGAAGAAGGGTGCTCAATGATCGACACGCACTGCCATCTGGACGCCTCGCGCTTCGACCCGGACCGTGACGACGTCGTCGCGCGCGCCTGGGCCGCGGGGCTGCACGGCATCCTCATCCCCGCGGTGGGCCCGGACACGTGGGAGCCATTGCTCGCGCTGCCGCGAAGGGACGCGCGCGTCCAGGTGGGGCTGGGCATCCATCCCCAGTTCCTGCCGGACCTGCCGCCGGAGGACGACGGCGCGCACATGGAGCGGCTGGACGCGCTCCTGTCCCGGGGCGGCGCGGTGGCGGTGGGCGAGTGCGGCCTGGACGGCCCCTCCCTCCCCGGCGCTCCGCTGGAGCGGCAGTTGGCGGTGCTGCGCGGGCACCTGGCCCTGGCGCGCAAGCACGGGCTGCCGGTGCTGATGCACTGCCACCGGCTGCACCCCGCGCTGATGGAGTTCCTGAAGGCGGAGGCCTGGCCGGAGGCCGGCATCCTGATGCACAGCTACAGCGGCGGCGCGGAGCTGGCGCGATTCTACATCCAGAAGGGCTGTCACTTCTCCTTCGCGGGCCCGGTGACGTGGGCGGAGGCGCGCAAGCCGCTGGACGCCCTGCGTGTGATTCCGGCGGACCGGCTGGTGGCGGAGACGGACTCGCCGGACCAGGCGCCCACGCCCTTCCGGGGGCAGCGCTCCGAACCCGGCTACCTGCCCCACATCCTCGCGGGCATGGCGCAGGCGCTGGGAGAGCCGGTGGAGGCGCTCGCCCAGCGGACGACCGAGAACGCCCGGCGCCTGTTCCGGGAAGCTTTCCCCTCCCCTTCGCGGTAGGCGAGCGTCGCGTGATAGAGGAGCCCTTCATGAACCCGCAGCCCGCCCCCTCCCCCACCGCCGAGACCGAGGCGCTCCCCGCCTCCCCGGCCGCTTCGAACACCGTCGAGAACGCGGCCTCGCTGGCGAAGCCCTTCAAGCTGTCGCGCCGCTTCGACCGCACGGCGCGCCTCCTGGGCGACAGCGCCATGGAGCGGCTGGCCAACGCGCACGTGGTGGTGTTCGGCCTGGGCGGCGTGGGCAGCTTCACCGCGGAGGGCCTGGTGCGCAGCGGCGTGGGCCGGCTGACGCTGGTGGACCATGACGATGTGTGCGTCACCAACACCAACCGCCAGCTCCACGCGACGGTGAAGTCGGTGGGCAAATCGAAGGCGGAGCTGATGGCCCAGCGCTGCCAGGAGATCAACCCGCAGGCGAGGGTGGAGGCCCTGCGCGAGTTCTACCGCGAGGAGCTGGCGGAGACGCTGCTGCCCGCGGGCCGCTACGACTTCGTGGTGGACGCCATCGACAACGTGAAGGCGAAGCTGCACCTGCTGCACCGGTGCGTGACGCTGGGCCTGCCGGTGGTCAGCTCCATGGGCGCGGCGGGACGCCTGGACCCCACGGCCATCCGCGTGGAGGACCTGAGCGAGACGCACATGGACCCCTTCGCCAAGGACATCCGCAAGCTGCTCAAGCGCAAGTACGGCGTGGAGACGGAGCGCCACACGGGCATCACCGCCGTGTACTCCATCGAGACGCGCCGGCAGCCGGTGCCGCTCAACTACGACGACGCGACCGACGGCTTCCTGTGCGTCTGCCCGCAGGACAACGAGTTCCACACCTGCGACCACCGCACGCAGATTGACGGCAGCGTGGCGTTCGTCACCTCCGCCTTCGGCATGAACGCCGCGGGCGTGGTGGTGCGCCGGCTCGCCTCCGCGCGGTAGCGCGCGCCCTCAGGCCACGCGCGGCCGGGCCTGCGCCACCGCGGGCTCCCGGCCGCACGGACGGCGGAAGACGCAGCGGGCGCAGACGTCCAGGTTCCCCGTCTGCGGGAAGGCCTCCGGCTCCTTCGGCGTGTTGGTGCCGGGGTCATTCAGCAGCGAGCGCATCCCCTCCACGCTCCGGGCGAAGTGCTGGCGGAAGGAGTCCATGGCGGACGGGTCCACCGTCACGTCGTGCTCCAGCCCCTCGTTGAGGTACACGAGCGACGCGCGCACCTTCTCCAGCGGGTAGCGGTAGCGCTGCGCGATGTAGAGCGCGTAGCCCAGCACCTGCTCGTCGTAGCCCTCGCGCGAGCGGCCCGTCTTCCAGTCCACCACCACGACGGAGCCTTCCGCGTCCACGTAGGCAAAGTCCGGGATGGCGAAGGTCTTCACCCCGTCCATGACGAAGTGGGCGAAGTCGAAGCCCGCGTCCACCTCCAGCCACTGCGCGGGCTTGAGCCCCTTCGCGACGGTGGGCCAGCGCGACTGGAAGAACCACGCGAGCGCGTTGCGCACCGTCTCGAAGTTCTGCTTCCAGGCCTCGTTGGGGACGTCCTCGGCGTACTCGTGCTCCGCGAGGCCGGTGAAGGGCTTGCGGTACTTCGTCGTCCAGTAGGCCTTGGAGCGCGAGTGCCGGAAGTCGTCCTGCATCAGCTTGTGCGTGCGGGCCTCCACCTTCGCGGGGTCCACGTCACGGCCGGCGCGCCAGTCCAGCAGCACGTCCTTGAGGGCCTCGTGCACGATGCTGCCCGCCCAGGTGTAGCGGTTGTGCAGCTTCTTGAGGACGTAGAGCTCGCGCACGTCCTTGGCCGCCTCCGCCTCCCAGCCGCCCCAGGAGCGGTAGTAGTAGAGGTAGTAGGCCCGGAGGCACTCGGAGAACTTCTCGTGGCGGCTCTTGGACCAGGAGAAGTCGTTGGTGATGGGAGGGCGGGCCATGGACGCGGGGCATCCTATAGACGATCGCCCGCCCCGCCAGAAGAGGGACGGGCGGCCGGACAACCGCCCCCCGCCGTTGGTAGAAACGCCGGGTGCGCCCGACCGTACGGGTATGGTGCCGCGCCCCCCGCGAAGAATCACATGAGCCCACGCAAGCGCACCGACACCGGGGCACTCCCCGCCCCCGTCTCCCCTGAACGTCACACCGCCATCCACGGTCCGCTGCTCTCCTGGTACGACCGGAACAAGCGCGACCTGCCCTGGCGGCGCACCCGCGACCCGTACGCCATCTGGCTCAGCGAGGTCATGCTCCAGCAGACGCAGGTGTCCACGGTCATCCCGTACTGGGAGCGTTTCCTCACGCGCTTTCCCACGGTGAAGGCGCTGGCCTCCGCGCCCCTGGACGACGTGCTCTCCGGGTGGAAGGGGCTGGGCTACTACTCGCGCGCGCGCAACCTGCACCGGGCCGCGCAGGAGGTGGTGGAGCGCTTCGGCGGGAAGCTCCCGGCCACGGCAGAGGCGTTGCTCACCCTGCCCGGCTTCGGGCGCTACACCGCCGGGGCCGTGGCCTCCATCGCCTTCGGTGAAGAGGCGCCCATCGTGGACGGCAACGTGGCGCGCGTCCTGTCGCGCCTCTTCGAGGTGGAGGGGCTGCCCGGCGACCGCGACCGCGAGGCCACGCTCTGGGCGCTGGCCTCCGCGCTGGTGAAGAGCGAGCGGCCCGGGGACTTCAACCAGGCGCTGATGGAGCACGGCGCCACGGTGTGCCGGCCGGAGTCTCCGCTGTGCCTGCTGTGCCCCGTGCGCGACGGGTGCATCGCGTTCAAGAAGGGGCGCGTGGATGAGCTGCCGCCGGCCAAGGTGCGCGCCGCTCCACGCAAGCTGTTCCTGGCGCTGGCCGTGTGGCCGCACGCGGGCACGCTCCTCTTCGCGCGGCGCGCGGACAAGGGCCTCTTCGGCGGATTGTGGGAGCTGCCCGCCGTGGAGGTGGAGGAGGACACGTCCGAAGCGGAGGCGACGCAGCGGCTGGCCACGGTGCTGGGCGCGCCGCTCACGCACGTGGGCACGCTGGACAGCGTGCGCCGGCAGCTCACCCACCGCGACCTCACGCTGCGGCTGCTGCGCGTGACGGGCGACGCGCGCCCCACGAAGTCCGCCGCGTTCCAGGAGCTGCGCTGGTGCACGCCCCAGGAGGCGGAGGCGCTGGGCATGAGCACCGCGATGCAGCGCGCGCTCGACGCGGCGCTGGGGCACGGCGTGATGGGCGCCGAGGCCCCGCCCGCGAAGAGGGCGACCAGGCGATGAAGCGCCTGGTGGGCTTGCGCTCGCGGACCACCCGTCCAGGGCCCTTCCGCTGACGGATTTTCCGAGCGGGATGGCCCGTTGGTCCCTCAACACTTCGCGACCTGGGATGTCGCTCCGGCAACCCCGTACGCCTTGGGTCTCTTCCGCGAGAGAGGGGCGCGGCCGAAGCTTCAGGTCGCCTTTTCCAGGAGGAAACCCCATGGCCCGTCAGAACGCGCAGAAGTCCCAACCGAACCCGGCCCCCAAGGCCGCGCCGGAGCGGACCGAGGACAAGAAGCCGGCGGCCACGGCGAGCGCGCCCACGAGCAAGACCGCCGCGCCCACGCAGGAGCAGATCGCCCGCCGCGCCTACGAAATCTTCCAGGCCCGGGGCGGCACGCACGGCAACCCCGAGCAGGACTGGCACCAGGCGGAGCGCGAGCTGCGGCTCGGCCGTCAGTAGTCCGCCGCTCGAGGCCGCCCGCGCGCGGCTTCAGTGCGCGGGCGGAAGTCCCTGGAGGGCCGGGCGCTCGAACTCCAGCGCCCGCTTCAGCCGGCGCTGGGCCTGCTTCAGCTCCTCCAGGATGCGCTCGGCGTCCATCACCGAGCGCATCGCCAGCCCGCACGCGGGCGTCAGCAGCACCGTGGACAGCGCGCGTGAGAAGCCGATGCCGTCCGGCAGCGCCGCCTTCAACGACGCCTCCACCGAGTCCGACAGCTCCTCCACCGAATACGTGGACGCCAGGTCCGTGGGGATGACGCCCAGGCTCAGCGTGGCGCCGGAGTCCAGGAAGCGCTTGAGCGCGTCCGTCTCCTCCAGCATCGCGTCCAGCGACAGCCGCACGTCCAGGGACACGAGGTCCGCCTGCGCGTCCAGCAGCACGCCCCAGTCCGTGTTGCCGCAGCAGTGGATGCCCACGAGCGCGCCCTCGCGCTGCAGCGCCACCACCAGCAGCCGCAGCTCCTGCTGGGCCAACAGGTGCTGCGGGTTCATCCGCACGTAGGCGTAGAGGCCGGGCTCGTCCAGGTAGAACAGGGGCGTGGTGCCCGTGCGCTTGAGGGCGCGCACCATGGCCAGCGCGCGCACCATCACCAGCCGGTACAGCGCCGCGTCCAGCCCCGGCACCGAGAGCACCGGCTCACCCGTCGCGGTGCGCACCACGGAGCGCACCGTGAAGGGGCCGGCGAGCTGCGCCTTCGCGAACGCGAGCTTGCGGTGCTCCACCTCCCAGAGGAACGGCCTCCAGGCGCGGCACGCGTCCGCGGTGGGCTCGAAGGCCTCCAGGTCCCCGGAGGCCAGCGCCGCCTCCAGCCGCTTCTCGAAGGCCTCGCGCCCCGCGCTCCACACCTCCACGTCCACCGTGCACACGCCGTCCTCGTCGAAGCGCAGGCCCGGCAGGCCCTCCAGCGCGGCGGGGATCATCAGCTCCGACGGATGACCCACCGGGAGCTGCGGCAGGAACGGGATGTCCAGGGCGAGCGCGGCTTGCAGCCCCAGCTCCACCTGGGTGTGCGGCAGGCTGCCAATGCCCGTCGTGGCACACGCGGGCAGGAGCTGGACGGCGCGACGGATGGTGGGCGAAGGCATGGCGGCAATCTATCCCTTCCGGGAAAAGGCGGCCGGACTTGGATGGGGGGATTGTTCCCCGGGGAGGCGGCCTGCGAGGCTTCCGGGTCCATGCCCAAGCTCGTCCTCGTCGGCGCGGAGCTGTTTCCACACCTGCGCGACCTCCTGCGCGCCGAGGCCCTGCGCGCCGGGTTCCGCGCCGTGGAGGTGCCCGTGAGAGCCTGGGGCGCCACCACGACGCCCTGGGTGGAGGTGAAGGGCGGCCGGTTCCGCGCGGGGCTGCTCGGTCCCGAAGGCCCCGAGGAGCTGGAGCGCGAGGACGTGTTCTGGTGCCTCTCCGAAGGTCCGCTGCCCCCGGAGGAGGACTACCTGCGCGCGGAGCGGGAGGCCCTGCGCGAGGGCTTCCACACCACCTGCCCCGCGCGCACCCTCAACCGCAGGGGCCTGCTCTCCGTCCCCTGGACGGTGCCCTCCTGGCGGCTGCTCGCCCAACAGCTCCCGGCACGAGAGGGGGCCTGCGTCCTCGCGCCGCCCCACTTCCATGTGGGCACGCCCCCCGAGGACGGCCGCCGGTGGAAGCCCTGGCCCCAGGAGGCGGGGGGCACCGATGCACGGGTCTGGTGGACGGTGTCCGCGCCGGGGCCGCTCCACATGGCGTGGGTGATGGGCCAGCAGGTCAGCCTGTGGAGCGTCGAAGACGGCGGCGGGGCCCGGGTGGCGCCGACACCCGAACTCGCCGCGGACCTCGCGCGGCTCGCGGCCGGCTGTGGCGCGGAGTTCCTGGAGGTCCTGCTGGTGCCCTCCGCGTCCCCCACGGCCTGGGCGGCGCTCCAACTGTCGTTCGTTCCGGAGGGCCTGGAGTCGATGCTCTCCGGTGAGCACCCCGCGCTCGTGGAGCAGGCGGAACACTTCGTCCGCGCTCAGCTCGCGGGCCAGGAGGTCGGGCCGTGATCTTGTTGATGGGTCCCATCGATGAGCTGGTGACGTCCTTCTTCCTCGCGCACCTCACCGACACGAAGAGCGAGTACCTCTTCGTGGACCAGCGGCACCTGGGCACGCAGGTGCGCCTGGAGCTGGACCTGGCGCCGGGGCCTCACGCCTCGCGGAGGCTGCGAGGAGCGGTGTGCTTTCCCACCTGGCGCGTCGACCTGGAGGACATCTCCGGCATCTTTTCGCGCCTGGGCACGGGGGGCGTCCGCGAACACGTGACGCCGGAGGTCCGCGCCGAGCGGGCCCATGCGAATGCCCTCATGGACCTCTTCCACGGCCCGGTGGCCAACCGCCCCACGGCGATGGTGTCCAACAACAGCAAGCCCTGCCAGTACGCCGCCATCCTCGCCGCGGGCCTGAGCGTGCCCGACACCCTGGCGGGCGGCGACTGGCGGCTGTGGGAGCCCTTCGCCCGGGGCCTGACGGGGGACCCCGTCATCAAGTCCGTCAGCGACGAGCGCTCCCTCGTGAAACAGGTCTCCTGGGATGACACCCGGGCCGCGTTCCTGCCGGGACGGCCTCCGCCGCCCCACCAGTTCCAGCAGCGCATCAGCGGCACCAACGTGCGCGTCCACGTCGTGGGAGGCCGTGAAGTTTTCGCCTGCCGCGCGGAGTCGCAGGCCCTGGACTACCGGCACCCGGACATGACCGGCCACCCGGTGCACCTGCGCGCCACCACCCTGCCGGAGCCCGTGGCCGACGCGTGCCGGCGCCTGTCTTGCGCGCTCGGCCTCCACCTCTCCGGCATCGACCTCATCGAGCCCCCCGGCGGCTCCGCCGACCCCCGCGATTGGGTGTGCCTGGAGGTCAATACCTGCCCCGGCTTCATGTGGTTCGAGCAGCACACGGGGCTTCCCATCGCCCAGGCCCTTGCGCGCTCCCTTCAAGCCCCGCTAGCATCATGAAGCTGTAAAATTCCGGCCTTACGGGAATGCCGGAATCACCAGGGGGATACACCATGTCGAAGCACAACACCGAAGCGGGGCTCATCACGTCGCGGGACCTGCCGAAGCTGGCGGAGGCGGGCCAGGTGGCGGCGCCCGAGGTGGGCCACAGCGCGCAGGAGCTGCGTCAGGCGGTGCAGGCGGCGCTGGCGGAGCAGTGGTCGCTGATGGGCATCCTCGACACGGGCAAGAAGGCGGCCGACCTGGGCAAGAAGGCCGCGGATGCCCTCACGGACAAGGCCAAGAAGGATGAGGACAAGGCGATCCACGACGAGGGCAAGGCCCGCGACGAGGCGCACAAGAAGATGAACGACGACAAGGCGAAGAACGCCGAGGACCGGAAGAAGCACGGCAAGGAGGCCGCCAGCCTGGGCGTCGCCGCCGGGGCCTTCTCCGACGCCCTCCGCGACCTGCGCGCCTGACGTTCGTGCATCTTCCGGGAAGAGTGGCCCTCCGGCCCTCTTCCCGGTGTTCCTCCGGTCACGTCACGGAGAAGTACGTGGCGCCCGGGTGGTGGAAGACGATGGCGGACACGCTCGCCTCGGGCTCCATCATGCAGCCGTCGGTGAGCTGCACGCCGATCTCCTCCGGCTTGAGCGCGGCGAACAGCTTCGTCTGGTCCTCCAGCCGCGGGCACGCCGGGTAGCCGAACGAGTAGCGCTTGCCGGTGTACTCCGCGCGGAAGCGCTCCAGCATCGTCATGTCCGCGCGGTCCGGGAAGCCCCACATGCTGCGCAGTTGCGTGTGCAGGAGCTCCGCGTAGCCCTCCGCGGTCTCCAGCGCCAGCGCCTGCACCGCGTGCATCTTGAGGAACTCGCCCTTCGCCTTGAAGCCCTCGGACAGCTCGCGGATGCCCGCGCCCGCGGTGGTGACGAACAGCGAGAGCGCGTCCACCGGCTTGCCGTTCTCCAGCGGCTTCACGTAGTCCGCCAGGCACAGGCCGTTGTCCTTGTCCTGCCGGGGGAAGTCGAAGGACGTCACCGGCTCGCCCGTCGTGCCGTCGAAGAGCAGCACCCGGTCGCCGTCGCTGGCCGCCTTGAAGAACTGGAACACCGAGCGCGCGTGCATCACGCCGCCGCGCAGGAGCGTCTTCAGCTCCTCCACCGCCTCCTTCAGCGCCAGCGCCTTGCGGCCCTCCTCCGTCTTCGCCAGCTCCGCCTCGGCCGGGGTCCCCAGCGCGCGCGACGACGTGCGCAGGCCCAGGTGGCGGCCGTAGAGCATCACCGGGTTGATGAACTTCCAGATGTGGTCCAACGGCGTGTTGGTGAGCACGTGCCGCGCGAAGTCCGGCGCGGGCGGCACCGTGGCCAGCACCGGCACCTCCGTGCTGCGCGAGCGGCGCACCGGGGCCGCGGGCGCGGGCCGGTCCTTCGCCTCCTGCGCCAGCTTCAGCCGCCGCGCGGCCAGGTCATCCCGCAGCTTCGCGTGCGCGCCCGGTTCGACAATCTGCTTCGCCAGCTCCAGGCCGTTCATCGCGTCCTGCGCGTAGGCCACCGTGCCGCCGCCGTAGGCCGGGGCGATGTTGCGGTCCACGAAGTTGCGGCTGAGCGCGGCGCCGCCCACCAGGATGGGCGTCTCCACGCCCGCGCGCCGCAGGTCCTCCGCGGTGGCCACCATCTGGTGCGCGCTCTTCACCAGCAGGCCGGACAGGCCCAGGATGTCCGGGCGGTGCTCCTTCACCGCCAGCACCAGTTGCTCGGGCGGGACCTTGATGCCCAGGTTCACCACCTGGAAGCCGTTGTTGGCGAGGATGATCTCCACCAGGTTCTTGCCGATGTCGTGCACGTCCCCCTTCACCGTCGCGAGGACGATCTTCCCGCGCGACGCCGCCTGGGTCTTGCTCATGTGCGGCTCCAGGTGGCTCACCGCCGCCTTCATGGACTCCGCGCTCTGGAGCACCTCCGCGACGATGAGCTCGTTGGCGCCGAAGAGGCGGCCCACCTCGTCCATGCCCTTCATCAGCGGCCCGTTGATGATCTCCAGCGGCGACATCTCCTTCATCGCCAGGTCCAGGTCCGCCGTCAGGCCGTCGCGCGTGCCCTCGATGATGTAGCGCTGGAGCCGCTCGTTCAGCGGCAGGCTGCTCACCTGGGCGCGTGCGGGCTTGCGCTCGCGGAAGTGCGCCGCGAAGGGCGTCACGGGGTCCGTGCCCCGGTTGTAGATGAGGTCCTCGGAGAGCTTGCGCTCCTCCTCCGGCAGTGACGGGTAGCGCTCCAGCTTCTCCGAGTTGACGAGCGCCATGTCCAGGCCCGCCTGCACGCAGTGGTACAGGAACACGGAGTTGAGCACCTCGCGGCCCGCGGTGGGCAGGCCGAAGGACACGTTGCTGATGCCCAGCACCGTGCGGCACTGGGGGAAGCGCTGTTTGATCAGCCGCACGCCCTCGATCGTCTCCACGCCGCTGCCGGTGTACTGCGCGTCACCGGAGGCGCAGGGGAACACCAGCGGGTCGAAGTAGAGGTCCTCCGGGCGCATGCCGTACTTCTGGGTGAGCAGCTCGTAGCTGCGCTCGGCCACGGCGAGCTTGCGGTCGCGCGTGACGGCCATGCCCACCTCGTCGATGCAGCCCACCACCAGCGCCGCGCCGAACGCCTTCGCCAGCGGGACGACCTTCTCGAAGCGCTCCTCGCCGTCCTCCAGGTTGACGGAGTTGATGATGGCCTTGCCCTGGCAGTACGTGAGCGCCATGGCGATGACCTTCTCGTCCGTCGAGTCGATCATCAGCGGCACGCGCACCTTCTTGACCACCACCTCCAGGAAGTGGCGCATGTCCTCCAGCTCGTCCCGGTCCGGGTTCGCCAGGCAGATGTCGATGACCTGCGCCGCCCGCCGCACCTGGGCGCGGGCAATCTCCGACGCGTCGTCGAACGCGCCCGCGACGATGAGTTCCTTGAACTTCTTGCTGCCGATGACGTTGGTGCGCTCACCCACGATGATGGGGCGCTGCTCGTCCGTCACCTCCAGGTAGTCCACGCCGGACAGCGACGAGCGCGGCTTCGGAACTTCCGTGCGAGGCTTGAGCCCCTTCACCGCGGCGGCGAGCGCCTCGATGTGGCCCGCGTGCGTGCCGCAACAGCCGCCCACCACGTTGATCCAACCGTTGTCACAGAAGCGCCGGAGCGACCGGGCGATCATCTCCGGCGACTCCAGGTACTGGCCGTTCTCGTCCGGCAGGCCCGCGTTGGGCACGCACGACACCGGGAACGGGCTCATGGACGACAGCGACCGGATGTGGTCCGTCATGAAGTCCGGGCCCGTGGCGCAGTTGAGCCCCAGGTACAGCAGGTCCGTGTGCTCCAGCGACGTGGCCAGGCTCTCCACGGACTGGCCCGCGAGCATCGTGCCCATGGGCTCGATGGTGCCGGACACCGCCACCGGCAGCTTCCAGCCCAGCTTCCGGAAGGCCCGGTCGATGCCCAGCAGCGCCGCCTTCACGTTGCGCGTGTCCTGCGCCGTCTCCACCAGCAGGTAGTCGGAACCGCCCAGGGCGAGCCCCTCCGCCTGCACGGCGAAGTTGTCCACCAGCTCCTCGAAGGTGATGCCGCCCGTGACGCTGATGGCCTTGGTGGTGGGGCCAATGGAGCCCGCCACCCAGCGCATCCGCCCGTCCTTCGCCTCCGCGGCCTTCGCGGCCTTCAGCGCCAGGCGGGACGCGGCGATGTTGATCTCCATCGCCTTGTGGCCCAGCTCGAACTCCGCCAGCACCACCGGGGTGCCGCCGAAGCTGTCCGTCTCCGTCACGTCCGCGCCCGCGGCGAAGTACTTCGCGTGGATGCCCTCGATGACGTCCGGGCGGGTGAGGACCAGGTGCTCGTTGCAGCCCTCGTACTCCGCGCCGCCGAAGTCCGCCGCCATCAACTGGTGGCCCTGCAGGAGCGTGCCCATGGCGCCGTCCAGCACCAGGATGCGCTCGCGCATCGCGGCCTGGAGCGCCTGCACGCGCTGGCCGTGCTCCCCGGGGGGAAGCGGCAGGGGTTGGGCGATGTGGCTCGTCATGACGGTTTGACTCCGGTCAGCAGGAAGACGCGGAAGGGACTGGCCCCGTCGCGCGCGTGCGTCTCGCGGGTGAACGACGTGAAGCCGGCCTCGCGAAGGGCCGCTTCCAGGACTTCGGGCGAAAAGCCCATGTGACGGTGCCCCAACCGCTCCAGCACCCACTTCTCTTCGTGCGGCATCAGCTCCAGCACCACCAGCCGGCCGCCCGGCTTGAGCAGCCGCGCCGCCTCCGCCACCACCGCCGCGGGCGCCTCCACGTGGTGGAGGCTCTGCGAAATCACCACCAGGTCCATGCGCCCGCCGGCCAGGGACAGCCGGTGCAGGTCCTCGCGCAGGAACGTGATGTTGGTGAGCGCGTCACGCTGGGCCAGGGCGCGCGCCTGGGACAGCGCGTCCTCGCTCTGGTCAATGGCCCACACGTGCCGCGCCCACCGCGCCATGGCCCGGCTGAACACGCCCGTGCCGCAGCCGAAGTCCGCCACGTCCAGGGGCGGCAGCAGCGACGCCAGCGCCCCCGCCCAGAGGAACCACGACTGGCCGGGCTCCAGCAGCCGCTCGTTGAGCGCCTGCCGGTCCTCCCGCGCGCGCAAGAGGTCGTTGAGCCGCGCCGAGTCCCCCGCCGCGTCATCCGCCTCGCGTGCCAGCCGGACGAGCGGCCAGCGCGAGTCATCCGACTCCAGCGCCAGCGAATAGTACGTGAAGCCCGCCTGCCGCTCCTCGCGGATGAGCCCCAGCCCCTTCAGCTTCGACAGGTGGTGCGACACCGACGACTGGGCCACCCCCACCAGCGACACGAGCTCCGTCACGTTCAGCGGCGCCTGGGCCACCAGCCGCAGGATGCGCAGCCGCGTCGTGTCCCCCAGGACACGGAAGGATTGGGAGAGAACGTCCATATCGAGCCATCAACATATATCGATGCTCTGACACGGGCACAATGGCCCCGGCAACGCATTGCGTTGCCTTGGAACGCACCCATCCCGTAAAAATCCGAAATGGCTCCCTCCTCCACGTTGCACTCCCTGCTCGAAGGCAAGCGGTTCGGGCTGGTCCTCTCCGCGGGCTACTTCGGGTTCTACGGCCATGCGGGTTTCCTGAAGGGGCTGCACGCCAGCGGCCTGAAGCCCCACGCCTACGCGGGCACGTCCGCGGGCGGGATGGTGGCGGCGTACGCGGCGGCGGGCATGCCCATGCCGGCGCTGGAGGAGCTGGTGCTGCGCCAGACGCGGGCCAACTTCTGGGACCCGGACCCCCTTGGCGCGATGCTGAACGTGGCGTCCCAGGGGCACGGCTTCACGGGCCTGCTCAAGGGCGAGCGCTTCCGGCGCCTGCTGGAGTCCACGCTGCCGGTGTCCACCTTCGAGGACCTGCCGCACCCGCTGCTGCTCACCGTCGCCAACCTCACCCAGGGCACGCACCAGGCGTTCACCACCGGGGAGCTGGCCCCGCGCGTCCACGCCACCTGCGCGTACCCGGGCCTCTTCCGCGCGGTGCCGCTGGACGGACAGCTCTTCTGGGACGGCGGGCTGGTGGACAAGGCGCCCGCGCTGGCCCTCCAGGAGAGCGCCATCGGCAAGGACCTGGACGCCATCCTCGTGCACTACCTGCCCAGCCGCACGCGCAAGGTGGTGGGCGGCCCCATGGCCTATCCGCAGGGTCTGGCCGCCGGCTCCGCCGCGCTCCGGCGCGACCACTTCCGGCTCCAGCTCACCGTGCTCCAGACGCGCGACGTGCCCGTCTACGTCGTCGTCTCCAACCTGCCCCCGGTGACGCCCGCCACGCTGGAGCGCGGCTTCGACGCGTTGGACCAGGCCCGGCTGTCCGCGGAGCGCGCCCTGGCCCGGCCCCCCGTCCCCTTCGAGCAGAGCACCTGAGCGCCTTCGCACGCCCGCCCGGTTCAATGAGGCGCGAATAAACCATCAGGATAGAAATAGCAGAATAGCCAGATTTGAATGACAGACCGGCGTGGCATGGTGGGGATGTTGTCCATCCCGGAGGAAGTCCATGCTGAAGTCGACGCTGTCCCCGCTCCGCCTGCGTGGCGCGGTCATGGCTGTGTCCCTGCTGGCGTTGGCCCCCGCTGCTGGCGCCGCGCCCTCGCTGGCGCCGCGCGCGCTCCTGGCGAAGCCCACGGGGCGCGAGCTGCCCGCGGGGACGTTCGTGGAGCGGCTGGTGGTGAAGTTCCACGAGGGCAGCCACGTGCGCCTGCGCGACAACGCGCTGCGCGCCCTGTCCTCCGAGCGCAGCGCCGGCGAGCGCGAGCTGTTGGCCGGCCTGCGCCTGGACGCCGCGCGCGTGGACGCGGACCTGGCGGAGGTGGTGGCGCTGTTGGACCGCGCGCCGCGCATCGGGGCGCTGGAGCGGGTGTTCCAGGCGGAGGAGGCCACGCTGGACGCGAGCAAGGCGTCCGGTGAGCGCGCGAGCGGCGAGCAGTTGGCGGACCTGAACCTGTACTTCGAAGTTCCGCTGCTGCCCGGCACCACCGCGGACACCGTGGCGGACCTGGTGGCGGCGCTCAACCGCGTTGGCAGCGTGGAGACGGCCTACGCGGCGCCGCCCCCGGAGCCGGCGATGGTGAACTTCGCCATGGAGGCGGGGCTGCGCGCGCTCCTGTCCGCGGCGGACCTGCCGCCCACCACGCCGCTGTACCAGGCGAACCAGGGCTACCTGAACGCGGCGCCCTCCGGCATCAACGCGACGTACGCGTGGACGGTGACGGGCGGCCGGGGCACCAACGTGAAGTTCGTGGACATCGAGGGAGGCTGGCGCACCACGCACGAGGACTTCCCCACGTTCTTCCGGGTGGGCGGCACGCAGTACAACGACCTGGGCTGGCGCAACCACGGCACCGCGGTGCTGGGTGAAATCGTGGGCGCGTCCAACGGCTACGGCGTGACGGGCATCGCCAACGCAGCGACGCCGGGCGTGGAGGCCATTGGCGCGCAGAGCACCGCGAGCGCCATCACCAACGCGGCGGCGGCGGTGGGCACGGGCGGCGTCGTCCTCATCGAGCTGCACGCGGGCGGCCCCAGCGACGGCACGGCCTGCACGTGCAACACGTCCCAGTGCAACTACATCGCGATGGAGTACTGGCAGGACAACTACGACGCCATCCGCAACGCCACCGCCAACGGCGTCATCATCGTGGAGGCGGCGGGCAACGGCAGCGCGAACCTGGACGCGGCCGCGTACGGCGGCCGGTTCAACCCGGCCACGCGTGACTCGGGCGCCATCCTGGTGGGCGCCAGCACCGCCACCACGCGCGTGCCCATGTGCTGGACCAACTTCGGCCAGCGCGTGAACGTGCACGGCTGGGGCGAGTCCGTCGTCACCACCGGCTACGGCGACCGCTTCGGCAGCGGGTACGGCGAGGACCAGTACTACACGTCCACCTTCAGCGGCACCTCCAGCGCGTCGCCCATCATCGTGGGCGCCGCCGTCAGCGCCCAGGGCGTGGCGCGCGCCAACGGCCGGCTGCTGACGTCCGTGCAGATGCGCGGCCTGCTGCGCAACAACGGCACGGCGCAGGCTTCGGACACGCGGCAGATTGGCCCCCTGCCGGACCTGGCGAAGGCCCTGCCCAAGGTCATCTCCGGCAACTACTGAGCTTGAAGCAGGCCGCCGCCCTCCACGCGCGGCCTCGCGGCCCTCCGTGCCCTTGCCGGGCGCGGAGGGCCGTGGTTCTTCCAGGCCGTCAGCGCCCGCTGTAGCGGCGGTGGTCCACCATCAGGCAGCGGTCCTGCACCACGCGGATGCCGGCGGCGGCCAGCCTCTTCGCCGCGTCGTCGTTGCGGATGCCGGACTGGAACCACACCGCCTTGGGCTTCTTGGCGATGATGTCGTCCACGTGCTGGTCGATGTCGCCGGGCCTGCGGAACACGTCCACCAGGTCGATGTCACCCGGGATGTCCACCAGCCTCCGGTACACCGGCTTGCCAAGAATCACCTTCGCGTCCGGGTAGTAGACGGGCACCGGCACCACGTCCACGCCCGCCTTCGCCAGGTACTCCGGCACGTAGTACGCGGGCTGGGCGGAGTGGTCCTCCGTCTTGATGCCCAGCACCGCCACGCGCCGGGCCTCCTGCACCACGTGCTTCACACCCGCTTCGGTCTCGATGAGGTACTCGTCGTGGCTCATGGCCCTTCCTCCTGGAGCGCTTCCGCCTGGGACTCGGTGGTGAGCGTCAGCGTGCCGCCCGCCCCCACCGCCTTCACCTTCAGCAGGCGGCGCACCGGGATGAACCGGGCCCACGTCACCACCTGCTCGCCTTCACACGTCACGCCCTTGGAAAGTTCGGGCGAGCCGGCCTCCGCCCACGCGGCCTTCAGCTCCGCCGGGGCGTGGGCGGGCAGCGCGTCCAGGCACCTCAGCGTCAGCACCACCGCGTCACCGAACGACGTGAGCCGCGTGCCCTGCACCGTGCGCTCCAGCAGATAGGCGCGCTCCTCGCCGTCCACGTCCACGGAGTCCACCGCCCAGGTGCGCTGCCCCTCCACCAGGTTGCGCTGGAGCAGCCCCGCGTACTTCGCCTCCCACTCGCGGCGCGTGCGGATCTCCAGCGCCTCCGGGCTGAAGAAGCGCTCCACCTCCGGAAGGCCGGTGCCCTCGGGCGCCACCTGCCGCAGCGCCTCCCGCGCGGCCTCCGGGCCCACCAGCTTCACGAAGGTGCCGTCCGCCGCCAACTGCATGCGCAGCGTGAAGCGCTCCAGCACGGCGCCGGACAGGGACGGCACGTCGTGCCCGTCATGCGCCTGGCGCGGGGTGCGCACGGCCTGGGCCACGCGCCAGCCGCCGTCGGACGGGGTGAAGCGGGTCTCGGTGGTGAAGGCCGCCTCGTCGCGCACCTCCGGCCGGCCCTCGCGCTGGAGGGTGCGGGTGGCGCGCACGGATTCGGTGAGGAGGCGGTCCACGGGGGGCTTGAAGTCCAGACGCACCGGCGGCGGCAGCCCCGGCGCGGGGTTGAGCGGCGGATACCGGGAGGTGCACCCGGCGGCGGCCAGCGACAGCAGCAGACAGCTCCACGAAAGGCCCGTACGCATGCGCTCGCGAACGCTGGCAGAAAGCCAGGGCGCCCGCGAGCGTCTTGCAACGTCCTTGCGTGGAGTGTCCGCGCGCAGGCGACACTAGGGGTGGCGCGTCTCGCCCTCGGAGGCACCCTCGATGCGGTCGCGCCCGATGTTGCGCCGGTCGCGGTCCACGCCATCGTCGTCCTTCAGGCCGTTCATCGCGAAGCGGCGCTCGGCCTCCGCCAGGTCGCGCAGCACGTGCTCGCGCAGCATGTACTCCGTCTGTGGCAGGGACTTGAGGATGTTGATGATGTCGACCGGGGCCTCGTTGTCCGCGGCGGCCTCGACGAGTTCCTCGCGCGTCGCCGGGTACTCCACCCCATCCAGGTGCGGGGTGATGGAGCGCGAGGGATCCTCCGCCTTTCCGTAAGCCATCGTGTCTTCCACCTTTCTTGCGCCCGGAGCTTCCAGTGCCCGGGCGGCCATCCATGCCTCAACCTGGGGATGGCGCCCGCTCCGGGCCACCCTGTCGCCCGCCACCTCCCAAGACGCCGGGCAGGCAGGGGACCGGCCGTCTTGCCCGCGTCCGCTTCGGGGTAGAGTCCTCCCGCGCCAACGCCCGCCGGAGTGTCCTCCCTGATGTCCGCAGCCTCCCTGCTCGCCGCCTGGCTCACGTTCGCCAGCCCCCCCGCCGAAGCGCCGCCCCCCGCTCCCGCCGCCGAGCAGGCGCCGCGCGACGTCTACGCGCTGGACGACGCCGCCTTCGTCGCCCAGGCCCGCCGGGACCTGGAGGCGCTGCGCCAGGGGACGGAGGGGCTGCGCCGGCTCAAGGAGGAGGCCTTCCGCTCCAGGGCGCTGTACCAGCGCGGCAAGGACGTGCCGTACACCCCGGACGAGAAGCAGCTCCTGGTGTCCACCTGGGCCGCCTTCTTCGACTGCTTCGTCTCCACGGAGGTGGTGCGCCAGCGCTACTGGGACTTCCTCAAGGTGCCCGCCCTCACCCAGCCGAGGAAGCACGCCTGGGGCTTCCTGCTCACCCACGCCGCGCTCGCGTCGGAGCTGGCGCAGGGGATGGCCTTCGCGGACCTCACCGGGGGACAGGACCAGGTGAAGGTGCTGCTGGACGAGCCCGGCCCCGAGTACGGCCTGCCCGCGCGCGCCTTCAGCCGCTTCAAGGAGAAGGTCGTCCACGTGGGCACCAGCACGCAGCTCTTCACGGGCGACGGCTACCGCGCCACGCTGCACCCGGTGCTGGCGAAGTCCGGCGTGCTGACCGAGCCCGGCGTCCCCGCGCTCTTCCAGGCCATGCGGCGGGACAGCCAGGCGGCCCGCGCGCGCCTGTTGAAGCGCGGCCCGGTGCTCTTCGCCAAGGCCGCGGCGGACCTCACCCAGGACACCACCGCCCGCGCGGTGTTCCCGGTGCAGAAGACGGTGGCGGAGTGGATGGGCGACACGCGCGTGCACCGCTCCGGCAGGCCGCTCATCTCCCGGGAGCAGGTGCTGGCGCTGTTGCCGCGCATGGCCCCGGGCGACGTGATGGTCGCGCGGCAGAACTGGTTCCTGTCCAACATCGGGCTGCCGGGCTTCTGGCCGCACGCGGAGCTGTACGTGGGCACCGCCCGGGAGCTGTCCCTGGCGTTCGACGCGGACCCGGGGGTGAAGGCCTGGGTGGCCACCCTGCCCGGCCGGCCGGAGACGTTCACCGCCCACCTGGCGAAGGCCTTCCCCGCCAAGTGGGCCGAGTACACCGGCAAGGACGCGCACGGGGACCCGCTGCGCATCATCGAGTCCATCAGCGAGGGCGTGAGCTTCACCGGCGTGGAGCACGGCATGCACGTGGACTACCTGGGCGTGCTGCGGCCCCGGCTGTCACCGGTGGACAAGGCCCGCGCCATCCTGCGCGCCTTCACCTTCCAGGGCCGGCCGTACGACTTCAACTTCGACTTCTTCTCCGACCAGTCGCTGGTGTGCACGGAGCTGGTGTGGAAGTCCTACGCCCCGTCGAAGGACATGAAGGGCCTGGACATCCCCCTGGTGAGCGTGGCGGGGCGCAGGACGCTGCCGGCGAACGAAATCGTGCGCGTGTTCGACGCCGAGTACGGCCAGCCCGGCCGGCAGTTCGACTTCGTCGCCTTCCTGGACGGGCGGGAGGGCCCGGGGGACGCCGTCGAAGCGAACGCCGAGTCCTTTCGTTACACGTACCGGCGGATGAAGTGGGACATCGCCCAAGAGTGATGCAAGAGGCACACACCATGACGGAAGAGACGGCGAACGAGCTGCTGGCCCTGGCCTCCCCCCTCTACGAGCGGATGATTGCCCAGCAGCAGGCGAAGGTGCTCAAGCTGGCGCGAGAGGCGGTGCCCAACATCGGGCCGGAGGAGCTGCGCAACCCGCACGACTTCCCGGAGCTGAAGGAGCACCCGACCTTCGAGTTCGAGGACGGCATCCTGGCGGGGCTGATTTCAGCCCAGATGGCCCTGCGCGCGGAAATCAAGGGCCGGCTGCCTCCGGCACCTCCGGGCACCTGATGCTCGGCTGCCTGCTTTTGCCGTGAGGAGCCTCCGTGGGTTACTGGTGCGCACCGTGAGCTTTCCCTCTGGTTTCGGCCCTCCGCTGGCGCGTGAGCGGCTGGTGTCTTCCCTGGCCGCGGATCCACCGCGGCTGGACCTGGCGGCCCTGGCCATCGCGACGCTGGGCCATGAGGACCTGGATGCGCCGGCCTGTCTCAGGACGCTGGACGCGCTCGCCGCGCGGGTGCAGGTGGAGGCGGAGCGCCTGCGCGACAAGGGCGAGGCCCTGGCCCCCTTGCGCGCCCTGCGCCACGTGCTCGCGGACATCGAGGGCTTCCGGGGCAACGAGGACGACTACCACTCCCCGGACAACAGCTTCCTGGACCGGGTGCTGGAGCGGAAGGTGGGGCTGCCCATCACGCTGTCGGTGCTCTACCTGGAGGTGGCGCGCCGCGCGGGCATCCCGCTGTACGGCGTCCCCTTCCCCGGCCACTTCCTGGTGGCGTGCGACGCGGGCGACCACAAGCTGGTGATGGACCCCTTCCACCACGGCGACATCCTCACGGAGCACGGCTGCGAGGAGCTGCTCAAGCGCGTGGCGCCGCAGCTCAAGTTCGACCGGGCCATGCTCGCGCCCGCGCCGGTGGAGCTCATCGCGTACCGCATGCTGTCCAACCTGCGCCGCGTGTACCTGGGCCGCGACGACAGCCAGCAGGGGCTGGCGGTGGTGGACCTGCTGCTGCTCCTGGCCCCGGACCACCCCGGAGAGCTGCGCACCCGCGCGTCGCTGCTCACCACGCTGGGCGCCTTCCGCGCGGCGCTCAAGGACGTGGAGCGCTGCCTGGAGCTGTCCCCGGACGCGCCGGACCGCGAGCGCCTGGAGATGTCCGCCCGCGAGCTGCGCGAGCGCGCCGAGCTGCTCAACTGAAAGCAAAGGAAACCCGCCCGCATGCCTTCCGCGCCCGAGTCGCCCAAGTCCCAAGTGAAGCCCTGGCCGCGCCTGCGCCGGGGGCTGGAGCACGACTTCACGGTGGTGAAGGTGCGCGAGGACGTGGTGATGGATCCGCGCACGAACCTGGAGCACCCCCGCGTGCACATCGACTGCGCGGACTGGGTGAACGTCATCGCGGTGACGAAGCAGGACGAGCTGGTGATGGTGCGCCAGTTCCGCTGCGGCATCGAGGCGGCGACGCTGGAGGCCCCCGGCGGCGTCATCGACCCGGGCGAGGACCCGGCCGTGGCCGCCGCGCGCGAGCTGGAGGAGGAGACGGGCTACCGCGCCGGCCGGCTGGAGGCGCTGGGCGTCGTGCACCCCAACCCGGCCTTCCAGACCAACCGCTGCCACACGTACCTGGCGCTGGACTGCGAGCGCGTGAGCGACGGGGACCCGGATGACGGCGAGGACATCGCCGTGGAGCTGCACCCGCGCGCGGACCTGCCCCGGCTCATCCTGGAGGGCCACATCACGCACTCGCTGGTGGTGGTGGCCTTCTTCCTGGAGCGGCTGCGCGCGGAAGCGAAGCGCTAGGCGGGCTCGCGCTCCCAGGTGCCGGAGCGCCCGCCGGACTTGTGGTCCAACCGCACCGCTTCGATGACCATCCCGCGGTCCACGCTCTTGCACATGTCATAGACGGTGAGCGCCGCCGCGCACGCGGCCGTGAGCGCCTCCATCTCCACGCCCGTGCGGTCCACCGTCTTCACCCGCACGCGGACCTCCAGCCCCTCGTCCACGGGCGTGAGCGTCACGTCCACGCCCGCGAGCGCGATGGGGTGGCACAGGGGCACGAAGTCCGGGGTGCGCTTGGCGGCCATGATGCCCGCGAGCCGCGCCGCCGCGAGCACGTCCCCCTTCTCCACCTGCCCCGCGAGGATGCGCTCCCGCGTCGCGGGCAGCATGCGCAGGCGCGCGGTGGCCACCGCCACGCGGTCCGTCTTCGGCTTGTCGCCGACGTCCACCATCTTCACCGGCCGGCCCCCTTCGCCACCGCGGCGAGCAGGTCGTCCGCCACGTCGTCCGGATCCTCCAGCCCCACGGACACGCGGATGAGGCTGTCGCGGATGCCCGCGTGGGCGCGCTCCTCGGGCGTCATCCGGCGGGCGCTGGCGCTGGCCGCGTGCATCACCAGCGTGCCCACGTCCCCCAGGGACGGGCCGGGCTTCGCCACGCGAAGCGCCTCCAGGAACCGGTCCCCCTCCTTCTGCCCCGCGCCCTTGATTTCGAACGCCACCATGGGCCCGAAGCCGCCCTCCAGCACCCGCGCCGCCACCGCGTGGTCCGGGTGGGAGGAGAGGCCGGGGTAGATGACCCGCTCCAGGAGCGGCGAGTCCGCAAGCCGCTTCGCCACGTGGGCGGCGTGCTCGTTGTGGGCCTTCATCCGGACGGGCAGCGTGCGCAGGCCGCGCAGCGTGAGCCACGCCTCGAAGGGGCCCAGCACGTCCCCGGACAGGATGCGCGCCGAGCGCAGCGGGTCGATGCGCTCCCTGGAACCACTCACCGTGCCGCCCAGCGCGTCGCTGTGGCCGTTGAGCCACTTGCTGGTGGACTGCACCGCGTAGTCCGCGCCCAGCTCCAGCGCGCGCTGGCCGAAGGGCGACGGGAACGTCGCGTCCACCGCGAACACCGCCCCCGCGTCCTTGCAGGCCTGCGCGAGCGCGCGGATGTCCGGCACGCGCAAGAGCGGGTTGGAGATGCTCTCCGCCAGCACCAGGCGCGGGCGCCACTCGCGGATGCGCGCGGGCGCGTCCGGGGACGTCACGTCCAGGGGCTTGAGCTCCACGCCCCAGCGGGCGCACAGGTTCTTGTAGAGCGCCCGCGTGACGCCGTAGCCGTCCGTGGGCATCACCAGCACGTCCCCGGCCTTCCACGGCTGCGCGTCGAACAGCGAGCGCAGCGCGGCCATGCCGCTGGCGTAGGCGACGCAGGCCTCCGCGCCCTCCAGCGCCGCCACCGCCTCCTCCAGCAGCGCGGCGTTGGGCGCGCTGATGCGGGCGTAGGCGTAGTCCTTTCCGTCCAGCGCGTCGGACAGGTCGTCGCTGCTGTCGAACCAGTTCACCGCCGCCGGGAAGATGGGCGGCATGACGGGCACGGCCTTGCTCCCGGTGAGCCGGGAGCCCGCGTGCACCGCCACCGTCTTCTGCTTCGTCTTCATGCGCGTGTCGTCTCGCTCGGGACGGAAAGGGAGGAGGCGGCTACTCGCCGTGCTCGATGAGCCAGCGCTCCGCGTCGATGGCGGCCATGCAGCCGGTGCCCGCCGCGGTGATGGCCTGGCGGTAGTAGCTGTCCTGCACGTCGCCGCAGGCGAAGACGCCCTCGATGTTGGTGCGCGTGCTGCCCGGAATCGTCTTCAGGTAGCCGCTCTGGTGCGTCTCCAGGACGCCCTGGAACAGCTCCGTGTTCGGCGTGTGGCCAATGGCCACGAACAGGCCGTGCGCGTTCACCAGCTTGCTGTCGCCCGTCTTGACGTTGCGCACCACGGCGCCCGTCATCCCCTTCCCGTCGCCCACCACCTCTTCCACCGCGGAGTCCCACATGAAGGAGATCTTCGGGTTGTTGAGCGCGCGCTCCTGCATCACCTTGGACGCGCGCAGCGAGTCGCGGCGGTGGATGAGCGTGACGTGGTTGACGATCTTCGCCAGGTACGTGGCCTCTTCCATGGCCGTGTCGCCGCCGCCCACCACCAGCACGTCCTGCTTCTTGAAGAAGGCGCCGTCACAGGTGGCGCACGCGGACACGCCGCGGTTCTTGTAGGTGTCCTCGCCCTTGACGCCCAGCCACTTGGCCGTGGCGCCCGTGGAGATGATGACCGTCTCCGAGCGCACCTGCATGCCGCTCTCGCTCTCCAGCAGGAAGGGCCGCTGGGAGAAGTCCACCTTGGTGACGTTCTCCATGTGGATGACGGTGCCGAAGCGCTCCGCCTGCTTCTGGAAGCGATCCATCAGCTCCGGGCCGGTGATGGCCTCCGGGAAGCCGGGGTAGTTCTCCACGTCGGTGGTGACCATGAGCTGGCCGCCCGGGACGCGCTGCGGGTGCTCCAGGGTGGGGCCGCCCGCGAACACCACGGGCTCCAGGTTGGCGCGCGCCGCGTAGATGGCGGCGGTGTAGCCCGCCGGTCCCGAGCCGATGATGGTGACCTTCTGGATCTTGTCCTGCGACACGGCGCCTCCTGCGCTCATACGTTGACGGGCCCGGACGGTAACAGACGCCGCCGTCCTGGCCATGATACGAACCTGGACCCCATGGATGCCGCTGGCCTCAAGAAGGTTGCGCTCTTCGAGGGATTGACCCAGGGCCAGCTCGCCAGGGCCGCCCGGAGCGCCGGGCCCCGGCCCCGCTGCTAGCTGGCGGCCCTGCCGCTTCTTGGCTCCTCGCACGCCAGGAGTGCGAGTGGAGCACCGCTGTCCGTCCCGCCACCGGGCCTCTTCACGCGCCGCTGGACGGGCCCCGCCCTCATCCCCCCGAGTGGCCGCTGAAGGGCACGTGCCTTGCTCAAGCCCGTGCGTCGCGTGGACGGAGGCGGGATGGAACAAGGTGGAGAGGCGTGGGCGGAGCCGGGCGAAGGGGAAGCCACGGGTGGCAGGTCGGTGAGGGCGAAAGGCGCGGGACTGGGGGATGCGCGCGAGCGCCTCTTCCGGCTGGGCGCGGAGGCCCTCACCGACCTGGAGTTGTTGGGGCTCCTGTGGACGGAGGGGCTGGGGGACGCGGCGGACGGCGTGGCGAAGGGCGGGCTCAAGGCGCTGGTGCAGGAGGATCCGCGCGTCCTGTGCGCGCGGCGGGGCGTGGGGCCGGCCCGCACGTCCCGGCTGCTGGCGGCGCTGGAGCTGGGGCGGCGCGCGCAGCGCTCCCCGGAGAAGCGGCCCCGGCTGCGAAACCCGAAGGAGGTGCACGCGTACCTGGCGCCCACGCTGGGCGCGCTCCGGCGCGAGGTGTTCCACGTGCTGTGCTTCAACCCGCGCAACGTGCTGGTGCATGACGCCCGGGTGGCGGAGGGGACGCTGAGCGCGTGCCCGGTGGACCCGCGGGAGGTGTTCGCGGCGGTGCTCGCCTCGCGGGCCACGGCCATCGTGTTCGCGCACAACCACCCTTCCGGAGACCCGGAGCCCAGCGTCCAGGACGTGGGGCTGACGGAGCACCTGGCGCGGGGCGCGGGCATCCTGGGGGTGAAGCTGCTGGACCACGTCGTCGTGGGGGACGGCGCGTTCGTGTCCATGCTGGAGCGGGGCATCCTGCCGGACAGCGAGCGGGAGGGGCGGCGCAAGTGCGTGTCGGGCGGGGACTGGTGATGGGGGCGTGCGTGCTGCTGGGGCTGGAGGAAGGCCCCCTCCGGGTGGAGGTGCTGGAGGAGACGCGGGCCCAGGTGGTGCGGACCGACGCCGGGCAGGCGTGCACGGTGGAGCGCTGGCGGCTGCCACCGGGCGTGCGCGAGGGGGACTTCGTCGTGGACGGCCGCCTGGACCCGGAGCGGACGGAGGCGCTGCGGCGCGAGGTGGCGTTGAAACGCGCCGCGCTGGCGGTTCCCCTTCCTCCGGGGCTCGAGCTGTGACGCGGGGCGCGCCGGCAACCCAGAGGGGATTGGCGTTGACGGCCCATCCAGGATGATGAACATGCGCGCGATGACGGAGTCCCTGCCCTTCCTCGAAGATGCCCAGCAGGGACTGGTGCGGCACTTCGGCCTGTCGGAGTTCCGCCCCGGCCAGGCGCCCGTCATCAGCTCCGTCCTCAGCGGCCGCAACACCGTGGTGGTGATGCCCACGGGCGCGGGCAAGAGCCTGTGCTACCAGCTCCCGGCCCTGCTGCTGCCGGGCATCACGCTGGTGGTGTCGCCGCTCATCGCGCTGATGAAGGACCAGGTGGAGCAGCTCACCGCGAAGGGCATCGCGGCCACGTACATCAACTCGTCCCTGTCCGACGTGGAGCGGGCGGAGCGCCTGCGCAAGCTGCGCGCCCGCGAGTACAAGCTGCTCTACGTGGCGCCGGAGCGCTTCCGCAGCGCAAGCTTCCTGGAGCTGGTGGCGGGGCTGGGCGTGGAGCTGTTCGCCGTGGACGAGGCGCACTGCATCTCCCAGTGGGGCCACGACTTCCGGCCGGACTACGCGCTGCTGGGACAGGTGCGCAAGCGGCTGCGGCCCCCGCGCACGGTGGCGCTCACCGCCACGGCGACGCCGGAGGTGCGCGAGGACATCGTCCGGGTGCTGCTGATGAAGGACCCGGCGGTGTTCGCGCAGGGGTTCGACCGGCCCAACCTCTTCCTGGACGTGGTGAACGTCAGCGGGGACGAGGAGCGCCGGGACGCGTGCGCGAGCCTGGCGGCGAAGGGCGGCAGCGGCATCATCTACTGCTCCACGCGCAAGGCGGCGGAAGGGATGCACTCCGCGCTCGTCACGCGCAAGGTGAAGGCGGTGCTGTACCACGCGGGCATGGAGGACGACGCCCGCCGCCGCGCGCAGGACGACTTCATGTCCGCGAAGGAGGCGGTGGCGGTGGCCACCAACGCCTTCGGGATGGGCATCGACAAGCCGGACATCCGCTTCGTCGCGCACGCCAACATCCCCCGCGCGGTGGAGGCGTACTACCAGGAGATTGGCCGCGCGGGCCGCGACGGCAACCCCGCCACGGCGGTGCTCCTGTTCAACCACGCGGACGTGTACACGCAGGAGCGCCTCATCGAAGGCAGCCACCCCTCCGAGTCCGTGCTGTCGGACATCTGGGCGCAGCTCCAGGCCGTGGAGGAGTTCGACCGGGGCGTGCACGCGCTCGCGGGCATGGTGGGCGCCAGCGAGTTCGAGGTCTCCGCCGCCCTCAAGATCTTCGAGCGCGAGGGCAAGCTGGAGCGCGGCGGCCGGGGCGAGGGCGAGTACGGCATCACCCTGACGGACAAGGCCGCCAGCGCGCAGCCGCACGCGGCGGAGTCCCAGCGGCTCCTGCGCTCACTGCTGGAGACCTTCCCCGTGGGGCGGCAGGCCACCACGGAGCTGCCCATCCTCGCGCGGCGCACGGGGCTGACGGAGGACGACGTCCGGCACGCGCTGGGCCTGCTGGAGAAGTCCGGCGTGGTGCGGGTGCGCCGGCCGTTCGCGGGGCGCTCCATCCGCGCACTGGAGCGCGTGCCGTTCCGGGAGCTGTCCGTGGACCTGTCCCGGGTGCGCGAGCAGGAGCGGCTCAACCGGCTGATGCTCAAGCGGATGGCGGACTACGCGTACACGCCGAAGTGCCGGCGCGCATTCATCCTGCGCTACTTCGGGCAGGCGGACGCGGCGGCGGTGTGCGGCAAGTGCGACCGGTGCGCGGGCAGCATGATGCCCAAGCCGTCCGGCTCCGCCTCGCGTTCCCTGCCAGCCGCGGCCGGGGCGCCGGTGATGGCCTTCAGCGAGCTGGCGTCCACGGAGCTGCGCCGCTGGCGCAAGGACCTGGCGAAGGACCTGGGCATCGCGCCCTTCATCATCTTCAACGACGCGACGCTCCTGGGGCTGGCCGCCGCGCTGCCGGTGGACCGGGAGTCCTTCCTCGCGGTGAAGGGCACCGGGGAGAGCCGCTGGGAGCGCTTCGGCCCCAAGGTGGTGGACATCTGCCTGATGGCGCGCGCGGCGGGCCATGAGCCGCAGGCCTCGCCCGTGGCCCCTCGCATCCGCAAGGCGAAGTCGCGCCGCTAGCCGTTGCCGCCGGGCGGAGGGCCCTCACCGCCGCGGGTGGCGCGCAGCAGCGCCCACCGCAGCACGGCCATGAGGGCGCCCACCACCAGGGCGAGCAGGAAGATGACCGCCACGGTGACGAGCCCGAAGACGAAGCGCACGCCCAGGTCGGTGATGCGGCCGGTGAAGTACGCCTCGCGCAGCGGCTCCATGGCGCGCACCAGCTCCAGCGCCCGCGCCGGCAGCGAGTCGAGCGCCATGGAGAGGCGCTCGAAGAAGGGCGCGTGGTACCGCCGCCGGATGGACTCCACGACGATGCCCGTCAGCAGGTAGAGCACCGACAGCAGGAAGGCGTTGCCCCACATGACCTTCAGCAGGGGGGAGGACGGGGGCCGCGGGTCGCTCACGTCGACCACGCTAGCGCGACGCCCGGCGCTTGAGGAGCGGAAGGGCCTTCTTCACCCGGTTCGCCTCCGGCGCCCCCCCGGCGAGCTTCAGGAAGGCCTCGTAGGCCTCCACCGCCCGGGGCAGCTCCGAGGACTCGCGCACCAGCACGTCCGCCAGCGCCAGGTGCGCCAGGCCGTCCGTGGGCTCCAGCTCCACGGCCTTGGCCAGCGCCTCGCGCGCGGGGGCCTCCTGGCGCTGCTTGAAGGCCACCAGGCCCAGGGCCAGGTACGCGCGCCCGTTGTAGGGGGCGAGCCGCACGGCCTCGTCCGCCGCCGCGCGGGCCTCCTTCACGGCCCCGGCGCCCAGCAGCACCCGCGCCAGCGTCACCTGGGCGAAGGCCTTGTCCCAGACGGTGGGCGCCTTGTCGGCCAGGTCCTGCAGCGTGCGCGCCGCGCCACGACCACCGCCCGGCAGTTGCGTGTACAGCTCGCCCACGCGGCCGCACGTCGCGTCCGGCCCTTCCCGCCGCGCCGCCGCGAAGGCCGCGTCCGCGCTCTCCACCTGCCCCTGGCGCAGGAACGCCTGGGCGATTTCGCAGAAGGTGTCCGGGTCCTTGGAGTCCAGCTTGTTGGCGCGCTCCAGCGCGGAGAAGCCGCCCTTCGCGTCGCCGTTGGCGAACAGGAGCGCCGCGCGCAGCCGCTGCCCCTCCGCGTCGTCCGGCGCCAGCTTCACCGCCCGGCCGGACGCCCCTTCCGCCTCCTTGCGGCGGCCGGACTGGTACAGCGCCAGCGCGAAGCCCTTCTGCGCGGCGGCGCTGCCCGGGTTGTCCAACTGCCACGCCTCGAACTGCTTCAGCGCCTCCGGCGTGCGGCCCAGCGCCAGGAGCGTGCGGCCCAGGGCGTCGCGGGCCTCGCCGTGCGAGCCGTTGCGCTCCACCGCCTGCGTCAGCGGCTTGAGCGCCATGTCCGGCAGGCCGCGAGACAGGAGCAGCCGCCCCAGCGAGCACGCGCCCTCGTAGTCGCGCGGGTCCTTCATCGCCTCGTCGAACTGGGCCTGCGCCTTGTCGAGCGCGCGCTCGCGCCAGTACACCTGCCCCAGCGCCACGCGCAGGTCCGTGCGGGGCTTCTTGGCCACGGCCTTCTCCAGCACGTCGCGCGCCTGGGCGGCGTTGCCCTCGTGCGCGTCCGCCAGCGCGAGCCACGCGACGGCCTCCGGCGGATAGCGGTCGTTCACGCGCGTCTTGCCCAGCTCCGCGCGGGCGCGCTTCCAGTCCCCGAGCCGCGCGTACGCCGCGCCCCGCACCAGCGACACCTTGCGGCCCCCGTCGGCCTCCAGGCGCAGCAGGGCGTCCTTCTCCCGGTCGCGATCCAGCAGCGTGCGCCCCAGGCCCTCCTTAGCGGTCTCGCTCTTGGGCTGCAGCTTCAGCGCGGCCTCGTAGGCCTGCTGCGCGGCCTCCAGCTTGCCCGCCGCGCGGCCCGCGGCCCCGAGCGCCAACTGGAAGTCCATGGCCAGCGGCCCCTGCGTGCCCTTGGACAGCAGGGTGCGCGCCTCGTCGTACCTGCCCAGCGCGGACAGGATTTCGCCGTGCACCAGTTGCTGACGGGGCTGGAGCGCGGGGGGCAGCTTCGGGTCCTGCGCGAGCGGCGCCACGTCCGCCAGCGCCGCGTCCAGGTCCTGCTCCAGCGCGAGCCGGCTCTCCGCCATCCCGATGCGGGCGGCGGGGTGCTCCTTGGAGACGTCGCGCGCGCGCTTGAACATCTCCAGCGCCTGCGCGAAGTCCTCGGAGGCGAGGTAGTAGTGGCCCAGCGCCACCAGCGCGCGGACGTTGCCCGGCGACGCCTTGAGCGCGCGGTCGAAGCGGTCCAGGGCCTTCTTCTCGTCCTTGGCGGCGATGAGCAGGCTGCCCGCGAGCGCGTGCACCTCCGTCACGTCGTCCTGCGAGGCGAGCAGCGCGCGGTTCGCGGCCTCGCGGGCCCGGTCGTCGGCGACGAGCGCGTTGGTGGCCAGCACCAGGCCGTTGAAGCCGTCCTTCACGCCCGGCTTCTCCAGCGCCTCCAGCGCGAGCCGGCGGTCCTCCGCGTTGGCGCCGTGGTCCAGGTAGCGCAGCGCGTGCGCGTAGCCCGCGAGCGCCCAGGCGGCGGGGCTCGCCTCGTCCATGTCACGAGCGCGGTCGAGCTGACGGAGCGCTTCGTCCAGCGACGCGCCCGTGTCCTGCGCCACGGCGCGCTTCGCGAGCTCCAGCGTCTCCGACAGCGTCTGGCCGCCCTGGCGGGAGCGGTAGAGGATGAAGAAGCCCGCGCTCGCGCCCAGGAAGATGAGGGCCACGAAGAGCGCCACGGTCTTCGCGCCATAGCGCTCCAGGAGGGACTGCTTCGCCCGCTCCTTGGCGATCTTCTCGTGCATCTCGCGCTCGTACTTCGCCGCGAGCGCCTCCGTGTCCTTCGCGTTCGCCGCCGCCTTGTTGCGGGCCGCGGCCGCCGCCAGCTCCGTCGCGTCCGGGATGTCGTCCAGCAGCGAGCGCTTGCCACCCGAAGCCGAAGCGACCGGAGCCTGCGTCACCGGCGCGGCCGGGCGGGCCCGCACCGCCTCCGGAGGCGGAAGGTCTCCGAGCAGTCCCCCGCCCTGCGACGCGGAGGGTTCATCCGAGGGAGGAGCGTCTGGGAGATCCGCCAGCATCCCGGACCCGCGCTTGCGGCTGGAGGCTCCCGGATCCGCCGCTTGCACGGAAGCGGGAGGAACCTCCGAACCCTGCTCCGGATCCGACGGCGCGGCGGCCACCGGATCCGCGGGGGCGTCCGCACCGGGCTCCTGGCCCGAGGCCGAAGCTCCTTCGCTCGCCGGATCCGCGCCCTCGCCCGACGCCGCACGCCCCCGGCCCGAACCCGGCTCCTGCCCTGGATCCGACGGGCTACCGGACGCAGCATCCATCGGATTCGCGCCATCCCGTGGCGCACCGAGCTCCTGCTCACCCGCCTCCACGGGGCCCCGCGCGTCCTCCGGCACCGGCGTCCCGATGGGAGCCGTGGGCCCGCCATGCGCCTCGACGGAGGCGACCCTGGAGGCCGCCTGCGCGTCCGTTCCACCCGCCGGCGTCTCCGTCCGGGCAGCGCGGCGCGGCTCCAGTCCCGCCGCCGCGGCGGCACGCGCCTCGAACGCGGACGGAGCGGCTTCCGGCCCCGGCGGCTCCGGCGCGTCCTCCTCCGGCGCGGCCGCGGGGGTCGCCAGGACGCCCAGGTCCTCGAAGATGGGGGCCGGTCCACCGGACAGCGCCTGCTGGGCCTGATCCAACCACTGCTTCACGCGCCCGTTGTTGGGCTGCAGCGCCACGGCCTTGCGGAGAATCGGCAGCGCGGAGCGGTACAGCCCGCGTTGCAGGAGCACGTCGCCGATGAGGTTGTAGGCGTACGGGTTGTCCCGCTCGATGGCGATGGCCTGGTCGAACTGCTCCATCGCCTCCGCGGGCCGCCCCAACTGGATGAGCGCCTTGCCCCACAGCACCCGCCCCACGATGGACGTGGGGTGGTGGGAGATGCCCTCCGTGCACACCTCGATGGTGCGCTGCGCGTCTCCCTTCTCCAGCAACGCCTTCGCCAGCTCCACGAAGACGGAAGAGGTCGGGTCCTGCCGGAGGAGCTGCTCGTAACGCTCCACCATCGACTTGGCCATGTTGAGTCGCGACTCCGGTGCGCTAAGCGGGGGAGCGCGGACCATACCACTGCCCTCGTCCGTTCCGCCCAGCGGCTGCTAGCGTCGCGGCCATGAAACGCCTGTCTGCCCTGATGGTCGCCCTGGTCCTCGGTGGGGCCTGCGCCCACACCCCGCCCAAGTCGGACCTGGAAGCGCTCCGCCCCGTCGTCGAGGGCTTCCACAAGAACCTGCGCTGGAGGAACTACCGCGCCCTGTCCACCTTCCTCGTCCCCGAGGAGCGCCAGGACTTCGAGCGCAAGCGCCGCGAGCTCCACGACGACCGCGACCTCACCGTCACCGACTACGAAATCGAGGCCGTGAAGCTCGCCGACGACGGCCGGAGCGCCACCGTCCACAGCCGCATCCAGTGGATGCGCCTGCCCTCCGTCACCGAGCAGAACGACACCGTCACCTCGGAGTTCATCTTCCGGGACGGCGTCTGGCTGCTGGAGAAGCAGCAGTCCGGGCCCTTCGACGGAGAGCTGGAGCCCCAGGCGGCGCCGCCGTCCCCGTAGCCCGCAAAAAAGTCGCCCACCGTCTCGGGGCCGGCCGAGACGATGGGCGTCGAGGGTTCCCCCATGGAACCCCCTACCAGGGTGACGAGGTCGCGCGGTACTTCCGGCCCGCTGCGACCCCGCCGTGTTGCCTGGTCTCTAGAGCAATGCGAGTGCCAACCGCCGAGCCCCCCTGCCCCACCCCCGCTCCCCACGGGAATTCAGGCACTTGGCGGCCCTCACTCCCCGTCGCCACCGTCCCATGCCTGACAGTGTTGTCAGGCCCTCCCTGCCACTCCGCCACGTCCCCCCTGACATGACTGTCAGGGAACCGGCGCGGGGCCCCACGGAAAGCCGCTACTCCCCGACGACGGAGCGGATGGTGTCGCGCATGGAGTGCCGGGCCTTCCAGCCCACGTCCTGGACCCAGCGGTTGCCGTCCACGGCGCAGAGGAACTGGATGTGGTCCAGCTCCGGCGGCGGGAAGTTGGCCAGCCGGTAGCGGAACATCAGGCCCAACAGGGGCCGGGCCACGGGGTGTGGCACGGGGATCGCGGTGTGGCCCAGCTCGCGCAGGACGGCGGACAGGGGCACCTGGCCGGGGCCCACGACGTTGTAGACGCCCTTGGGCTCCGGGCGCAGGGCCTCCACCATGGCGCGGGCGACGTCCTCCACGTGGATGAGCTGCACCATGGGGTCGAAGCCGGCCATGGTCCACGGGTGGCGCAGCCGCAGGTAGTTGGACGGCGCGTTCTTGATGGTGGGCCCGACGATGTGGACGGGCCGCAGGATGACCGTCTCGATGTCGGGGTGCTTCCAGAAGAAGCTGTGCGCCAGCATGTCCACTTCGATGAGGTCGCGCACGCCGGAGAAGCGGCTGGCGGCCATCAGCGGCGCGTCCTCCGTGAGGAAGTTGGAGTTGTCCGGGCTGGGGCCGTAGACGTTCGCCGAGGACAGCACCACCACCTTCTTCACGCCGTACTTCGCGCAGTACTCCAACAGGCGCGTGGTCCCCACGACGTTGAACGAGTGGTGCTCCTCCTCGCTCATGCGCGGGTCATGCATGATGCCCATGTGGATGACGGCGCGGACCTCGTTCTTGCGGAAGACGTCCTCCGCCTTCTTCTTGCGCAGGTCCAACTGGTGCATCTCGACGTCCTTCGGCTTCCCGATGAAGGGGCGCCGGTCGATGCCGATGATGCGCTCGCGCTTGTGCAGCAGCTTCGCCAGCGTGCGGCCCAGGTTGCCGCTGATGCCGGTGACGACGACGGCCGGGCGCTTGTCCACCGCGCCGTCCTTCTCCTCGTTCGCGGGGCTCACCAGAACACGCCCCGGCGTTCCTTGAGACCCTGGTGGAGCATCGCCTGGATGGAGGCCTTCACGGTGCGCACCTTCTTGTCCAGTTCGCTGTCCTCGTCGTCCGCGCGGCCGGTGAAGTGGAGCGCGTCGCCGAAGTAGATGCGGTACTTCGTGGGCAGCGGGAAGGGCGTGCCCGTGGGGGTGATGGGGAAGGACGGGAAGCCGAGCAGCTTCGCCACCGGCTTCAGGTTCATCAGCGCGGGCGCCTGCTCCTCCGCGCCCACCACGGCGATGGGCACGATGGGCGTGTTCGTCTCCAGCGCCAGGCGCATGAAGCCCAGGCCGAACTCCTGGAGCTGGTAGCGCTGGGGCCACAGCTTGTTGAGCCCGCGCGTGCCCTCCGGGAACACCAGGATGGCCTCCTCCGCCTCCAGCAGCCGCCGGCAGTTCTCCGGCGTGCCGACAATCTGGCCCACGCGCGCCATGAACGTGGAGACGTACGGCAGGGACGGCACCCACTTCTCCACCATGCTGCGGATGGCGCGCGGCGGGTTGCCCTCCACCATCAGGGCGATGCCAATCATCGCGCCGTCCAGGGGGAGCTGGCCGGAGTGGTTGGACACCAGCAGCACCCGCCCCGCCGGGATGCGGTCCGCGCCGTAGGCCTCCACGCGGAAGTAGTGGCGGTAGAGCCACATGAACGGGGCGATGGCGGCCAGGCTGTAGTCCAGGTTGAACCCGAACGGGTCCACCCCGTACTCGTTCTCCGTCCGGGCCAGGGCCTGGAGTTGGTCGGACTGCTGCTCGCCGGCCATGCGCTCGGTCCAGCCGCGCAGGCCCTTCTTCACCTTGTCGCTGAAACGCTCCAGCATGGGCTGGCTCCTTAGCACCCCGGCATGCACACCGGGAGTGGGCCCACAACCCGCGATGCCCTTCTGACGATAATCCGCCGGAAGGTCCCCCATGCGCATCCCCTCCAAGCCCGCCTCCCCCTCCCGGACGTCCGGCTCCACCGTCGCCGCCACGGTGCTGACGCTCGCCACCTCCGGGGCCGCCGCGGGGCGGCTGGCCTCCGGCGTCAGCGACTTCCAGCCCCAGGCCCCCCCGTCACGGACGGGCAACAGCGTGGCGGGGAACACGCTCGCGCCCCCACGGGCATCCGGGCTGGAGCGGCAGCCGTCCCAGGCCGTGTCCTTCGTGCGCGACTTCAACGCGCGGCTGGACCTGCCGCCCGCGCGCCTGAAGGAGAAGCTGGCGCAGATGCGCCAGAGCCCCTCCGCCCTGTTCCGCGCCATGCCCGCCCTGTTCCACGCGGACCTGCGGGGCCCGTACGCGCGGCAGGCCCGGCTGACGGACCGGCCCGCGCCGGACATCCGGGTGGTGGGCGACGCGCACGTGGGCAACCTGGGCACGTTCCGGGGGCCGGACGGCAAGGCGGTGTGGGGGCTCAACGACTTCGACCAGACGGGCACCGCGTCGCCGGAGGCGGACCTCACGCGTCTGGCCACCAGCGCGGTCCTCACCGCGCGCGAGGCGGGCCTGCCCACCCGCGAGCAGGTCCAGGCGGTGGAGGCGCTGGCGAAGAGCTACTTCGAGACGCTGGAGCTGCTGGCGGACGGCGACGCGAACCCGGGGGCGTTCCTGGACAAGAAGGAGTCCTCCGGGCCGGTGAAGGACCTCATCGGCAAGGCGCGCGACACGTCCGCCAGGGACCTGCTGTCCAGGTACGTGAAGCTCGACGGCGCGAAGGGCCCGCGCTTCCTCACGACGGACACGCTCCAGCCGCTGGACGCGCGGAAGAAGGCGGCGGTGCGGACGGCGCTGGCGTCCTACGCGAAGACCCTGGACGGCACGGAGGGCGTGGCGGTCCCCCTGAAGGTGCTGGACCTGGCGGCGCGGCTGGACGCGGGGGGCAGCAGCTACGGCCTGGAGCGCGACTACGTGCTCCTGGGCGCGGCGGATCCGAAGGCGCCCCCCGTGCTGCTGGAGCTGAAGGAGCTGCTCGCGTCCGGCGTGGCGTCGCCCCCGGTGCCCGCCAGCGGCGCGGACGTGGTGAAGGCACAGGAGGAGCTGGGCGGCGCCGTGAACCCGCTCACGGGCGCGGTGGACATGGGCGGCCGGGCGTTCCTCGTGCGCGAGGTGGAGCCGGAGAAGAACAAGCTGGACGACGCCGTGCTCGGGAAGAAGAAGTCCCTGCGCTCCACCTTCGAGCAGGCGGGCGTCGTGCTGGCCCGCGCCCACGGCAACACGCAGGCCCGGGCGCGGCGCCTGGAGGACTGGGTGGGTGGAGACACGAAGGAGGCCACGAAGCGGCTGGTCGCCTTCGCGCGGGCCTACGCGGATCAGGCCGAGGCGGACTGGAAGGCCCTGAAGGCCGCGCGCTGAGTCAGAGCGTCGCGGAGAGCCGCCCCGCGGCGTCGCGCAGGGTGACGACGTCGAAGTCGTCCTTGAGCCACTGGAAGATGTCGCGCAGCCGCTCCAGCTTCTTCGCGGCGCTCACGCGCAGGTCGCGCTGCTGCCGCGCGAGCTCCGGCGGGATGCCGTCCGTGGCGTCCAGCACGTCGACGCCATGGAGCTCGAAGTTGAAGAAGGCATCCGCCCGGCACGCGCGGTACGCGGCGCGCATCGTGCCGCGAGGCAGCGTCGTGGCGAACGTGCCGATGAACGGGAAGCGCACCACCGGCGTCACCGTCATGGGCAGCTCCAGCACCGCCCCCGAGCCGCGACGGTAGGGCTGCGCGGGGTCCGGCCGGTATGGCACGCGCGGCGCCAGCAGCACGCGCGGGGTGTCCAGCACGGAGCGTGACGGCCGCCCCAGCGCCGCGAGCGCCCCCATCACCGCCGCCTTCGCCGCGTAGTACGGGGCCGCCGGGAACGCGGACGAACCGTACCGGTAGCCCTGCGCCACGGTGGCCGCGTACAGGTCCGCGTTCAGCGTGTAGCCCGGGGCGCGGAATCCGGAAGGACGCACGCCCACGGCCTTCAGGATGGCCGCGTCCGCGCGCGCCAGGTCCGCTGAAATGGCGTCCGGCCCGCGCCGGGTGAGCGCGTAGTCATGGGCGTGGCTGTGGCTCGCCACCTCCACGCCGGCCGCGTGGGCGCGCCGCATGCCCTCCGCGGCGCCGGGGTCCGCCTCCAGGTCCTCGCCGATGACGAAGAACGTCCCGGGCACGCCCACCGCCGCGAACAGCTCCTGGAAGCGCGGCACCGCCACGCGGTGGATGAGCGTCCTCGCGCGCTCGTCGAGCAATGACTCGGGCAGCCCGTGGATCCGGCAGTAGTGCGGCAGCGAATCCAGGTCGACGGAGATGGACGCCAGGCGCGCTGCCGTCATGGGGCACCCCTTCCGCTCAGGTCCCGCGGACGCGGATGACGTAGAACAGCTTGCCCACGTTCTTGAGCACGTTGGGCACGCGCTTGAACAGGTGGATGGACGGCTGGCGCTTCTCATGGAGCTGGATGGGGATCTCCATGACGTTCAGCCCCTCGCGCCACGCGCGGATGACGAACTCGCTGGCGAACACGTCCATGTCCACCACGCACTTCTGGATGACGGGCAGCAGCGCTTCGCGGCGGAACGCCTTGAGGCCGTGCGTGTCCGTGCCCTGGAAGCCCAGCGCCACGCGCAAGAGCTTGTTGTGCACCCGCGTGGCCGCGCGGCGGATGAGGGGGCGCTGGTCGCTCGCGCCCTTGGCCGCCTTGGAGCCCACGACCATGTCCGCCTCGCCGCGCTCCAGCCGGGGCAGCGCCGCGTCGTAGAAGGTCAGGTCGCAGAGGTCGATTTCATCGCAGACCACGTAGGTGCCCCGCGCCTTCAGGATGCCGGCCTTGAGCGCCACGCCGTAATTGGGCGTCTCCGAGTGGAACCAGCGCAGGCGCGGGTTCTTCGCGCAGAGCCCCTCCAGGAGCCGGGGCGTCGCGTCGCGCGAGCCGTTCTCCGCGAAGATGATTTCGTAGTCGAGCCCGCGAGCATCCAGCCCCTGGCGCAGCTCTTCGGCTGCCTGGGCGATGATGGACTCCTCGTTGTAGACGGGGATGACGACGGAGAGGTGCAGGGCCATGGGTCCGGAGATGCGAAGGGAAGGCGTTGGGGCGTAGCACGCCCCCGGACCACCGTCGACAGGAGACGACTCCGTGCGTCAGCCGTTCAGCGTCCGGGCGCAAGCCCGCCCGTCCAGGATGGCGTCCTCCATGGAGGCGTACTCCCACTTTCCGTAGCGCCCGGCCATGAGGATGCCGGCGTGCTCCAGGAAGCGCTTCACCTCCGCCATCGCGGGGCCGTAGGCGTCGTCGTAGAGGACGTACGCGTTCGGGATCTCGCGCCCCCGGGCGAAGAGGATGTCGTCCGCTGAATGGATCATCCGTGAGCGCACCAGGTCCTCCACCGCGTACCGCTCCGCGTCCGCCACGGACAGCTCTCCGTGGTGGCTGAACTCCACGGAGAAGCTGGCCGTGTCCGGCGGGGCCAGGGGCGCGTACACCGCCGACGGCGCCCCGATGCGGTACGAGTGGAACTCCGGCTCCGGCAGGTAGATCCAATGCCACGGCTGGCGGTTCACCCCCCGGGCGCCCACGCACACGTACGTGACGATGAAGGCGCGCAGGCGCTTCGCCGCGGCCCGCACCTCGTCCGGCACGCCGGAGGCGCCCTTCCCGAGCAGCTCCACCAGCGCCGGCAGCGCGATGGAGGACACCAGCCCCGAGTACGGCAGGGTCCGCCCGTCCGACAGCGCCACCTGCTTCGCCTTCCAGTCGATGGAGACGGGCTCGGTGCGCACGCTCAGCTCGCCGCCCGTCAGGTGCTGTTTCATCGCGCGCGCCAGGCTCTCGATGCCGCCCTCGCGCGGGTAGAGGAAGGACGCGTTGTAGCCCAGTTGATCACTGCCCGCGCCGAGCGCCCCGTCCACGACCTCCTTGAGGGTGGGGCGCGGCACGAACCGGCCGACCCAGGCGGCGGACATCTCGCGCGGGTGCACGGTCCAGAGCTTCTGGTTGTAGGGCAGCATGAAGTTCTTCGCGAAGCCTTCACCCATGTAGCGGAGGATGAACTCCTCGAAGTTCACGGGGTCGCGCTCGCGCAGGGCGCGGCCCTTCTCCCCGTAGATGGCCTCCACGTAGCCGACCAGGTTCTCCGCGACGACCTCCGGCGGCAGCCCGTGGGTGTTCACCTGGTAGGGGAAGCGGGTGAAGGTGTCCCGAGAGAAGATGGCGGCGCGGCGCTGGATGCGCACCAACTGGTCCGGGAGCCAGAGCGTATTGACCAGTTGCTGGATCTCCGGGTCGCGCAGGTGGAGCCAGTGGCCGGTGGGGTCGAAGTAACACCCGTCGATGACCTCGGTCTTGATGAGGCCGCCGACCCGGTCGGACTTCTCGATGAGGCGCCAGGGGCGCTTGAGGAAGTGCGCGGTGGAGAGGCCCGCCAGGCCCGCCCCGAGGATGACGATGGGATCCATGCTCCGCCGGGTCTACCACCCTGGGAGGGGGCCTGGAAAAGGGATGCACACCCTTGGTGTTGGCGGGCGCCCGCCCTCCTGCCCGGCCGGGTGACAACGGTACGCGCCGGGGACGCGTTCTTTCCGGGCTTGAAACGGCTCTGCTAGCCTGCACGCGCCGCGCGGACCATCGCACGCCCCCGTCATTGCTGCGCGTGCGCGCGCCAGCCGGTCTCGTCGAAGGAAAACAATGAAAGTCTCCTGCCCGTCGTGCCAGACGAATTACAACATCGATGACAGGCGGATCCCGCCCGGCGGCGCGAAGCTGAAGTGCGCCCGGTGCCAGACCACGTTCCCCATCAAGGCCGATAGCGCGGGCGCCGAAGCTCCCGAGGCCGCGCCCCAGTCCGCCGCCATCCCGCTCCCGGGCACCGCCGCGCCCCAGTCGGCCGCGATTCCCCTGCCGGGCACCGCCGCGCCGCAGTCGGCCGCCATCCCGCTCCCGGGCACCGCCGCGCCGCAGTCCGCCGCGATTCCCCTGCCGGGCTCCGCCGCCCCCCAATCGGCCGCGATTCCCTTGCCGGGCACGGCCGCGCCTCAGTCCGCAGCCATCCCGCTGCCGGGCAGCGCCGCGCCCCAGTCCGCCGCCATTCCGCTCCCGGGCACCGCCGCGCCTCAGTCCTCCGCGATTCCCCTGCCGGGTGCCGCCTCGCCCCGCGCCTCGGCGCCCCAGTCCGCCGCCATCCCGCTCCCGGGCAGCGCCGCCCCCCAGTCGGCCGCCATTCCGCTGCCGGGCAGCGCCGCGCCCCAGTCCGCCGCCATCCCGCTGCCGGGCACGGCCGCCCCGCGCGCCGCCGCTCCGGCTCCGCAGTCGGCCGCGATTCCGCTCCCCGGCAGCGCCACGCCCCAGTCCGCCGCCATCCCGCTGCCGGGCACCGCCGCGCCCCAGTCCGCCGCCATCCCCATGGGCGCGGGTCCCGCCATCCCGCTGCCGGGCACCGCCGCCCCGCGCGCCGCGGCTCCGCAGTCCTCCGCCATCCCTCTGCCGGGCACCGCCGCGCCCCAGTCCGCCGCCATCCCCATGGGCGCGGGCCCCGCCATCCCACTGCCGGGCACCGCCGCCCCGCGCGCCGCCGCCATCCCGCTGCCCGGGAGCGCCGCGCCCCAGTCCTCCGCCATCCCCATGGGCACGGGCCCCGCCATCCCGCTGCCGGGCACCGCCGCCCCGCGCGCCGCCGCCATCCCGCTGCCGGGCAACGCCGCTCCGCCCGTCCCCGAGGATCCGTTCTCCTTCGACGACGAGGTCCCGCCCGAGGCCTACGCCTCGCCGGGCGTGGCCGCGCCCCGGGCCATCTCGCTGGACGCGGGCCCCGGCGCGCCGGTCGCCCATCCGGATGACTCGTTCAACTTCGACATGGACGCCGCGCCGCCGGCCCCCGCGGAGGACGACTTCGCGGAGGTGAGCAGCGGCGAGTTCTCCTCGGTCGACACCAGCGACTTCTCCGAGCCCCGCGAGGACGTCACCCGCGTCGTCTCCATCCCCGTCCCCAACGCTGCCTTCCGCGAGCCCGCCGCCTACGGCACGAACGAGCCCGCCGGCACCGCCCGCGACTTCGACTTCTCCGAGGAGCCCGTCGCCGCCGCCGCCCCGCCCGCCGAGGCCGACTTCGGCACGCCCGACTTCGACTTCGCGGACGACGGCACCCTGCCCGTCCCCGCGCAGCCGGCGCCCGAGGACGCGTTCACCTTCGACATCAACGACCCGAGCAACGCCCACGGCCCCGCCGCGGCGTCGCGTCCCCACCCGCAGACCTACGGCTACGGCGAGCCGGAGCCCCAGGCGGATCCGTTCGCCCTGGCCCCGCCCCCCGCGGAACCGGAGGCGGATCCGTTCGGCCTCCCCCCGCCCTCCGACTACGCGGCCCCGCCCCCGGACGCCGACCCGTTCGCCCTGCCCCCGCCGCCCGCCGCCGGTGCCCCGGCCTACGACCTGGGCGGGCTGCCCTCCGCGAGCGACGACCCCTTCGCCCTGCCGCCCTCGCCCGGCCTGGACTTCTCCGACCTGCCCTCGCCCGCCGCACCCCAGGCGATGGACTTCTCGGACCTGCCCTCGCCCGCCGCCCCCGCCCCGGTGTCCTTCGACTTCGCGGAGCCGCCGCCCCCCGCGTACGGCCAGTCCCCCGTGCCCACGGATGATCCGTTCGCCGTGGACTTCACGTCGCCCCCGGCCGCGGCGCCCGCTCCGAACTTCCAGTTGGACTTCGGCGACCCCGCCCCGGCCGCGCCGCCGCCGCCCGCTCGCATCAACCCCGCCACGGACTTCGGCGATGTGGACTTCGGCGACCCCTCCCCCGTCCCGTCCTCCGCGGCCACGGGCCTGCCGGACGCGCTGGAGTTCGACCCCACCGCCGCGCCCATGGATGACCTGGAAGCGGACCTCTCCGCGCCGCTGCCGCCCCCGCCCGCCGCGGGCCCCGCGGACGGCCTGGAGATGCTCAGCTTCATCGACGACAGCGCCGGCAAGGACGCCGGTGGCCGCGTGCAGGTGAAGCGCTTCCACGTGCGCCGCCGCTCCGGGAAGATGTTCGGCCCGTTCGAGGAGGGCGTCATCGTCAAGATGCTCGAGGACGGCCAGCTCCTGGGCAACGAGGACGTGTCGCCGGACTCGGAGGCGTGGTCCGCCATCGGCACCGTGCCCGTCTTCGCCGCCGCCATCCAGCGGCTGATGGAGGGTCCGGCCAAGGCCGTGCCGCTCGCGCCCACCCCGGGCGCGCCCACCCCGGAGACGGCGGGCGCCGCGGATCCCGCCAACCCCCAGGCCAGCATGGATCGGCTGCGCCAGCTCTACGAAGGCCGCATGGCCGCGGTGTCCGTCGTGGACCGCAGCGCCTCCGAGGCCAGGTGGAAGAAGCGCCTGCCCGTCCTCATCGCCGCGGGCGTGGCGGTGCTCGTGCTGGGCACCGGCGCCAGCTTCGAGGCCAGCCGCTACGGCGCCTTCGGCCGCAACAAGTTCTTCCCGGCCCGCGTGTCCTCCGGCTCCGCCGAGGCGAAGCTCGTCGAGGACGCGCGCAAGGGGCTGCTCGCGGACACCTACGCCAGCTACAAGGAGGCTCGCGCCAAGAGCGCCAAGGTGCTGGCCAAGAAGGAGTACCCGGAGGTCCGCGCCCTCTGGTGCCAGTCCGTCGCCTACCTGCAGCGCCGCTACGCGGACGGAGAGCGCTCCGACCTGACCACGTGCGAAAGGCAGATGGAGGCCATCGAGCTGCTGGGTGACAAGAACGTGGAGGTCATCAAGACCGCCGCCGGCATCGCGCTCACCCAGCGCAAGGGCGCGGAGGCCCAGGCCCGCCTGCGGGACGCCGCCGTCCGCGAGGACAACCAGGGCGACCTGGAGCTCGCCTTCCTGCTGGCGGAGTCCTACGCGCAGCAGAAGGACATCCCCAACGCCGTCGCCACGCTGACCAAGGTGCTGGAGAAGGACGCGAAGTCCGCCAAGGCCCACCACGCGCTGGGCAACCTGTACCAGGCGCAGGGCAAGGCCGACGAGGCCGCCAAGGCCTACGCCGAGGCGCTCGCCGCGGATCCGCAGCACGCCGCCTCCGCGGTGGAGCTGGCCGCGGTGGAGCTGCTGGTGCGCAAGTCGAACATCGAGCAGGGCGCCCAGGCCGTGGACAGCGCCCTGAAGCTCCAGGACGCGCTGGGGCCCGCCGAGCGCGCCCGCGCCCGCGGCCTCAAGGGCGTGGCCCTCTACCAGCAGTTCAAGCCCAAGGAGGCGGAGACGGAGCTGAAGGCCGCCCTCAAGGACAACCCGGACTCCGACTTCATCAAGGCCCAGCTCGCCCAGGTGCTGCGCTCGCAGCGCGACTACGACGGCGCGCTGCCGCTCTACGCCTCGCTCGCGAAGGAGGACAGCGACAACCTGGAGTACGTGGACGGCCACATCACCGCGCTGGTGATGACGGGCAAGATGCAGGACGCGCTCACCGCCGTGGAGGCCGCCAGCAAGAGCTTCCCCAACGAGGCGCGCATCGCGTACCTCTACGGCCGCATCGAGGACGCGCTCGACAAGCCCACGGAGGCGGAAGGCCACTTCAAGCGCGCCACCGCCGCGGACGCGAAGCTGGTGGACGCAGGCCTGTACCTGGGCCGCCTGTACCTGCGGCAGCACCGCAACGCGGACGCGCGCGCCCTGCTGGAGGCCGCCGCGAAGCAGGCGCCGGAGCACGCGGGCGTGCACGCGGGCCTGGGAGAGCTGGCGCTCGCGGAGAACAACAGCCTGCTCGCGCAGCAGGAGTTCGACCGCGCCGTGCAGTTGGACCCCAACCTGGCGGACGCCCACCTGGGCCTGTCGCGCGTGGCCCTGCTCAACGGCGACGCCACCCGCGCGGAGACGGAGGCCAACCGCGCCCTGGAGCTGGATCCGCACCTCTTGAAGGACGGCCGGCTGCAGCGCGGCCTGGTCCTCTGGCGGCTGCACCGGCTGGACGAGGCCGCCGCGGAGCTGGAGAAGGCCAAGGCGGAGGACCCCCGCTCCACCACCACGCCCATCACCCTGGGCGCGGTGCTCCTGGAGAAGGGCGACCTGGCCGGCGCGGAGAGCAACCTGGGCCTCGCGCTGCGCAACGAGCCGTCCAACCACGAGGCGCTCTACTACCTGGGCCTCGTGCGCGCGAAGCGCTCCGAGTACACCCAGGCGCTCGACAGCATGAAGACCGCCGTGGACCGCGCGCCCAAGCGCCCGGACTACAAGTACGCCTACGGCGTCATCCTGCGCGACGCGAAGCGGCTGCCGGACGCCATCGAGCAGTGGAAGGCCGCCGTGGAGATGGAGCCCAACTACGCGGACGCGCACGAGGCCCTGGGCCACGCGCACCTGGAGCGGGGCGAGTTCGACGAGGCCATCGCATCCTTCGAGGCGGCGCTCAAGGCGGATCCGCAGCGCACGCGGGTGCTGGGCGCCATGGGCGACGTGCTCTTCAACGCCGCCCGCTGGGACGACGCCGTCCGCCGCTACCAGGCGGCGCTCAAGGCGGATCCGAAGCTCACGTACGTCTACTACAAGGTCGCTCGCGCCTTCACGGAGCAGGCCCAGTACGCCAAGGCCATCGACTGGTACAAGAAGGCCACCACCGCCGAGCCGGACAACGCCCAGTCCTTCTACTACCTGGGCTTCGCCTACAAGGAGCGCAACAAGCGCAAGGACGCCATCACGGCCTTCAAGGAGTACCTGGTGAAGAAGCCGGACGCGGCGGACAAGAAGGACATCGAGGACGAAATCTACGACCTCGAACACTAGCCCCACCCCTCCGGGCGTCAGGCCCTGAGCACCCGGCGCGTGGTGAGCCTTGCCGGCCCACGCCCGGGATGACTACAAGGCGAGCCCCTATGCTGGACCTCCGGAACGTTGCGCAGAACTTCGATGCGGTCGTCGCCCGACTCAAGACTCGGGGCGGCAGCCTGGACCTCGGCCCCTTCCAGACGCTCTTCACGGAGCGTCGCGACCTCTATGTCTCCATGGAGGCGCTGGCCGCGCGCCGCAACGCCGCCAACGAGGAGATGAAGCGCAAGGCCAAGGAGGACCCGGCCGCGATGGAGAAGCTGCGCGGCGACCTGCGCGGCGTCTCCCAGGAGATCAAGGAGAAGGAGGCCCGCCTCAAGGAAGTGGAGGAGGAGCTCAACCGCATCCTCCTGGTCATCCCCAACGTGCCCCACGAGTCCGTCCCGGTGGGCGCCAGCGCGGACGAGAACGTCCAGGTGAAGAGCTGGGGTGAGAAGCCCCACCTCCTCTTCACGCCCAAGCAGCACTTCGAGCTGGGCGAGTCGCTGGGCATGCTCGACTTCGAGCGCGCCGCGAAGGTGTCCGGCAGCCGCTTCACCTTCTACAAGGGCGCCCTGGCGCGGCTGGAGCGCGCGCTCGTCACGTTCATGATCGACGTGCACACCTCCAAGGGCTACACGGAGCTGCTCCCGCCCTACCTGGTGCTGCGCGAGACGATGATGGGCACCGGCCAGTTGCCCAAGTTCGAGGACGACGCCTTCAAGACGTCCGGCGACCCCGAGCGCTTCCTCATCCCCACCGCGGAAGTCCCCGTGACGAACTACCACGCGGACGAAATCCTGGAGGGCGAGCAGCTCCCCATCCGCTACTGCGCCTTCAGCCCCTGCTTCCGCGCGGAGGCCGGCGCCGCGGGGCGCGACACGCGCGGCCTCATCCGCCAGCACCAGTTCCACAAGGTGGAGCTCGTGAAGTTCTCCCAGCCGGACAGGAGCCTGGAGGAGCTGGAGGCCATGACGGACGACGCGTGCGACATCCTCCGCCGGCTGGGGCTGCACCACCGCGTGATGCTCCTGTGCACCGGGGACATGGGCTTCGGCGCGCGCAAGACCTACGACATCGAGGTCTGGCTGCCCGGCCAGGGCGCGTACCGGGAGATTTCGTCCTGCTCGGACTGCGGCGACTTCCAGGCCCGCCGCGCGAAGATCCGCTTCCGCCCCCAGAAGGGGGACAAGCCCCAGATGGTGCACACCCTCAACGGCAGCGGGCTGGCCGTGGGGCGCACGAGCATCGCCATCCTGGAGAACTACCAGCGGGAGGACGGAAGCGTCGCCATCCCGGAGGCGTTGGTGCCGTACATGGGCGGGCTGAAGGAGCTGCGCCCCCTGTAGTCAGGCCGATGGGGCCCCGGACGTAAAAAAGGGGCCAACATCTCGCTTGCCACGCGGAAGAAATGATGTAGAAGGGCGGCCCCACGGGCGCGGTTGGCCCGCCGGGAACCGAGCGGCACCTGCTGTGGAGGCGTGGCCGAGCGGTTGAAGGCAGCGGTCTTGAAAACCGCAGAAGGTGAAAGCCTTCCGTAGGTTCGAATCCTACCGCCTCCGATTTTGAGCTTGAGTTTCGTGGTTCTTTGACAGAGAAGAGTTGGAGAGATGGCCGAGAGGCTGAAGGCACAGGTTTGCTAAACCTGCATACTCGAAAGGGTATCGAGGGTTCGAATCCCTCTCTCTCCGCCACTTGATGTAAAGCAGCAGCCGGAAGAAATGCTCCCTTAGCTCAGCTGGATAGAGCGTCGGACTACGAATCCGAAGGCCGGAGGTTCGAATCCTCCAGGGAGCGCACTTCTTCTTTGGCGCGCACGTCTCATGAGTGACGACATCGCTTTCATGCAGCAGGCTTTAGAGCTCGCGCGGGAAGCGGCTTCACTCGGGGAAGTACCGGTTGGTGCGGTGGCGGTGCTCGACGGCAACGTCGTTGGCACGGGTTTCAACCGCCGCGAATGCGACCGGAACCCCTTCGCCCACGCCGAAATGATTGCCCTCGCCGCCGCCGCGAAAGCACGCGATGCGTGGCGGCTCTCCGGGGTGACCCTCTACGTGACGCTGGAACCGTGTGCCATGTGCGCCGGTGCGCTGGTGCAGTCTCGTGTCACCCGACTCGTCTTTGGTACAATGGACCCGAAAGCGGGTGCGGTCGGCTCGCTGTACAACCTGGTGGAAGAGCCCCGGCACAACCACCGGCTTCAGGTCACAAGCGGCATCCTGGCGGAAGAGAGTCGCCAGCTTCTCAAGACGTTCTTCGAGCGCCTGCGCGCGAAGCGACGCGAAAACTGAATATTCTGGAGAGCTGGCCGAGTGGTCGAAGGCACCTGACTCGAAATCAGGCGTACCGGCAACGGTACCGTAGGTTCGAATCCTACGCTCTCCGCTCCAAAGTCTCTGGAGAGGTGGCCGAGCGGTTGAAGGCGCACGCCTGGAACGCGTGTATATCTGAAAGGGTATCGTGGGTTCGAATCCCACCCTCTCCGTTGTTATTTTCGAAGCAGCAGCACGGATTTTGTGGTCGGGACAACGTGGGGGCGCGAACCCCGCCAGGTCCGGAAGGAAGCAACGGTAGCGTACTTCCGCGTGTGTCCCGGCCGTTCTGTCTCACCTGAAGCGCCGACATCCCTCCGGGGATGCCGGCGCTTTGGCTTTGCGGGCTTGCCCTCCCCTGCCCGTCCGCTGCCCTGTTTCAGTCCCGGACGAGGATGGTTTCGCGCCCCACCTCGCGGACGACGTGGAAGCCGGCCGCCTGGAGCTCCGGCAGGGCCCGGCCCTCGAAGGTGACGGCGCGGTTGAAGGCGCGGTCGCGGATGGAGGCCTGGAAGGCCGCGTCCCGGGGCCAGTCGCAGGTGCGCCAGGGGATGTTCTTGCCGATGTAGAAGAAGCCCCCGGAGCCCCACAGCCCCTCGTTGACGATGAGCAGCCCCGTCGCGTCCCCCCGCGTGGCCCGGACGATGGCGCGGAACTGGTCCGCGCGCAGGTCGCTGGAGGGAAAGCCGCGGCCGTGCACGAAGCCCAGGGCCAGCGCGAGCACCGCCGCCCCGTTCCTCGGGCCCGGCCGGGAGAGCGCGGTGATGGACGCCGCCACCTGGGACGCCGCCGCGAGCAGCGCCACCACCAGCCCCGGGTAGAGGAAGCGCTCCTCCTTGTGCGGCGTGGCCAGGAGGACGGCGGTGTAGACGGCCGCGCAGGTGAGCGGCAGGGACAGCGCGCGAAAGCGCACCAGGGGGGCCAGCGACAAGGGCACGGCGGCCCAGGCCCAGAGGGGGACGGCCTGGAGCAGCGGCCCCCAGTAGAAGTCCGGCGATGAGGCGCCGAACGCGGCGGCGGCCTTCCCGGAGAGCAGGTTGTAGTCCACGTAGGCCCGGAACGAGTGGAACGGCGCGCCCCAGGTGGCCTGGTCGAGCAGGCCCAGGCCCGCCGCCACCGCCGCGCCTCCCACGCAGGTGAAGCCGAGCAGGCGCCACCTCCGGGCGGCGGCCAGCCACAGGAGCGCGGCCACCACGAAGAGGGCGGACGGGTAGCGCGTCACCACGGCGAGCCCCAGGGCCATGCCGCCCAGGAGCCCCGCCCGGCGCACGCGCGCGTCCGCGCCGGTGTCCGGCCGGTCCAGGGCCTCCATGGCCACCAGGAGGAGGGACGCGGAGAAGGACTCCGACAGGGTGCGTCCGGCGAAGAGGAGCACCGGCGCGCTCAGCCCCACGAGCAGCACCGCGAGCGCCCCACCCCACGGGCCCGCCCGGCGCTCCGCGAAGCGGTACACGGCCCACAGACTCCAGGCGTGCAGGGCGAACTGCGGCAGCGCCACCACGCCCCGGTAGACGCGCGGGTCGGTGACGCCGAACCCTTGCGCCACCTTGAGGAACGCGGCCAGCACGCCGGGGACGGCCCAGTTGCGCAGGCCCTCGCGCCACTCCCAGGCCAGCACGCCGTAGCCGTGCACGCGCCAGTACGCGGGCTCCAGCGCCTGGAACACCTCGTCCGGGTGGATGCGCCCCAGCTCGCTCACCGCGAGGACGCACGGCACCAGCGCCACCGCGAGGAGCCCCAGCACGCGGAAGGCTCCGGGCAGCCCCGTCCGGACGGAGCCTGGGACTTCCAACGGAGCCTGGGGAGGGACGGGGGCCGGGGGCGCGTCGGAGGGAGGGGCGTTCACGGGGCGGGCGCGACTCTTTCCGGCCCTGACGTCCAGCGCAAGACGCACGGTGTTTGTCGGGGAGGCCAGGGCTCGACTAGGAACGGCCTTTTCCCCAAGGAGGAAGACCATGCCAGACGTCATCGTGGTGGGCGCGGGCCACAACGGACTTGTCGCGGCGGCGATGCTCGCGCGCCGGGGCCTGTCGGTCACCGTGCTGGAGGAGAAGGACCAGGTGGGCGGCGCGTGCAAGACGGAGTACCCGTTCCGCACCGCCCCGAAGCTGGGCGTCTCCACGGGCGCGTACCTCCTGGGGCTGATGCCGCCGGAGCTGCTCCAGGAGCTCCAGTTGGAGCTGCCCCTCAAGCGCCGCGACCCGCACTACTTCCTGCCCACGATGGACAAGCGCTACCTGCTCTTCGGCTCGGATGAGCGGGAGCTGGAGCGGCAGTTCCGCGAGTTCTTCTCCGAGGCGGACTGGAACGCCCACGTCGCCATGAACGAGGAGTTGGCGGCGCTGCGCGAGGACCTGGCGCCCGCGTGGCTTTTGCCGCCCCTGTCGCTGGAGGAGACGGCGGAGCGCTACGTGCGCCCTGCCCTGCGCCAGCACTTCATCCGGCTGTGCCGGGGCACGGCGCGCGAGTACCTGGAGCGCTTCGGCTACAAGTCCGACTTCGTGAAGGCGATGTACGCCGTCACCGATGCGTTCTCCGGCCTGGACGGCGGCTATGACACGCCGGGCACGGGGATGAACCTGCTGGTGCACAACCTCTGCCGGCTGCCCGGCAGCGGCGGCACGTGGATGATCGTCGAAGGCGGCATGGGCACCGTCACCCAGCGCATCGCGCAGCTTGCGCGCAAGCACGGCGCCCAGTTGCGCACGAACGCGAAGGTGGCGTCGGTGCGCGTGGACAGCGGCGTGGTGAAGGGCGTGGTGCTGGAGAACGGCGAGGAGCTGTCCGCGAAGGTCGTGGTCTCCAACGCGGACCCGTTCCGCACGCTGAAGCTGGTGGACTCGAAGGCGCTGAACCAGGACTACCGGAGCATGGTGGACGGGCTGTCCGCGCCGGGCACCACGCTGAAGGTGAACCTGTGCCTCAAGTCGCTGCCCACCTTCACCTGCCTGCCGGAGGACCGGGGCCAGTTCGGGCCCACCATCCACCTGCTGCCCCAGGGGGACGACGTGCTGGGGGCGCTGGCGCACGGCTACAAGGAGGCGAAGGCGGGCCGGCTGGCGGAGTTCCCCTCCATCGAATGGTACGTGCACACCACGGTGGACCCGACCCTGAAGGACGCAGAAGGGCACCACAACTCCGCCCTCTTCGTGGAGTGGGTGCCGGAGAAGCTGGAGGGCACCACCTGGGAGAAGGAGGAGGCGCGCTACGTGAAGCACCTGTTGTCCATCTGCGACCGCTTCGCGCCCGGGACCAGCGACCTGGTGCAGGAGTACTTCGCGCTCACGCCGCCGAAGATTGAGTCCCACTTCGGCATCACCCGCGGCCACATCCATCATGTGGACAACAAGCGCGGGTTCACCGACCGGCTGCCCTATGAGACGCCGGTGCAGGGGCTCTACTTCTGCAGCGCGGGCTGCCACCCCGCCGGAAGCGTCATCGGCGCGGCCGGGCACAACGCGGCCAACGTGGTGCTACAGGCGCTCGGACGCTGACACGGAGTGCGTCTCACGGCGGGCGGAATGGACGTTCCATGGATCCTTTTGCCCGCCGTGTTTAGATGGTTGTCCCCATGAGCTACCTCGTCCTCGCCCGCAAATGGCGCCCGCAGAAGTTCGATGACATGACCGGCCAGGAGCACGTGGTCCGGACCATCGGGAACGCCATCAAGATGGACCGGGTCGCGCACGCGTACCTGTTCTGCGGTCCTCGAGGGGTGGGCAAGACGACGGCCGCCCGCCTGCTCGCCAAGGCGCTCAACTGCGAGCAGGGCCCCACGGCGACCCCGTGCGGCACCTGCCGGGCGTGCACCGAAATCACCGCCGGCACCAGCGTGGACGTGGCGGAGATCGACGGTGCGTCCAACAACGGCGTCGAGAACGTGCGCGAGATTCGCGAGAACGCGAAGTACCTGCCACAGCGCGACCGCCACAAGATCTACATCATCGATGAAGTCCACATGCTCTCTGGCGCGGCGTTCAACGCGCTGCTGAAGACGCTGGAGGAGCCGCCCGGTCACGTGAAGTTCATCTTCGCGACGACGGAGGCGCACAAGCTGCCGGACACCATCCTGTCGCGCTGCCAGCGCCACAACTTCCGGCGCATCTCCGCGGCGCGGATGCTCCAGCGGTTGAAGGAGATCTGCCAGGCGGAGGGCGCGGGCATCTCCGAGCAGTCGCTGTCGCTGGTGGTGCGCCAGTCCGAAGGCGGCATGCGCGACGCGCTGAGCCTGTTGGATCAGATCCTGGCGTCGTGCGGTCCCAACCCCACGGACGAGGCCGTCGCGGAGGCGATGGGCGCCATCGACCGCACGGTGGTGCAGGACTTCGCGGAGGCGCTGGTCCGCAAGGACGCGAAGCGCGTGCTGGGCCGGGTGGACGAGGTGTTCAACCGGGGCCTGGACCTGAAGCGGCTGGCGGAGGAGCTGGCGCTGCAGTTGCGGCACCTCTTCGTGACGAAGTCGCTGGGAGAGGCGCCCGCGGAGCTGGCGGAGTCCGAGCAGAAGGCGCTCCTGGCGCTGGCGAAGGAATCGGACACGGCGCAGTTGTCGCGGCTGTTCGACATCGTGCACGGCTGCATCTGGGACGTGTCGCGAGCGGCGCAGCCCCGGCTGGCGCTGGAGATGGCGCTGCTCAAGGCCATCCAGTTGTCCCCGGCCGGTTCGATTCCCGACCTGCTGGCCCGCGTGGAGCGGCTGTCGGCGGGCCTTGGCGCGGAAGGCGCGAAGAACACGACCGGAGCGCCAGGAGGTCGCTCCGGTCCCGCGAACTTTCGCGTCTGACGTCCAGGCCGAAGTCCGCGCGCCGGCGCCCGTAGCAGCAGCGCGTCCCGTCGAAGGTCCGAACACTCCCGCGCAGACGGGCGCCATGCCGCGTCCGTTCGATGCACAGGGGGCATCCGCGCACACGGAGGTCTCGTCGCGTCCGTTCGAAGCGCAAGGCCCGTCCGCGCACGCGGGGGCAGCGCCGCGCGCGCAGGACTCGCAGAGGCCGTCCACTCACGCGGGGGCCACCGTCAGGCCCTTCGACGACGCGCGTGCTCCGATGCCCCCGGCGTCCAACGGGCACTCCCGCGAGGCACCGGGCCCCTCGGCCCATGCGGGGGCGAGTCCCCGTCCCTTCGGAGCGCAGGACGCGTCCACGCGCACGGGACCGACGCCGCAGCCCTTCGAGGCTCGCGGCGCATCCCCGCACGCGGGGGCCACCGCCGCACACGGAGCTCCGGGCGAAGCGCCTGCGCTTCCCTCTCGCGGTGAGCCGGCCGGTGCGTCCGCAGTGGCCACCCGGACGCCTCCGGCCGCGCTGATGGAGGGCCTGTCCCCCTCGGCGGCCCGTCCCCTCTCCTTCCTTCGCAATGGGGGCGGCGCCAGCGGCCCCGTTCCCACGCCCGCCGCCGTGACTCCCGCGCCGGTGGTGATGGACGACCTGTCTCCGTCCGCCTCGCGCCCGCTGTCCTTCCTGCGCAATGGCGGCGGCGCGGCCCCCGCGATGGAGGCCCCTCCGGCCCCGGGCGTCGTCATGGACGACCTGCCTCCGTCCGCGGCCCGTCCCCTCTCCTTCCTCCGCAACGGCGGCGCCCAGCCCCCTGCTCCCGTTCCCCCGCCCGCGGCGCGCGCGCCCGAACCCGCCACGCCCACCGTGCGCATCACCAACATGCGCAAGCCGGAGCCCGTGGCCCCGCCCGAGCCTCCGCCCCACGGCGACGAGGACGTGGACGAGCGCATGTTCCCGGAAGAGGGCTCCGCGGAAGGCTGTGCCTCCGGCGAGTGCATCCCCGTCGCGGAGCCCGCCGCCCCCGAACCGGAGCCGCCGGAGCCCGAGCCGCCGCCCGCGATGGCGCCCGTCGCCACCAGCCGCGACAATCCCAACCGCTCCCTGCCCGAGCGCTGGCGCGCCGCCGTGGAGACCGTCAAGTCCACGTCCGTGCGCCACGGCACGGCGCTCGCCAATGGCCGCCTCCAGTCAATGAAGGCGGGCGAAATCATCCTGGGCTTCCCGCCCTCCGCCGCCTTCCACAAGGCCGCCGTGGTGTCGCCCGGGGGCAAGGCCACCGTGGACGCGGCGCTCGCGTCACACTTCGGCCGCGCCGTGAAGCTCACCATCACGGACGTGCCTCAGATCCAGGACGTCCTCCCGGGCGGCATGGGCTTGAGCCTCTCCGAGGTGGACACCCAGACCCGAAACACCCACGAGAAGACCACCGAGGGCAAGGTGCGCTCCCACGCGTCCGTGCGGGCCATTCTCAAGATGCTGGGCGGCGAAATCGAACACATCCAGGTCTACGAGCCCGAGCGGCCACCGGCCAACCTCCCGGACATCCCCGCCGCTCCTGACGACTGACAACGCCTCCCGGCCCCGCTAGGGTGCGCGCCAACGTCCCTGCTCCGAGCGGCGCCATGGCGGCCCCGCGCTCCCACGACCGGGGACCGAGGAAGCACATGCCCGGCATCGACCTGAACTACTTCATCCGGCAGGCGAACAAGCTCACCGAGAAGATCGAGGAGCGGAAGAAGCAGTTGGCGGAAGAGACCGTCGAGGCGACGTCCGGCGAGGGCCGCGTGACGGTCGTCGCCAACTGCGTGCAGGAGATCCGCAGCATCAAGATCGACAAGAGCGCCATCGACCCCAACGACCCGGGGATGCTCGAGGACCTCATCACCGCCGCCGTGAACACTGCCCTGGCGAGCAGCCGTCAGCACATGAACGCGGAGCTGGCGAAGATCTCCGGCGGCGTGAAGATCCCCGGCATTAATTAAAGACGGATGACCCCCGATCCGCTGAATCGCCTGGTCGCCCAGCTCGCGAAGCTGCCGGGCATTGGTGAGAAGACCGCCCAGCGCCTCGCGTTCCACATCCTGCGGGCGCCGGGCGAGTTCGCCGTCGACCTCTCGCAGGCCATCCGCGAGGTGAAGGAGAAGGTGCACCTGTGCGTGCGCTGTTTCTCCCTCACCGACTCGGAGCTGTGCGGCTTCTGTCGCGACAACCGCCGCGACGAGCGCGCCCTGTGCGTCGTGGAGACCTACTCCGACCTGATGGCGCTGGAGCGCACCCGCGAGTTCAAGGGCCGCTACCACGTGCTGCACGGCGTGCTGTCCCCGCTGGAAGGCGTGGGCCCGGAGCAGTTGCGCATCAAGGAGCTGCTGCACCGCCTCAACGACAGCCGGGTGGAGGAGATCATCCTCGCCACCAACCCGGACATCGAGGGCGAGGCCACCGCGCTCTACCTCACGCGCCTGCTCAAGCCGATGGGCCTGCGGGTGACGCGCATCGCGCAGGGCCTGCCCATGGGCGGCGACCTGGAGTTCGCGGACCAAGCCACGCTCGCCAAGGCGCTGTCCGCCCGCCGCGACCTGTGACGGCGCGGGCTACTGCGTCACCTTCCACGAGAACGGCATCAACACCGTGACCTCCTGGTCGCGGTGCACCGGGAAGCGCAGGCTCTGGGCCTGCGTCTCCAGGCAGCGGCCCACCGCCGTGGACGCCAGCGGCCCGCGCGTGCCCGCGCGCACCTTGCCGGATGACACGATGGTGAGCTCCACCTGCACCTCGCCCGAGGCCGCCGGCAGGTCGGACTTGTAGCGCTCGAAGCAGCCGGTGATCTTCGAGCGGCCGCCGGACACCACGCGCTGGATGTCGTCGATGCCCAGCGACACCGGCTCCTTCGCCGCCGGCCGCTTCGTCACCCTGCGGGGGGACGTGTCCTCCGCCCCGTCGTCCACGGGGGGCGAATCCGTCACGGACGCCGCCACCGCGTCGCCGCCCGGCGGGTCGTCCCGCACGGTGCCCTGAACGTCGCCAGGCGGGGTCCCTTCAGGCCCCGGGGCCGGAGCCCCCTGCGCCGCGACCGGGGGAGCCTGCGTGCCCGCCGGAGTCCCGCTGTGGGCCACGGGCGCGACGGCCTGCTGCACCGGAGGCGGAGGCGTCACGTTCGCCGCGGTGCCACCGGGCCGCGCGACGACGAACGCCACGCCCGCGGCCACCAGCCCCAGGCCGCCCACCACGCCCAGGAGCCAGCGCCGGGACGCGGGCTTCGCCACGGGCGCGCTCGGCAGGACCTCCGGCTCGGGAGCTTGCGCCTGCGCGGGGGCCGCCCGGTTCTGCGCGGTCAGCGCCCTCACGCCCGTGCCGCTCGGACGGGACACCTGCTGCCCGTACGTGTTCGTCCCAGCGCCGGAGACAGCGGAGGCAATCGCCGCGAGCTCGGGGTCCGCCGGACGCGCCGCGGTGAGCGTGGCCATCGTGGGGATGCGCGTCTTCTCCGCGACGCGCTCCTCGCCAAAGTGGTTGCGCAGGAACGTGCCCAGCGCCGGGGCGCTCGCGGCCCCGCCCTGGAAGTCCGAGGCGAAGGCCTCCAGCGCGACCGCGAAGTCCTCCGCCGTCGCGTACCGGTCCTCCGGCTTGAAGGCCATGGCCTTGAGGATGATGTCCTCCAGGCCCTGCGGCAGGTCCGCCCTCAGCGCGCGCGGCTTCTCGAACTCGCCCTGGAGCAGCGCGTTGAGCACCGCCAGGTCGTTCTCGCGGGAGAAGGGCCGCACGTGCGTGACGGCCTCGTAGAGGCTGACGCCCAGGGAGAAGACGTCCGCGCGCGGGTCGACCTCCTTCCCCTGCGCCTGCTCCGGCGCCATGTAGATGTACTTGCCCTTCACCACGCCCGTGCGCGTCTGCACCAGCCGCGACTCGGCCTTGGCGATGCCGAAGTCCAGCACCTTCACCTGGCCCTGGTACGTCACGTACAGGTTGGACGGCGACACGTCCCGGTGCACCACGTTCAGCGGCTGGCCCTGCTCGTTCGTGAAGGCATGCGCGAAGTGCAGGCCCCGCGCCGCGTCGATGAGCACCCGCAGCACCATCGGCAGCGGCACGTACTGCCGGCGCCGGCCCGCGAGCCGCAGCGTCGTGGAGAAGTCCTCGCCCGCGAGGTACTCCATGCAGATGTAGTAGCAGCCCTCCGTGAAGCCCAGCTCGTGGATCTGCACGATGTGCGGATGCGACAGCTTCGCCGCCAGCCGCGCCTCGTCGCGGAACATCTCCACGAAGTCCGGGATGGCCGACAGCGTCGGCAGCATCCGCTTGAGCACCACGTTGCGCTCGAAGCCGTCCGCGCCCAGCAGCTTGGCGAGGAAGATCTCCGCCATGCCGCCCTCGGCCAGCTTGCGCACGAGGACGTACTGCCCGTAGGGCTGGAGGAGCGTGGCGGTGGACGCGCCGGCGGGATCCGGAATGGGAACGTTGGGCTGTGCCATCCCTCAAGGTCCTCGCGGTTTCAGGGTGCGCACCGTGAGTACGTCCGGGGCACCGGGGCGCGTCATCTTAAACACCAGCAGGGGGGGCATTCCCATGGGGGCCACCCATGTATCGAAGCGGTGCTTGGCGTCCAGGGGCACGGCCCGTCCGTTGATGGACAGGCGGGCATACACGGGCGCGACACCGGAGGCCCGCACCTTCTCCGCCGCCGGCCCACCCTGGCGTGGGCTGTCCACCACCAGCCCCACCACCGAGTTGTCATAGACGAGCTCCAGCTTGTTCATCCGCCCGCCCTTGAGGGCCGCGCCCGCCTGCGACAGCGGCGTGACGGACCACAGATAGCTGCCCTCCCCCAACTGTCCCGCCTCCAGCGCCGCGCGCGTCTCCGACACCGTGCGCTGCACCACGGGCGTCGCCAACGAGCCTGCCTTGTACACCGCCACGCGATAGCTACGGGCCTGCGGTTCCTCGCCGTAGGTGAACGTCACCGCCGGGGGCTTGTCCTGGTAGAAGATGGTCGTCTTCTCCGGCCCCTCGGGCACCACGTTGCGCACGCGCGCCAGCGAGCTGGTGGGGGACTCCGGCGCGAAGTGGATGCTGCCCGCGGCCACCTGCGTGCCGTCCTCCTTGCGCGCCCGCCAGTACAGCGTGCCCCGGGCCAGCGCGGACACGTTGACGGAGGCGCGGTGCACGCGGCCCCAGAGCACCGGGCGCTTGAAGGCCGCGTCCTGCGCCGCCTCCACCACCGCGTCGCCCTGGCCCTCCCAGGTGAGCGCCACCTCCGCGAGGCCCCGGTGGAAGACCTCCGTGCCCTCGCCCGGGCCCACCGCGACCGCCGCCTCCTCCAGCGGCTCCACCTTCGCGTTGCCGTCCGTGCCCACGGTGGCGCGCTCGCCCGCGCGCAGCTCCTGCCGCGCCTCGCCCCGCCGCAGCGTCACGTCGCCGGTGTGCGCCGCCACCTGCATGCCCGCGTTCGTGCGGCGGATCTCCAGCCGCGCGCCGCTGCCCGACTCCACCGTCATCCCCGGCAGCACCACGCGGCTCTCACGCCCCATGGCGAGCTGCACGGCCAACAGGCCCTGGAGCAGGTTGACGCGCGCCTCGTCGATGGTGCCCTGCTGTCCCGCGCTCTCCAGCACCGCCTCCGCGCCCGGAGCGAGCGTCAGCACCGTGCCGCTGTCCTTGAGGGACAGCACCGCCTCACCGCCCTTCGTCCGCACGCCGTCGCCGAAGGCCAGCACCTCGCCCTCGCGGCGCACCTTGCGCCAGCGGCCCGTGTCCTTCGCCTTCACCTCCGTGACACCGGAGGTCGCGCGCACCGTCACCGGGATGGGCGCCAGCTCCACGACGCGCGGGGCCGAGGGCGTCACCTGCGCGCGCTCGCGGGTCAGGTCCACCGCGTCGCCCTGGGCCGCGCGCAGCGTCTTGCCGTCCTTGGAGACCAGCTCGATGGCGCCCAGCTTCACCTCCACCCGCGCCGAGTCCTCCGCCACCGCGACCTTCACCTCCGAGGGCTCTTGCCCCACGCGCGTGAGGCCGAAGGGGGTGAGGATGTTCAACGTCACCTTGGAGCCCGCGCTGTCCGGCTTCCCGCCCGCGGGCACGCGCGACAGCACGATGCCGCGCTCCACCTTCATCACGATGCCCGTCGCGTCCGAGCCCACCGCGAACCGGCCCTCGCTGCCCACCTCCACCGTCCGGTCGCCCGGGAAGCGCACCGTCGCGGAGCCGCTCTCCCCCGTCTCCACCGCGTCGCCCGCGAGCAGGGGGCCCTCCACCGCCGGGCCCACCTTGCCGCCGCGCTCCAGGCGCACGTCACCGGACAGCCCCTCCAGGCGTCCAATGGGGACGACGGCGCCCGCGTCCACCTCCACCACCGGCGGAGGTTTCGGCGCCTCCTCGCGTTCGCACCCCGAGCAGCCGGAGAGGAGGACGAGCAGCGACAGCGCCAGGATGCGGACAGGACTCACTGAAACCTCGACGACGACGGACGGGCGCGTCGCGGCACCGCCGCGCGACTCACCGGCCCCTCGGGAACAGATCCACGTTGAGAATCGCCTGCTCGCCTTCGCGCACGGTGACCGTCTTCGTCTGGGTCCGGTGCCCGGCCGCGGACAGGGTGATGCGGTACGTGCCGCCGCGGACGCGCGCGGTGAAGGCGCCGCTCTTGTCCGTGCGCGTGCGCACCTTCGCCTGGGGAATCGTCACCGTCGCCACCAGCGGCTTGCCGCTGCGCGCGCTGCGCACCTGGCCCACCAGGGTGGCCAGCTCGCCCTTGCGGTCCTGCGACAGCACCACCACCAGCTCCGACGTCTGCCCCGCCACCACCACCGCGGCTTCTTCCGTGGAGCGGAAGCCCGGCGCGGACATCGCCACGACCACGGGCCCCGGCTCCAGCCCTTCGAGCAGCAGCTCGCCAGCCGTGTCCGTGCGCAGCCGCGCGGCGCCGGAGACCACCTGCACGTCCGGAACCGGCGCGCTGTTCTTGCCCTGCACCACCTTCAGCTTGAGGGAGCCCGTCTTCGGCGCGTTCTTATGGAGCCGGATCGCCAGACCTGGGTTCTCGATGAACGCGACGGTGGTGCGTTCCGTCGTGGAGTCATAGCCCTCCAGGCTCACCTGCGCGGATTGCTCCCCGGTGGGGAGATTCACCGTCACCCGCCCCTGCGCGTCCGTCACCTTCTCCTCGGTCATCCCCGGTTGCAGCAACGAGGGCACGCGCACCCGCGCACCCACCAGGGGTGCCCCCGTGTCCGCGTCCACCACCTGGATGGGGACATATCCATGCACCGGGCACTCGATGATTCTCGGCGCCGGTCCCAACGCCACCTCGAAGCCCAGGCCGACGCGGCGCATGCGCTGCTCGGAGCGCAGACCGCTGTCCTCCAGCTCCATCGTGTCGTGCGCCTGCTGCACGTCCAGCAGCAGCCGCCCCGTCCAGCCGTCCCGGCGCACCACCGGATACGAGAGCGCCGCGCCCACCACGTAGCCGGACGACGACGCCTTCAGCCCGTCCGCCGCGTGCGCGGAGAGCGTCAGCGGCACCTCGCCCCGCGCCTCCAGTTGAAGCCGCGCCGGCAGCGCCACCAGCACCCGCCCGGAGAACAGCGCCGCGTGCCGCACGCCCCGCTGCAGCACCGGCGCGTAGGTGAACCCGCCGAACAGCGGCAACTGCGCGAAGCCGTAGCCCGCCCCCAGCTCCAGCCGCACCGGCCCCAGCGACAGGCGCCCGCGCGGCCCCACCGAGCCGCGCACCAGGCTTCCACCCGTCACGCGCGAAGAGGCATCCCGCAGCTCGAACGCCTCGCGCTGGAACTCCACCTGGCCGCCCAGGTGCTCGCCCGCCCAGCCCATCAACGTCAGCGCCACGTCGTTCGGCGTCAGCCCCGAGTAGGTGAGCCCGGGCCCTACATCCACCTGCTCACCCTGCCGGGAGGACAGCCCGTAACGAAGGCGCAGCGAGGCCCGCTCGGACTCGGGGGCCTGCGCACGGGCGGCCCCGGTACAGGCGAGCGCCAGGACGAGGACGACGAGGCGCGGGAGGATGTCGGTGAGGGGGCTCGGGCGACGCAAGGCCCGGGAGAGTATAGAGAAGGTGGGCAGGTGTCCCAACCCGCGAAGCCGTCATTCCTTCAAGAAGCGGCGCGGATCACGGCTGGCTTCTTGCTGGAGTGGAACTGCTTTGCTAAGCATGACGGCGGTCGGTAGCGCCTCGTCTAACCTCCGGGATTCACTCCAGAAACATCGGAGCGCCGCCGTGCGCGGGGCGAGCGAACGCTGAGGAGCGCATACGCCCATGGGCACGCAACTGGTGATGTACGAAGAGGAGTTCACCAAGATCAACGCCGTTTGCGACCGGCTCACCAAGGACGCGAACGCGAAGGTGGTCTTCCTCGTCGACAAGAACGGCCAGCTCATCTCCTCGGCCGGCCAGACGCAGAACATCGACACCACGTCGCTCGCGTCGCTGACGGCCGGCAACGTGGCCGCCATGGGCGGACTCGCGAAGCTCATCGGGGAGAACGAGTTCCCCAACCAGTTCCATGAAGGGGCGAAGGACAGCCTCTACATGACCATCGTCGGCAGCCGGGTGGTGCTGGTCGTCATCTTCGACAACCGCACGAGCCTGGGTCTGGTGCGCCTGCGCATCAAGAAGGCCAGCGACGAGCTGACGAAGATCTTCGAAAGCCTCGTGAAGAAGACCGACAGCCCCGGAGCCGGTTCGCCGTTCGCCGAGATCTCCGACGACGATATCGACAACCTCTTCAGCGAGTAACCCGGGAAGCCATGTCCTTCATCAATTACTCATCCCGCGAAATCAACTGCAAGATTGTCTATTACGGGCCGGGACTCTGCGGGAAGACGACCAACCTTCAGTACATCTACAACAAGACCGCGGCGGACACGAAGGGCAAGCTGATCTCGCTCTCCACGGAGACGGACCGCACGCTCTTCTTCGACTTCCTGCCGCTGTCGCTCGGTGAGATCCGCGGCTTCAAGACGCGCTTCCACCTCTACACGGTGCCCGGCCAGGTGTTCTACGACGCCAGCCGCAAGCTCATCTTGAAGGGCGTGGACGGCGTGGTGTTCGTCGCCGACAGCCAGATCGAGCGCATGGAAGCCAACATGGAGTCGTTGGAGAACCTGCGCATCAACCTGGCGGAGCAGGGCTACGACCTGAACAAGATTCCGTACGTCGTGCAGTACAACAAGCGCGACCTGCCCAACGCGGTGACCGTGGAGGAGATGCGCAAGGCGCTCAACCCGCGGAACATCCCGGAGTACCAGGCCGTGGCGCCCACGGGCGTGGGCGTGTTCGACACGCTCAAGGCCGTGGCCAAGCTGGTCCTCACCGAGCTGCGCAAGGGCGGTTGACACTCCGCCTGCTTCCCTGCCCGGCGGGCTGGCCCCCACCGGGCAGCCCCCGGCAAAGGATGGTATGACCTCGTGCCGTCGGGCAGAGCCGCCTTCCGAGGTCGTACCGTGCGCGTCGCATCCGCCACCCTCCGTCTCCTCGCGCTCCTGAGCGCTGGCCTGTCCGGGCCGGTGCTCGCGCAAGGTGCGTCCCCCTCCCCTGCTTCCCCGCCTCCCCCCGCCGCCGCGGGCACGCCGCAGGCCCCCGCCGCGCAGGCCCCCGCGGGCGACCAGACGGCGGACGAGGCCTTCACGACGCGCGTGAAGACGCTGGAGGAGCAGGTCGTCGACCTGAAGGAGAAGATCTACCGCTCCAAGGCGCGCCTGCTGCTGCTCCAGGAGTCGGTGATGGGCGGCGAGCTGTCCACCGGCGCCCGCGCGGTGCTGGTGCACAAGAACGAGATGGGCAACGCGTTCCAGTTGGAGTCGGTGGTGTACGCGCTGGACGGCGCGCCCATCTTCACCCAGGTGGACACGCAGGGAGACCTGAACCGGCACCAGGCGCTGGAGGTCTTCAACGGCCGCATCGTGCCGGGCCAGCACCAGCTCGCGGTGCGTCTGGTGTACCGGGGCAGCGGCTACGGCGTGTTCAGCTACCTGGAAGGCTACAAGTTCAAGGTGCAATCCAGTTACACCTTCAACGCGGAGTCCGGAAAGGTCACCACGGTGAACGTGGTGGGCGTGGAGAAGGGCGGCCTCACCACGGACCTGAAGGACCGGCCCGCGGTGCGCTACGACATTGAAGTGGCCAAGGACACGCGCGCGAACCGGCCCGCCGGTCCTGGCTCGGAGCCGGGAGGCGCTCCGGGGACGCCCGCGCCGGCCACCACCTCCAGCGAGCCGAAGTAGGAGCGGACGGCCGTGACCGCGACGCTGCACGCCCTGGCCCTCGCGCTGTCCCTCGGGGCCGCGCCCGCTCCGGCGCCCCAGGCCTCCAAGCCGGGGGCCGCGCTGCCGCCCATGCCCGCTTCGTTGAGCACGCGCGCGGCCTCGGTGGAGGCGGTGGAGGCGCAGCTTCGCACCGCGGAGCAGTCGCTGCGCTTCGTGGAGACGCAGTTCACGGAGCGCCCCGAGCCCAGCAGCACCGACTCGCAGCTCAAGCGCTTCTCCGAGGGCGAGGTGTACTCGCTGCTGGGGGACTGGGCCGCCGCGTCCGTCCTCTTCTACGACCTGGTGAGCGACCCGGAGTTCAAGGCGAACCCGCGCTACCCGGAGGCGGTCTTCTACCTGGCGGACGCGCTCTACCAGCAGAAGAACGACATTGGCGCGAGGGTGTACCTGCGCGACGTGCTGGCCCTGCCCCTGACGCCCCAGCGCTACAAGGAGGCCGTGAGCCGCTACCTCGCGGTGGCGGGCAGGCTCCAGCAGTTCGACGGCATCGACGCGTACGTGGAGAAGGCGCGGCAGTTGTCGGGCGGCGTGCTGTCGCCGGACATCGCCTACGTGCACGCGCGCGGCACCTTCAAGCGCCAGGACTTGACGCCGGAGGAGCACCAGCAGCGCTCGCGCGCGCTGTTCGCCCCGCTGGCGCAGGCGCCCGGCGCCTTCCGCGTGCAGGCCGTCTACCACCTGGGCGTGCTGAGCGTGCAGAGCGGGGACTACCCGGCCGCCATCGCCGAGTTCCAGCGCATCGTGGGCACCGGGCCGGAGGCCGTGGTGTCCACGGGCCTGGACGACGCGGAGGCCCAGCGCTTCCGCGAGCTCGCGTTCCTGTCCCTGGGCCGGCTGATGTACGAGACGGGCCGCTACGACGAGGCGCTGGACCACTACGGCCAGATTCCCCGCGAGAGCGAGCGCTTCCCGGAGTCGCTGCTGGAGGTCGCGTGGACGTACGTGCGCAAGCAGGACTTCACGCAGGCGAAGAACGCCACGGACATCCTGCTGCTCGTCGCGCCGGACTCGCAGCTCGCCCCCGAGGCGCGCATCCTCCAGGGGCACCTGCTCCAGAAGCTGCGCCAGTACGACGAGGCGCTGGAGACGTATGACGGCGTGGCGCGCATGTTCACGCCCGCGCGCGACAAGGTGGACGCGCTCCTGCGCGTGAACCAGGACCCGGTCGCGTACTTCGACAACCTGCTCGCGCGCAACGAGCGCTCGCTGGACGTGAGCACGCTGCTGCCCCCGCTGGCGCTGAAGTACGCGTCCACGCAGAAGGAGGTCGCGGACGCGGTGCGGATGGTGGGCGACCTGGACAGCGGCCGTCAGGGCGCAGGCGAGGCGAAGGCCATCGCGGAGCGCATCCTGGAGGCGCTGGACGCGCGCGGGCTGGAGGCCTTCCCGGAGCTGCAGGAGGGCTACGTCCGCACGGAGGCCGTGGACACCGCGCTCACCGCCGTGGAGCAGTCCCTGGTGCAGGCGGAGGCCGCGCTGGTGGAGGAGAAGCTGACGCCCGCCGAGCGCGAGAAGCTGCTCGTCGCCCAGGGCGCGCGCGAGGCCCAGCGGCTGCGCTTCGCGGCGCTGCCCACCACCAACAAGGAGCTGGAGGAGCGCCGCCACCGCATGCAGGCGAAGGTGGACGCGGTGGACCGCGAGGCCTTCCGCGTGGGCTACGAGCTGCAGAGCCTGCACGCCAACGCCGCCGCCATCCGCAAGTGGGTGGAGGACACGCGCGACGAGCGGCAGGCGGACCCCGCCGAGGAGCGCGAGTTCCTGGTGCAGCTCCAGGCGGAGATCGCCACGCTGCGCGACCTGCAGGCGGAGCTGGACCGCACCCGCGCCCGGCTCGCCAGCGAGCGCCAGTCCACGGACACGTCGCTGGAGGGCGAGGCCGCCATCCGCGCCCGCTACTCCGCCGCGCTCCAGCAGGAGCACGGCATCCTGCGCGCCGGTGAAGGCCGGCTGTCCGGCGAGGACACCCGCGTGCTGTTGCGCATGCACGCGGTGCGCTCGCGCATCGACTCGCTGCGCGGACGGGTGGCGGTGGCCCGGGTGGCGCTGCGCTCGCGGCTGGAGCACCGCGTGAAGTCCATCCGGGACAAGGTGCGCGTGGAGCAGGCGCTGCTCCAGGGCTACGAGCAGGAGGTGGCCGCCGCGTCCGGTGACGCGCGCAACCTGGTGGGCCGCATCGCCTACGACAGCTTCCGCCGCGTGCGGCAGCAGTTCTACGACCTGGTGCTCAAGGCCGACACCGGCACGGTGGACGTGGCCTTCAGCCGCACGCAGGACAACGCCGCGAACATCCAGAAGGTCGCCAAGGAGAAGGCGGACGCGCTGCGCGCGCTCGAGCTGGAGTTCAAGGACGTCCTGACGTCGGAAGGGGGGGACTGAGACGCCATGCGCCGCCCTGCCCTCGCCCTCCTCCTCGCCCTGGCGCCGCTGGCCGCTCACGCCGCGAAGCCGAAGGCCTCCAGCCAGGCCGCGAAGAAGTCCTCCACCCCTTCCGCGCCCGCGGCCCCCGCGAAGGCCCTGCCCGCGACTCCGGCCCCGCCCGCGCCCAACGCCTCGCGCTACCTGGACGGCCTGGGCCACACGCCCGAACAGGAGAAGCTGCTGCGCGACGTGAGCCGCGCGCTGGAGGCGTACGAGGCGGAGTCGCGCGACTTCCACCGCGAGGTGAAGCAGCTCATCGAGCGGCGCTACCAGCAGAAGCGCTCGGCGCTCGACAACGCCTACGAGAAGACGCTCACCGCGCTGGAGTCGCAGGAGCGCACGCAGCGGCTGGACGCCATCGCCCGGGCGGAGGACTTCCTGCGCCGCTACCCGGCCGAGCCTCGCGCCACGCCGGACGTGATGTTCCGGCTGGCGGAGCTGTACTACGAGCGCTCCGCGGACGAGCACCAACTGGCGCGCAAGGACTACGCGGAGCGCGTGCGCACGATGTCCGACGAGGCCATCGCGGACCTGCCTCCGGAGCCGGAGGTGGACTTCACGCCCTCCATCGGCGTGTACCGCACGCTCCTCTCGCGCTTCCCGGACTACCGGCTCAACGACGGCTCGCTGTACCTGCTGGCGTACTGCCTCAACGAGCAGCACAAGGACGAGGAGAGCCTCGCCACCTACCAGCAGCTCACCACGCGCTACCCGAAGAGCCGCTTCGCCACCGACGCGTGGACGCGCATCGGCGAGTACTGGTTCGAGGACGAGTCCGACCCGGAGGCGCTGCGCAAGGCCGCGGACGCGTACACCGCCGCCACGCGCGACACGGAGCACCGGTTCTACGACAAGGCCCGCTACAAGCTGGCCTGGACGTACTACCGGATGGACTGGTTCGAGGAGTCCGTGGACAGCTTCCTGCTGCTGCTGGACCACTACCAGTCCCACCAGCAGTCCGGCAGCAAGGCGGACGAAGGCGACCTGCGCTCGGAGGCGCTCCAGTACATCGCTCTGTCGCTCGCGGACGAGAGCTGGGGCGGCATCGCGAAGGCCCGTGAGCTCTTCGCCAAGCGCGGCGGCCGGCCCTACGAGGCGGAGGTGTACCGCCGGCTGGGCAACGTCTACTTCGACCAGCTCCGCAACGAGGACGCCATCGCCGCGTACCAGCAGGTGCTGGCCACCGCCCCGCTCACCGCGGACGCGCCCCGCCTGCAGCAGCGCATCGTCCAGGCCTACGAGCGCGAGCGGCGCATGGACCTGTACGCGCTGGAGTCGGAGAAGCTGGCCAACAGCTACCTGCCCGGCGGCGCCTGGTACGAGAAGAACAAGGACGACCCGAACGCGCTGTCGCACGCGCAGACGCTCGCCGAGCAGAGCCTCTACTCCGCCGCCGCGTACCAGCACCAGCAGGCGCAGACCTTCCAGAAGGAGGGCAGGGCCGCGGAGGCGAAGGCCACCTACGCCGCCGCGGCCCGCGCGTACGGCACGTACCTGGAGCGCTTCCCGCGCAGCAAGACCGCGTACGCGATGCGCTTCTTCCACGCCGAGTCCCTCTTCAACTCGGACGCGTACGGCGCGGCGGCGAAGGAGTACGAGGCCGTGCGCGACTCCAACCAGGACAACACCTACCGCGACGTGTCCGCGCACAACGCGGTGCTCGCCTGGAAGGCGCAACTGGACGACGACGTGAGGGCGGGCCGGCTGCCGGAGCGCAAGCCCCTGCGCGCCAGCGAGCGCCCCCAGGACAGCGTGCACGCGCCCGTGGCCCTGGCCCCCACGGAGGCCGCGCTCGTGAAGGCGTCCGACGCGTACGTGGCGCTGCTGCCGAAGGAAGAGGCCGCGCCGGGCATCGCGTATCAGGCCGCGGAGCTGTTCTACACGCACGACGACTTCGCCCAGGCCCGCCCCCGCTTCGAGCGCGTGGTGCAGGCGTACCCGCGCAATCCCGTGGCCGGCTACGCCACCAACCTCATCATCGAGTCCTTCCTCATCGACCAGGACTGGAAGAGCGTGGAGGAGGTCAGCGCGCGGCTCGCCAGCAACGCGCAGGTGGTGGACCCGTCCAGCGAGCAGTACCGCGAGCTGATGAAGTTCAAGCTCGCCGGCCGCTTCAACCTGGCGGACCAGCTCGCCACGCAGAAGCGCTACGACGAGGCGGCCAGGAAGTACCTCCAGTTGGTGGAGGAGGCCCCCCGCCACGAGTTCGCGGACAAGGCGCTCAACAACGCGGCGGTGGCGTACGAGGAGCTGCGCCGCTTCGACTCCGCGATGAAGCTCTACGAGCGCATCTACCGCGACTATCCGAAGTCGCCGTGGGCGCACACCGCGCTGTTCCGCGTGGCCCTGAACGCGCAGAAGTCCTACGACTTCGACAAGGCCGTCACGAGCTACCAGAAGCTGGTGAAGGACTACCCGAAGGCCGAGGAGCGCGAGGCCGCGCTCTACAACGCGGCGTCGCTGCTCGAAGGACAGCAGCGCTACGCGGAGGCCGCCGCCGCCTTCCAGCGCTGCGTGGAGCTGTATCCCCACGGGAAGAACGCGCCGGAGAACCAGTACCGCGCGGCCCGCATCCTGGAGAAGCAGGGCGACACCCGGGGCGAAATCCAGGCGTTGGAGGCCTTCGTCCGCAAGTTCGCCAGCAAGGCGGACCAGGTGGAGCTGGTGGTGGACGCGAAGCGCCGCCTGGGCGACGCGTGGAAGAAGCGCGGCAACGCGAAGGAGGCCCAGCGCGCGTACTCCGCCGCGGCGGATGACTTCGACCGCCGCAAGCTGAAGCCGGACACGCAGCCGCGCGCCGCGGAGGCCGCCGCCTACAGCCGCTTCCAGTTGGCCGAGCTGGAGTTCCAGCGCTTCGACGCGCTGAAGCTCAGCGGCGCCGGCAAGGCGCTGGAGAAGAGCTTCAACAAGAAGACCGAGGCCGTGAAGGCGGTGGATGCCGCGTATGCGAAGGTCCTGCCGTACAAGCAACTGGAGTGGTCGCTGGCGTCGTTCTACCGGCGCGGCTACGCCCTGGAGCGCTTCGCGGCCACGCTGCTGGACGCGCCGGTGCCTCCGGAGGTGAAGCGCCTGGGGGACGACGCGGTGCTGACGTACCAGGACATGCTCACGCAGCGCACCGTGGCCCTGGAGGACCGCGCGGTGGAGAGCTACGCCGCCACGCTCAAGGAGGCGCGCAACAACCGCGTCTCCAACGAGTGGACGCGCCGCACGCTGGAGGCGCTCAACCGCTTCCGCCCCAAGGAGTACCCGGTCCTCAAGGAGGCCCGGGGCGCGCTCGCGCTGGAGGCCGTGTACCCGGACGGACTGCTGGGCAGCCTCGCCGCGCCCGCCGCGCCCGCGCGCGTCGACCCGGACAAGGCGCCCCGGCTCACGGAAGGGGGCACGCCATGAACGCGGGCCGCAAGTTCGCGCTCACCGGGCTGGTGCTCTGGCTGTCCGCCTGCGCCTCCGGTCCGGAGACGCGCAAGGACTCGAAGCTCACCGGGCCGGAAGCCGGGCCCGCCACGGCCGTCAGCACGTCGCCGAAGGCTGGCGAAGCGAAATCTGGCGACGCGAAATCTGGCGACGCGAAGGCTGGCGACGCGAGTCCCCAGGCGAAGGAGCTGGCGCCGGCGGCGAAGTCGCTCGCGGGACCGGAGCGGGACTTCACCCGCGCGGTGGAGGTCGCCCGGCGCGGCGAGCTGACCATCGCGGAGACCGCGCTCAAGGCCCTGCTGGAGAAGTCCCCGAAGCTGGGCCCCGCGTGGACGAACCTGGGCATCGTGCAGGAGCGCCAGGGCCGCTTCCCGGACGCGGAGCGCTCCTACCGCCAGGCGCTGGCGCTGGACCCGGACCAGGAGGCCGCGTGGGACTGCCTGGTGCGGCTGGCGGCGCGCACCGGCCGCGCGGCGTCGCTGGAGGCGGAGCTGCGCGAGGCGCTGACGAAGCAGGACTCGGTGGCCCGCCGCACGGCGCTGGCGTTGAACCTGCTGCTCCAGAAGAAGCACCCCGCCGCCGTCGCGGAGGCCCGCCGCGCGCTCCAGGTCAGCGAGCAGCACGTGCCCGCCATGCAGGTGCTCGCGCAGGTGTACGCGCGCGAGGGCAAGTACGAGCTGGCCGCCATGGTGCTGGGCAACGCGCTCGCCATCGACGCGCAGGACGCGGCCACCCTCAACGCCCTGGGCCTGGTGCACCTGGGCCTCAAGGAGCGGCCCCTGGCGCTGGAGCGCTTCCGCCAGGCCATCGCGCTGCGGCCGGACTTCGCCGAGGCGCGCAACAACCTGGGCACCCTGCTCAACGAGGGCGAGGACTACGCCGGCGCCCGCGGGGAGCTGGAGGCCGCCGTGAAGGCCGCGCCGGACTTCGCCGCCGCCCACCTCAACCTGGGCAACGCGTACCGCGGCGAAGGCGACTTCCCCCGCGCCCTGGCCGAGTACGAGCGCGTGCTCCAGCTCCAGCCCGACGCGAAGGACGTGTACTTCAACCTGGGCCTGCTCCACCTGGACCTGGAGCCCGCAGGCATGGACGCCCTGGAGCGCCTCCAGAAGGCCGCGGCCTTCCTGGAGCAGTACAAGTCCAAGGGCGGCACCGACGAGCGCACCGCGCAGTACCTCAAGGACGCGCAGAAGGGCATCGACCGGGAGACCCGCCGCCGCGAGCGCGAGCGCAAGGAGGGCCTGAAGAAGGCCGCCGGAGCCGCCGCCCCCGCGAAGGCTCCCGAGGCAAACCCGACCCCTGCTTCGCCCTCCGGGCCCCCTGCCACGCGGCCGGGCGCCTCGGGTAAGGTGTCCCAAGACGTCCGGTAGCCTCGACCTGAAGCCATGCGCCCCGCCCTCCTCCTGCTGCTCGTCGCCATCGCCCGCCCGTCCTGGGCGGAGGACCCCGCGTCCACGAAGAAGGCGGCGGACGGCGCGACGCCAGCGCCCCAGGCTCCGGCGCCGAAGAAGCCGGCCAAGGCCATCCGCCTGGAGGCCATCAAGGTCGAGGGGCGCATCCAGAAGCCGGAAGCCTTCTATTTCCTCGACCGCTCCAAGCCGAGCTTCGACGACCTGAACCGCACGGAGAGCTTCGTGCCCAAGGTGGTCCAGAGCGTGCAGCAGGACCCGTTCTAGTTCCATGGCCCTTCAAACCCGCCCCAAGCTGCTGCGCGTCGGCGTCATCCAGGACGGGCGCATCGTCGAAGAGCACCACCTGCTCCACGACTCCGTCACCATTGGCGAGGACGCCCGCAACACCATCGTCCTGCCCCCCACCCAGGAGCGCCCGCCGCGCTTCAAGGTCCTGGAGAACCGCGGCCAGCAGTTCCACCTCATCATCGACGAGCACATGCAGGGCCGCGTCAACCTGGGCTCGTCGGACGTGGACTTCGACGCGCTCCGGGCCCAGGGCCTGGCCACCCGCCGCGCGGACGACACCTTCGACTTGCCCCTGCAGGAGAGCGCCCGCGGCAAGGTGGACCTGCCGGACGCCACGCTCTTCTTCCACTTCATCCCCGCGCCCGCGGAGGGCTCCAAGCCCGCCCTCCCCCCGGAGCTGAAGGCCAGCCCGTGGCGCACGGTGGACCGCGTCTTCTTCGGCATCCTGGCGGCGATGCTGGTGCTCTACGTGCTGAGCGTGGCGCTCATCGTCGCCCAGCCCGCGCCGGTGGAGGCGGAGGTGGAGCTGGACCAGTTGGAAGACCGCTTCGTGCGCGCCATCATCCCGCCCCAGCCCGCGAAGAAGGAGGAGCCCAAGGACACGGGCCCCGCCACGGAGGAGAAGAAGCCGGACGAGCAGAAGGCCCCCGCGAAGAAGGCCGCCTCCCCGGATTCGCCGGCCGCGCCCGCCAACAGCGCGGAGCGCCGGCAGCAGATCGCGGAGAAGGTGGGCAACGCCGGCATCCTCAAGCTGCTGGGCGGCACCGGCGCCGGCGGTGGGGACGCCATCGCGAAGCTGATTGGTGACAGCAGCAGCGCGGGCAGCGTGGAGGAGGCGCTCAAGGGCGCGACGGCGGGTGGCGCGCTCGCGGTGGGCTCCGGTGGCGGCAACGGCATCGCCAACCCGCAGGGGGACACCGGCGGCAAGGTGGCGGGCATCGGCGCCACGCAGACCTCCGGCGCGGGCGCCGTGAACACCGGCCAGAAGCAGGCCGTCAAGGTGCCCCAGGTCGCGGACTCGGTGCCGGAAGTGGACAGCTCGGAGGTCAGCCCCAAGGAGCTGGCCCGCTTCATCCAGCGCATGAAGGCGTCCATCCAGCGCTGCTATGAGAAGGAGCTCAAGCGCGACCCCACCCTCAAGGGCAGGGTGATGGTCCGCTTCAACCTCAAGCCGGACGGTCGCGCCGGCAACGTGGAGGTGGAGGAATCCACCCTGCGCTCCGAGGGCGTCAGCAGTTGCATCATCACCACCATCCGCGCCTGGAAGTTCCCTTTCCAACCGAGTGATGACGTCCCCGTCAGCTACCCGTTCATCTTCTCGCCAGGGGAATAGGCTGGACCTCCCGGACCTTCCGGAGGCACCGGAACCGCGGGGAGCACATGGAGAAGCTGGCAGTCATCGCCACATCCCCACTCTTCGAGATGCTGGCCCCGGCCGAGCTCGCGCGGCTGGCGGAGCTGGCACGGCTGTACCGCTACGCGCACGGTGAGGTGGTGTTCGAGGAGGGCGACCTGGGTGACAGCCTCTTCGTCATCGTGCGCGGCCAGGTGGAGGTGGTGCGCCGGAGCGCGGGCAACGGGGTGAAGCCCCTCACCGTCCTGGGCCCGCCGGAGTTCTTCGGGGAGATGGGCCTCATCGACAAGGACCACCGCTCCGCCACCGTGCGCGCCCTGGGCGAGGTGGAGCTGCTCCAGCTCACCGCGCAGGACTTGCGGACCTTCCGGCTGGCGCACGCGGACGGCTTCACCTTCATCGTGGTGAACATCGCGCGCAGCCTGTCCGCCCGCCTGCGCGAGGCCAACGCCCGCCTGGCCCCCCAGGACTGACTCCATCCTCTGAAAACCGGACTCCGGGGCGATGGGGCATTGCGTTGACACCCCTCCCCCTCACTCCTAGGCTCGACTCTCGAAGCTTGGGAAGGGCCGGAAGGACTCGTGAGGCGAATGCGCACCCTGGGAATGCTCGCCGTCGTGGGAGGACTCATCACCTCCGGGATGGCGCTCGCGCAGTCGCCCGCGGCGCCGCAGCGCCCCACTCCGCCCGCGCTGGACAAGGCCGGTGACGTGCCGGACAGCCAGAAGCTGGAGCGCAGCACGCAGGCGCTGGGCGGCATGCGCGAGTCGCTCCGCCAGGTGTTCGAGAAGGTCGAGGAGGCGCGGCGCACCAAGGACGTGGTGAAGCTCAACTGCGCCAACGAGAAGCTGACGCAGATAAAAGGCCTCCTGCGCATCTCCGAGCAGGCCGACGTGGCCCTCCAGGAGGCCGTCAGCAAGAGCGAGGCGGCGCCCGGCGAGCACGAGTTCACCAAGGTGATGATCGCCCAGCAGAAGGTGGGCCAACTGCGCTCGGAGGCCGAGGAGTGCATCGGGCAGCTCGCCTTCCGCACGGACGAGAACCTCTTCGTGGAGGTGGAGGAGCCCGACAACCTGCCCGGGGGTGACCCCACGCGTCCCCCGCCTCCGCCGGACCTGATTGTCCGGCCTCCTCCCGCGAGCCCCGTGGACTGAGTGGCTGGCCTCCTTCCACCTCCCGCGGTCCCGGCCCTGGACCGTTTGTTCCGGCGCGGGAACCCGCGTGCTATGCCCGCCGTCCCACCGCGTGGAGCGCGTCTGACACCATGAAGCAGCCTGGGACATTCCGTCTGGCCCTCGGGGCCCTGGCGCTCGCGGCGCTCCTGCCGCTGACGGCGTCGGCGCAGGCGTTCGTGGGCGGACGGCCCCCGGGGGGCAACGGCCTGAAGGTGGGCAACGGGCGGCTGCACCCCACGTTGGACCTGGAGACGCGGCTGGACAGCGGCGTGGGCTACTTCCGCGAGGCAGGCACCGGCCCCCTGTCCCCGGACCTCTCCGGAGAGCTGGCGCTGCACATCCGCCCCGGGCTGATGCTGGACGTGCCGTCCCCCAAGCTGGCCGTCGCGCTGCGCGGCAACCTGGACTACGTGGCCTACACGGGCCTGATTACGGCGGGCTCCGGCGCGGCGTCGCACCTGGAGGGCGCGGCGGACCTGGCGCTGCGCTTCAACCAGGAGAGCACGCTGTCCGTGGAGGTGGGCGACGAGCTGACGCGCTCGGACCGCACACGCACGGCGGCGCTGGGCGCGGGCATCCTCAGCCTCTTCAACGAGGCGCGCGTGAAGGCGCAGTGGAAGCCGGGCGGCGGCGCGCTGGAGGTGACGCCGGGCCTGGCGTACGCGATGGAGTTCTTCGAGCCCCTGGGCGGCATGACGCCCATCGGCTGCACGGACGCCGCGTGTGATCCGCTCGCCGCCAGCCAGTTCAACTACGGCAACCTACGGCTGGGCGCCGAGGGCCGCTGGCGCTTCCTGCCCAAGACGGCGGTGGTGGTGGACACGGGCCTGCAGTACCGGGGCTACTTCAACGACACCACCACGCCCAGCGCGGCCATCCTGCACGCCATGGCGGGCGTGTCCGGCCTGGTGTCCCCGCGCATCACCCTGACGGCGAAGGCCGGCTGGGCCCAGAACCTGGGCTCGAGCGGCGGCGGCACCGTGGTGGGGCAGGTGGAGGGCACGTACCTGCTGGGCCCGTCGCTCACCGTGAAGGGCGGCTACCTGCGCGCCTTCCAGCCGGTGGCCGCCTACGGCACCTTCCGCGACGACCGCGTCTACGCGGAGGGGCGCTCCGTGATGGGCAGCCGGCTCGCGCTGCACGCCACGGGCGCGCTGGACTTCCTCTCCTTCGCGGGCGGCCGCGGCGACACGCTGGTGACGCTGGACCTGGGGCCCGAGTATCAAATCCGCCCGTGGCTGGTGGGCGCGGTGGGCTACATGCTGGGCACCCGCTCGTCATCGCTGGGCGCCGCCGGCCTCAACTACACCCGCCACGAAGGCTACGCGCGGGTGTCCGTCTCCTACTGAGGCCCTCCGCGCCCATGCGTCCCTCGCGGCTCCGCTTCGTCCTGCCCGTCCTGCTCGCGGTGCTGTCGGCGTGTCACGCGGACACGCGCCCGCCGCCCCCTCCGCCCACGCCCGCCGCGTCCGCGGAGGCCGCGGCGACGTCCGGCGGCAACCTGGGGCCCGGGGACGTGGTGGAGGTGCGCGTCTTCCAGGAGCCCGAGCACTCCGGCACCTGGCGCGTGTCGCCGGAGGGCACCATCGACTATCCGCTGTGCGGCAAGGTGTCGCTGTCCGGCCTCACCGCCAGCGCCGCGGCGGACGCGCTGCGCGACTGCCTGGCGCGCTACCTGCGCCGCCCGCAGGTGTCCGTGCTGGTGCGGGAGTATAACTCGCAGAAGATCTTCGTCTTCGGCGAGGTGCAGAAGCCCGGCACCTTCCCCGTCACCGGCGAGGTGTCCATCATCCAGGCGATTACCCTGGCCGGTGGCTTCACCAAGCTGGCGGCGAAGAACAACACGCTCGTCACGCGCGTGGTGGACGGGCAGGAGCGCAAGATTCGCGTGCCCGTGGAGGACATCGGCGTGGGGCGCGAGCGCAACTTCCTGCTCCAGGCCGGCGACATCGTCTTCGTGCCGGAGAGCTTCTTCTAGTCGCGCGGCGTCCAGCCGATTTCATCCAGGAAGCGCTTCGCCTGGGCCATGAGCTGGGGCGCCAGGTTCGCGCCGCTCGCCAGCACGTCGCCCTTGAGCACGTCGAAGGGCCGCCCGTCGATGTGCACGATGACGCCGCCGGCCTCCGCCACCAGCAGGCCGCCCGCGGCGATGTCCCAGGGCTTGAGGCCGAACTCGAAGTAGCCGTCGAAGCGGCCGGCCGCGACGTACGCCAGGTCCAGCGCGGCGCTGCCGGTGCGGCGCATGCCCTGCGCCAGGAGGATGAGCTGGCTGAAGAGGCCCACGGGCAGGTCCGGCCGCTCGCGCACGTCGTAGGGGAAGCCCGTGCACAGGAGCGCCCGCTCCAGCGTGGCCGTGGGGCTGGCCTTCAGGGGCACGCCGTTGAGCGTGGCGCCCTGCCCCTTCGCGGCGGAGAAGAGCTCGTCGCGCATGGGGTCGTAGACGGCGCCCGCCACGGTGCCCTCCGGCCCCTCCACCGCCACGCTGACGCAGAAGTGCGGCACCTGGTGCGAGTAGTTGGTCGTGCCGTCCAGCGGATCCACGATCCACCGGAACGTGTCCGTGCCCTGCGTGGCGCCGCTCTCCTCCGCGAGGATGGCGTGGTGCGGGTGGCGCTGGCGCAGGAAGGCCAGGAGCGCGTCCTCGGAGGCGCGGTCCGCGTCCGTCACCAGGTCGATGCCGCCCTTGAACTCGATGGTGCGGTGCTGGGGGAAGCGCTCGCGGAGGATGTGGCCGGCCATGCGGGCGCCCTCCTCCGCGGTGCGGCGCAGCGCGGCGGGCGTTTCCGGTTCGTGGGCCATGGATGCGTTTCCCCGGGGGTGCGCGCTAGGAGGCGGGCTCGGCGAGCAGTTGCTCGATTTCCGTCTGGAACTGCTGGAGGAACTCCTCGGCGAAGCCCTCGTGCACGTGCCGGACGACGCCCTTGCGGTCAATGAGGAAGGTGGTGGGCATCAGCCGCACCTTCAGCAGGCGCTCGGACACCAGCGCGTTGGCGTCCAGGAGGATGGGCACCTCCACCTTCGCCTCCTCCAGGAAGGCGGGGATGGCGCGCACGTCCTCGTCCACGTTGAGGGCGTAGGCCTTGAAGCCGCGCGCGCCGTACTCCTTCTGGAGCTGCGCGTACATGGGCAGCGCGTCCTTGCAGGGCTCGCACCACGTGGCCCACACGTCCAGCAGGACGACCTGCCCGCGGTCGCTCTTCAAGTCGTACGGGCTGTTGTCCGGGTAGCGCTTCACCTGGAAGACGAGCGGCTGGCCCGGGCCCCGGTTCGACGACTCCAGGGCGGCGCTGCTGCTTCGCGGACCGTCACCGGTCCGGTCCGTGAGCGGCGGCAGGGACGAGGCCGGCGCGGAGGCACAGCCCAGGGCGAACGCCAGGGCCCCCAGCGAGAGGAGGAACGGACGGCGCATGGCTTCAGGTCCCCTTCCCCGCCCGGGCCTTCAGGGCGGTGAGCAGCTTCTCGATGAAGCCCCCGAAGGCGCCGTTGCTCATGACGAGCAGCACGTCGCCGGACTTCGCCTCGGAGGCGACGCGGTCCACCAGCGTCTGCACGTCCGTGGCGCCATCCGCGGCGATGCCCTGGCCCTTGAGCGCTTCGATGAGCTTGGGGACGTTGAGCTCCTCGCCCTCGGGCACCTTGTCGTGGCGCTCGGGCACCTTGAGGCTGGCGCGCGCGGCGCCGGGGAAGGCGTGCGCGTAGTCCTCCTGGTGGATGTTGCGGCGGCTGGTGTTGGAGCGCGGCTCGAAGATGGCCCACAGGCGCCGGTCCGGGTAGCGGTGGCGGATGGCGGCAATCGTCTCCCGCACGGCGGTGGGGTGGTGCGCGAAGTCATCCACCACGAGCACGCCATCCATCTCCGCGCGCACCTCCTGGCGGCGCTTCACGCCCTGGAAGGTGGACAGGCCCTGCTGGATTTCAGCGAAGGTGAGGCCCAGGCCGCGCGCGGCGGCGATGACCGCGAGCGCGTTCTCCACGTTGTGCGCGCCGGACAGGGGCAGCGTCACGGTGCCCAGGTCGTGGCCCCTCTCCACGACGTTGAAGCGGGCGCCCTCGGGACCGAAGGAGAGGTTCACGGGCGTGTAGTCCGCGTCCGCGCCCTCCTTCGCCACGTAGGTGCTGACGGGCGCGGTGCCCCCGCGCGCGATGCGCACGGCGTTGGGGTACGCGGCGCAGACGACCAACTGGCCCTCCTTGGGCACCAGGCGCACGAACTTCTCGAAGGTGGCCTCGTAGTGGGGCAGGTCGCGGAAGATGTCCGCGTGGTCGAACTCCACGCTGGTGACGATGGCGGTGCGCGGGCGGTAGTGGAGGAACTTGGAGCCCTTGTCCCAGTACGCGGTGTCGTACTCGTCGCCCTCCACGACGAAGTGCGGGCCCGTCCCCACGCGGTAGTTGCCCGCGTAGTTCTGGGTGACGCCGCCCACGAGGAAGGACGGGTCCTTGCCCGCGGACACCAGCACGTGGGCCATGAGCGAGGACGTCGTCGTCTTGCCGTGCGTGCCGGCGACGACGACGGAGTGCGAGCGGTCCAGGAAGAGCGTGCCCAGCGCGGCGGGGAAGCTCATCTGCTTGAGGCCCCGCTCGCGCACGGCGGTGGCCTCCGGGTTCACCCGGCGGATGACGTTGCCGATGATGACCAGGTCCGGCTTCGCCGCGTCCAGGTTGGCGGGCGCGTACGGCGTGCTGACGGGGATGCCCCACGTGCGGAGCATGTCGCTCATGGGCGGGTAGACGTTCTCGTCGCTGCCGGTGACGTCGTAGCCGGCGGCCTTGAGCATGCCGGCGAAGGAGCCCATGCCGGTGCCGGCCACGCCCACCAGGTGGATGCGGCGCACGGACTTCGGGTCGAGTGAGTCGAGGACGTTGCCGTTGTCGTCAGCCATGCTGCGGTTTCCTCAGGGGAGGACGTGGAGGTCGAGCGCCTCCACGACGAGCTCGTGGAAGGCGGGGCGGAAGTCGCGGATGCGCAGGTCCTGACGGCCCTGGGCCACGCGGTTGGTGATGAGCGCGACGACGAGCGACCGCCTCAGGTCCACCCAGAGGCTGGTGCCGGTGAAGCCCAGGTGGCCCACCGCGCCCGGAGGCGTGTCGCCGATGAAGCGGCCCGCGCTGGAGTAGCCCTTCGACGGAGAGTCGAAGCCCATGGAGCGCGTGCTGCCCTCCACCTTCGGGTCGGTGGCGAGCGCGCGGTGCCACAGGGGCCCCGGAGCAATCGCGGCATGCGTGCCCGCGGCGCCCTCCAGCACGGCCTGGCCGAAGCGGGCCACGTCCACGGCGGTGCCGAAGAGGCCCGCGTGTCCCGCGACGCCGTCCAGCACCCAGGCGTTGTCGTCGTCCACCTCGGCGGGGCGGGACGGCCGGGACGGCACGTCCTTCCACAGCGACTCCTGGCCGGGAGCGGGCTCGCGCGGGCGCATGGCGCCGGTGGGCGCGGTGGCGCCGTCAGTGGGGAAGTCGGTGAGGCGGTGGAAGCGGGCCTTCAGGTCCAGCGGCTCCGCGATGTGGCGGTGGAAGAGCACGTCCAGCGGCGCACCACCGGCGCGGGCGAGGATGTCCCCCAGGAGGATGAAGCCCACGTCGCTGTACACGGACTTCGTGCGCACGGGCGAGTCCAGCGGCGTGGCTGCGGCGGCGTGGAGGACGTCCGCGTGGACCTGCGCGCGGACGGACGCAGGGCAGCCGGCGTCGAGCAGCTCCGGGTGGGCCTTGAGCGCGTCCGCGAAGAACGGGACGAAGGCCGGCAGGCCGGAGCGGTGGTAGAGCAGGTCCGCGACGGTGACGCCCGCGTCGCCCGCGGGCGAGCCGGGGAAGTAGCGGGACACGAGCGTGTCCGGGCCCACCTTGCCCTCGGTCCACAGGCGCAGGAAGAGCGCGGTGGTGGAGAGGACCTTGGTGAGGGACGCAAGGTCGAAGCGCGTGTCGCCCGTCACGTTGCCGGCGACGCCGCCGAAGACCTGCATGCCCTTGTGGAGCACCACGGCCTGGGCGGCGGGGAAGATGCCCAGCTCCACGCCGTCATCGAGCACGGCCTGGAGGTTGGCGATGGGGTGCTGGCTCATCCGGGGCTCACCGCGCCTTCGAGGAAGGTGAGGCGCGCGGCGTCCGCGTCCAGGCGCACGTGGGTGCCCAGGGCCACGGGGTAGTTGATGGCGCCATGGCCAATGGGGAAGCCCGCGGCGCAGGGCACCTTCGCGTCGCGCGCCAGCTCCCGGAGCACGTCCGCGCTGGAGTAGTTCGCGTCCTTCTCCTCGCAGGCGGTGAAGTCGCCCAGGACGATGCCGCGCACGCGGGAGAAGACCCCGGCGAGCCGCAGGTGGGTCCACATGCGGTCGATGCGGTAGGGGCGCTCGGTGACGTCCTCCAGGAGGAGCACGGCGCCGTCGAGCGGCGGCATGTACGGCGTGCCCAGGAGCCGGGAGAAGACGGACAGGTTGCCGCCCACGAGGACGCCCTCGGCGGTGCCGGGGACGTAGGTGGCGGTGCCATTGAGGGGCGGCGGGGCCTCCGCGGATTCGAGCAGGCGGAAGAGGTAGTCGTGGACCTGGGTCGACTGGCGGCCCAGTTGCGTGAGGACCGGCGCGTGGAAGGAGACGCGGTGCAGGGCCTGGAGCGCGCAGTGGATGGACGTCAGGTCGGAGAAGCCGGTGAAGGCGACGGGGCCGGCCTTGTCGATGGGCAGCTCCGGCAACAGGCGGGAGCTGCCATAGCCGCCCCGGGCGCAGAAGATGGCGCGGGAGGCGCGGTCGAGGAACGCGTGCGACAGCTCCTCCTGGCGGCGGGCGTCATCCCCGGCGAGGTAGCGGTGCGACGCGCCGATGTCGGGCCGGACCACCGGGGAGTAGCGCTCGGAGAGGATGCGCAGGCCGGCCTCGAAGGGGGCCTGTTCGAAGGGACCCGCGGGGGCGACGACCTGCACCGTGTCGCGGGGACGGAGCGGAAGGGGCTTGAGCCAACGCACGCAGCGCTTCATAGCACCCGGTGCCAGGGCGACACGGTGTTTCAGGGAGGCCGTGGCCCGAAGCGTTGAGTACCGCAGGACGGGGGAACGAGGCCCCGTGGAGCGCTCGTCCGCCCGGCCGTCACTGGAAACCTGTCCGACTGTCGGACAGGTTTGGAGCCGAGCCGCCCTACCCCGCCGTGCCGCGTTCGAGCACCGCCGCGAAGAACCCGTCCGTGCCGTGGCGGTGGGGGGTGACGAGGAGGAAGCCGTCCTGGAGGCACGCGTCCGGGAGCCAGCCAGCGCCCGGAGTGACGGCCCGGAAGTCCGGGCGGGAGCGGAGGAAGTCCGCGACCACGTCCTGGTTCTCCGCGCGGTTGACGGTGCAGGTCGCGTAGACGACGCGGCCACCGGGGCGTACCACGTCCCCGGCCCGGGCCAGGATGTCGCGCTGGACGGCGGTGTACCGGGAGAGCGAGTCCGGGGTGAGCCGGAAGCGGAGGTCCGGCCCCCGGCGGAGCGAGCCCAGCTCGGAACAGGGCGCGTCCGCGAGGACGCGGTCGGCGTCGAGGCCCGGTGACGGAGGCGCCCGGAGCACCTGGACGCGGGTGAGCCCGGCCCGGGAGGCGCGTTGCTGGAGCCGGTCCAACCGCTCCGCGTCCGGGTCGTAGGCGAGCAGCCGGCCGGAGTCCTTCATGGCGGCGCCCAGTTGGAGCGTCTTGCCCCCTGCCCCGGCGCAGAGGTCGAGCACGGTCTCCCCGGACCGGGCCTCCACGAGCAGTCCGAGGAGCTGGCTGCCCTCGTCCTGGACCTCGAACAGGCCCTCCTGGAGGGAAGGCAGGGCGTAGAGGTTCGGACGCGGGCCGTCGACATGGAGGGCCAGCGGGCTCCAGGAGCCGGGGCGGGTCGAGACGCCCTCGGAGGCCAGGCGCGCGGACAGGGTCTCACGGGAGATGCGGGCCGGATTCACCCGGAGCGTGATGGGGCCCGGGACGTTGAGGTGGGCGCAGAAGTCCTCCGCCTCCGCCCCCAGCTCCCGGGAGAAGTGGTCCGCGAGCCAGTCCGGCAGCGAGGCGCGGAGCGCCAGCGACGGAGGCGTCCCGGTCCGCAAAGGCAGCGGAGCCGCCAGCCCCGCCCACGACGCGGCATCCGGGGCGGGAACGCCCACGAGGCCATGCAGCAGCGCGAAGAGGAGCTGGGAGGGCGACGGATCCGGCGAGTCCAGGAGGAACGCCAGGCGGCGGCGCCAGAGGCCCACGTTGAAGACGGCCTCCTTCAGCGCCTGGCGTCCCTCGCGGGACAGGTCGCGGTGGGAGCGCAGGGTCCGGTCGAGGACGCGCTCGGCGGGGTCGCCCGAGAGGACACGGGCAAGCGCCTCGGACACGACAGGGCTCAGCCCCTGGAGCGAGGACCAGGGCTGCGAGATAAGCCGGGAGATCGGATCGAACAGGACAGTTGACAGGGCAGGCTCGGTTCTCTAGAAGTCGCATCCGTCACGGCAACGCATCGCCGCGACGGGACATATTCCCCGATAGCTCAGCTGGTAGAGCGGGTGACTGTTAATCACCATGTCCGTGGTTCGAGTCCACGTCGGGGAGCAAAAAAAGAAGGCCCTGCCCTAAACCGGCAGGGCCTTTTTGCTTTTCGCGAATTCGCTCGTGCGAGAGTCCATCTCGTGCCTCCGCCGCGAAAGAAGCCAAGGAGCAAGTCCCCCTTCCACGCATGCGCTGACTGCAAGCGCACTCTTTCACCTGCCAGGTCCCTATGCGCCCCATGCCAGAAGCGGCGCGCACAGTTGGAGTCCGAGTTCCGGGTCGTCGACTCCGTTCAGGGTCCACGAAGAATATGGGCACCCGAAGTCCCCAACCGCCCGATGCTCGTCATGAGCGGACTAGATTTGACCCGTGAGACCTGTGGCGAGTTCCTGGGCAAGCTTGTTGGCCGACTCTGCTCAAGCCCCGGCTACGTCCGCCCCGAGCACGTCCCATGGCTATCGACGTTGCTGAGCGATTTCTGCGAGTTCGAGTTCAATTCTCCTTACGCAGGGGCACATATCCCTCGCGGGAAAGTATGCGACCTCCCACTCGAAGTCCTGAAGTTCTACGCAAGGCATTGGATTGAATCCAAGCACCTTCAACCCGCACTCCTGCAGACCCTCGCCGTCGCGGCGCTACAAGTCGCTGATGAGCATCTGCGGGAGCGTCCTGATGTCGGTCAGGCCTGGAAGATCCGCGGCGCACAGTTCCGGTTTGAGGCCTTGACCAAAGAACTCCAATACGAGCCTTGGTTCTTCGACGAAATCAAATTCAAACAGAATTTCACCCAACAGCACCGAGGCACGCCCCTGGTCGCGGAAATACCGCCCGGGGGCAGATTGGACTTCAGGCGGACCGGCATGGGCATGACCGAGGGATCATTTCGTTTTTTCCTCCATCGGTTCCACCTGAGTGAAGCCACGACGACGATCTACGATCAAGTCTTCACGTTTGAAACCACTCCGTCTCCGTTCAGCGGCTACGACATCCTTGGCGACTCAACCGATGGAATCGCGGGCGTCATCGACTTCCAAGAGCGCCCCTACAACGGAAGAATCCCTATCGGCTGGCTCCGGGGCGAATACCTTCACGGCAACAACAAGCTAAACCAGGAAGAAGTATTCAACCCCCTTCCATCCTGGCTTGGTTTTCCCATGGACCTCGCGCCTCCGGCACGAGCCTGCTCGTTCTCTGAAGTAAAGGCATGAAATGAGTCGCGTCATCATCGTAAACGGCTCACCAGCGAAGACCGGCTACTGGGCCAACGAGCAAACTGGCAAAAATTCATTCGTGCTTCTCACCCATTGCGCCGCAGCAAAGGAACTGGCCGTCGCTTGGAAACAGAAAGACGTGCTGTGCTGGTTCCCAACGGGAATGGCGATCGGTTTTCGTGGTCCCCTTGTATTGGCACGGTGGCAACGCGACGAAGGCTTTTTCAAGCTGAGCTTTGAGGGGATTGCGAAACCTACGAAGGTGACACGCACCAGAAGCCAGACAGACAAGGTTCTGAGCGCGTTGAAGCACGGTCAGCATCTCGTCATCTGTGACGGCGCAGGGGTGACGTTCGTCAACATGGAAACTCGTCCGCATCCCTTACCATCCGAAGTCGAGGAAGCATTGTACGCGGCAAGAGTGCCCTCACAGTGTTGACCGAGCACTGGGCTCAACCGCGAAGTCCTGGCTTGGAGATACGCTCACGAGCTCAGTACTCTCACCCCTCCTTGGGAACTGTCGCGAATCTGTTCAAACGGTACTAGCAGGCTGTTGAAGAAGCCCGGTTTGTAGACATGAGAGCGGGCCTCCCATGTCCTCCGCTCTCAACCTTGTCATCGGGGGGGCGGAGGGCGGAGAGCGGAGGGTGCCTATGCGGCAGCCAGCCGCGCCCTCCGCACCAGGTTGTACGCGGCGCCAACCAGGTAGGCGGCCAGCTCTGTCCGCTCCCGGCCTTTGAAACGCGTTTTCGGAAGCCGCCCACCGCCTTCATCCAGCCCTAGCAGGCTGTTGAAGAAGCCCGGTTTGAAGGCATGAGTCCGGGCTTCTCGTGCCCTCCGTTCTCAACCTTGTCAT
>NZ_JAIQDE010000023.1 GCF_020037015.1 Corallococcus sp. AS-1-6 | reverse complement strand
GACTCCTCGCGGCGCTCGCCGAGCACGGTCCGCGTCTGTCATCAAGCCTCGCGGCACGTCATTGGCCGGACGGTTACTTCCTGGCCACCGTGGACCCCTCGGGCAACCCGACCACGGGCATCCAGCGCTATTGCAACACGACCTGGTACCAGGACACGGGCAGCTACTGGCTCAGCACTTCCTGGGACCCGACGCGCTACGTGAACATCTACACCAACAGCGCCGGCGGCTCGCGAGGCTACGTGCCCTTCCTCCCCGCGGAGCCCACGGGCGCCGTCGGTCAGCCGCAGGACCGCGTGGTCATCAACTGGCTGGCCTTCGGACGGGTGGGGCCCGTCCCGCCGTACCACAACGGGCGGACTGTCACGCACGAGGTGGGTCACTACCTGGGCCTGTTCCACACGTACTACTCGGGATGCGGCACGGCCACCGCGCCGGACTGCTACACCACCGGCGACCGCATCTGCGACACCCCGCCCAATGCCACCTCCCACAAGGGGTGCACCGCGGGAATCACGAGCTGCGGCGGCGTGCCAGTCCCCATCCAGAACTACATGGAGCTGACGGACGACGCCTGCATGACGGGCTTCAGCGCGGAGCAGGTCCAGCGCATGCGCTGCACCCTGGCCACCTACCGTCCGGACCTGGCGCAGTAGCTTGTCACGCCAGTTGGCCGTCGAGGACCAGGCGCTTCGACGGCCGCAGTCCGGCATCTTGTTTGAGAATGGCGGGAGCGACGTCCTGGGACGGCACGAACGTCACCCGGCAGCACACGGGCGTGTCCTCCGAGGATTCGAGGCCGGAAGTCCGCTCGCGGAACTCCATCTCGAAGAGCAGCGCGTAGCTCCCTTCCGGCAGGTCGAACGGATGCACGCTCCCGTAGGACATGTCGCAAAGCTCGATGCCGCCTGCCGCCACTTCGAACGGAACGACGAGCGCGCGAAAGGCCCGAGGCGAGACTTGCAGCGTGTCCGCCAGGGCGACCTCGAAGGGCACGTCCCCGGCGTCTTCCAGCACCTCGAATGACACGTTGCCGCGACGCCAGGAGAATCCCTGGCCCATCGCCTGAGGCGTGAAGCGGTTGTGCCCGGGCTCGGGCAGTCCGCGTGAGCTGACCGTCACCAGCTTCTGCACCACGGCCATGACGAACCGCTGGGAGCGCTCGCGGTTCATCGGGACGGCCCGAGGCTTCGTGCTCTTGTCACCATTTCGTTCACCCCAGCGCTTCTTGAACGTGTCCCTCCGCGCGGACCACCAGTCGCGCCACTCCTTCACCGCAGCCTCCCTCTCTTCCCGCGGACCCGCGGGCTGGAAGTGGAGTCAGGTGGAGGTCGCGTCCCTCAGGCACATCTCCGCCAGGAACCGTGTGCGGACGTCATCGCTCTCCAGCAGGTCGATGAGCTCCGGGATGGTGTGCCTTCCCATCGCTTCCCTTGCCTGTGCGAACGCCTTGGAATCCTCCGCCATGCCGCGAGTGTTCCCGGTGCAGCCCCTTCGCGCGAGTGCCGCTGGTGGACAGTGTTCCCCACCGGGCTTCTAGGGCGCGGGCGGGGCCGCTATGGTCCACACCAGCGGAGGACTCGCCCGCCAGGAGCCATGAACTTCGTCTTCATCTCCCCCCACTTCCCCTCCCAGTACTTCCACTTCGCCACCGCCCTGCGCGAGCGCGGCGTGACCGTGCTGGGCATCGGCGACACCCCCTACGAGTCCCTCCGCCAGGAGCTTCGCGAGTCCCTTCGCGAATACTTCTTCGTCCCCAGCCTCACCGACTACGACGCCCTCCTGCGCGCCACCGGCTACCTCACCTGGCGCCACGGCCGCATCGACCGCATCGAGTCCCTCAACGAGTCCTGGCTCGAAGTCGAAGCCCGCCTGCGCGAGGATTTCCATGTCGCGGGCCTCCAGCCCTCGGACATCCTCAAGCTGCGCTCCAAGTCCGGCATGGCCGAGGTCTTCCACGCCTCCGGCGTCCCCCACCCGGACCTCCTGCGCGTGCGCGACGCGGAGCAGGTGAAGGCCTTCGCCGCCCGCGTGGGTTACCCGCTCGTGCTCAAGCCCGACGTGGGCGTCGGCGCCGCCCACACCTTCAAGGTCGCCAGCGACGCGGAGGTGGACGCCGCGCTCGCCCACCCGCTGCCCACGTCCTATGTCGCGCAGCCCTTCGTGCGCGGCACCATCGTCACCTACGACGGCATCGTGGACCGCCACGGCGTCATCGTCTTCAACCTCAGCCACGAATACAGCGACGGCGGCATGGAGACCGTCACCGAACGCCGCGACATCTCCTTCTGGAGCCTCCAGCACATCCCCGCCGCGCTCGACGTGCTGGGCCGCCAGGTCGTCGCCGCGTTCGGCCTGCGCGAGCGCTGGTTCCACCTGGAGTTCTTCCGCCTGCCGGATGGCCGCTTCGTCGTGCTGGAGGCCAACCTCCGCCCGCCCGGCGGCTTCATGACGGACATGATGAACTACACGTGCGACATCGACGTGTACCGGCTCTATGCCCGCGTGGTGACCGGCGACCCGGTGGCGGACTTCCAGTACACGCCGCGCCACCACGTCTGCCATAGCGCCCGCCGTCACGGCCGCCGCTACAAGCACTCGCACGCGCAGATCGTCGAACGGCTGGGCAAGTCGCTGCTCGTGCACCGCGAGCTGCCGCCCATCTACCACTCGCTGCTCGGTGAAGAGATGTACCTCACGCGCCACCCGGACCTGGAGTCCATGCGGGACGCGGTGCGCTTCATCCAGGCGACGTGAGCGGCGACCCGAGCTTCAGGGGTCCTGAATCCAGGTGAGCGCGTACGTGGAGCTGTCCCCGTCGTCGTGCACCTTCGTCACGCTGGGCGCCTTCGCGCCGCCCGAGGCCAGCAGCCCCTCGAAGAGGGCCTCCACGTAGCCGGGCGCGCCCAGGCTGGAGTTGAGGCTCAGCTCGAAGTGCGCGGGGCCGCGCTCCACGAGCGTCACCTCCGTGTAGTTGTCCGTGCCGCGCAGCACCTCCGGCAGCCGCTGCACCATGCGCCGGGGCCCCAGCACCCGCATCACGCCCATCACCGCGCGCCCCAGCAGCGTGGCCCCGTAGCCCTCCACGTGCGCCCGGGCGAGCCGGGTGTAGCCCTCCACCCGAGGCACGTCTGGATAGACCTCCTCCACGATGATCTCCAGGCACCGCGCCCAGACCGGCACGGGGTAGAGCGGCAACAGCGGCCGGTCCAGGTCCACGCCCGCATGACGCAGCCGTTCGCGCAGGCGGGGCGACACCTGTCCCTTCAGGCCGTGCTGGAGCAGGCCCTCCACGACCTGCACGTAGACCTGCCGCTGTTCGGGCGGCACCGAGCGGGGCTGGCGTGTCACGAGAACAGGCTCACCCGAGCAGCCACTGCATGGCTCCCGGCAGCCGGCGCTGCCAGTCCTTCTCGTGGTGCTCGCCGCCGGGCTCCAGCACGAGCGACACCTCGTGGTCTCCGTAGCCCAGGCCCTGGAGGTGGTGGAAGAAGTCGCGCGTGCCCCGGCCGTAGTCCAGCGGCAGGCCGCCCGCGTGGATGAACTCCGTGGCGCCCGCGTCCAGGTAGATGCGCGTCCAGCGGCGGCTGTGCTCGCGCCACGCGTCGAACAGGCGGCCCTGGCTCCACATCACCGTGGGCGACAGCGCGCCGATGCGCCCGAACACCCGCGGGAACTTCCACCCCAGGTACAGCGAGATGAGCCCGCCCAGCGACGAGCCCATCACGCCGGTCCACTCGCTGCCCTGGCGCGTGCGGTACGTCCGGTCGATGTAGGGCTTCAGCTCCTCCACCAGGAAGCGCCCGTAGGCCTCGCCTCGCGCGGACACGCCGTTGCGCGGTTCGTCCCACGGCGAGTACTCCTCGAAGCGGCCGGGGCCCGAGTCCACCGCGACGATGATCCACGGCTCCATCCGCCCCGCCTGGACGTTCTCCTCCGCGACGCGGTTGGCGCACCACGTGTCGAAGACGGCGGACTCCGGATGCGCGAAGACGTTCTGCCCGTCGTGCATGTAGAGCACCGGGAAGCGGTGGTCCTTCCAGGCGTCGTAGGTGTCCGGCGTGTAGATGCGGACGGTGCGGTTGAACCCCTCCTGGGGAGAGGGGAAGTGGCGAAGGATGTGGACGTAGCCCATGCGCTGTTTCTGGGGCCGGACGGACCGGCCTCGCGAGGATGTCACCGCAGCATAGCCGCACCGCCCCACGGCCACCTGGAGGCGCGTGGACCGCCGTCCCTCGCCTGGACCCCAAGTCCGGGAAAGGGATGGACCGCGCGTCGCGCCTTCTCTGTAGGGAAGGGTGGTCCCGCTCCTGCAGAGGGCCCGCCGCGTGCGTTCCGTCCTCGTCCGCGTGTGGCTGTTCCTGCTGGGTCTGCCCTTCACGGCGCTCGCCGCGACGTATGAGGTAGACCCCGAGGACACTGGCGAGCAGGCGCTGTTCGCGCTGCGGGAGGACGGCGCCATCACGGCCGAGACGCTGTCGGCGCTGCGGGTGCTGCGGCGCTCGGGGGTGGATCCGGCGAATGCGTCGCGCGCCTCGCTCTATGCGCTGCCGGGACTGACGTACGCGCGCGTGGATGGGTTCGCGGCTTCGGGAGGGCTGACGCCGGAGGAGCGGCGACGGCTGGCGCCCTTCCTGACGACCTCGGCGCCGGAGCGGGTGGCGGGGGATGCGCGGCTGCTGTCGGCGTTCGCCGCGTCGGATCCGGTGCTGCCTCCGCTGGCGCTCCAGGTGCGCGTGGCGGGACCGGAGGGATGGCGTTTGGGATTGCTCACGTCCCTCACCCGGCGACGGCTGGGCGCGGTGCACCGGGACGCGAACCGGCGGGCATTGGTGGCGGAGGCGCCCGGCGTGTCGGTGGTCGTGCCGAAGTTCTTCGGTCAGTGGACGGGCGAGCGGGCCTCCGTGCTGGTGGGCTCGTACCGGCTGGGCTTCGGTCAGCGGCTCACGTTGGACACCACCGGGCTGCCCACGCCGGAGGGCTTCCTGCCGGATGACGCCGTGCGGGTGCCGGGCGACGTGGAGCGCTGGTGCTTCCTGGGAGATGGCGCCTGCACCCCCGAGGAGCGCGCCGCGGACGTGACGCCGGACTTCCAATGGGACGAAGGCTTCCGGGGCGTGGTGGGCACGGTGCGGACCGCGTCGGGGGTGTCCGTGACGGGCTTCGGTTCGTATCAGTCCCGCTCGCTGCTCTCGCACGCGCTGATGGAACGGGCGTCCTGTGCGGGCACGGCCTGCAAGGCGCCCGCGGTGTGGCTCGCGGGAACAGGAGCCTCCACGGGACGAGTCGTGTCGCGCACGCTGCCCGGCGTGTTCCACGAGTGGGCGGGAGGTGGCCACGCGGCGATGGCGTGGACCCGGCGGGCACAGGTCGGAGTGACGGCCTGGGGCGCGCGGCCGGTGTGGAGCGTGGAGGGCGCGGCGCTCGATTTCCGCTCCACGGCGGGCTACCCGGCGGGCGGTGCCTTCGGCGCGGTGGGCGTGGATGGCGCGTGGGGGCTGGGGCCCGTGGACCTCTTCGTGGAGGCGGCGCGCACGTTCGATGCGGCGCCGGGCGGAGGCGGTGGCTACGGCGCGCTTCAACGCACGGTGGTGGCGGACACGTCGAAGGAGCTGGAGCTGTCGCTGCGTGCCTATGGGCGCGGCTTCGCCAATCCCTACACGGGCGCGATGTCCGGCCCGGACGAGTTGGAGGGCTCACGGGCCCGGAACGAAGTGGGCGCTCGCGTGCGCTACCTGCACCGCGTGGAGGGCGCGCTGCGGCTGCGCGGTGAGGTGGATGCGTGGACGCTGCCCTCGGATGGCACGGCGGTGGGCAGCGCCGGCACGGTGAACCTGCGGGGCTCGGCCCGGGTGGACTGGCGGGCGCACGCGCTGTTCCAACCGTCGCTGTGGGCCGAGTACCGGGACAAGGACGTCGGCGTCGCGGGGGACTGCTTCGACGGTTCGGGCGAGGACCCCTGCTCAGGGTCGCTGCTGCGCATCACGGCCCGGGTGAAGGCGGAGCTTCACGACGCGGTGTCCGTGGCCGCGCAGTACGCGCATGCCCGCGTGGATGATCCGGTGAACCGCGGCGTGCGGGAGGACGCGCACGCGGTGGTGGAGGCGCAGGTGCGGCCTTGTGACGCCTTGAGGCTGCGCGGCCGGGCCGTGTGGAAGGACGAGGACGTGTCGACTCGCGACCGGCTGGAGCAGGCCTTCCGGGCCACGCTCGATGCGAGCTGGACGGCGGACGCCGTGACGACGCGGGCCCGGTACGCGTGGGTCGTGGACTTGAAGGACGCGAGAGGAGCCCGGACGCCGCCGGATGCGCCCCGGCACCTGTTCGCGCTGGAAGTGGAGACGCGGTTCTGAAGGGAGCGGAGTGTGGCGGCTCGGGCAGTGCGGGGATGGGGTGTGCGGTTGGGACTGGGATGGATGCTGGGGTGGATGGGGGCGTGCGGACTGCCCACGTGGGAGGACGAGCCAGCGGCGTGTGAGGCGCTGGTGCCGGGGGACCTGATCATCACGGAGTACCTCAACGACCCCGTGGGCGCGGACACGGGGAAGGAGTACGTGGAGCTCCACAACCCCACCGGGCAGACCGTGGACCTGCTGGGCGTCACGCTCTTCACCGCGCGCGACGAAGCGGCACAGGAGCGCGTCTACACGTTCACCACGGGCCTGCCGGTGGACGCGGGGGCCTTCGTCGTGCTGGGCGACGTGCGTGACGGCGCGCTGCCCGAGCATGTGGACCAGACCTACGGGGATGCGCTCGGCGCGCTGGGCAACAGCGCGGGGCTCCTGGGTCTGCGGTGCGGGACGCGCGTGCTCGACTCGGTGGCGCTGGCCGCGCCAGTGAAGTCGGGCGCGGCCCGGACCTATGACGGCCGGTTCGTGCCCGACGCGGAGGGCAACGACGACCTGTCGCGCTGGTGCGACGCGCCGGACGGAACGCGTGGCAGTCCGGGACGCGCGAACGCGCCGTGTCCCGCACTGCCGGATGGCGGAGTCACCTCCGGAGCGACGTGTCTGCCGCCGGGCGCGGACTCTCCCCGGGACATCCAGTCCCCGCGGCCCGGAGAGCTGATCATCACCGAGGTGATGGCCAACCCGCGAGGAGACGACACGGTGGGCGAGTGGCTGGAGGTCCGCGCCACCGTGCCCGTGGACCTCAATGGGCTGACGGTGGGAACGGACACGTCCGGCACGCGCCTGGAGTCGGAGCGTTGTCTGTCCCTCGCCGCCGGAGAGTCCGCGCTGCTCGCGCGCAGGCGGGAACCGGAGGTGAACGGCGGCCTGCCGGAGCCGCTGGCCACGTTCTCCGTGGACCTGCGCAACGCGGGCGGCGGGGTCGCCATCCGCGCGGGCAGCGTGCTCATCGACAGCGCGCTGTATGGCCCGGCCCAGGACGGCGTGGCCACCCAGGTGTCCGCGCCGCTCACCGCCGATGCGAAGAGCAACGACGTCACGGCGTCCTGGTGCGCCGCCACGGAGGCCTACGGTGACAAGGGCAACCTGGGTACGCCGGGACGGACCAACCGCGCGTGCACCGGAGCGGACGCGGGCACGGCGCAGGCAGGCTGTATCGACCGGACCACGGGGCAGCCCCGTGCGCTCCGCGCTCCCACCGTGGGCTCGCTGGTGCTCACCGAGTTCATGGCAGACCCCGCCGCCGTCCCGGATGCGCAGGGGGAGTGGGTGGAGGTGCTCGCGCTGCGCGAGGTGGACCTCAACGGGGTGACGCTCTCCAGCGAGTCGGGCAGCTCCGTCCTGGAGTCCCCGCTGTGCCTGTCGATGAAGTCCGGAGGCTTCGCGGTCCTCGCGCGTGGTGAAGACGCTTCACTCAATGGCGGATTGCCCTCAGTGCTCGGCACGTTCGCGTTCGGCCTGGGCAACGGCGCGGGGGCCCATGTCCTCAAGCTGTCGGCGCAGGGGAGCGTGCTGGACTCGGTGGTCTTCACGAACGCCGCGAGCCCCGGCGTGTCGTCGCAGTTGGACGCGCGCGTGCGGGACGCCACCGGCAACGACGCGGCCGGGGCCTTCTGTCCCACGCCCGCCGGCGTGACCTTCGGCGCGGGCGACCGGGGCACCCCGGGCCGGGAGAACCGGACGTGCGCGCGATGAGGACGCGGCGGTTTGCTTGGCTGGTGCTGCTCACCGTCCTGTCCGCCTGTGGTGGCGGGGAAGGGGAGTGCGGCCCGAGCACGGGCGTGGTGACGAAGGTCATCGACGGGGACACGGTGGTGCTCCAGGACGGCGAGCGGATCCGCTACCTGCTGGCCGACACCCCGGAGACGACGCAGGGGCACGACGACTGCTTCGGCGAGGAGGCCGCGGCGTTCAACCGCTCGCTCGTGGAGGGCCGCACGGTGCGGCTGCGGGACGCGGAGGCGTGCACGGACCGCTTCGGGCGGCGGCTCGCGTACGTGTCCGTGGACGGAGAGGACGTGAACGCGCTGCTCGTGCGGCGCGGCTACGCGTGCACGCTGTTCATCCCGCCGGCCGGTGCCTCCCGGCGCGGCGAGTTCGAGGCCCTGGAGCTGGAGGCCCGGCGCGCACGCCGGGGCCTGTGGGGCCGCTGCCCGGCGCCGTGTCCCCGGGGGCGGCGCCCACCTGCGTCCACCCTGCGGCAGCGTGTCCATCACCGCCTGGGACAGCCGCGCGCCCAGCGGCCAGGCCCTGGTGGAGCTCGCGACCGGCCCTCGCCCGTCCGGACGTGGACCCGGGTCCACGTCCTGGAGGGCAGCCCCCTTGTCACCAGGACATGCTCGCCCTGTCCGCCCGTCCTTCGTTCCGCGAGTGGCATGGCCTGCGGCCTCCCGTGTGCTCGGGAGTCCGTCTCCCCCAGGTCAATGATGCGACCCGGCGGTTCACGGAGGCCTCCCATGGCCGCCCGCCACGTCCCTGGGTTCAATCCCAGAGGTGGGCAAGCCACCCCACCCCATCCCGCAAGCCCCATCCATTTCGCGACGCGCGATGTGCATCTTCCCTCCACTCCGGCCACGTCCAGGGAGCAGGGGTACGGTGACACTCACTCTTCCCACAGCAGGCGGCCTGCCTCGTACGACCGGTGCCTCCGGAGCGCCGGCATGAACCCGTTCGCGTCCACGACGGACTCGCTCGCGGACCTGGTGGAGGCGCGGCGCGAGGACATCCTCCGGCGCTGGGGCGCACGGCTGGACCCTCACCCTCCGGGCATGGCCGCGCAGCTCCAGGACCGGCTGGCGGGGATGCTCAAGCTGTTGGACGCGCTGGTGCTCGTCCTCCGTCAGGGCGCCGTGGAGAACTGGTCCTCGGGGGCGGTCTGGGCCCATGCCCGGGAAATCGGGCAGCGGCGTTTCCAGGCCGGCGCTCGCGTGGAGACGCTGGTGGAGGAGTACGGCCTGCTGCGCGAGGCCATCCTCGAGGTGCTGGATGCGTCCCACCGGCCGCTCGGCACGAACGAGCTGCGCGCGCTGTGGCGCGCGCTGGACCGGAGCCTGACGGAGGCCGTGGCCCACTACGTCCACGAGCACGGACAGGCGCTGCGCTCCCGCGAACAGCGGCTGCAGGAGATCCTCGACCACGCCCAGGCCGCCATCTACGCGAAGGACGCCAGCGGGCGGTACCTCTTCATCAACCGCCCCTTCGAGGCCATCTCCGGCCACCCGCGCGAGTCGGTGCTGGGGCGCTCGGACCTGGACCTGTTCCCCCGGGAGACGGCGGAGCGCTTCCGCTACAACGACCGCCGGGTGCTGGCGTCGAAGACGCCGCTCGTCTTCGACGAGGAGGTGCTCCAGCCCGACGGGACGCACCTCTACCACACGATGAAGTTCCCCCTGCCCAGCGTGGTGCAGGGCGAGCCGTGGGCCCTGTGCGGCGTGTCCACGGACATCACCGCCACGCGCACGCTGCGCCAGGAGCGCGACGAGGCCCGCGAGCAGCTCCACCGCGTGCTCACGCAACTGCCCGTCGTGCTGTGGGCCTTCGACGCGCAGGGCGTGTTCACCCTCTTCGAGGGCGAGGGCGTGACGTCCACCTCCGTGCCCTCCCGGGTGATGCACGGACGCTCCGTCTTCGACGTGTTCCGGAACCGGCGGGACGTGCTGGAGGTCGTCCTGCGCGCGCTGGCCGGCGAGCGGCTGTCCACGGAGCTGTACCTCATGGGCGTCTGGTTCGAGGTCCGCCTCCTGCCGGTGTTCGACGCGGGCGGGCGCGTGGTGAGCGTGTCGGGCGTGTCGCTGGACATCACCGAGCGGCGCCGCGCGGAGCAGGAGCTGCGTGCGTCGGAGACGCGCTACCGGCTGGCCACCCTGGCCACCCGCGACATCATCTGGGACTGGGACCTGGTGACGGATGAAATCCACTGGAGCGAATCGGCGCCCCGCGTCCTCCGGCTGGACATGTCCCGGGGGCCGCCCGTCATGGACACGGCGTGGTGGACGGCCAGCCTGCACCCCGACGAGCGCGAGCAGGTGATGCGGGAGCTGCAGAGGGCCATCGACAGCCACGAGGGCCACTGGGAGGCCGAGTACCGGATTCGCCGGGGCGACGGGACGTGGGCCTTCGTCGAGGACCGGGGCCGCGTGGTGAAGGACCTCCAGGGCCGCCCGGTGCGCATGGTGGGCGCAATGCAGGACGTCACCGACAGGCACGAGGCGGAGGCCGAGGCGAGGCGCCGCGCGGAGTTCGAGCAGTTGCTCATCGGCATCGTCGGCCACGACCTGCGCAACCCCATCTCCGCCATCACCATGGCCGCCACGTCGCTGGCCAGGCGGGAGGACCCCGACCCGCGCGACCAGAAGGCCGTGGCCCGCATCCTCTCCAGCGCCGAGCGCGCGCACCGCATGCTGCGCGACGTGCTGGACTTCACCCAGGCCCGGCTGGGCGGCGGCATCCCCATGGCCCCGCGCGACGTGGACCTGCTGGACCTGGTGCGCCAGGTGCTGGACGAGGTGCAGCAGGCCCACCCGGAGCGGCGCCTGGAGGTGGCCGGGCGGGGCGTCACCCGGCTGTGGTGCGACCCGGACCGGCTGGCGCAGGTCATCACCAACCTGGTGAACAACGCGCTCGCCTACGGAGACGCCCACTGCCCGGTGCGCGTGCGGCTGCGGGGCCAGGCGGGGGGGGTGACGCTCGCGGTGAAGAACCAGGGGCGCCCCATCCCCCAGCACCAACTGCCGCACCTGTTCGAGCCCCTCAAGCGCGCGGAGCTCCGGGATGGCCAGCGCAATGCCCACGGGCTGGGGCTGGGGCTGTTCATCGTGAAGCACATCGTGGACGCGCATGGCGGCCGGCTGCGCGTGCGCTCCACCGCGCAGGACGGCACCACCTTCCTCGTGCAGTTGCCGCGCCGGCCGCCCGCCCGGGACTGAAAGGGGCCGCCCCTGCCCGGGGCGCGCTTGCCCTCCAGGGACGGCCCGGGTAGCAAAGGGGCTCCGGCGGCGGGCGGGCCCGTCCTTTCCGGAAGGAGAGCGGAGCAGCGCCATGAACAAGAAGTGGATCCTCGGGCTGGGGCTGGGTGTGGGCGGGCTGCTCCTCGTGGGCGGAGGCCTGGTCGCCACGGGGTACTGGGCGGACCGCCAGATGGACGGCGCCGGCGTGGCCGCGCTGATGAAGTCCCAGGAGCGCGCCCAGAAGACCGCGGAGCTCAACGCCCGCTACCCCTTCCAGCCGCCTGCCGCGGGCAAGGTGCTGAAGCTGGACGAGGCGCGGCTGGAGGCCTACCTCGCGGCGCGCGAGGCGACCCTGCCCGCCTACGACGTGCTCCAGAAGGAGTCCCTGGAGTTCGTCCAGAAGTACGGCAACGAACTCAGCAACGGGAGCCACAGCGCGAAGCTCCGGGCCGCGGGCGCCTCCCTGCGCATGCTGGGCAAGGCCCAGGCCTCCCTCCTGCTGAACCTGGAGGCGCAGCGCATGTCGCCCCAGGAGTTCGGCCGCCTCACCGCCGTGGTGTATCCGGAGCCCCAGGCCGCCGCGCCGGACGCGGGCGTGGCGATGGTGTCCCAGGCGAGCGACCCCGCGAACATCGCGCTCCTGGAGGAGCAGCTCGCCGCCATCGGGCCGCGGTTGGAGGACCCGAAGCTCAGCGAGGCAGAGCGGCTGCAACTGGAGCAGCGGCGCGCCGGGCTGCGCAAGTACATCACCCAGTTGGAGGTGGCCTCCGGCAAGGACGTGAAGGACGCCAACGCCGCCCTCCTGAAGAAGCACGCGGCGCGCATCGCGAAGGCGGCGAACCCCACGTTCGACCAACTGCTGACGAAGCCCCTGAGCCCCGGCGGCACCTGAGGCGCCTCAGGCCTCCACCTGGCGCACGGACCTGCGGTGCAGGAGGCTGGCGCCCACCGCCCCGCCAATCACCGCCACGATGATGGCCACGGACAGGAGCGGCGGGATGTGCACCCACGTCTCCACCACCATCTTCACGCCCGCGAACGCCAGCACCCCCGCCAGCCCGTAGTGCAGGTACTTCAACTGCCCCACGGCCCCGGCGATGACGAGGTAGAGCGCGCGCAGCCCCAGGATGGCGAAGGCGTTGGAGCTGTAGAGGATGAACGTGTCGGTGGTGACGGAGAACGCCGCCGGCACCGAGTCCACCGCGAACAGGATGTCCGTCACCTCCAGGCCCACCAGCGCCAGCAGCAGCGGCGTGGCCAGCCTGCGCCCCTGCTGCTTCACCACGAAGCGCGGCCCCTCCACCTGGTCCGTCACCGGCAGACTCCTGGCCAGCCAGCCGACCACGCGGTTGTCCTCCTGCTTGGAGGGGTCCTCGCGCAGGACGCGCCACGCGGTGACGAGCAGGATGGCGCCGAAGACGTACGACACCCAGCCCCAGCGCTGCAGCGCCGCCGCCCCCACGAAGATGAACAGGGCCCGGAACACCAGCGCCCCGAAGATGCCCAGGAAGAGCACCTCGTGCTGGTAGCGCTGGGGCACGTTCAGGCTGCGGAAGATGACGAGGAAGACGAAGACGTTGTCCAGGCTCAGGCTCTTCTCGATGAGCCACGCCGCCAGGTACTCGTGGCCGCGCTCACTGCCCAGCGTCGCCCACACGAAGCCGCAGAACCCCAGCCCCAGGCCCACCCACGCCAGGCTCCACAGCACCGCCGCGCGGCGCGACTGCCCCCGGCCTCCCCGGTGCGCGAGCAGGTCCACCACCAGCAGCGCCAGGAGCAGCGCCCAGAAGACGATCCAGGCCCAGGAGGGGGTGCTTTGCATGACCCCTCCAACCTAGGCATCCCCCCGGCTCCCGCCCCAGGGAAGGCTTCGCGCGGAGTCAAATCCCACCCAGATTGGCGGTCATGACACCCCTTGTCAGGGGGATGTGCTGGGGGAGGGCGAGCGTTGTCCTCTTCCCTGCTCAGGATGTGATACTTCCCAGGAAGCCCAGGAACATCATGATTCTCAACACTCCAAAGGCGGTGCGATGAACACGGTCATCTTCGCTTGTACGCACAACGCGGGTCGCTCGCAGATCGCGGCGGCCTTCTTCAACCTGCTGGCGGACCCGGCGAAGGCGCGCGCGATTTCCGCGGGAACGCAGCCGGCCGAGCGTCTGCATCCCGAGGTGCTCGCCACCATGAAGGAGATGGGCGTGGACCTGGGCGATGCGAAGCCGCAGCGCCTGACGCCCGAGCTGGCGAAGAGCGCGCAGATCCTGGTGACGCTGGGCGGGCTGCCGGACGCGCCGGTGGTGGCGGACCAGAAGCGCGAGGACTGGCCCATGGAGGACACGGTGGGCAAGTCCGCGGCGGACGTGGAGAAGATCCGCGACACGACGGCCGCCATGGTGTCGGACTTCGTGAACCGCCACGGCTGGGAGCGCCCGCAGTAGTCGGGTGCGGCAGGCAGGGCCCCTCTGACGCGTGACCGTGGGTGTCCGGGCCCGAAGGGCGGGCGGACGGACTCGCGAGGAGGGGAGGCGAAGGCCGCGACGTCCAGCGTCGCGGCGGGGGGGCTTCCCGGGCCATGGCGCCAGCGGGGGCCGGGTGGCTTGAAAAGGGGGAGGGGCTTGCCGCACGCTGTGTCTCTTCGCGGACACGCGGTTCGCGCGGCTCACCTCCAGGTTCGCAGGCTCCATCATGCTCTCCGTCCTTCTCGCCGGGCTGCTCTCGCAGACGGCGCCGCCGGTCTCCGCCCGCCAGCAGGGCGTGCCCATTGGCCGGGGCGACACGATTCCCAAGGTGGTGTTGAGCGCGCCGTCCGGCGGGTGGACGGTGGACCGGATGCTGCAAATCGAGGGCACGGTGAGCGACGCCTCGGTGGATCCGGTGGTCGTGTCCATCAACGGCGACCGCTACCTGATGCGCACGCAGGGGGGGCGCTTCAGCCGCAAGTTCCCCGCGGCCAGCGGCAAGAACGTGGTGACGGTGATGGCCACCAACAAGGGTGGCACGGCGCGCGCGCAGGCGACGAGCTACGCGCAGGTGCCGCCGGTGCCGCTCAAGGCCATCCTCACGAGCGACACGGACGGCGTCTACACGGACCTGCACATCTACGAGCCCACGGACGCGAGCAGCGCGGGCGACACGCTGGACGTGACGTCCATGGCGCACGTGTACTGGGCGAACACGGAGAGCCCGTCCGGCGGCACGTTCTTCCTCAACGAGCAGGGCGGCGACTTCGACCAGCCGGCGTACGGCCCGTACCTCTACATCCACCGCGCGCCGCCCAAGGGCGTGTACCTGGTGGCGACGAACTACTGGCCCAGCGGTGACAAGGCGCACACGGTGGCCACGCTCAACCTGGCGCTCTTCGAGGGCACGCCGGGCGAGGTCCGCCGCCGCGTGCGCATCCCGCTGGCGACGCCGGGCACGACGCGCGTGCTGGCGTGGGTGAACATCCTGGGAGACGGGCAGGCGGAGGTGTACGTGCCGTCCGCGGATCCGAAGCCCAAGGGGAACGGCTGGCCCACGAACCTGGAGGAGGCGGTCAAGGAGCTCCAGAAGAGTGGGGACGGCGGTGGCGGCGGAGACGAGGGCTACTGAAGCGGCCGGCGCTCCCGGCTCGGCCCCGCCATGCGCGTCCTGATGCTCACGTTGCTGTTGAACGCCGCTGCGCCGCCCTCCGTGGAGGCTCGGGCGCGGCCTGCCGCGTCCATCGCATCGGAGCCCGTGGCCCCGGAGACGCGCTCGCGGCTGCTGCGCCGGGAGGTCGCGCAGGTGGCGCTCGCGCAGGTGAAGGCCTTCGACGCCGCGTGGCAGCCGGCGCAGCGCGACTGCGCGGGCCTCATCCGCTACGCGTACCGCACGGCGTACCGGCGCGTGGCCGCCGAGCGCCTCGCCTCCCCGCTGTGGCGGGACGCGCGCGGCGGACCCTCTGATTTCGCGGACGCGGAGACGCTGATCAGCCGCAGCTTCGCTCCGCTGGGCCGGGGCGAGGACGCGCGCGAGCAGCTCCGCACCGGGGACGTGGTGGCCTTCCGCCAGGAGCACGACGCGGGCCCCGTCTTCCACCTGATGCTCGTGGTGCGCCCGGAGGACCGGGCCCATGCCCCCGCGCGCGTCGTCTACCACCCCGGTGAGGCCGGAGCGCGCGTGCGCACCGGCGTCCTGGACTCCCTCGCCACCGAGGCGCCGCTGGAGTGGCGCCCCGTGCCGGCCAACGCCGCCTTCCTCGGCTTCTTCCGCTTCAAGGAGTGGATGTCATGACGTCTCCCGTGAGCCCGCCGCCCCCCGCTGGAGGCGGAGGCAAGGGCCCCTCGTCCGCCGCGCGCATCGCGCTCATCGGCGCCCTCGTCGTGGGCGTGGGCGTGGGGGCCTTCGTGCTCGGCCGCAAGAGCGGCGGCGGCGGCTCCGGCCCCGCCTTCTCCTCCGGTGAGCCCAAGGGCCCGCCGACCGCGGGCGCCACCGTGGAGGGCATGCCGGAGGTGTCCTCCTCGAAGATGGAGGTGCCCGGCGCCGCGGCGCTCCCCGCCCTCTGGGTGGACGTGCACTCGCCCGCGAAGGTGCGCGACGCGCTGGCGCGCAACGCGTGGCTGAAGTCGCAGTGGGAGAAGCCGCTGGGGCAGGGCTTCACGAGCGGCTGGGCCGCGTTCCTGGGCTCGACCGGCGCCGACCTCAAGGCGTCCTTCAAGGGCGCGGTGCTGGACGTCGTCGTCGGGCAGTTGCTCGACACGCCGTTCCGCACGGTGTGGTTCACCGGCGACGCGCGCGTGGGCACGCCCGCCCTCATCGTCCCCAAGGCGAACAAGACGGCGCGGGCGGCGTGGGACTCGCTGGACGCCGTGGCGAAGCGCGGGGAGCTGGTGGCGGACGGGTGCCCCGCCAGCACGGGGGAGGTGCCGGACGGCGGCTTCCACCTGTCGCGCTGGCTCGTCGCCGAGCAGACGGTGTGGGCGGCGCGCACGGAGGACCGGCTGGTGCTGTCGCGCCACCCGGTGGTGGTGCTCCAGGCGCTGTGCGCGGCGCTGCCGGAGCTGGACGGGGAGCTGGGCGTGGACGTGGAGGTGGGCTTCGACGCGAACGCCTACGGCCGCGAGGCGCAGCTCTTCACCCATGTGCTCGGCCTGGGCGAGGACACGCGGCTCCAACTGGGCGTGGACGGCGACCGGCTGGTGGCGAAGGGCATCGCCGGGAAGGTCAGCGGGACGTGGGTGGCCACCGGCAAGCCCCTCTCCGACGACCTGCTCAAGCTGGTGCCCGAGGACACGCCGGTGCTGTTCGCGTTCCAGCTCATGCTGCCGGAGTCGCTGGAGCCCGCGCAGCTCAAGGCCTTCTGGAAGGGCGAGAGCCGGGCCCCGATGCGCGCGCGCCAGGTGGCCGTGGCGTGGACGCCGCGCGGCAGCGCGTCCATGGAGCCGGAGCTGGCCCTGCTGTGGGGCGACGAGAAGGACGCGGAGGGGCTGTCCGCGCTGTTCTCCGGCGGCGCGCGGACGCTGGTGCGCGCCACGCTGTGCAAGCACGTGGTGCTGGCCACGAGCCAGCCGGAGGTGGAGCGGCTCCAGAAGGCGTGCGAAGGCCGCGCGCCCAACATGCTCAACGCCGCGGGCCCGGTGGTCGCGGGGCTGCGCGCGCCCTCCACGGTGGTGCTGGGCGTCAACACGGGGCGGCTGCTCAGCGGGCTCGCCATGGACGGCTACACGTCCGAGGCGCGCGTGGACCGCGCGTCGCCCATGCCCAAGGCGCTGCCCCCTGAAATCGAAGCGGCCCGCCGCGACCTGGAGGCCCTGCCGTACCTGGGCTTCCGGGGCAACGCGCAGGGCTACGTCATGGCGTCGGAAGGATTTGGGACATGAAGACCTCCGTTCGTTTCGCGGCCCTGGCCGCGCTCCTGCTGTCCGGCGTGGCGCTGGCCAAGCCGCTCTACATCACCGTCCCGCGCTCCTACGGCAGCAGCGAGCCGGTGGCCGTGGACGTCGCCTTCGAGGACAAGGGGCCCGTGGAGCTGCGCGTGCTCCAGCCCGCGAACCTGGACGCGTTCATCCGCGCGCAGGGCGACCTGCGGCGCGCGTATGAGACGCCGCCCACGCTGCTCAACCCGGGCCGGGGCCTGAGCCGCGGCCTCAACGCGGTGCGCTCGCCGGGCCTGGTGCTGATGGAGGCGCTGTCGCCCGACTTCCGCCAGGAGGTGGGGACGTCACTGCCGAAGCCGCCGGCGGACTCCTCGTCCGGCGAGCCGCTGGCGAAGGTGGCGGAGGGGCCGGAGAAGCTGGTGGGCACGCCGCCGGGCTTCTCCGTGGTGCGCAGCCAGTGGCTCAACCTGGACCTGGGCGGCGCCAACCGCGACTTCAACGTGCCGGGCTTCGACACGGGCGACAGCGGCAGCGGCTTCCAGGAGCGCCGCGTGCTGCTCGCGCCGCTGCCCGCGGGCACCTACGTGCTCCAGTTGGTGCAGGGCCGGGTGGAGGGGCAGGTGGTGCTCGTCGTCAGCGACGTCACCGTGCAGCTCAAGCAGACGGACGGCCAGGTGCTGGTGCGCGTGGCGGGGCGCGACCAGCAGCCGCGCGCGGGGGCGCAGGTGCAGGTGTACCTGCCCACGGGCAAGGGCCCCACGGGCACCACGGACGACAAGGGCGAGGTGACGCTGGCGGTGACGGAGCCGCGCATCATCGCGACTGTGACGGCCGGCCAGGACACGGCCATCGTGGACACGGACTTCTACTCCGCGCTGGCGGTGGCGCCGGACGTGTTCATCTACAGCGACCGGCCCATCTACAAGCCGGGCAACGAGGTGAAGTTCCGCGGGCTCGTGCGTCAGCCGGACACGTTCCTTGCGCGGCTCTTCACGCCGAAGAAGCGCGACGTGCGCGTGAAGCTGGTGTCGCAGGAGGGCCGTGAAATCGTCACCCGCGCGGCGGTGGACGAGTTCGGCGCGTTCAACGGCACGCTGAAGGTGCCGGACGACCTGGGCACGGGCGTGCTGCGCATCGAGGCGGACCTGGACTCGCAGCCCCACCAGGGCGAGGCGCGCGTGCAGGACTACGTGAAGCCCACGTTCTACCTGGAGGTGCAGCCCGCGTCGGAGACGGTGGTGCCCGGCCAGACGGTGAGCGTGACGGTGCGCGCGCGCCGCTACGCGGGCGGCGTGCCCAAGGGCGCGAAGTACGAGGTGTTCCTCTACCGCAGCCTGCTGGACGCGCCCGCGTGGGTGGACGACTCCGGCCGCGGCGGCCAGGGCAGCGCGGTGACGTACGGCACCGCCTCCAGCAGCGAGGGCAAGCTGAGCGTGCCGGAGCGGCTGTACTCGTCCGTCGCGGAGCGCCAGGCCACGGACGACCCGTGGTCCTCCGCCAGCGAGTTCAACGCGGAGGGCGAGGCCCAGGTGGAGGTCGCCGTGCCCCCGCTCGGCCCGGGCGAGGACCGGCTGCCGTACCGCTACAGCCTCACCGTGCGCGCGCGGGATGATCAGGAGACGTTCGCCACCGGCACCGCCGCCTTCTTCCTGTCGAAGGTGGAGGTGCTGGGCGTGGCGCGGTTCTCGGACGCGGTGGTGCAGAAGGGCTCGGACGCGCAGGTGTCCGTGCGCGCCACCACGCTGTCCGGCAAGGCCTACGGCGTCACCACGGGCGAGGTGGACTTCACGCTGGTCCGCGCGGACGGCAGCGAGAAGGAGCTGGGCACGCAGACCTTCACCACGCAGCAGGACGGCACGTCCCGCCTGAAGGTGCCCACCACGGACGTGGGCCGGGTGGTCGCGAGCGTGACGGTGAAGGACAAGAAGGGCGAAGCCTGGACGGGCGAGGAGTCGCTGCTCGTCATCGGCGGCGCGGACGAGCCCGTGGCGCAGGTGCCCAACCTCACGCTCGCGTCGCTGTCCGGCACGCTGGAGCCGGGCGACAGCGCGAAGCTGGTGGCGCTGATGCCGGACGGCTGGGGCCAGGGCGGCAGGGACGCGGGGCCCGTGTGGGTGACGCTGACGGGCGCGAGCCTGTACGGCACCACGGTGGTGCCGTTGAAGGGCCGCACGCTGGTGCACACGTTCCCGGTGGAGAAGCGCTTCGGCAGCGCGGTGTACGCGTCCGTGGCGTACCCCACGGCGACGGGCCGCTGGGAGGAGCGCACGGTGGCGTTCCGCGTGGTGCCGAAGGAGCGCACGCTCACGGTGGCGTTGCAGCCCCGCCGCGCGGAGGCGCTGCCGCTCACGGAGCAGGCCATCGACGTGCGCGTCACCGACAGCGACGGCAACGGTGTGTCCGCGCAGGTGTCCGTGGGCGTGGTGGACAAGGCCGTCTACGCCATCCAGTCCGAGTTCCGCCCCGGCGTGCTGGACTTCTTCTATCCGCCCGCGCGCGACAACGTGACGAGCTTCTACTCGGCGGAGTTCCAGGGCTACGGCTACGGCGAGCAGTTGGCGCGCAAGATGGCGGGGCTGCCCGACCACGCGTTCGCGTCCATCAAGCCGCCCAGCCGCAACGCGAAGGACCTGGAGAAGGACACGGCGCACTGGGACCCCGCGGTGGTGACGGACCGGGACGGGCGCGCGACGGTGCGCTTCACGCTGCCCTCCAACCAGACGCTGTGGGTGGTGACGGCGGTGGCGGCGGACACGTCCGGCCGCTTCGGTGAGGGCACGGCGGAGTTCGCCACGCGCGGCGGGCTCAACGTCTACGCGGCGCTGCCGCAGTTCCTGCGCGAGGGCGACGAGGCGCTCGCGTCCGTGCGGCTGGCCGCGGGCTCGAAGTCCAAGGGCAGCCAGGTGCTGGACGTGCGGTTGCAGCCGGGCGGCGCGCTCCAGGCGGACGCGCTCCAGCGCAAGGTGGAGCTGGGCGAGGGCGGCGAGCAGGTGGTGCCGGTGACGCTGCGCGCGGCGAAGACGGGCCCGGCGCAGCTCTCCGTGGACGTGGTGGGCGGCAAGGATCCGCTGCGAGACCTGAAGCGCTTCGACGTGGCCCCGGCCGCCGTGGAGGACGCGGTGCAGGTGAGCGCGTGGGGCGGGGGCGCGCTGTCGCTGGAGGCGCCGGAGGCTTCCGCGTTGACGCGCGTGGAGCTGGTGCTCCAGCCGTCCACGGTGGACGCGGCGCTCACCAACGTGCGTGAGCTGCTCACGTATCCGTACGGGTGTCTGGAACAGCTCGTCTCCACGACGGTGCCCAACGTGGCGGTGTACCAGGTGCTCCAGAAGGCGGGGGCGCTGGACAAGCTGGACCCGGACTCGCAGGCGCTGCTGGCGGAGGCGCGCAGCCGCTCCGTGCAGGGCACGGCCCGCATCCTGGGGCTCGCGGTGAAGGGCGGCGGCTTCACCTGGTTCGGCGGCTACAGCGAGCCCAGCCTGCCGCTCACGCTCATCGCGCTGGACGGCCTGGCGTACGCGTCCGAGGCGGGGCTGGTGGACCGCGACGACGCGCGCATCCAGGAGAGCGCGAAGTGGCTGGAGGCGCAGGAGGGCCTGCCGCCGGAGTACGACGCGACGCGCGCCTACGTGCTCGCGCGCCTGCAGGGTCCGCGTCAGGCGGCGCGGGTGCGCGCGCTGGTGGAGTCCGCGAAGCCGGGGGATTTGTATCCGCTGGCGCTCGCGGTGCTGGCCGCGGAGAAGGCGGGCGTGATGAAGGAGCCCGGCCTCCAGGAGCGCATCCAGGGGCTGGTGAAGGAGAGCGGCGAGGGCTTCGCGAAGCTCGCGGGGCTCCGGGGCGAGGCGGAGACGTCCGAGGCGTTCTACCGCTTCCCGCTGCGGCGCGTGGGCCTCACGGCCATCACCGCGCACGCGGCGTCGTTCGGGTCGCTGGACGTCACGCGCGCGCGCAAGCGCATCCTGGAGATGCTGAGCGAGCCAGGCCTGTCCACCTTCGACCGGAGCACGGCGCTCTTGCACTCGCTCTGGCTGGTGGAGCGTGACGCGAAGGCGTTCAAGGGCATGGCGCCGCCGGAGGTGAAGGGCGCGTCGGCGCCGGTGAAGTTCGCGGCGCGGAGCATGGGCCTGGTCGCCACGCTGCCGGCGGGGACGCGCACGGTGGACGTGGGCGGCTTCGACGGCGTGGCCACGCTGCGCGCCGCCGCGATGACGCCGCTCAAGAGCGTGCAGCCGCGCGTGAACGGGATGTCCGTGGAGCGCGCGTACTACGTGCTGCGCGAGGGCGGGAAGGTGAAGCTGGACGCGGGCGCTTCCGTGAACCAGGGCGAGGAGGTCTACGTGGAGCTGACGCTGGATGCGCGCGGGGAGAACCGGGCGCGCTCGGCGTACTACGTGGTGGAGGACGCGGTGCCGGCGGGCTTCGTTCCGCTCCAGGAGGACAAGGTCTTCCGCGGTCCGCCGCACTCGCTGCCGCTGGCCCCGGAGGCGCTCAAGCGCCGGCAGTTGGACCCGTCCCGCGCGACGTTCTTCTTCGAGGAGCCGGCGTGGTGGAGCGACAGCCCGCGCACGGTGGGCTACGTGATGCGCGCGCAGTTCGCGGGCACGTTCGCGGCGCCGCCCGCGACCATCGAGGACATGTACTCGGCGCGCATCCGGGGCCGCACGGCGTCGGACGTGTTGAAGGTGGTGCCCTCGAAGACGTCCGTGAGTGACCTGTAGCCCATGGGGTGGGCCGTCGCCGTCGCCGTGCTGTTGTCGGCCTCGCCCACCTTCGTCACGAAGGGCGATGTGACGCCCGAGGCGGACCTGCGCCGTGAGGCCCAGGCCGCCTGGACGACGCTGGAGGCGCAATACGCGGCGCAGGCGGGGGGCCTTCCGGCGAGGGCTCCCGCCACGGTGACGCTCCAGAAGGGCACGTCGCTGACGCCCGAGCGCAACGCGCAGGGCCGGCCCGGCGTGGTGGAGCTGCGGCAGAACACGCCCGGGGTGCTGGACGCGAGGACGCGCACGGCGCTGCGGCACGAGCTGGCGCACCAGTTGCTGTGGTGGGCCTGTCCCGCGTCCAGCGAGGACCGGCTCTTCCACGAAGCCTTCGCGCTGACGGTGAGCGGCGAGCTGCCCGCGTGGCGCGACGGTCCCTATCAATCGCTGTCCAGCGCGGCGCAGGCGGTGGCGAGCGCGCCAGCGGTGGACACGCCGCGAGCGAGGAGGGGACTGGCCCGCATCCTGGGGGAGCACACGGGGTTTCCCGCCGCGCTGACGCGCCGGCTGCGCCAGTGTCATGACGGAGCGCGCTGGGCCGCGCCCCTGACGGTGGAGGAGCTGGCGGACGTGGCGGTGCTCGCGCCCGAGCCGGCCACGGTGGTGGTGAGCCGGCACTCGGGAGAGGTGCTGTTCTCCGAGGGAGACGTGCGCCGCGCGGTGCCCTACGGCTCCGCGCTCAAGCCGTTCCTGTACGCGGCGGGGACCGTGCTCGCTTCGCCGCGCGATGTCCGCGGCTCCGGCACCTCTTCGGAGGCAGCGGGGCGTGCTGCTCCGGACTCCAACGCGCCTCCGCTGCTCGCGCCGCGCAGGGGCGTGCAGGAGTGGGCTTGCGGCGCGGGGCTGCCTCCGAAGGTGGATGCACGGATGGCGCTCCTGCGCTCGTGCAACGGATGGTTCCTGGACTGGGAGGCCACGGGGCTCGCGCCCAAGGCCTTTGGTGTCTGGGGGCCGGTGCTGTCCTCCGTGGGCCTCACCGGTCTGCCCTCGGACATGACGGAGGCCATCGGGCTTCGCTCCGCGCATGGCCTGTCTCCGTGGGGCATGGCGCAGGCGTACCGGTTGCTCGCGGAGGCGCGGCCGGATGTGCTCGCGCTCCTCACCGGCAACGTGGATGAAGGCACACTCAGCGGCCTCTCCACGTCCAGGGCGCTCAAGGGCGTCGCCACCAAGACGGGCACCGTGCGCGACGCCGCGAGCCGCCCCCAATTCGGATGGATCGCCGCCGTGGACGCGGACCTCGTCGCCGTCGTCGTGCGCCCCGGCAAGATGCCCCGGCACTTCGTGGATGAGCTCCCCGCGCTCCTCGCCCGCGTGCGCCGTCAGGCGGGACTGGACGCCGCGCGGGTGCAGGTGCTCGGCCTGCTGCCCTCCACGACCGTGGAGGCCCGCTGCGCGGGCGCGGGCTTCTCATTGGACGACGGCGTTCCTCGCGCCGCGCCACCGGACTTCTCTCGCCTGGACGCGCTCACCGCGAAGGGCCCCGCCGTCTGCCTGGGCAGCCCGTGGCGCGTGCGCTTCCCGGATGGCCCCGACGGTGGCCGCGACTACGCGGGTGTCTTTACCTGGTCCACGCCTCCTCCGTACCGTCCTCCACCCGGCGTGCCCACCACGCCCAGCGCGCTCAAGGCCCGGCGTGGCTCCGACTTCGTCTTCCGCACCACGCGCGTGAAGTACACCGCGGGCGTCGTCGCCGCCGAGGACGTCACGCTCCAGGGCGAAGCCCGCATCGCGCTGGCCCGCATCGCCGCGCACAACGAGCGCCACGCCGACACCCGCCACCCCGGCCGCGCCCTCTGCGACACCACCCACTGCCAGGCCTTCCGGGGCACCGTGCGCATCCGCCCGGAGGAGTCCCGCGCCCTCCAGCTCCCGGCCCTGAAGTGGGACACCTGGCTCACCTTCTCGCAGGGCGGCGACACCCCATGGCGCGAGGTCCGTCCCCGCTCCGAGGTGGAGGCCCTGCTGGGCACGAACCTCGTCTCCCTGCGCTTCGAGTCCGGCCGCGTGCGCTACCTGCGCACCGAAGGCACCCCCGCCGCCCCCTACGAGGACGCGCGCTCCCTCCCGTGCGACACGCTGCGCGCCGGCCTGAAGCTCCCCTCCTGCCCCCAGCGCGCCTCCTTCGACGGCCCCCAGGTCCGCTTCGAAGGCCAGGGCCGGGGTCACGGCGAAGGCCTGGACGTGGAAGCCGCCAAGGCCAGCCCCGGCCTCTCCAGCGACGCGCTCCTGGAGCGCGCCTTCGGAGCCCGGGGCGGAGCCTCGACGCCCACCCCCTGAGGTCCCCCCGCCGTCCCCCCACCCAGACCTACTGGGTTTCCCATTACCCACTCGGGAAACCACGAAAAACGTGCTGACAAGGGCGGCGAATAACAGCTATTACGTAAGAATACCGTAGCGCTATTTGGTGTGAGGGGCCCAATGGCGGAGGGAATGAGCGAGGCGGAGGCCACGCGGCGCGCGTTGGAGGCGTTGCCGGAGGGCCTTCGGGTGCGCTGGGTCCAGGAGGGCCGCGGGGCCTGGGTGCTGGGCTGCCAGGACTCGAAGCCGAACCTGCACGCCCCCCGGGGCGAGGACGTGCTCATCCAGGGTGAGCTGTGGCTGCTGGGCGCGCGCTACGTGGAGGGCGCGGTGCCGCGAGGCGCCCTGCGGGTGTGGCTGCTGGAGGGGGCCGTGCGGCACGTGCTGGCCTCGCGCGTGGCGGTGGGCGGCGAGGACCTGACGCTGGGGCTGGGGCCTCCCGGGGCGCGGGTGCCGTCCGCGCGCGTGGTGTGTCAGCGCGTGGAGTGGCGGCCGTACTCGGTCGCGAACGCGGCGCCGCTGGCGGCGGCCTTCGTGGACCTGTGGCGCGGCCTGGGCCGGGGCTCGCGGCTGGAGCGGCTGGGGCTGGAGGTGGAGGGCACCGTGGAGGGCTGCGCGCGCGTGTCCCCCTTCGTGGAGGTGGAGCCGGACCGCAAGGGCAGCCGCCGCACCCCGACGCGCCACCCGCTGCCCCCCTTCGAGGCGGCCACGGCGGACGTGCTGCGCGACTGCCGCCTGTGGCTGCGCGCGATGGCGCACGCGCTGACCCGCGAGCCGCCCTTCCTGCGCGAGGTGTACCTGCCCCCGGGCGACGGCGAGCCCCTGGCGCTCCAGGCCACGGCCGCGGGCGGGTCGCTGAGCGCGCTGCTGGAGCGGCGGCTGAGATGGGCGGAGGGGTGGCTGTCTCCCTCCGCGCTGCTGGAGCTGGAGGTGTCGCGCACCGTGCCCGAGGGCGTGGGCGCCGGGGCCTGCTGGCTCACCACGCGCTTCGAGCAGGCGCAGACGGGCGGGATGGCCACCACCGTCACGCTGCTCGACACGCCCTGCTTCTCCTCGGAGGTGCTGGCGCTGCTGCGCGGCTGGGCCCAGGCCACGGCGCAGGGGCGCGGCGCGGTGGTGCGCGGCCTGTTGCCCGTGGAGTGACGCGGCCTCATCCCCCCGGGCCTCGTACCCGGGGGGAGGGCGCTCGGCCAGGCGGCCCTGGCAACGGGCTCCCGCGTCCACACCTTGCCCCCGTCAAACGTGCATCCGCGAAGGCGGGGGAGGCAGGGACCATGAGCAAGACGAACTGGAAGACGCGGGCGGTGACGGCGGCGGTCATGACGGGGCTGATGGGCTTCTCCGCCCACGCCCAGGACGAATCGTCCAAGGAAGAGAAGCACGAGATGAAGCAGGGCAAGGCCGTGGGTGAGGCCGCCGCCAAGCGCGTGCAGTACGTGGGCAAGCTGGCCGTCTTCAACAACCGGCAGATCAAGCTGGCGCGGCTCGCGGAGCAGCAGGCCACGAATCCGCAGGTGAAGGAGTTCGCCACCAAGCTGCGCGAGGACCACGAGCAGAACCAGGAGCAGCTTCGCACCTGGGCCCAGCAGAAGAAGATGGAGGTGAGCGCGCTCACCGACACCAACATCACCTCCGAGGACCAGATGGGCACGGGCGGCTCCGGCGTGCAGCAGGGCTACCAGGAGAAGATGAAGGGCTCCGGCGAGAAGCTGGGCAAGGCCTTCGACAAGACGAACGAGGAGATCAACAAGCTCCAGGCCAAGCAGGGGCCTGAGTTCGACAAGGCCTTCCTGTCGCGCATCGCGGAGGACCAGAAGAAGGGCAAGGACATCCTCGAGGAGGGCCGCAAGGAGTACAAGAACGACGCCACCTTCCTGGCGCTCCTGAGCGACACCGAGCGCACCGTCCGCGGCAACGAGACGGAGGCGAAGAGCCTCGAGAAGCAGATCAAGAAGCAGTAACCGCGTGTGTAGCGCGGTGGGCGTCGGACCGACGGGCCGGTTGACTCGGCCGGGTCCGGCGCCTATCCCCTCGCGGATGCGCACGGCACTCGCGGCGATGGGGGTGACATTCGGGGCGCTGCTGAGCGCGTGTCTGGCGTCCGCGCCGGTGGCCCATGCGGTCCCCTCCGAGGGCGTGACGCCCGCGGGCCCCTTCGTCGAGGACGCGCGCGCCCTCTTCGACGGCTGCGTCCCCCTGCCGGACAGCGCCACGTCGCGCACGTACCGCTGCGGCGCGCTCTCCGTGTGGCTGCACGAACAGCCCGGGCTGAGCGAACTCCAGGCCGTGGACTCCGGCCGCGCCCGCGTGCATGCCCGGCTGGGCACGGGCCTCACGGAGGCCCAGGGCGAGCTGCCGCTCGGCGGACAGCCGCGCCCGTCCCTGCGCTTCGAGCGGTGCTCCGGCGAGGCCCCCTGCACGGTGGGCGGCTACGTCACGGCGGTGACGCCCTCCGCGGGCCACGTGCGGCAACTGGGCTGCGTGGCGCGCGACGACATCCGCGCGGGGCTGGGCCGGTGCCTGGAGCTGTTCGCGTACCTGGCCACGCGGGGCAACCCGGAGGGCGACACGCTGTCGCCGTCCGCGCGCGTCATGCCGCCCCGGCTGCCGTGGCGGGTGCTGTACGTGCCGGAGGGGTGCGAGGTCGCGGACTCGACGACGCGCGCGGGGCGGATCCGCTGCGCCGCGTCCACCTTCTCCTGGAGCGTCTTCTGGCCGGTGGCGCCGGGCGCGGGCCAGGTGGAGCGCTGGCGCGACCGGAGCACGGAGGAGCTGCGCGACGCGCTCCCGGGGGCCAGCCCGACGCAGGTGCGCGACTGCTACGTGGAGGGCCAGGCCACGCGCTGCGTGCGCTTCACCGCGCCCGCGCCGGAGGGGGGCGGTGACGTCCAGGTCTGGACCGGCGGCGTGGACCGCCAGGGCTGGGGCCTGTTCGCGGCGTGCAGCCTCCCGGCGAGCGCGCCCTTTCCCACCCAGACACTCTGCGACGGCGTCTTCGCCCCGCGCTGAAGGGACGTGGCGTTCGTGTTCCTCCTGGAAGGCGTGTCCAAGCGCTTCGGCGCCTCGCAGGCCCTGCACCCGCTGGACTTGAGCCTGCCGCGGGGCGCCACCACGGTGCTCATCGGCCCCAGCGGCTGCGGGAAGTCCACGCTGCTGCGGCTGCTCAACGGCCTGCTCCGGCCCGACACCGGCCGTGTCCTCTTCGACGGTCGGCCCCTGCCGGAGGACGCGGACGCGCTGCTCGCCGTGCGCCAGCGCGTGGGCTACGCGCTCCAGGGCGGCGGCCTGTTCCCGCACCTCACCGGCGCGCGAAACGTCACCCTGATGGCGCGGCACCTGCGCTGGCCGGAGGCGCGGATCCGCGAGCGGCTGGAGCAACTGACGGACCTGACGCGCTTCCCGGCGGAGGCGCTGGAGCGCTTCCCGGGCGAGCTCTCCGGAGGCCAGCGGCAGCGCGTGGCGCTGATGCGCGCGCTGATGCTGGACCCGGACGTGCTGCTGCTGGATGAACCCCTGGGCGCGTTGGATCCGCTGGTGCGCCACGACCTCCAGGCGGACCTGCGCGGCATCTTCGAGCGGCTGGGCAAGACGGTGGTGCTCGTCACGCACGACCTGGCGGAGGCCGCCTTCCTGGGCCACGGCATCGTGCTGATGCGCGAGGGCCAGGTGGTGCAGCAGGGCGCGCTGGAGGACCTGGAGGCGCGGCCCCTGGACCCGTTCGTCACGCGGTTCATCCAGGCGCAGCGCCCGCTGCCCCTGCGGAGGCCGGGATGACGCGCGCGCTGGCGTGGCTGCTGCTGTTGCTCACCGTCGCGTGCACGAGCACCGAGGCCGGCGGGCCCCAGGTGCGCGTGGGGTCCAAGAAGTTCACCGAGTCCGTCATCCTCGGGGAGCTGGTGACGCAGGTGGCGAAGGACGCGGGCGCGCGGGCGTCGCACCGGCGCGAGCTGGGCGGCACCACGGTGCTGTGGGAGGCGCTGCGCCGGGGCGAGCTGGACGTCTATCCCGAGTACACCGGCACGCTGCGGCAGGAGCTGCTCGTGGGCCGCGCGCTGCCGGACGACGACGCGCTGAGGCGGGCGCTCGCGGACGAAGGCCTGCGGATGAGCGCGCCGCTGGGCTTCAACAACACCTACGCGCTGGGCATGAAGGAGGCGGAGGCCGAGCGGCTGGGCATCCGCCGCATCTCCGACCTGAGGGCGCACCCGGAGCTGCGCGTGGGCTTCAGCAACGAGTTCATGCAGCGGGGCGACGGCTGGCCCGCGCTGCGCGACGCGTACGGCCTGCCCCAGCGCGACGTGCGCGGCCTGGACCACGACCTGGCGTACCGGGGCATGGAGAGCGGCGCCATCCAGCTCACGGACCTGTACTCCACGGACGCGGAGATCGCCGCCTACGGGCTGCGCGTGCTGGAGGACGACCGGCACCACTTCCCCGCGTACGACGCCGTGCTCCTCTACCGCGCGGACCTGGAGCCGCGCGCGCCCCGGGTGGTCCAGGCGCTGCGCCGGCTGGAGGGCTCGCTGACGGAAGCGGAGATGGTCCGGCTCAACGCCCGCGCGCGGCTGGAGCACGTGCCGGAGGCCCGGGTGGCGGCGGACTTCCTCCAGGCCGCGTTCGGCCTGACGGCGGAGGTGCGCACGGACGGGCGGTGGGCGCGCGTCTGGCTGCGCACGCGCGAGCACCTGTTCCTCGTGGGCCTGTCGCTGGTGGCGGCCATCGCGCTGGCCATCCCGCTGGGCGTGGTGGCCGCGCGCCGTCCGCGCCTGGGGCAGGGCGTGCTGGGGCTCTCCAGCGTCATCCAGACGGTGCCGTCGCTGGCGCTGCTGGTGTTCATGATTCCGCTCTTGGGCATCGGCTCGAAGCCGGCCATCGCGGCGCTGTTCCTCTACAGCCTGCTGCCCATCGTGCGGAACACGGCGGCGGGGCTCCAGGGCATCCCGTGGGAGGTGCGCGAGTCCGCGGAGGCGCTGGGCCTGCCGTCCGGCGCGAGGCTGTGGCGCATCGAGCTGCCCATGGCGGCGGCGTCCATCCTCGCGGGCATCCAGACGGCGGCGGTCATCAACGTGGGCACCGCCACGCTGGGCGCGCTGGTGGGGGCGGGCGGCTACGGCCAGCCCATCCTCACCGGCATCCGGCTGGACGACGTGGGGCTCATCCTGGAAGGCGCGGTGCCCGCGGCGGTGCTCGCGCTCGCGGTCAGCGGCCTCTTCGAGGCGGTGGCGCGCGTGCTGGTGCCGCGGGGCCTGCGCGGCTGAGGCGCTACACCGGCTCCACGTGGGAGGCGGGCCCGGCGGCGGGCTCCAGGCGCGGCGCGTCCTCCGCGAGCCCCGCCGCGCACAGCCGCACCACGCACATCCACACGCAGTCCGCGAGCAGCAGGTGCACGAGCTGCATCGTCACGGGCGCCAGCAGCACCAGGTTGATGACGCCCGCGCACAACTGCGCGGCGTACACGCCGGTGAGCCACGCGGCGGCGCGCCGCACGTCCGGCGAGGGCCGCAGCCGCGCCACCTGACGGCCGCCGAACACCAGCAGCGCGCCCATGGCCACCGCGATGGCCGGGTGGAACACGCGCAGGCGCAGGAGCACGTGCGCCGTCTCCGACAGGTCCTGCTGGAAGCCGTGCGCGAGGCTGGTGGCGGGGAAGAGCGTGTCGCCCAGCGCGGCCACCGCGCCGCTGATGCCCAGCACCAGCATGCCCACGATGCTCCCGCCCAGCAGCGCGCCCACGGCGCCCTGGCCCCGGAGCGCCATGCGCGCGCGGCCCTTGGAGGCCCACACCACCAGCGTCTGCGCGCCCACCAGGAGGAAGGTGTTGGTCAGGTGCACGCCCATCCACACCGCGCGGCCCAGGCGCGCGTCCTGCGCCACGTACTTGAGCAGCACGATGCCCGCGCCCACCAGGCCCTCCGTGAGCATGAACACCAGCGCCCAGAACGCCGCCTTGCGGCCCGGGTGGCCCTTGGGGAACTCGCGGCGGCCCCAGGCGTAGAGCGCCACGGCGAGCAGCGTGGCCAGGCCGCTGGTGAGCCGGTGGGTGTACTCGATGAGCGTCTGGAGGGAGGGCGCGCGGGGCACCACCTCGCCGTTGCAGACGGGCCAGTGGTCGCCGCAGCCCGCGCCGGAGCCGGTGGCGCGCACGAACGCGCCCCAGAGGATGACGCCCAGGGTGTAGAGGAGCACGCCCTGGCTGAACCACTGGAAGCGGCGGGTGGCGGCGGTGGGAAGGGTCATCGTGCCCTCCCAGTACCGCATCCGTTCACAGGGGACCACCGCGCGCCCGCGTCCGGCCGCCCGCCGCGCGCCAATGGCTCAACACCTGCGCTTATGGGGCCACCCGCGACAGTCCCCAACCCCAGGGGAAGTTGTTAGCGTCACCTCGTGCCCCGAGACCGCGAAGCGCCCCCTGCCTCCTCGCCTCCCCACGACGCGGCCGAGCGCCTGCGCCGGCTGGAAGCGGCCATCGAGGAAGGCCGCGCGCGCAAGGACGCGGCCCTGGAGGCGTGGGTGCGCCGGATGGGCCGCCTGCCCACCGACAAGGAGCGCGACCGCTGGGAGCGGGAGTGGGAGCGCGGCGCGGAGCGGGAGCGCCAGCGATGGGAGAAGCAGTGGGAGCGCGAGTCGAAGGACGCCCTGCGCCGCGCGGAGCGGCAGGCCAAACGCGACGCGTACCTCGCCCAGCAGCAGGCGCACCGGGAGGCGAAGCGCGCGGAGAAGGCGGCGCGGGAGGAGGCCTCGCGCAACCCGGTGGTGGGCGTGGGGCAGCTCATCGTCGCGCTGGCCTGCGTGGCCACGGTGGTGCGGCTGCCGCAGCAGTACTGGTGGCTGGTGTTCGTGGCGCTCGCGTTCTTCAGGGGCGCCGCGAAGCACCTGCGCCCGAGCAACAACCCGCTGCTGACGCGCGTGGAGGAGCCGTCCGCGCCGGCGCCGGCCCAGGCGAAGGTGCCGGAGGCGCCCGCGGATCCGCGCCTGACGCGCGTGGACGCCGTCTGCGAGAAGCTGCTCGCGGAGCTGCGCGCGGGCAGGGGCGTGTTGCAGGAGATGGTGCGCTCGCCGGAGCGCACCGTGCAGGACCTGCGCAAGAGCTGCCACGAGCTCGTCCGCCGCGAGCGTGAGCTGCGCACGGTGGCGCCGCCGGAGGACGTGCGGCGGCTGGCGGACGAGCGCCAGAAGCTGGAGACGCGCCAGGCCGCGGAGGAGGACGTGGTGGTGCGCGACCGGCTGCGCGCGGCGTTGCAGGTGCTGGACGAGCAGGTGCGTCAGCGCGCGGAGCTGACGAAGTCCGCGGACCGGCTGGAGGCCGAGTTCACGCGGCTGGCGTACACGCTGGAGAACCTCTACGCCCAGGTGCTGCGGGTGCGCTCGGCGGACGCGGCGGACGCGGACGTGGCGGGCGCGGGCCTGCGCCACAGCGTGGAGCAACTGGGCGCGGAGGTGGACGCGGTGACGTCCGCGCTGGAAGAGGTGCACGGCGCGCCCGTGGATGGCCGGGTGCGCACGCGCTGACTATTCGCCCGCGTGCTTCGACGGCTGCGGGGCGCCGGACGCGCCGGTGATGCGGACGGTCTTGGCGTTGACGAACTCGCGGATGCCCAGGTCGGCCAGCTCGCGGCCGTGGCCGGAGTGCTTCACGCCGCCGAAGGGCAGGCGCGCGTCGGAGGCGACGAGCGCGTTGACGAACACCATGCCGGCCTCGATGCCGTCGATGAAGCGGCGCTGTTCGTCCGGGTCCTGGGTCCAGACGCTGGCGCCCAGGCCGAAGGGCGTGGCGTTGGCCAGCTCGATGGCGTGCTCCAGGTCGCGGGCGCGCAGGAGCGTGGCCACGGGGCCGAAGAGCTCGTCATGGAAGGCGGGGGCCTTGGGCGGCGGATCCGCCAGGACGGTGGGCGGGTAGAAGTTGCCGGGGCCGCCCTGGGGCTTGCCGCCCAGCAGGAGCCGGGTGCCGGCCTTCACGCTCTCCTGCACCTGGGCGTGCAGCCCTTCGAGGATGCCGGGCGTGGCGAGCGGGCCGACGTCGGTCTTCGGGTCCATGGGGTCACCGACCACCATGGACTTCATGCGTTCGACGAAGCGGCGTTCGAACTCCTGGGCGATGGGTTCGGCGACGATGAAGCGCTTGGCGGCGATGCAGGACTGGCCGTTGTTGATGAGGCGCGCGGACACGGCGGTGTGCACGGCCTTGTCCAGGTCCGCGCTGGGCATGACGATGAACGGATCGCTGCCGCCCAGCTCCAGGACGACCTTCTTGATGGCGCGGCCCGCGGCGGCGCCGACCGCGCGTCCGGCGCCCTCGCTGCCGGTGAGGGTGACGGCCTTCACGCGAGGGTCTTCGATGACGCGGTTCACCTCCGATGTTTCGATGAACAGGGATTGGAAGGCGCCTTCCGGGAAGCCGGCGGTGCGGAAGAGTTCTTCGAGTGCGATGGCGCACTGGGGCACGTTGCTGGCGTGCTTGAGGAGGCCCACGTTGCCGGCCATGAGGGCGGGGGCGGCGAAGCGCACGACCTGCCAGAAGGGGAAGTTCCACGGCATGATGGCGAGGACGGGGCCCAGGGGCTGGTAGCGCACGAAGGCGGTGTCGCCATCCACGTCGATGGGCGTGTCGCGCAGGAGCTTCTCGGCGCGGGTGACGTAGTAGCGGCACGCGGTGGCGGACTTGATGGACTCGGCCTTGGCGGCCTCCAGGGGTTTGCCCATCTCCTCCGTCATCATGCGGCCGAAGCGGGGGGCCTCGACCTCGAGGATCTCAGCGGCGCGGCGCATCCAGCGGGCGCGGTCGGCGAAGGGCGTCTCGCGGTAGGAGCGGAACGTGTCCGCGGCCCGTTGCAGCTTGCGCTCCAGCTCCGCGGACGAGAGCACGTCGAACGTGCGCAGCGTCTTGCCGGTGGTGGGGCTGATGGTGGCGATGGCCATGTGCGGGTGCCTCCCGGTGAGAACGTCACCGGGTGATAACAGGCCACACCCCCCTGACAATGTCCCGCTGGCCCGAGCGTCCAGGGGCGTACGCCGCGAGCCCGCGACTCAGGACTCCAGGACGATGGGAGACAGCGCGTCCGACTGGAGCGCCGAGAGGAAGCTGTCGAGGTCCTCCGCCAGCAAGTGGACGCTGGCCGTGCCCGGCCGGGCATGCGCGTCCCAGTAGAGCACCTGGCCCGTGACGGACAGGCACACCTTGTCCGCGCCTTCCGTCGTCGCGATGGGGAGCAGGCCCGGCGGGAGACGATCCCGGAAGACCTCCAGGTTCCAGTCGAGGTTGCAGGACTCGACGGGGTCATTGAGCCCGAAGAAGAAGTGGATCCGGCCGAAGGGATTCCCCGGCACGCCCTGGAGCTTGAAGAGGTCGCGCTCCGGACGGCCACCGTTGGTGGCCAGCAGGAAGTCGCGAAGTGGTGGCGGGAGCCTGAGCCCATATCGATGCTCGAACGAGTCGAGCTCCGCGTTGCTCAGCGGTGGGCCGCCTTCAGTCGTCCGCATGCGCTGAGCCATCAGGGGCCTCTTGAGAAACCGCCGGTGTGTCCTGTCCGGGCGTGAATGTCGGTGGGAACCAATTGCAGGGTGGCTCGGTCCTGATGGTGGTGCCAGGTCATTCCTTTGGGCGTTTGCTTCAAGCCCGCGGCCTTGTTCGCGGCGGCAAAGTCCCCAGCGCGCGAACCACTATAGGGAATCCGTACCTCGGCCTGCACGACTCCGGCGGCCTTGAAGTCAGGGTAGCCTTCCGCGTCGAAGGGTACCCCGGTCACGGGATGTCTCTGCCCGGCGAGGTGCGCATTCCGGATGGGTGCGTCGGTGAAGAAGCCTCCTGCCGAACCGCTGGAGTCGGTGCGGGTCGACGGTGTCCGTGGCCGCTCGTGCTCAGCCTGCGCCAACATGGCCTGGGCCTTCGCCGCGTTGCCTCGGGTTTCATGCAGGGCCAGAACACCCGCCTCGCCCCACTCGGCGGCGAGATAGGCGTTCTCCCGGCGGGCCTGGAGATACCGCAGCACGTCGCGGGCTGCATTGATGCCAAGCTGTTCCTCCAGCCGAGCCACGACGACCTTCAGCCTCTCCATGCTGAGGACAGGGTTGGGAGACTCTCGGAGCGCGCGTGCGCCCTTGCCGCCTGCATACATCGCGACCATCAGCGCTGCTGGCGCCAACTCGCGCGTGGCCTGCTCGTACCTGCCTGCGGCCAGCGACGACGCCCCTTGAGCGGTTCCCGCCATCAGGTGGAAGAACCCCAGCGGTACGCCAAAGGTCAGGTGGTCGAAACTTCCGAGCGCTACGTTGTCCGCCGAGAAATGCTGCTTCACGAGTGCTTGTTCCACCTCATCCAGGGCCTGGCGGTAGGGCTGAGGCAGTTGCTCTCGCTTGAAGGACAGGTCCAGGTAGCGGGCGCCCGCACTCACTTCGCTGCTGGAGAGTGCGTCGCGGCCGGCCCTTCCCAGGCCCCGGAGGACATCGCCGCCGCGTTCGGGACGCTCTGCGTGTGCCTCAATCATCAGGCCGCGTTCGTGCAATTGCTCGCGGACCGTGGCCATCGCGCCAAGCGTCTGGCCCAGGTGCTTGTCCTGGGCCAGCAAGTTGAGCACGGCACGCATTTCGTCATCGCACGTGGAGTGGAGGACGAAGAGGGCGAACACCTCGGCTCGGGCGACGCCGTATTGCTCCGTGGCCCTGATGAGAAAGGCCGCGCGTTTCCGGCCCAGGACCTCCGAGGCCTTCGCGTCCATCGGGCCCAAGGCTCCCAAGCGGATGGCGTCCCAGTCACTGAGCGAATCCACCAGTCGGGCCATGTCCACCCCCCGCTGCATGGCCACGAAGTTCGCGGGAGATGCGCCCTTCAGGAAGGGCGCGAGTACGTCCTCGCTGGCGTCCGGGGAATCAGGCTCGAACGGCGCGGATGCACAGCCAGTGGCCAGCAAGACGACGCATGCCAGCGTCAACCATCCATGCCATCGCATATGAGCCTCCGGCTGATGGTGGCGATGGCCAGGTGCGGGTGCCTCCCGGTGAGAACGTCACCGGGTGATAACAGGCCACACCCCCATGACAATGTCCCGCTGGCCCGAGCGTCCAGGGGCGTACGCCGCGAGCCAGCGACCGCTCCATGGGCGAACGTTCTCACGAAGGCTGTTGCAACAAGAAGGACGGGAGGTGCTTGGAAGCGCGGAAGGTCCTCGATGGTGTCTGCCTTCGACTGGTCCTGGCGGGTCCGCCGAGAGACTCGAAGCTTCACGCCTCCCTGAGCACCTGGAGCCTGTCCGACACTCGCCGCGAAAAGCCCGTGGCCAGCCCGCGCCCGCTGTCTTAAGTCACGGCCATGTCACGAGGGCCTTGGCGGTGGGTGTCGGGTTGGGATGCGATGGTGACGCGGCCCCTGGGGCTGCTCCTGCTCGTGGTCGCGTGCGTCCTGGGCTTCGTCTACCTGTCCGATGAGGTCCATGAAGGCGACACACAGGACATCGACGAGCGCATCGTGCGCTCCCTGCGCCGTCCCGAAGACCCCGCGCTCCCCCGGGGCCCGTGGTGGCTCGCGGAGAGCGCGCGCGACGTGACGTCCCTGGGCGGCTTCCCCGTCCTGTCCATCCTCACCGCGGCCGTGTGCGGCTTCCTCGTCGTGGCCCGCCGCTACCGCACCAGCCTGTTCGTGCTGGCCGCCATCGTCGGCGGGTGGATGCTCAACGCGCTGCTCAAGGGCCTCTTCAACCGCCCGCGCCCCTCGGTGGTGCCCCACCTCACCGAGACCCTGTCCACCAGCTTCCCCAGCGGCCACGCCATGCTGTCCGCCATCACCTACCTCACGCTGGGCGCGCTGCTGGCCCAGTTCTCCGAACACCGCCGCGTGAAGGTCTACCTCCTCACCGTGGCCCTGCTCCTCTCCGTCCTCGTGGGCTGCACCCGCGTGTACCTGGGCGTGCACTACCCCACGGACGTGCTCGGCGGCTGGGTGGCCGGGCTCGCGTGGGCCCTGGCCGTCACCGTCGCCGCCCGCACCGTGCGCCGCCGCAGCCCCGCCCTTCAAGAAGAGGCCCAGCGCCCCGTGGAATGAGCCTTGCGCCCACGCCCCCCTCGCAGGATGAAGGGGGCACCACCCTCTTCCGGCCCGCCCCCGTGTCCCTCGTCCCCGTGAACGCCCGCCGTCCCCAGCCGCCCGCGAGGCGCGGATGATTCAAGCGTGGCTCTGGAAGCTGGGCCTGGGACGCGGCCGGGTGCACGTCTTCTACGACGAGGCCTACCGCCTGCCCCTGTCCGGCATCGAGTCCTCCGTGGGCATCGAGCCGCGCGGCACCGACTTCACCACCTGGTACCTGCTGGAGTCCGGCGTGGTGCGCGCCGCGGACGTGCGCCACCCCGTGCCCGTGTCCTACGCGCAGCTCGCGCGCGTGCACGACGCCCGCTACCTGGAGTCCCTCTCCCACCCCGCCACCCTCGCGCGCATCTACGCCACCGACCCGTCGGAGGTCCCCGTGGACGCGCTCCTGGACAGCGTGCGGCTGGTGTGCGGCGGCACGCTGGGCGCGGCCCGGCTGGCGCTCGCGCGGCAGACGCCCGTGGTCAACATGGCCGGCGGCTTCCACCACGCGCGCCCGGACAAGGGCGGCGGCTTCTGCACCGTCAACGACATCGCCGTGGCCGTGGCGGACCTGCGCGCCTCCGGCTTCGAGGGCTCCGTGGCCGTGCTGGACCTGGACGCGCACCCGCCGGACGGCACCGCCGCGTGCCTCGCCGGCCAGCCGAAGACGTGGATCGGCTCCGTGTCCGGCAGTGACTGGGGCGTGCTGCCCCCCGGCGTGGACGAGACCCGCGTGCCGGACGGCTGCGACGACGTCACCTACGTGCAGAAGGTGAAGGACCTGCTCGCGCGGATGCCCGCCTCCGACATCACCTTCGTCATCGCCGGCGGGGACGTGCTGGCCGGGGACCGCTTCGGGCGCGTGGGCATCTCGCTCCACGGGGCGCGCAAGCGCGACGTGGCCATCGCCGCCGCGCTGCGGGGACGCGCCAGCGTGTGGCTGCCCGGCGGCGGCTACCACGCCGAGTCCTGGAAGCTGTTCGCGGGCACCGTGCTGGTGCTCGCGGGGCTGGGCCACCAGCGCATCACCGCGCGCTATGATCCGCTGAGCGCGCGCTTCCAGCGCATCGCGCACCTGCTGGATCCGGAGAACGGCAACACCGCCGGCAAGGCGCCGCACTGGGAGCCCTTCTCGCTGGAGGACCTGGAGGGCCCGCTGCGGCTGGGGCCGGAGGTGCAGCCGCGCGTGCTGGGCCACTACACCGCGCAGGGCATCGAGTACGCCCTGTTCCGCTACGGCCTGCTGTCGTACGTGGAGCGCCTGGGCTACAGCCGCCTGCGCGTGCAGGTGGCCTCCACCGGCGGCACCGGCGACCGCATCATGGTGCTGGGCCACGCGGGCGGCCGCGAGCACCTGCTGTCGGACTCGGTGGTGGAGAAGAAGGAGCTCCAGGGGGAGACCTTCCTCTTCGCCAACTGGCTGTCCCTGCGCCACCCCCGCGCGCGCTTCAGCGAGACGCGCCCGCAGCTCCCCGGCCAGGAGGTGCCCGGCCTGGGCCTGTCGCGCGAGACGACGGAGGTGCTGCTCGCCATGGCCCAGCGCCTGGGGCTGGCCGGCGTGGCCTTCCGGCCCATGTGGTACCACCTGGCCGTCGTCGCGCGAGGCCGCTTCCACTTCTCCACCCCGGAGCGCCAGGGCCGCTTCGAGGCGCTGATGCGCGACCTGTCCGCGCTGTCGCTCGTGGAGGCCACGCGCGCCGTGGCCGAGGGGCGCGTGCGCCTGGACGGCCGGCCGTACCCGTGGGAGCCGGACGAGATGCTCTGCCGCCTGTCCCCCGAGCCCCTGGACGCGGAGGCCGTGGCGCAGGAGCGCGAGCGCTGCCACTTCACCGTGGAGCCCGCGCCGGAGCCCGGCGCCGCGCCCGCCGTGAAGCCCGAGCCCCTGTGACGCCGCGGCGCCCGGCGGACGCCGGGCCCGTGGTAGTCAGGGCGCGTGGACCTGGACGCGCGACGCCGTGAACAACACAAGCTGCGGCTGTCATGGATGCCGTGGCTGTACTTCAGCCTCAAGCCGCGCCACCGCGAGTGGGCGGAGGCCTGGCAGCGCGAGGTGCAGGACCGCCTGCGCGCGCTGGAGACCGTTGAAATCGCCGAAGGATGTTTCATCGCCCCGGAGGCGCGCATCTTCGCGGAGCCCGGCCGCACCGTGCGCATCGGGCCGGGGTGCAGCATCGGCGCGGACGCCTTCGTGCACGGGCCCGTGGAGCTGGGGCCGCGCGTCAGCCTCAACGCGCGCGTCAGCCTGGACGGCGGCGCGTGCGGCATCCGCATCGGCGAGGGCAGCCGCATCGCCACCGGCGCCACGCTCTACGCCTTCGACCACGGGCTCGCGCCGGACCGCCCCGTGCGCGAACAGCCCGTCACCTCGAAGGGCATCGTGATCGGCGAGGACGTCTGGGTGGGCGCCAACGCGGGCATCACCGACGGCGTCACCGTGGGCGACCACGCGGTGATTGGCATGGGCGCCGTCGTCACCCGCGACGTGCCCCCGTGGGCCATCGTCGGTGGCGTGCCTGCACGCCTGCTCGGGGATCGCCGTCAACGCCCACGTTCCGGAATTCCCGGGGGCTGGGAGCCCCCAGACTCCGAGGGAAACCCATGAGTCCCGGGTGGGTCCATTGACTTTGAAACATTCGAGCGCCCTATGCTTCGGGCCGCGGTGAGACGGAGAGAGGGCTCGGGCCTGGATGCACCGGGTGGGTTTCCCTCCAATCCAGGTTTCATTCCGTCTCATCCGTGATGAAGGAGGCCGCGGTGGCGCAGGAGCAACGCGAAACGGGGAGCGCCGCTGCTCTGGGGCAGTCATCCGGGGCGAGCGACCTCGTGGACACGCGTCGTTTCCAGCGCGCCGGGTCGCTGCTTCGCGAGGCGCTCTTCGAACTGGACGCCGCGGGCCGGCTCGTCCTGGCGACCCCCGCCTGGGAGCGCCTGGTCGGCGCGCCCGTGCACGCGTGGCTGGGCCGCTCGCTGGTGGAGCTGTTCCACCCGGAGGACCGGGACCAGGCGCGGGTGCTGCTGCGCACGGCGCTGTCGCGCACGGACGTGCCCTCGCGGCTGGAGCTGCGGCTGACGGGCGGCGCGCAGCCGCGCTGGGTGGAGCTGTCCGCGACGGGGGACCCGGAGCACCTGGGCGGCGTGCTGGGCACGCTGGTGGAGGTCACCCCGCGCCGCCTGGCGGAGGAGGCCGCCGCCACGCGCGAGCGCTACCTGGGCGCGATGGTGGAGGTGCAGCGGCGGCTGCTCACGCCGGAGTCCGCCGGGGACCTGTACAGCTCCATCCTGGAGCCGCTGGGCCGCGTCGCGGGCGCCAGCCGCGCCTACGTCTTCGAGTTCCACCGCGACGCCTCTGGCCGGATGCTCCAGTCCCAGCGCGCGGAGTGGTGCGCGCCCGGCATCTCGCGCGAGCTGGACAACCCGGACACGCAGGCGTGGCCCATTGATCAGGCCTTCACGCTGCCCCAGTTGGAGCAGCTCCACCGGGGCGAGGCCGTGCAGGGCTCGCCGGAGGACTTCGGCGCGGACAACGCGCCGGTGCTCCTGGCGCAGGGCATCCGGTCGCTGCTGGTGCTGCCCCTGCTGGTGCACGGCGAGCCGTTCGGCTTCATCGGCTTCGACAACTGCGACGACGCGCGGCCCTGGTCGCACGTGGAGGTGAAGCTGTTGTCCGGCGCGGCGGGCGCGCTGTCGCTGGCGCTGGAGCAGCACACCACCAACGCGCTGCGCGTGCGCACGGAGACGGCGCTGCGCCGCACGGAGGCCGGCTTCCACCTGCTCATCGAAGGGTTCCCGGACCCGGTGGTGGTGCACACCACGGACGGCATGCTCCTGTCGGTGAACCCGGCCATGGCCAACTACCTGGGCTACCAGGACCCGGCGGAGCTGCTGGGCCGGCACCTGCTGGGCCTGGTGCGGCGCGAGGACCAGGAGGTCGCGCGCCGCCACCTGGAGGAGGCGCAGGACGGGGCGCTGGCGGCCCGCTCGCACGAGGTGCCGCTGGTGCGCCGCGACGGGCAGGTGGTGAGCGCGGACCTGGTGACGCTGGGCGTGCTCTTCGACGGGGTGCCCGCGCGCGTGACGGTGGCGCGCGACTTCACCGAGCGCAAGCACATGCAGGCGCAGCTCATGCTGGGGGACCGGCTGGCGTCCATGGGCATGCTGGCCGCGGGCATCGCGCACGAGCTGAACAACCCGCTGTCCTACGTGCTCTCCAACCTGGAGTTCCTGCACCGCGCGCTGGGCCCCATGCCCCGGCCCCTGGCCGCCGAGGAGCTGCTGGAGTACCAGCAGGTGCTGGACGACGCGCGCGAGGGCTCCGAGCGGATGCGGCAGATCGTCCGCCAGCTCAAGGTCTTCTCCCGCGTGGACGACGCGCACGAGGAGGCGGTGGACCTGCACCGCGTGCTGGACTCCGTCGCGCAGATGGCGGCCAGTGAAATCCGGCCGCGCGCCCGGCTGGTGAAGCAGTACGGCGCCGTGCCGACGGTGCGCGCCAACGAGGGCAAGCTGTTCCAGGTCTTCCTCAACCTGGTCATCAACGCCGCGCACGCGATTCCAGAGGGCTTCACGGACGAGCACGAGATCCGGCTCATCACCCGCGTGGACGACGACGGCCGGGTGCTGGTGGAGGTGCGCGACACGGGCCGGGGCATCGCGCCGGAGCTGCTGCGCCGCATCTTCGACCCCTTCTTCACCACCAAGGCGCCGGGCCAGGGCACCGGCCTGGGCCTGTCCATCTGCGACACCATCGTGCGCGCGCTGGGCGGCACCATCGCCGCGGAGTCCACGCCGGGCCACGGCGCCACCTTCCGCGTCACCCTGCACGTCGCCGCGCGGCCCGCACTCGAGGTCTGAGCGGCTGGGCGTCCGCGCGTCCGTGCGGAGGAGCGGGCCGCCCGTCCGCTGCCGCGAAATGGACTGAATCCGCCGCGCTCCCGTGTTCGAGTGTGGAGCGCCGGACGGCCCGCCCTCGCGTGCGCTGCCCTCCAGGGGGCGGCGGCGACACGCTGGGGCCCCGCCGCCGCAGGGGGCCTTCCCTTCCGGAAGGCCGTGGAGGATGCCATGCGCACGCTGAACGCCCGCCTCGCTCCCGTGCTCGGGTTGCTGCTGGGCTGCGTGCTGACGCTGGGCCCGGGCGCCGCCCCCCGGCTGTCCACGGCGGACGCGCAGGAGGGAGCGGCGCGGGCGGACGCGTGCGCGGGCTCCGCGAACTTCCTCATCGGCGCGGCGCGCTCGGACATCACCGGCCCCGCGGCGGAGGTGGGGATGATGGGCTACGGGCAGGTGGGCCAGAAGACGGAGGGCATCCACCAGCGGCTGTACTCGCGGGCGTTCGTCATCGCCTCGCCGTGCAACGGCCGCCGCGTGGCCTTCGTCAGCGCGGACCTGGGCATGGTGTTCCAGGCGGTGAAGCAGCAGGTGGTGGAGCGGCTGCGCTCGAAGCTGGGCGACACCTTCTCCGACGACAACGTGCTGCTCAGCGCCACGCACACGCACTCCGGGCCGGGCGGCTTCAGCCACTACACGTTCTACAACCTGACCACCTTCGGCTTCGTGCCCCAGAACTTCGAGGCCATCGTCTCCGGCATCACGGACTCCATCCTCCGCGCCAACGCGCGCCTGGCGGAGGGGTCGCTGCGGCTGTCCTCGGGCGACCTGCACGGCGCCAGCGCCAACCGCTCGCCGGAGGCCTACCTGCGCAACCCCGAGTCCGAGCGCGTCCGCTACCCCGGCAACGTGGACACGCGCATGACGCTGCTCCGGATGACGGGGGCGGACGGGCGCGAGCTGGGGCTCGTCAACTGGTTCGCCGTGCACGCCACGTCCTTCGGCAACACCAACCACCTCATCACCGGCGACAACAAGGGGCTGGCGGCGCACGCGTTCGAGGTGGAGCAGGGCGGACGGACGCCCGGAGGGCCGGACACCTTCGTCGCGGCGTTCGCGAACTCGAACGAGGGCGACGTCACGCCCAACATCCTGGGCGGCACCAACGGCGGCGGCGCGAACGACTTCGAGGACGCCGCCATCTCCGCGAAGAAGCAGTACGACTTCGCCGCGCACCTGTGGTCCCACGCCGCGATGCCGGTGATGGGCGGCGTGGACTACCGGCACACCTACGTGAAGATGGACGCGGTGGACGTCGCGCCCGCGTTCGCGGACGGCGGCGAGCACCGCACCTGCCCCGCGGCCATCGGCCTGTCCATGCTGGCGGGCGCGGAGGACGGGCCGGGCTTCGGCGCGGAAGGGGCCACGTGCGAGAACGTGCACGACCTGTGGAGCCAGTTCTCCTGCTCCGCCGTCACCACGCCCTGCCAGGGGGAGAAGCCCATCGTCCTGGAGATGGGCACCATGAAGCCCTACCCGTGGTCCCCGGAGGTGCTGCCCCTGCAGGTGGTGACGGTGGGGCCGCTGGCGCTGGTGGCGGTGCCCTTCGAGATGACCACCATGGCGGGCCGCCGGCTGCGCGACACGGTGCGCGCGCAGCTCCAGGGCCTGGGCGTGACGGACGTGGTCATCGCGGGGCCGGCCAACGCCTACTCGGGCTACGTGGCCACCCGCGAGGAGTACGCGCGCCAGGACTACGAGGGCGCGTCCACGCACTTCGGCCCGTGGACGCTGGCGGCGCTGCAGCAGTCCTTCGCGGGGCTCGCGGCCTCCTTGCGCGAAGGGGTGGCCGTGGCGCCCGGCCCCACGCCGCGCGACCTGCGCAAGGCGGTGGTGGGGCTGCAGCCCGGCGTGGTGTTCGACGACAAGCTGCTCTGGGTGGACTTCGGCGCCGTCGCGGAGGAGGCGAAGGCGTCCTACGCGCGCGGCGACACGGCGAGCGTCACCTTCTGGGGCGGCCATCCGCGCAACGACCTGAAGACGGGCGGCACCTTCCTGCGCGTGCAGCGGCGGGAGCTGGACGGTACGTGGCGGGACGTGGCGAACGACGGGGACGGCGTCGCGCTGTACCACTGGCAGCGCGAGTACTGCGTGCCCACGCTCGCGTGCTCGCAGGTGCGCATCACGTGGCCCATTCCCCGGGACACGCCGCCGGGCACGTACCGGCTGGTGCACGAGGGGAACTGGAAGTCCGGCTGGGACGGGCGCATCCACCCGTACTCGGGGAGCTCGCGCCCGTTCACCGTGCGCTAGCGCGCGCCCGTCAGTCGCAGGAGCCGTCCGGGTTGCACCGCTTCTCGCACTTCTTGCAGGCCTCGCCGCCCTTGCCGCACTGGCCCTTGTTGGGCGCGGAGATGCAACTGTTGCCAGCGCAGCAGCCATTGCAGGTGGACGGGTCACAGCGGCACGCGCCATCGATGCACGCCAGTCCCGGGCCGCAGGCGTTGCTGCTGTTGCAGTAGCACCGGCCTGCGTCGCAGCGGTTGGCGTTGGTGCCGCAGGCGGGGCCGGTGCCGCAGCCGCAGGCGCCGCGGTCGGTGCAGGTGTCGGCCCGGGCCGTGTCGCAGGCCTCGCACGCGACGCCGCCCACGCCGCAGGTGCGCACGGTGCGGGACGTGCACACGCCGTCGCGGCAGCAGCCGTCCGGGCAGTCCACGCAGAAGGTGCCGCCGTGGGAGGCGGTCAGCCGCACGGTGACCTCCACCTCGTAGCCGTCGCGCACGGTGGCGGTGGCCTCGCCGGTGGCGACCATGGCGTCGTCGCGCAGGCCGTCCACGCGGACGGTGGCCCGGGTGCCGTGGGCCGCGCCGTCCAGGAGGACGCGGAACGTCTCGCCGTTCACGAGCGCGCGGCTGGAGTCCTCGGGCAGCAGGGTCGTGGGCACGGAGGCGCCGTCCGCGGTGGCGGCGACGCGCAGCCGGGTGAGGTTGAGGGAGGGCTCGAACTCGGCGGTGACGAAGAGCGCGGTGCCCGCGGCGGCGGCGGGGTCCCGGCAGGCGGCGAGGGACACCAGCGCGAGCAGGCCGCTGCACAGGAGGAGCCGGGCAGGTGTCCGGCCGGGGGTTGCTCCCACGGAAGTCATGATGGCGTGGGAGGGTAATGGTTCCTCCGTCGTGAAGTGGAAGTCATCTGGGACGCGGGGGTGATGGCGTTGGACAGCGGACGCTCACCTCCGGTGTGTCACCGGCCGTGCATCTCGCGTGGCACGCGGAGCGGGAAGGCCGCAGCATGAGGGAGCGCGCGAGACCCGAGGGAGGCGGCAACGGCATGGTGGTCATCGTCATGGGGGTGTCAGGCACCGGGAAGTCCACGGTGGGCCGGGCGCTCGCGGACCGGCTGGGGTGGACGTTCGTGGACGCGGACGACCTGCACTCGGTGGAGAACCGCCGGAAGATGGCCGCGGGCACGGCGCTGACGGACGTGGACCGGCAGCCCTGGCTGGAGCTGTTGCGCGCGAGGATGGAGAAGGCGCTGGAGGCGGACGAGGACCTGGTGCTGGCCTTCTCCGGCCTCAAGGCCCTCTACCGCGCCAGGCTCACCGTGGATGCGACGCGCGAGCGCTGGGTGTACCTGCACGCGCCCGCGTCCGTCATCCGCGAGCGGCTCCAGCGGCGCGAGGGCCACTTCATGCCGGCGTCGCTGCTCCAGAGCCAGTTGGAGACGCTGGAGGCGCCCGGCGACGCGTTCACCGTGGACGTGACGCCGCCGCCGGAGGACGTCGTGCAGCACGTCCTGGACGGGTTGGCGCTGAGGCCTGGGGTGGGTGTGCGCGCGGGAAAGTGACTTGGTTGCTGAATGTCAGCAGGGGAGTGCAGAATGGCCGCCTGCTTACGCTTGACCACATCCCGGTCGTAGGGGGTGCTGGTTGCCGCTACTGACGTTATATTGCACACGCCCATGTCGACTTCCGCAGCACTCCCTTCCGCTTTATCTCTGCCCAGTGGGCCCGGGCTTCTGGCGCTCGTGGAGCGGGTCATTGCTCTCGTGACGCGGGAGCGGATGACCGCACAGGAGCGGGCGTTCATCGAGCAGATGCGTGAACTTGGGGGCACCTTCGGTGCCTATGTCCTCGAAGCTGAAGACCGGGATGACCTGATCACCCGGATCGATGCAGTGGTTGGAGACCCCCGGTTTTACGTGGCACAGCAAAACATCAGGGAAGGCGACGCCTTTGGAGGGCTTCCTGAACTGGTGGGTGAGTTCGAAGAAATAGTGGCGGAGGATGAGATCCCAGACGCGATGGTGCAGGCCTTGGGCCCTGCATCGACTCCTTTTCTGCGCGACCTTCATCGGAACCTCTCGGAAACCTTCAGATGCTTGGTGCACCTGCTGGAAACCATGCCTCCGGACGCCGAGGCGCCTCCTGCTGTAGAGACGTTCGTTGATTTGAACGAGGATGGAGATCCGCTTGCGTTCATCAGCTCGCCAGATGTTCCAATCCCAGTAGCGGAGGCCCTGCTCGCATCAATGAGGCTCAACGCCCTCTTCTTGGCGTTGGTGGCTCTGTTGTTCAAACAGGGGGCGGCCGAGCCCTGGCTCAAGCTCGCTATTTCTGAATTGCTGGCCAGCTCAAGCAAGCAGGGGCTGGCGCTCGCAGCAGTCATGTCCGGCGCCGAGGTTTCGGTTGATCTCCTGCCGATGGATGAGCGGCTCGACCTGACGGGGCTCGAACAGCATTCGAAGGCCGTTCAGTCGGCCTATGCGCGATTCAACATGGCCGCGGAGCGCTCGGGTGAGCCGGTATTTCCCTCCTCCTCCTAAGCCTCAATTGCGCAACCGTGGAGTGGTGATGGTGGATGTGGGTGGCAAGCCCCATCCCGCCATTGTCGTCCAGATTTTTCCTGACGAGGAGCGTGTGGTCGTTCTGTGTGGCACCGGGACCAAGCGCTATGAATTGGCTGGCATTGAAGTGCAGAGCAGTTCTGCCGCAGGCAAGGCCTTGAGGCTTTCCAAGGACACGTTCTTCTACGCCACGAATCTGCGCAGCGTTCGTCTGGGACATGCCGAGGTCAAAGAGGGCTCTTGCCCTCCTTCGCTCTTCCTGCAGGTGAGGTACTTGGTCGAAGGCGCGCTGAGAATCCTCACCTCAGCCGAGAAGGAGAAAGATCTCTCCGAGGACGCACGTCCCCGTCCTGCCGCGACCTCCGAGCAGACCTGAGCGCGGCGGACAATCCTCTGCTTGCTTCAGCGCACGGGCTCGACGGTGGCGCCCAGGCGCTCCAGCAGCTCGCGGTACCAGGTGAAGGCGCGCTCGGCGTGGCCCTTCAACTCCTTCGTGCCCCACAGCAGCGTGAGGGTGCGGCGCGTGGTGCCGTCCGTCTTGGTGCGCTGCGCGTCCTTCACCGCGTTGGCGCACGGGCCCTGCGCGTCGAAGAGACACAGCAGGCCCTCCAGGTCGATGGTCTGCCCGGAGGCGTTGAAGACGTAGCGGTCGCCCTGGATGGCGGTGGAGACGCGGAACGGGGCCTGGGCCTTGTCCAGGTCCACCACGCTGATGGGCAGGCCGCTGTGCAGCGACACGGCGTTGCACGCGTCCACCGCGGCGTTGATGGTGCCCAGGGTGCCGTCGCCGGAGGCCCGCACCAGGTACTCGGACGCGGGCTTGCCCCGGCCCGTGGGCTTGTAGCCGCCGTGGCGGAGCAGGTCGCGCACGGCGCCCCGGACGGCGTCGTCACTCTGGAGGGGCGCGGTGGCGCCGGGCTTCAGCAGGGCCTGCAGCCAGTCGGGCGCGGGCAGGTCCCCCAGGGGAGCGGGGAAGGTGGAGGTGAAGGCGACGAGGTCGAGGAGGGGATGGGGGTCGACGGTCAGCACGGCTGCACTCTACGTCACGCGCTGATAGGGTAGGGATTGCTGCTTTTCCCTCCATCACGACCTGGAGCATGCGCATGCCCACGCTCATCCCGAAGCCCATCCGTGTGACGGCCGTGGGCAACAAGCCGAAGCTCATCGACGAGTACGTGGGCCGGGTGAACTCCAAGACGTCCAACATCAGCGTGGCCCACATGCGCAGCCCCGGCGGGTGGGAGGAGCCCGGCCAGACGCCCGAGTTCCGGGAGATCACCATGGTGCTCGCGGGCACGCTGCGGGTGGAGCACAAGGGCGGGGTGATGGACGTCCACGCCGGCCAGGCGGTGGTGTGCGAGCCCGGCGAGTGGGTCCGCTACAGCACCCCCGACGAGGAAGGCGCGGAGTACGTGGCCATCTGCACCCCGGCGTTCTCCCCGGGCACGGTGCACCGGGACGCCTGAGCCTCACGTTTCAAGCCGGGCGGAATCCCGGGCGGGGGCCTGCCTGCCCGGTTGCGTGGAAGGACCTGGGGCCGTTGGGGGTTCGGAAGCATCCCTCCGGCGGGCGGCTCGTGGCATAAGGGCGCGCCGCCTGATTCCCCGGGCCTTTTCGGTACGCACATGATCCGTCTCGACAACATCGGCAAGCAGCACGGTCAGCAGCTCCTCTTCGTGGAGGCGTCGGCCGCGCTCCACAAGGGCGAAAAGGTGGGCCTGGTGGGCCCGAACGGCGCGGGCAAGACGACGCTGTTCCGGATGATGACCGGCCAGGAGTACCCGGACGAGGGACAGGTCTCCATCGACCGGGGCGTCACCATTGGCTACTTCAGCCAGGACGTCGGTGAGATGAACGGCCGCAGCGCGGTGTCCGAGGTCATGGACGGCGCGGGCCCGGTGAGCACCGTGGCGGCGGAGATGAAGGCGCTGGAAGCCGCCATGGGGGACCCGGACCAGGCGGACAACATGGAGAAGCTCGTCGAGCGCTACGGCGTCGTGCAGGGCCGCTTCGAGGAGCTGGGCGGGTACGCGCTGGAGGGCCGCGCGCGCGAAATCCTCGCGGGCCTGGGCTTCAGCGAGGAGATGATGGACGGCGACGTGGGCAAGCTGTCCGGCGGTTGGAAGATGCGCGTGGCGCTGGCCCGCATCCTCCTGATGCGCCCGGACGCCATGTTCCTGGACGAGCCCTCCAACCACCTGGACATCGAATCGCTCATCTGGCTGGAGAGCTTCCTCAAGGGGTACGAGGGCGCGCTGCTGATGACGTCGCACGATCGCGAGTTCATGAACCGCATCGTGACGAAGGTGGTCGAAATCGACGGCGGTTCGCTGACGACGTACTCGGGCAACTACGACTTCTACGAGCAGCAGCGCGCGCAGAACGAGGCGCAGCAGCAGGCGCAGTACGAGCGCCAGCAGGCGATGCTCGCGAAGGAGATCAAGTTCATCGAGCGGTTCAAGGCCCGTGCGTCGCACGCGGCGCAGGTGCAGAGCCGGGTGAAGAAGCTGGAGAAGATTGAAAAGGTGGAGCCGCCCAAGCGCCGCTCCACGGTGCTCTTCGAGTTCCAGCCGCCGCCGCGTTCCGGTGACGACGTGGTGAACCTGAAGAACGTGAGCAAGGGTTACGGCAAGCGGACCATCTACGACGGCCTGGACTTCCTGGTGCGCCGCGCGGAGCGCTGGTGCGTGATGGGCGTGAACGGCGCGGGCAAGTCCACGTTGCTGAAGCTGGTGACGGGCACGACGCAGCCGGATGAAGGCACGGTGGCGCTGGGTGGCAGCGTGAAGATGGGCTACTTCGCGCAGCACGCCATGGACCTGCTGGACGGAGAGAAGACGGTCTTCGAGCAGTTGTCGGACGCGTTCCCGAGGGCGGGGCAGGGTTCGCTGAGGGCGCTGGCGGGCTGCTTCGGCTTCAGCGGCGACGAGGTGGAGAAGAAGTGCCGGGTGTTGTCGGGAGGAGAGAAGGCGCGTCTGGTGATGGCGCAGATGCTCTACGACCCGCCGAACTTCCTGGTGCTGGACGAGCCCACGAACCACCTGGACATGGGCACGAAGGAGATGCTGATCACGGCGCTGTCGCGCTACGAGGGCACGATGTTGTTCGTGTCCCACGACCGGCACTTCCTGGGAGCGCTGTCCAACCGCGTGCTGGAACTGACGCCGGACGGCATCCACAAGTACGGCGGCGGCTACACGGAGTACGTCGCGCGCACGGGCCAGGAAGCCCCGGGCCTGCGGAGCTGATGTACCGGGCGCCCAGGGCGTGGAGACGCTCTGGGCGTTTGTCTTTCAGTGGATTCCATTGCTGATGTCGAACTTCTCATGGGGAGAGAAGGACTTGATCGCCGTCAGGAGCATCCAGCCGGTTCCGCCGTCCACCGGGCTGGCTTGTCTGCAGCAGATGCGAATCGCTGAGTCACTGAGGGTCCAGTTCTCGCACTGCTTTCCTTCCACCTCACGATCGGTGGAGGTGGGAGAACCCAATGCAGAAACTACCTCATCGTGGAGGGCCTTGAACGCCGTTGCGCAGCGCGCTTCCCGGTGGAAGGCCGAGATCCTGAAGTTCTCAAGCTGCCCATTGGGGGAGAACCCGTAGGTCACCTTCCCCGGGTATCCGCCCAGTGTGGCGCCTTGTCCGAGCGCTTCCGCTTCGGCTCGTGTCATGCCCTGGCGGAGTCGAGCGAACAGGGATGCATCCGGTGCGGCTGGGCTCGCCGAGCTCATCCAAAACCATGCACCTGACCACATCAGCATGCAGTGCCAGGCCCATCGCCTGTCGGTCGTCAGCCGGCCAGGTCGCGGCGGTGCGTTGTCGGAGCTCATCGTGCCTCCCAGCCTATTCGAACAGCTTGCTCGCGAGTCGGGCTAGGCGCTGGGCCTTGCCCCGGTAGGGTGGGAAGAAGAGGTTCGTGAAGGCCGTACGGCCCTGCCGCACGACCGCGCGCTCGTGGCTGAAGGCCTTGAAGCCCGCTTCGCCGTGGTACGCGCCCAGGCCGCTCTGGCCCACGCCTCCGAATGGCAGGTGCGGGTTCACGTTGTGCAACACCACGTTGTTCACCACCGTGCCGCCCGCGCTCGTCTCCTTCAGCAGGCGCTCCACCGTGGCCTCTTCGTGGCTGAAGACATACAGGGCCAGCGGCTTGCCCCCCGCGCGCACCTGCGCCACCACTTCATCCAGGGACTCGAAGCGCAGCACCGGCAACAGCGGCCCGAAAATCTCTTCATCCATCACCGCGGACTCCGGCGTCACGTCCGCCAGCACCGTCGGCGCGATGTAGCGCGTCTCCGCGTGCACGCCGCCCCCCGCCACCACCCGCGCGCCTCCCGCCACGGATTCATCCAGCAGCCGGCACACGCGCTTGTACGCGCCGTCATCCACCATCCGGCAGAAGTCCGGCGTCGCCCGCCGCGCCTCCTCCGTCTTCCCGTAGAAGCGCTCCAGCGCGGACTTCATCCCGGACAGCAGCGCCTCCTCCTTCGACGCGTGCACCCAGACGTGGTCCGGCGCGATGCACGTCTGCCCCGCGTTCAGGAACTTGCCCCAGACAATCCGCTCCGCCGCCGCGTCCACGTCCGCTGACGCGTCCACGATGACCGGCGACTTGCCACCCAGCTCCAGCGTCACCCCCGCCAGGTGCCTCGCCGCCGCCTCCATCACCCTCCGCCCCACGCGCGGCCCGCCCGTGAAGAAGAAGTGGTCGAACGGCAGCCGCAGCAACGCCTCGCCCACCTCCGCGCCACCCTCCACCAGCGCCACCTCGTCCTGCGGAAACACGTCCCGCAGCAACTGCGCCAGGAAGCGCGCCGTGCCCGGCGTCTTCTCGCTCGGCTTGCACAGCACGGCGTTGCCCGCCGCCACCGCCGCCACCAGCGGCGACACCAGCAGGTGGAACGGGTAGTTCCACGGCGCCAGGATGAGCACCACGCCCCTGGGCTCCGGGTGCACCTCGCTCTTGGTTCCCGTGAGCAGCAGCGGCGCGCCCACCCTGCGCGGCTTCATCCACGCCTTCAGGTGCTTCTGCACGTGCGCCAGCTCCAGCAGCACGGGCAATATCTCCGTCGCCTCCACCTCCGCGGGCGGCTTGCGGAAGTCCTCGTGCAGCGCGTCCGCCAGCTCCTCACGCCGCTCCAGCAGCAGCGCCTTGAGCTTCTCCAGCCGCGCGAGGCGCTCCTTCGGCCCTGTCTTCGCCAGCTCCCAGCGGCGCGCCTGGAGGCGGTCGAACACCGCCTGCAGGTCTCCCGGGACCAGGGCCTCCTCCACTGACACCACGCGCATGCCGGTTCCTCTCTCCCAGCCCGGGACCTACTCCAGCATCCGGGTCGCCTTGGAAGCCCATTCCTGGGTCTTTCCCCGATACGGCGGGAAGAACACCGCGGCCAGCGACTTCATCCACTGGACCATCACGGCCCGCTCGTGGCTGAACGTCTTGAAGCCGTAGTGCCCGTGGTAGTTCCCCAGCCCGCTCATCCCCACCCCGCCAAACGGCAGGTTCGGGTTCGCCACGTGGATGAGCACGTTGTTCACCACCACCCCGCCGGACGTCGTGTGCTGGAGCACCTCCTCCACCACCTTCGAGTCCTGCGAGAACACGTACAGCGCCAGCGGCTTCCCGCCTTCGTTGATGTGCGCGTAGACCTCCTCGCGCCGCTCGTACGTCAGCACCGGCAACACCGGCCCGAAGATTTCGGCCTCCATGATGGGCATCTGCGTCGTCACCCCGGACAACACGGTGGGGGCCACGTACCGGGACGGCCCGTCCGCCGTGCCGCCCGCCTCCACCTTCGCCCCCGCGGCGACCGTGCGGTCGAGCACCTCCTTGAGCCGCCTCCACGCCGCCGGGTCCACCACCCGCGCGAAGTCCGGGCTGGCCTGCCGCTCGGCCTCCGTCGCGCCGTAGAAGCGCGTCAGCACCGCCTTGAACGCCTCCAGGAACGCCTGCTGCTTCGACGCCGGCACGTAGATGTAGTCCGGCGCCACGCACGTCTGGCCCGCGTTGACGAACTTGCCCCACGCCAGCGCCTCCGCCGCCGCCTTCAGGTTCGCGGACTCATCGATGATGACCGGCGACTTGCCGCCCAGCTCCAGCGTCACGCTGGACAGGAACTTCGTCGCCGCCGCCATCACCTTGCGGCCGATGTTCGGGTTGCCCGTGAAGAAGAAGTGGTCGAACGGGTGCTGGAGCAGCGCCTCCGCCACCTCCGCGCCGCCCTCGAACACCGCCACCTCGTTCTCCGGGTACACGTCCCGCACCAGCTTCGCCAGGAAGCGCGACGTGTGCGGCGTCTTCTCACTGGGCTTGAGCATCACCGCGTTGCCCGCGGCGATGGCCGCGATGAGCGGCGCCGCCAGCAACTGGAACGGGTAGTTCCACGGCGACAGGATGACCACCACGCCCTTCGCCTCGAAGCGCACGTGGCTGGACGCGCCCTTGAGCGTCAGCGGCGTCGCCACCCGCTTGGGCTTCATCCACGACTTCAGGTGCTTCACCGTGTGGTTCAGCTCCTCCAGCGTCGGGTGGATCTCCGTCAGCTCCACCTCCATCGCCGGCTTGCGGAAGTCCTGGTGGATGGCCTCCGCCAACTGCTCGCGCCGCGCGATGATGGCCTCGCGCAGCTTGCGCAGCCTCGCGATGCGCTCCGCTGGAGTGCTGCGCGACAGGTTCCAGCGGTTCGCGCGCTGCGACTCGAACACCGCGCGGATGCGGTCCACTTCGACCGAGGCCTGGGGAAGGAGGGACGCGACGGCTTCCAGCATGACAGGGCTCCGTTTCAGGAAATGCGCAAAGGGTCAGCGGGCCCCGAGCCCGCGAAGAAGGGTGGTGATGGCCGCCGTCAGCTCGGCGGTGAAGTCCACGCGCAGCGGCGCCATGTGCGGCAGCGTCAGCACCTCGCGCGCCACGGGCGCGATGTCCGCCATCTGCCGCAGGCCCGTCACCAGCGCGTGCACGTAGCGGATGAGCTGGCCCGCCGTCTCCGGCGTGAGGAAGGGCAGCCGCGCCTGGAGCAGCGCGGACGTCGTCCCCATGGACACGAGCACGCGCTCCTTGAAGGCCTGGGCCTGCGCCACCGTCACGTTCTGCTCCAGCACCGTCTGCGCCAGCGCCAGCAGCCGCGTGAAGGTCTCCTCGCCCTCCAGCGACCCGGCCACCGCGCGCGCCAACTGGTGGGCCGTCCACGTGCCGCCCTCCGCCAGGCACCCGTTCAGCTTCGCGAACCACGCGGTGAGCAGGTCGTCCAGGAGCGCCAGGAACAGCGCCTCCTTCGTCGGGAAGTAGAGGAACACCGTCCCCTTCGCCAGGCCCGTGCGCGCCGCGACGTCCGCCATCTTCACCTCGGCGAACGACGTGGCCTCGAACAGCGCGCGCGCCGCGTCCAGCAGCTCCCGCCGCCGCGCTTCCTTGTCCTCGTCCCGCCGCGCCCGCAGCGGCACGACCCGCTTCGCGGCCAGTGCTCCCGCCATGACCTGGAGTTAAATGACCGCCGGTCATCGGTCAAGCCGGTGTCCGGGGCTCCTTCCACCGCAGGACGTTCGCCAGGGGAGGGGGATGGAATCGTGTAATCCCGTGTGCGACGCTGGGTGACATGATGAGGCCCATCGACGCGGAGCTGCTGTCGGGGAGCGCGCTCTACCAGGAGGTGGTGCTGCGCAAGCTGGCCCACGCGCGCGAGTCGGTGTGGATGGCCACCGCCAACGTGAAGGCCATGTACGTGGAGCGCTCGAAGGGGGCGTTCGTGCCGCTCCTGGAGGTGCTGGACGGGCTGGCCGCGCGGGGCGTGGCGCTGCGGCTGTTGCACGCGGAGCTGCCCAGCCGGCCGTTCCGGGCCGCGTTCGACGCGCGCTCCCGGCTGGTGAAGGGCGGGCTGGAACTGAAGGTGTGCCCGCGCGTCCACTTCAAGGCGGTGGTGGTGGACGGCGCCTGGGTCTACCTGGGGAGTGCCAACCTCACCGGCGCGGGACTGGGCGCCAAGGGCGATGATGTCCGCAACTTCGAGCTGGGTTTCGTGACGGAGGACTTCGACACCATCGACCGGACCACCGCCCTCTTCGAGGCCGTGTGGAGTGGCGCCGAGTGCCGGGGGTGCCGGCTCCGCGCGGTGTGTCCTGACCCCATCTTGCCCTCCGGCGGCGGACAGGCGAAGAAACGGGGACGGGACGCGGTGCGTTTGGGGAAGTCCCGCCGGCTGCGACGTCCACGGGAGGACTCGACATGACGCTGTACCTCGCGCCGCGCAACGCGCCCGGGCGGACCGGTCCGGGGTGACGCCTCCAACCTCCAGCGCGTGGGATGACGCGAACGCGGATGTCCGGGCCCGCCGGCGGGTCCGGCGGCGCACGTATTGGTGGTGCGCGCTGCTCATCCTGCTGGGCTCGCTGGCGCACCCGCTGGTGCTGGGCGGCTTCCGCGCGGACTTCCTCGCGGTGCACTGGGTCTGGGCCGCGGCGTTCCTCGCGCTGGGGACCCTGGTGGGCGCGGGGTGGCTGCGCCCGCCCTTCAGCGGCATCGCGGCGGGCACCGTCAGCCTGTCGGCGCTCACCGTGTGCATCCAGCTCACCGGGGGCCCGGAGAGCCCGCTGTTCCCGTCGTTCTACACGGTGCCCCTCTTCGTCGCCGTCTTCATCCCCGGGCAGCGGCTGCCGGTGTGGTCCGCCATCGGCGGCACGCTGGTGGCGGTGGTGCTGATGATGTGGCTGGCGCACGTGCCGTCCACGGCGTTCGTCAGCCAGTGCTTCAGCCTCCTCTTCGTGTTCGCGGTGTCCGCGCACGGCGCGGAGACCTTCCGCAAGCTGCGCGCGGCCGAGCGCAGCGCGCACCTGGAGCGCGTGGAGGCCCTGCGCCAGTTGGCGGAGAGCGAGTCGCGCCGCGCGCGCGTGGAGCGCCAGCGCGCGGACGTGGAGCGGCTGGTGGTGGTGGGGCAGTTGGCCGCGGGCGTGGCCCACGAGGTGAACAACCCGCTCGCGTACGTGAAGTCGAACCTGCACTACCTCCAGGAGGAATGGGCGCACGGCGCGCCCGACGACCTGGAGGACGTGCGGCGCGTGCTGGAGGAGACGCAGCAGGGCGTGCTGCGCATCCATCAAATCGTCACCGACCTCCGCCAGTTCTCCCGCGAGGCCCCCGACGAGCAGGAGTCCTGTGACGTCGCGCAGGCGCTGGCCGAGGCCCAGCGGCTGGCCTCGGTGCGCCTGCGCAGCCTGGGCGTGGTGGAGCGCGACGTGGCGCAGGGGCTGTCCCCCGCGCGCGTCACGGCCCGCCACCTGGTGCAGGTGCTGGTGAACCTGCTGCTCAACGCCGCGGACGCGCTGGAGGCTGCCCGCTCCAGCAAGCCCGCGCACGTGACGCTGCGCGCGCGCATGGAGGACGGCCGCGTGCGGGTGGAGGTGGAGGACAACGGGCCGGGCATCCCCGAGGCCGCGCTGCCGCGCCTCTTCGAGCCCTTCTTCACCACGAAGCCGCCCGGCAAGGGCACCGGCCTGGGCCTGGCGCTCTGCCGCGACTACGTGGCGCGCGCGGGCGGCACCCTGGACGCGGAGAACCGCGCCGAAGGCGGTGCGCGCTTCATCCTCCGGCTGCCCGTCGCCGGAGCCGCCTCCCCCCCTGTGCACCGCGAAGCGCCGGCGCCCGTGGACGCGAACGCGGAGCCCGCGGCCGAGTAGCCCCTTCCGTCAGCGCTCCAGCCCGCGCCTCATCGCTCCAGCGCGTGCGCCACCTGCCCCAACAGCCGCAGGCGCGGGGAGTCCAGCTTGCGCACGGTGCGCATCAGCCGCCGCACCTCCGGACGCTCGCGGTACTCCGGCGGATCCTCCGCGAGCTGCGGCGCGCCGTCCTCCGTCACCGCCGCCGTCGCGCTCAACCCGAGCAGCACGTCCGACGAGCAGCTCAGCACGAGGCACAGCTTCCGCAATGTCCGCACGCTGGGCAGCATGTGCCCGCGCTCCAAACGGCCGTACACCTCGGTGGCGATGCCGACGCGCTCGGCGACATCGGCCTGCGTCAGCTCCAGCCGCTGCCGGGCCACTCGCACCGCGTTTCCAATGAGGGTTGCCAGTCGCTGTTCCATGGCGTGCAAAACCTGTCGAAAGAGGAGCTTCTCCCCCCGCTTTTCAGACGGAGAGGTACCGGGGAGAAGTCGCTGCCTTGCGTGACCTCGTGAGACACAGATTACGAGTGGGGTCTGACATCCCCGGGCGTGCGGACAGGGCCCGCAAACCCTCGACAATCCGCCGTTTCCGCCGTTCCCGCGCGCGCGTCTGGCAAGGCTTCCCGGGTGTTTTTTCGCGCGTGACACGCGCGCCGAACCGGGGTGGTAGGCGCTCGCGCCTCCGCCCCTCCCAAGACGTCACGGGAAGGCCGTGAGGGGTCGCCCGACGTGCCAGGTTGCTTCGTGCGCTTCGCGACGGCCGCGAGGGTCCGGGCAGACCGCGCGCTTCCGGCGACAGGTGCCGGAAGCGGGGCTCGATGCCCGGGGGGCTTCAGCGCTGCTTCAGGACTCGGACGGCAGCGCGGCGCGGGCTTCGGAGTACTCGCGCACCATGCGCTCGACGACGGTGGCGGCGGGCAGCACGTCCTTCACGAAGGCCACGCCCTGGCCCGCGCTCCAGGTGTCCTTCCACGCCTTGCCCTGGCCCGCGCGGAAGCGCTCCAGCGCGCTCTTGATGAAGTTGCCGTGCACGCCGGTGACTTCCTTCGTGTACTCCAGGTCCTCGGGCCCCGAGTCCACCAGCGCCTGCTTGTAGTCGGGCGCGGCGCCGGCCTCCTCCGTGGCCAGGAAGCGCGTGCCCACGTACGCGCCATCCATTCCCAGCGCGAGCGTGGCGGCCAGGTGGCGCCCCGTGGACAGCGCGCCCGCGAGCACCACCGGCACGCCCAGCTCCGCCTTCAGCCACGGGCCCAGCACCAGGGGGCTCAGGTTTCCCGCGTGGCCGCCCGCGCCGCTGCCCACCGCGACGAGCGCGTCCACGCCGGCCTTCACGGCCTTCTCCGCGTGGCGCAGCGAAATCACGTCGCTCCACACCTTGCCGCCGTACGCGTGCACGCGCTCCACGATGGGCGTGGGGTCGCCCAGGCTGGTGATGACCAGCGGCACCTTCCGCTCCACCGTCGCGGCCACGTCCTCCTCCAGGCGCTCGGCCCACTTGAGGATGAGGTTCACGCCGAAGGGCACGTCCTGGGGGAACGTGTTCAGGAAGTCCCGGTACGCCTGCGCGGTGCGGTAGTTGAGCGACGGCACCGCCCCGATGGCGCCCGCGCGGCCGGCGGCCTCCAGGAGCGCCGCGTTGGACACCAGGAACATGGGGGCGGCGATGATGGGATAGCGGATGCCCAACATCCGGGTCACTTCGGTGTCGATGCGCGTCGGGGCCATGCGCCGCATTGGAGCATGCGTGCACGCGAGCGCGAGGCCGAAAAATCGGCCCGGGCGGCGTTGTCAATCATGGCGTGCCCCGGCGGGGGAAAACCCCTGGTGTTTCCGTGGTTTACGTAGCACGTAGGGCTGACATAAGGTGCCCGCCCCGGCGGCGAGCCGGGATACCGGGGAGTCCCTTCGGTGAAGCGAACCGGGGAGCGCCGCCGAGCGCCTTCGCGGGGAGGCCAGAGCCAGTCGTGAGTGACGAGCGTCCGGACGCGCTGCTCAAGAGCGCACTCGAAAAGATCGTCTACTTCGAGGCCCGTGCGCAGCAGTTGCATGGCGAGCTGGCGTCCACGCGCGACGAGCTTTCGCACCTCAAGGAGGACCTGGCGGCGGGGCACCAGCGGGAGCTGGACCTGCGCCGGGAGGTGGCCTCGCTGGAGGTGAAGAGCGCCCGCGCGCAGGCCGAGCGCGAGGAGCTGTCCCGGCTCAACCACGCGCTGCGGCTGGAGCGCGACCAGTTGATGGCGAAGCTGCTGGACGCGAGCCGGATCCACTCCTCCGGGCAGGCGCGCGCGGTGGCCGAGGACGACGCCGACGAGCTGGGGTTCGACCTGGCGTCGTTCATCTCGCAGTTGCGCAGCGAGGTCATCCTGCGCGGGGACGTGCCGGCGGTGCGCACGCCGTACAGCGGGCCCGCGGTGCCGCTGAAGGCCTCCGAGCCGAGCGTGCCGTGGACGGAGCGTCCCGCGCCGGCCATTCCGCCCCGGGCTTCGGCGGTGGCGGCGGATTCAGGGCTGTCGCCGGTGGCGCGCGAGGCGCAGCGGCTGCAGAGCGAGGGCCGGCTGCGGGTGAGCGCGGAGCAGATGGCGGAGCTGTCCGGGCACTCGGGCAGCACCACGGACGAGACGCTGTTCGGGTTCTCCGTGCGGGAATTGTCGGCGGCGGACGCGGCGGCGCGGGTGCGGGCGGCGGAGCGGCTGAAGGCGCTGGCGCATCCGGCGGCGGCGCCCGCGTTGGCGGCGGCGCTGCACGCGGAGACGGACGCGACGGCGCAGGTGGCGCTGGTGCAGGCGTTCGCGGGGCTGTGCCGGGAGGAGGGCGCGTCGGTGGTGTCGCCGCTCCTGTCGTCGCCGGTGCCGGAGGTGCGCATCGCGGCGTTGAAGGCGCTGCTGGTGTTGGCGCCGAAGGACGCGGCGCCGCACCTGGCGCAGGCGATGAAGGATTCGGACCGGTCGGTGCGCCGGCGCGCGTCGCTCCTGGCCCTGGGGTTGGAGGGGGAGACGGCGCGGCGGCTGGGCGAGGACGCCATCCACGACACGGATCCGGAGGTCCGCGCGCTGGCGGCGCTGGCGCTGGGCGCGGGCCGGGGTGAGAACGCCCGGACGCTGCTCCTGGGCGCGCTGGACGACGGTGAGGCGCGCGTGCGCAAGGCGGCGGCGCAGAGCCTGTCGCGCATCCTGGGCCACGACGTGTCCGCGGTGGTCGCGCTGGATGATGCGCACCGGCGCCGGGAGATCCGCCGGCTGGCGACGCTGCCCGTGAAGCCCGTGCGCGCGACGCTGGAAGTGAAGCCCGCGCCCGTGGCCGCGGAGGTGGCGCAGCCCACGGCGGTGCAGGCCGCGCAGCCAGTGGCAGCGAGTGCCGCGCAGCCCGTCGCGATGAACGGTGCGCAGCCGGTGGCTCAGTTGCAGACGGTGGCCGCGATGGGCGCTCCGGCCTCCGCGCCGCAGGCCCTCCCTTCGATTCCCGATCACACCGCCGTGCCGGTGTCGCTCGCGGACGTCGCCGCGAACAGCTCGCAGTGGACCGCGACTCCGATGGCCGCCCCCGCGCTCGCGGTCGCCACCGTGGGCGCGGCCCGCTCCGCACCGGCCGTGATGCACGGCGCGGCTCCTGTGCCTGCCCGGGTCTCGAACGGTGGGCCGGTGTCCTTTGCTTCGGGTCCCGTCGCGCCGCCGTCCCGCCCGGTGGCCCCCGCCGCGCCCGCGCAGCCCGCCGTGCGGCGGACGCCGGTGCAGGCCGCGCTGGTCGCCATGGGCGCGCCTCCTCCCGCCCGGGCCCCCGCGCCTTCCGCCGCGCCTCCGGTTCCTCCCAAGCGCGGCCCGTCTCCCGTGGAGGCGCTGTGTGGGGCGATGTTGCAGGAGGTGCGGGTCGCGGTCCGGGGACGCTCGCTCGCCGAGCTGACGTCCGGGCTGTCCGCTCCCGCGGAGCTGGCCCAGGAGGCTGTTGCCCTGCTGGTGGCCCGAGGGGCCATCGTGCGAAGGGGGCACAAATACTTCGCCGCTTGAGGCAAGGTGGGACTCGCCCAGGCCTCACACGTCATCCGAAGGGTCGTTCATGGAAGCGCCGACGTACAGCTCGAAGCAGGTAGCCGAGATGCTCGGCGTGACTCCGAAGTCCATCCCCGCGGAGCTGCGCAAGGACGCCTACGGCCCGGAAGACGTGTGGGAGCTGCGCACGACGCTCAACAAGTTCCCGCCCACCGCGGGCCTGCGCAAACAGCTCTTCCTCAACTTCAAGGGCGGCACCGGCAAGACGTCCCTCTCCACGTCCTACGCATGGCGCCTGGCGGAGCTGGGCTACGCGGTCCTCCTCATCGACCTGGACAGCCAGGGCCACGCCACCAAGTGCCTGGGCTACGAGGGCGAGGACTTCGAGAAGACGCTCCTGGACGTGCTGGTGCGCAAGACGCCGCTCGCGCAGGTGGTGCAGAAGTCCACCCTGCCCAACCTGGACTTCATCCCGTCCAACCTGAGCATGTCCACGGTGGACCTGGCGCTGATGCCCATGGCCGGCCGTGAGTTCAAGCTGCGCAACGCGCTCAAGGACGTGGAGGCGCAGTACGACTTCATCGTCTTCGACGCGCCGCCGTCCTTCGGCCTGCTCAACCTCAACGCGCTGATGGCCGCGAACGACCTGTTCGTGCCGGTGCTCGCGGACTTCCTGTCCTTCCACGGCCTCAAGCTGCTGTTCGAAACGGTGCAGAGCCTGGAGGAGGACCTGAACCACGTGCTGGACCACGTGTTCATCGTGGTGAACTCCTTCAACGCGACGTTCAAGCTGGCGAAGGAGGCGCTGGAGGCGCTCCAGACGCACTACCCCGAGTACCTGCTGCCCACCATCATCCGGCAGTGCACCAAGTTCGCGCAGGCCTCCAGCGAGGGCCGCCCGGTGTTCGTGGCGGACCCCACGTCCAAGGGCGCCAACGACATCCAGGCCATGCTGGACAACGTGCTGCCGCGCCTGGTGGCCGCGCACGCCGCGGCGGTGAAGGCCGGCACCGCGACGAAAGCCGGCTGAGATTTCCCCATGAAGAAAGCCTTCGAACAGAACGTGTCCCGCGCGAAGCCGCGCCTCCGCCTGGGGGCGCTGACGGGTGCCCTCGACCCGGCCGACCCCACGGGGACCGCCGCCGCCACGCCGGAGCCCGCCGCGCCGGAAGCGCCCGCGCCCGTCGCGGAGTCGCCGGACCTGTCCTCCGAGGTGCGCTCGCGCATCGAGCGCCGCGCCGGCCCGCGTCCCACCGCCGCCGAGGCGATGGAGGCCGCGCTGAACGCCCCGCCCCGGCACGCCGCGCCGCCCCCCGCCGCGCACGGGCTGCCGGCGGTGACGGCGCCGTCGTTCTCGCCGGTGTCCCACGCGCTGTCCGCGCTGGTGTCCCCGGAGGCCGCGCGCGTGGAGGAGGAGGCGCCGCCCGCGCCCTGGCTGGACGCTGAAGCGCAGGAGACCGCGGCGGATTGGAACGTGGCGCAGGCGCCCGCGCCCGAGGAGTCCGTCTGGGACGCGGAAGCCGTGCCGCCGGTGTCGCACCGCGAGGTGGCGGAGGCCGTGGCCGCGTCCGCGTGGAACGTGTCCGTCGCGCAGCAGCGGGAGTCCGTGGTCGAGGCCTTCGGCCGGGAGCCCCTGGGCGCCGAGCCGACGCCCACGCACGTGGAGTCGCCCCCGCCCGCCGCCGCGCGCTGGGATTCGCTGACGGCGCGTCCGGAGGCCGCGACGCACGTGGACGCGACGCGCGTGGCGCCCCTGGCCCACGCCGGGACGCACACGGAAGCCGCCGCGCCGGTCACGTTCGCGTCTCCGCCCCCGGCGATGGCGCAGGCGGAGGCCCCCCGGGGGATGCCGGCCACCTTCGCGGGCCCGCCTCCCGGAGTACAGTTCGATGGACGGATGGGCGTTCAGGCCCTCCGCATGCCTTCCGAGGCCGAGCCCATGACGACGTACGCTGCCGTCCAGGCCTCCACCGTCACCACCACCGAGACGGTGGCCCGACAGGAAGCCGCGCCCGCCCCCGTCGAGGTGCAGACGCCCGCGCCTCCCCGCGAGGACGACTCCGAGTCCCGCCGGGAGAAGCTCAAGGCCCGCCTCAAGGCCGTGCGCGAGAACCCGCGCCCGGAGCCGCTGCCCGCCACCGTCGCGGAGGCCGGCCAGCGCGCCGTGGAGCGCATCACCCACCTCCAGGCGGAGCTCACCAAGCTCAAGGCGCTCAACCTCACGCTCACCCAGGACCTCGAGGTCGCCCGCCGTCAGGCGGAGAAGGCCACCGAGGAGGCCCGCCTGCGCATGGACGAGGCCCGCCGCCTGTCCGCGGAGATGGAGGGCCGCGTGAAGCTGCTCGCCGACCTGGAGCGCGAGCTGGCCTCCCTGGAAGGCGAGCGCGATGAGGCGCTCCTGTCCCTCCAGGAGTCCCGCCAGGCCCTCCAGGCCGCCGCGAAGGAGCATGAGGCGCTGGAGCAGGTCGTGACCAAGGGCAAGCAGGCCCTGGCCGACAGCCTGGCCGAAGAGGAGCGCCTCGCCGTGGAGCTGGAGGGCGCCAAGGACGAGTCCGCCTCCCTGCGCCGCGCCGTGGAGACGCTCCAGGGCGAGCGCGACGTGCTGGCCCAGCAGGTCGCGTCCCTCACCGCCGAGCGCGCCGAGCTGCTGGAGGCGCGCAAGGCCCTGGAGTCCGTGCACCGCGCCCTGAGCCAGGCCACGGTGCGCTGAAGGGCCCTCCCGCCTACTTCGCGTCCTTCGCCACGCCCGTGGCCTTCTTCACGGGCCCCACGACGGCGAAGGCCGCGGGCAGCGCCGGCCGGTGGAGCGACGCGACGTCCACCCGCGCGAGCGGATCCTCGGTGTTCCGCCGCGCCTGGAGCAGGTCGGCGATGCGCTCCTGGCGCTCCTCCTTCCTCGGGTGGTTCGCCAGGATTCCGCCGCCCCCGGTCGTCTGGCCGAGCAGCCGCGAGTACGCCTCCGGGTCGTAGCCCGCGGACAGCAGCAGCTCCACCGCGAGCGCGTCCGCCGCCAGCTCCTCGTCCCGGCGGTGGCCCTTGCCGGCCAGCTCCACGGTGCCTTCGACCATCTTCCCCATCAGCCCCGTGTCCGAGTCCAGGTCCAGCCGTCCGTCCGCACGGCTCGCGCCCACGACCTTCGAGGCCACCGTCGACACCACGGCGCCCGCCACCGCGGCGCCCTTGCACGTGCTCACCTTCACGTCGACGTACTGGTGCAGCGCGTGCTTGAGCACGACGTGGGCAATCTCATGCGCCAGCACGCCCGCGAGCTGCGCCTCGTCGTCCACGCCCTGGAGCAGCCGGCGCGTGACGAACACATAGCCACCGGGCGCGGACAGGGCGTTGAAGCTGTCCGCGTCCTTGAGCACGCCGAACGTCCAGCCCAGCTCCGGCCGCGGGGACTGCATCGCCAGGTTGCGGCCCACCGTGTTGACGTAGGTGCTCAGCTTCTCCTCCGCCGCGCCGGACAGCATCAGCCCGCCGCCCTGGCGCGCCCAGTGGATGGCCAGCGCGCTGCCCAGCGCGTACTCCTCCTGGATGGCCGGCTCCACCTTCAGCTTGTCGCAGGACTGCACCTTCTCCGCCGCGGCCGCCACCCGGTTCGCGTCCTCCCCCAGGTTCGCGGCCTTCAGTCCCTTGGCCATCTGGGCGCAGGACGTGAGGCACAGCCCCAGGCCCGCGGCCACCAGCATCCCCATGCGCGAGCGCATCACTTCACCGCCTTCTTCGCCTGGGGACCCAGCTTCGTGTGGGGCGCCACCACCGGGAACAGCCCGGCCTGCTTCACGTGCGCGTCGATCTCCACGGGCGTGACCTTGAGGGCCAGGCCCTCCAGCTTCTTGAGCTGGGTCACCGCGTCCGCGTAGCCGCCGCCCTTCTCCTTGCCGTACTTCTCCGCGCCCGGGCTCAGCGCCTTCACCGCCGCGCCGCTGGACACGAAGGCGGCGGGGTCGATGCCGCGCGCCTTGCCGTCCTTGGCGACCAGCTCCATGTCGGGCGGCTTCGTGGACAGGTTCGTCTGGAACACGTAGCCGGCCTTGCCTCCGGGCTCCGTCACCTGGTGCCACTGCGCGTTCTTCGGGTCCGCGCCCCTCCACGTCACCTGCTGCCCGGGCTGGAGCACGGCCACCACGTCCGCCGTGGGCACCGCGCTCTTGAGCACGCGCGTGTTGCGCGCCTTCACGTAGAGCTTCTCGTCCTTCTTCACCGCCCACGCGGCCGTCGCCGGCAGCCCCAGCGCCAGCAGCACGACGCCCCAGGTCCATCGTCTCATCGTCATCCTCCCCACCCTGATACGCCGTCACTTCTCCAGATTCGCGACGCCATCGAACTTCTCCGGAGGTGACGCCAGGTATTCGCGGCAGCGCTCCAGCAGCTTCGCCGTGGGCCCGTCCTCCGGCGACCGGGCGGCCTCCGCCTCCAGCACCGCCGCGGCCTCCGCGAAGCGCGCCTCGCGGTACAGCCCCAGGGCCTCGTGGTAGCGCGCCACCGTGTGCCGCGTGGACGCATCCCACTGGCCCTTGAGCGCGAGCAGCTCGTACACCGTGACGGCCTCCGTCTTGCCCGCCACCCGCACCCGGTCCAGCTCGCGCACCTCGATGTGCTCCTTCGCCAGCTCGTACGTGCGCGGGCCAATCATGATGACCGACCCGTAGGCCTTGTTCGCGCCCTCCAGGCGCGCGGCCAGGTTCATGCCGTCGCCAATGGCCGTGTAGCTGAAGAGTTGGTCACTGCCGAAGTTGCCCACGAAGTTCACCGCGCTGTTCACGCCGATGCGCGTGTACACGTCCGGGAACCCCTTCTCGCGGAAGTCCACGCGCAGCGCGTCCACCGCCGCCTTCGCCGCCAGGGCGCCCCGGCACGCGCGCACGGCGTGGTCCTGCTGGGCCATGGGCGCGCCGAACAGGCACACCACCGCGTCGCCGATGTACTTGTCCAGGCACCCGCCCTCGCGCAGGAGCGCCCCGCTCACCGCCGTGAGGTACGTGTTGAGGATGCGCACCAACTGGCGCGGGTCCTCCTTGAAGCGCTCGCTGAAGGTGGAGAAGCCGCGGATGTCGCTGAAGAACGCGGTGATCTCCTTGTTCTCCCCGTCCAGGCGCGGCAGTTGCCGCGAGCGGATCATCTGCTCCACCAGCTTCGGCTCCATGAAGCGGTGGAACGCCTGCCGGATGAACTGAGTCTCGCGGTTCGCCACCAGGTGGTTGAACGCCAGCGCCGCCACGCTCGCGCCCACGCCCGCCAGCGCGGGCATCGCCATCCGCACGTGCGTGTGCGCTGACTTCAGCAGCAGGCCCGTGAGCACGTGCAGCCCCAGCACCAGCGCCACCGGCCAGGCCACCTCCAGCGGCGTCCAGCGCGCCGTCATCAGCAGCACCGCGGACACCAGCGCCACGAGGAACGTCAGGCCCAGGTCCACGGCCAGGGGCGCGCGGGTGATGAACGTCCCCGCCAGCAGCGTGTCCACCACCGTGGCCTGCTTCACCAGCCCGGGCTGCGTGGCGGAGAAGGGCGTGGCCTTGATGTCGTTGAGGCCCACCGCCGTGCCGCCAATGACGACGACCTTGTCCCGGAAGAGGGCCGCGGGCAGCTCCGGCGCTTCCCCCCTGGAGCGGTGGATCCAGTCGTTCAGCACGGCGAAGAGGGTCACCATCTCGAAGCGCTCGGGCAGCGAGCCGCCGTAGTCCAGCGCGGCGCTGCCATCCGCGTCCACGGACCACGTGCGCTCGCCCAGGCGGAGCGTGCGGCCGGAGAGCGTGACCTCCTTCGCGCCCAGCAGGTCCGCCACCATGCGCACCGGCAGCGTCACGTAGGGGTTGATGCCGTCCGTGTACGCGAAGGACGTGCGGCGCATGGAGCCGTCCCCGTCCGCCTCCGTGTCCACCAACCCGAACCCGCTCACCGCGCCCACCAGCGCGGGTGTCGGAGGCACCGGGTGGTGCCCTCGCGGGAGCGCCGGCAGCGCCCCACGTGTCTGGCTCGCCGGGAAGGCCAGCGCCCGAGCCAGGGCCTCGCGCGTCAGCACGGGGGTGGCGGGGGCCGGCGCGTCCTCGAACGCCTCGGGGAAGGACTCGTCCCCGGGAGGGCTGGCGGCGGGAGCGGACTCGGGAGCCATCAGCGGCACGGAGGCCTGGAAGTCCGCGCGCGCCAGCGGCTTCGCGGAGGCGCTGCTCACCATGCCCACGTAGAAGGGGAGGCCGGTCTCCCGCAGCACCTGCGCGAAGCCCAGGTCGGCGGACGCGTCGGCCGTCCGCTCATCCATCACCGCGTCGAACAGCACGGCCCGGGCTCCCGCGGCCTTCAGCTCCTGCGCGACGCGCGCCCACAGCGTGCGCGTATACGGCCAGTTGCCGAAGTTGAGCTGGAGCTGCGCGTCCTGGCTGATTTCATCGAGGGTGCTCTGGTCGATGGCCACCACGACCACCTGCTGGGACTTCTCCCGGCCGCCGGTGAACCGGACCAGGGCCTCGTCGTAGGCGACGTGCTCCGTGCCTTCGAGGCCCCGCTCGCACGCCCACGCGGCGAGTGTGGCCACCAGCGCGATCCCCAGCATCACGCGTCCGTGATGGCGCCAGCGCTCCTGGAGCAACTTCCACGTCTCACCCGTCACGGCCCCTCCCCACGAGGTCGACGTCGCGACGCTACTCCGGGACCCGGCCCCCCGGCACGTGCGGGGCGTGACGGAAGTGGACCTTCATCCAGGAGGATCCCGAGAAACCCGCGCGCCCATGGACTCCGCGGCCGTCCCCGCGCAGCCCTGAGGATGGGCAGGCAGGCGGGCGGACATGGCAGGCCGTTGTGCGAGGACACAGCTTGTGGGCTCGCACGACGGCTTCGTCACGTCCGGGAGGAACGACATGCAGCTCAGCGAGCTGGGAGGCTCCGAGGGCCTGGAACACAACGCCACGCTCAACCGTGAATCGCTGGTGGCGCTGGGCGCCTTCGGCGCGCTCACGGCGGGCGCGGTCTACCTCGGCGCGCGCAGCACCCGCGAGGCCGTGGAGAGCCGCTGGTACAAGCACCTGGAGAAGCCGCCCTTCCAGCCGCCACGGCAGCTCTTCGGGCCGGTGTGGACGGCGCTCTACGGGCTCATCGCCGTCTCCGGCTGGCGCATCTGGGGCTCACCGGCGGGCGCCGAGCGCTCGCGCGCGCTGGGCCTGTGGTTCGTGCAACTGGGGCTCAACGCCGCGTGGTCGCACCTGTTCTTCCGCAAGCGCCAGCTCAAGGCCGCGGCGGTGGACAACTGGGCGCTGCTGGGCAGCATCGCGGCGTACACCGCCGCCGCCAGCCGCGTGGACCGCAAGGCGCCGTGGCTGATGGCCCCGTACCTGGGCTGGGTGTCCTTCGCCAACGTGCTGTCGACCGACATCGCCCGGCGCAATGCCTGACGCCGGGCGCTGCCTCCTCGCGCGCTAGTTGCGCAGGCGCGAGGGCGGGGCCGCGTTGAAGGCCAGCACGGCGGCGAAGTAGCGCGCCTGGTTCTCCGAGGTGCAGCGCACCTCCTGGATGCGTCCGCCGACCTTCACCCGGACCACCCACCCCTCGTTGTCCTGGCTGATGGGGGACTCGCTCGTCATCGTCATGTTCTCCATGGATCTGCTCCCTCCCGTGCGCCCGGGTAGAGCAGGGGGCGTGCCAGGGCGGGGAAGCGTGGGATTCCAGCCCTTTGCATGGAGCCTTTGTCGGGGGCGGAGAGGCGGGGGTGAAGTTCTTTCAGGCGGGGGCGGCCGGGGCTTCAGTGAAGGTGGCGATCCGGCCACACCTGCGGGAGGGCGGGCTGCACGGAGGCGAGCGTCGGCAGGGCGACGTAGAAGGTGGACCCCCGTCCCGGGACGCTCTCCACCCAGATGCGGCCGCCGTGGCGCTCCACGATGTCGCGGCTGATGTAGAGGCCCAGGCCCAGCCCGCCGTAGGAGCGGGTGGAGGCGTTGCGCGCGCGGAAGTAGCGGTCGAAGAGCTGCTGCTGCTGGTCCTCCGGGATGCCGATGCCCGGGTCCGTCACGGACAGCACCGCGACGTCGTCCGTCAGGGACAGCCGCACGCGGATGGTGCCGCCGTCCGGGCTGTACTTGAGCGCGTTCTCCAGCAGGTTGGAGACGACCTGCTCCAGCCGGAACGTGTCGCCGTGGACGGAGATGGGCTCCCGGGGGTGCTCGAACTCGAAGGTGTGGTTGCCCTTCTGTCCTTCCATGCCGGCGAGCGTGTGCTCCACCAGCAGGTCGAAGCGGGTGGACTCCGGGTGCAGGGCCAGCCGGCCGGCCTCGATGCGGGACGCGTCCAGCAGGTCGTTGATGAGGCCGGTGAGGCGCGTGAGCTGGTGGCGTGCGTGGCGCAGCACGCCGGGGTCCAGGTTCTCGCCGCGCTCCAGGCGGCGCTCCAGCGTGGCCAGGCGCAGGCTCAGGGGCGTCAGCGGCGTCTTCAGCTCGTGGCTCGCGATGGAGAGGAAGTCGTCGCGCACGCGGATGGCCTCCTGGGCCTCGCGGTACAGGCGCGCGCGCTCCTCCTCCGCGCGGCGGCGCTCGGTGATGTCCTCGATGAGGACGCCCAACCCCAGCACGCGGCCGTCGGGGGTGCGCACGGGGTAGATGTTGCTGCGGAACCAGCGCCGGGGGCCGGGGGCGCCCAGGTCCGTGTCGGAGAGGGTCTCCTGGTCTACCTGGGGCTCGCCGGTGCGCAGCACGGCCCGGGGCCCCTGCTCCGCGAGGGCGCCGGGCTCCCCGAGCAGCTCCGGCAGCGTGTGGCCCAGGTGGGCCTCCGCCGGGAGGCCGTTGATGCGCGCGAGCGTTTCGTTGACGCGCACGTAGCGCAGGTCCGTGTCCAGGAATCCGATGCCCACCGGCGCGCTGCGGACCAGCAGGTCCAGCCGGGCCAGGTTCTCCTCGCGATCGGCCTCCACGCGGCGGCGCTCGGTGATGTCCTCCACGATGCCGACGCCGCCCTCCACGGTGCCGTCCTCGGCGTAGCAGGGGGCGAAGCGCACGCGCACGGGCGTCACCTTGCCGGTGGTGAGCGCGCGGTAGTTGCCTTCGTAGTCGCAGGGGCGGCCCGCCAGCGACTCGCGCACGCAGGCCTTGATGCGCTCGTCGCGCAGCGTGAGCAGGTTCAGGCCCACCAGGTTGCGCTTCGACGTGCCGATGAGGTCGCAGAAGCGCTCGTTGCACGCGGTGACGACCGGGGTGAGGTCGAAGTGGAAGATGCCCAGGGGGGCGTTCTCCACGAGCAGCCGGTAGAGCCGGTCCGCCGTCTCCTGGTGCACGGCCACGCCGGGGCTGCCGGCCACGTGCTCCACCGGCTCCTCCAGCGAGTCGATGACCTCGTGCAGCCGGCGCAGCGTGAAGACGATGCGCTCATGCCCGTCCGGGCCGGTGGCGCCCACGGTGACCTCCACCTGAAGCTCCACGCCGTCGCGCCGCCGGGCGAAGACGCGCGTGGGCCGCCCGCCGAGCGCCTTGCGGCGTGACAGCAGGTAGCGCGGCAGGCTGAGGCCGTGGAAGTGGTGCAGGCGGGGCGGGAAGAGGTCGGTGACGGGCCTGCCCAGGAGCTGCTCGCGGTCCCAGCCCAGCAGCCGCTCCGTCGCCGCGTTGACGTGCAGGATGCGCTCATCCGGGCCGCACGCGATGAAGGGGTCCACCGCTGCGTCCAAGATGGTCTCCAGCTCCCGTGCGGCTCCTCCGGCCATGCCTCGCTCCTGGTGGAAACCGGCACGCGTCGTTCCTCCGCGTGGCGGCCCTGCCGGGCGGTGGGGGCTCCCCGGCGTTGGCGGGCGCGCGGCTTGGCGCCCGTGCGCGTTCCCTTTGCCTACAGGTACACACTGCGGGCCGGAGCGGCCCGGTGAAGCCGGAGGGCCGGGCGCTGACAGCCCCCCTGGAGGCCGGGCGGGCGGGCGGATACAGGAGGGAGCATGCGCGAACCCCGAACCGTCGCCGTGCTGCTCGCCGTGTCATTGCTGGGGATGGCCTGTGCGGGCACCCGGGGCGCGCCACCGGCGGCGCCCAGCCCGCTCGTCTACAAGAGCGAGGCGGTGGGCGCTCCGAAGCCCGAGGCGCTGCTCGTCGCCCTGCACTTCTCCGGCTCCACGCCCGCGTTCTGGGACGAACCCATCCAATCGCTGGGCATCCCGGTGCGCACGCTGCTGCCCCAGGGCCCCAGGCCCCGCCGTGACGGCTTCACGTGGTTCCAGGCCGACCACGAGCAGAAGACGTGGGAGGGGAAGACGGAGGACGTGGAGCGCATGGCGGAGCGGCTCGCGGCGTTGATCCGCGAGGTCCGCGCGGCGCATCCGGAGCTCCGCCGCGTCGTGGTGACGGGGTTCTCCTACGGAGGAGACCTGGCGTGGATGCTGGCCATCCGGCACCCGGAGCTGGTGGACGCGGCGGTGCCCATGGGGACACGGCTGCCAGGCGACCCGGCGCGGGGGCTGCCCGCGTCGCGGAGGGTGTGGGTGCTCCAGGGAGAGCAGGACGCCATCATCCCCGTGGAGCACACGCGTGAGCGGGTCGCGGAGCTGAAGGGCCGGGGCATCCCCATCGACGTGCGGACCTATAAGGACCTGGGCCACGACGTGTCGCCCGCGTTGCTCGAGGACTGGCGCGCGCTCCTGCGCCAGTCGTTGCAGGGACAGACCGACTGAAGCCGCGGCTCAGCGCCGGCGCTTGGGCGGCGTGCGGCCGCGCTTCGCCGCCTGCTTGCGCACGGGCTTTCGCGCGGGGGCGGCTGGCTGAGCGTTCAGCGTGAGCGTCTCCAGCTTCTCGCGCAGGGTGCGCGTCTCCTGCTTGAGCGCGTCCAGTTCCTCGCGCAGCGACGCGACCTCACGGGCCTGGGGCGCGCCTTCGCGCAGGGCGCGCACGGCCTCGCGGGCGTAGCGGCGGGTGCGCGGGTCGCTGAAGGTGGTGCCCTCCAGCGCGGGCAGCAGGCGGCGGTCGCCCAGCGTGGAGGCCGCGTCGCAGACCGCCAACTGCACGCGGAACTGCGGGTCGCGCAGGAGCTGCGCGAACAGGTCCACCGCTTCGCGCTTGCGGTTCGCGACCTCCGCCAGCTTCGCCACGGCGCTCACGGCCGCGCGGCGCAGGAACGCGGGCTGGCCGTACGCGGTGCGCGCCACGGCCACCGGGAACGCTGCGGGGTCCTGCGTCTCCGCGAGCCCGTCCATCGCGCCCGCGCCGATGACGTCCTGGAACGACGGCCTCGCGGCGGCGGCCTCCAGCAGGGGCAGCGCGTCCGGCGCGCGCACGCGGCCCAGCGCGCGGGCGGCCTCCGCCTCCACGAAGTAGCTGGCGTCTCCCGCCTCCAGCAGCGCGCGCAGGCTCCCGGCCGCCTCCACGTCGTGGCGGAACTCGCCCAGCGCGGCGACCACGGCGCGGCGCACGCGCGGGTGCGCGGTGGCGACCGCGTCCAGCAGCAGCCCGCGGGCCTCCGGCGTGCGGACGCGGCCCAGCGCCTTCGCGCACGCGGCGCGGGTGGCCCAGAACAGCTTCGCGTCCTTCAGCGCGCGGCCCAGCGCCTCCACCGACCGCAGGCCCCCGTCCTTGCCCAGCGCGTGCGCGGCCTCCGTGCGCGCGCGGGCCTCCGGGGCGTTCGCCAGCTCCTCGCGCCACAGCCCCACGGCCTTGTCCACGTCCAGCGTGCCCAGCACGTCGCGGCGTGGATCCACGCGCACCTGCGTGGGCGCGGCGGGGCAGGGCAGGTGGAAGCGGTGCTCCGCGTCCGTGAGCTCCAGCCGGTGGCGCGTGTCCTCGCCGTTCACCGTGACGGCCACCTCCAGCGGGAGGCGGAAGACGGGCGTGCCCGAGTCCGTGCGCTGCGTCTGGCGCACGGTGATGCGCAGGCGCGCGTCGTCCACCTCGTAGCGGACCTCCACCTTCAGCTCGGGGTGGCCGGGGGAGAAGACGTACTGGTCGAAGACGGGGTCCAGGTTGTGGCCGGTGGCCTCTTCAAAGGCGCGCGCCAGGTCCACCGTCTCCACCACGCCGTGGCGGTGGGACGCGACGTAGTGGCGCAGGGCGCGCAGGAAGAGGTCCTCCCCCACGCGGCGGCGCAGCTCGTGGAGCACCAGCCCGCCCTTCTCGTAGAGGTGCCGGTCGAACAGGTCCATGGGGGCCTGGAACTTCCGGGCGACGATGGGGCGCGCGTAGCGCTCGCGCGTCTCGGAGAGGTAGGCCTCCAGGTCGAGCGCCCGGTGATGGTCGGCCTCGTCCCGGTTGTCGCCGCGCTCCTTCCAGAGCACCTCGAAGTAGGTGGCGAAGCCCTCGTTGAGCCAGCCGTGGGGCCAGTCGCGGCAGGTGAGCAGGTCGCCGAACCACTGGTGCGCCAGCTCGTGGGAGATGAGCGGCTCGGCGGTGTAGTCCAGGTGCGCCCGCGCGTCGTGCAGCACGGTGTCCACCAGCGTGGTGGCCGTCGTGTGCTCCATGCCGCCCAGGATGAACTCCGTGACGAACACCTGCGCGTAGCCGCTCCACGGGTAGGGCTCGCCGGTGATGGACTCGTACGCGGCAATCATCTGCGGCGTGCGCGCCACGCACCGGAGCGCGTCCTCGCGGCGGCCCTTGGGGAACAGGTAGCGCAGGGGCGTGGTGCCGGCGGTGTCGGTGGCCTCGTCGAACTCGCCCACCACCAGCGTGACGAGGTAGGGCGCGTGCGGCTGCGCCATGCGGTGGTGCTGGGTGCGCCGCTCGCCGCTGGTGACGTCGCTGACGAGCACGCCGTTGGACAGCGACGTCATGTGCGCCGGGAAGGTGGCGATGACCTCCGACGTGGCCTTCTGCGCGGGCGTGTCCAGGCAGGGGAACCAGCACCGCGCGTCGATGTCCTGGCCCTGCGTCCACGCCTGGAGCGGGCGGTCGGGGTAGCCCGCGTCGGGGCCCCAGAAGTAGAGCCCGCGGCGGGGGCGGGCGCGGTAGGTGAGCGCGATGTCGCACGCCTGGCCCGCGTCGAGCGCGCGAGGCAGCTCCACGCGCACGTGCGCGCCGGAGTTGGAGAAGGGGACGGAGCGGCCGTCGACGCGGGCCTCCGTGACGTCCAGGTCCACGGCGTCGAAGGTGACGGTGGACACGGCGCGGACGGCGGACACGCGGGTGGTGCAGGTGCCGGCCAGGGCGCGCAGGGCGAAGTCCAGGTCCAGCTCGATGCGCACGTGCTCGGCGCGCACGGGGCGGGGCGCGGCGTAGTGCTCGGTGGCGCCGGGGAGGCTGAACGGATGCGGGTCGGAGGACCCGGCGGCGGCAGGGGCGTGGCGGTGGCAGCAGCGCATAGGAGGGGGGGACTCTTCCGCAAGGCCGCCCCGGGGTCGAGCCGCTTCGAACCGTGTCTTGTCGGAATTCCAGGTTCCGGACCCACCAGGTTGGGAGGGGAACGGATGGGGGCCCCGGGGCGCGAAGGCCCTAAGATGGGAGGACCGTGCAGGCTGTTCTCTACTTCTCCGACAAGCAGGTCCGCGAGAAGCTCTTCGCGTTCGTGGACGCGGCGCAGGGGCCGCTGCTGGTGGCGGGGGTGCGCCACGGCGCGGCGATGACGCGTGCACCGCAGGCGCGCGAGCCCTTCGCGGCGCTGGAGGACCTGTTCGGACACGTGCTGGCGCAGGTCATCGTGGCGGACGAGGGCACCACGGAGGGCATGTGGCGCGACCCGCTGGGGGACCTGGGCGACCGGCTCTATCCGGAGGACAAGAAGCGCGCCTACGCGGCGGCCACGGGCTACGTGCTGCTGGAGGGCGGCAAGCCGCGCGCGGTGGTGCGCAAGCACGCCAGCCCCGCGGAGGACCTGTGGTTCCTCCAGGAGGCCCTGAGCCGCCTCTCCTCGAGCATCCCCGCGCCCGACCCGGAGAAGCGCCCGGGCCACCGCCGCCCGGAGCCCGCGCCGAAAGCACCGCCCCGTTACGGCCCCGCGAGCGACAGCGGAGCGCCGGAGAAACCCGCCGACCCCTGGCGCCGCTCCAGCGCCCGCGAGGAGGCGTCCGCCCGCTCCAGGGCCCGGGACCCCGGAGCCTCGGGCAGCGCAGGCCGCCCGGGCGCGTCGAGGGCCCGCGCGTGGCAGGCCGACGAGGCCACGCCCCCGCGCGGCAGCCGCGCCGTCGCGGCCGAGCCCGAGCCGAAGGATCCGTGGACGGTGCTGGGCATCGAGCGGAGCACACCGAGGGATGAAGCGCGCAAGGCGTTCCGCGCGCTCATCGCGCAGTACCACCCGGACAAGGTGGCCCACCTGGCGCCGGAGTTCCACGCGCTCGCGGAGCGCCGCACGCGCGAAATCCTGGACGCGTGGGAGGCGCTGGAGCGCGACGCGGATTAGTGCACCGTGCGGCGCGGCTTCGTGCGCGCGGGGCGCTTCAGCCGGGCCTCCAGGTAGTCCTTCAACACCACGGCGTTGTTGTGCTCGGTGTCGCGGGCGCCGTAGAGCAGGGTGACGCGGCCCTGGCGCGCGGCCTCCAGCAGCGGCTCCCACGCGTCGTGGTGCGCGTCCAGCTCGCGGGTGTACCGGCGCCGGAACTCGTCCCAGCGCTCCACGTCGTGGGCGAACCACCGCCGCAGCTCCGTGCTGGGCCCTACCTCGCGGGGCCAGCCATCCAGGTGGAGGTCCGCCTTCTTGAGCCCCCGAGGCCACAGCCGGTCCACCAGGAAGCGGATCCCCGCATCAGGGGCCGGGCCGTGCTCGTCATAGACGCGCTGGAGTCGAATCATCGTCGTGAGCCTCCACGGTCACGCTGCCCACGCGGCGCGCGCGTGGGGAGCGCCCGGCGGGGACGCGGCGGCCCGCTGCTCAGGTCAGCAGCGCGGGCGCCGGAGCCTCCAGCCGGAAGCGCGCGATGAGCGGCACGTGGTCGGACAGGCCGTGGAAGCGGCTGGTCAGGTCTCCGAAGGGCCGCGTCTCCTCCGTGTCCAGCCAGCTCACGCCGCCCCCGGAGAACAGGTGGTCCAGGTGCATGCGCATGTGCATGAAGCCCGCGGTGGGGAAGGCGCGGGACAGGGCCGGGTTGATCTGCCCCACCGCCGCCTGCGCGCACGTCAGGTGCGCGTCCCCCGTGAGGTAGCGGAACACCGGCGACGACGGCGGCGAGTTGAAGTCCCCGCACACCACGAACGGCTCCTCCTTCGCGTGCAGCCCGATGAAGCCCGCGAGCTTCTTCGCCTCGTGGAGCTGGTTGACGCCGCAGCCCATCTTGTCGCGCGTGGCCCAGAACTCGCGGGCGAACGGCGTGGGCAGGCTCAGGTGCGTGTTGAAGACGTGGAACGCGCGCTGGTCCGAGCGGCGGAAGACGCGCATGTGCGCGCAGATGCGGCTCTGCTTGCGCTCCTTCAGGCCCTGCACGTGGTGGTGCGTGATGTGCTCCGGCGCCGCCACGTTGTGCCGGTCCACCTGGAGCGTGCGCGTGTTGACGAGCATCGCCAGCCCCGTCGTGTACAGCGACAGCTCCCCCACCTTGTAGTGGTGCGCGCGGAAGTAGAACGCCTCGTAGGGCATGTCCCTCCCCTGGAGGGCGAACGTCTCCTCCACGCGCGTCATGAAGGCCTCCAACTGCGTCTCACCCGGGCGGGTGGGCCGGTGCACGATGTTGCTGCGCAGCGAGGAGGTCTCCACCTCCTGGAGGCAGACGATGTCCGGCAGCGGATCCAGGGTGGCCAATGCGGCGGCCACCCGGCGCTTGGGGCCCACGGTGCTCGCGAGCCCCCTCAGCATGTGGCCGAAGTAGCGGACGTTGTAGGTGACGATGCGCAGCGCTGACGGCTCCATGGTCCGGTCGCTACCTCCCCATGCCTCGCGGTGAAAGTGGGAAGCCCTGGGACGAACGTCCAGGCCTCCCCGCCCTCTTCACCATGGGATGCGCTCGCGCCATCCGCGATGCGCTGACAGGCGGACGAAGCCCCCGCCCGCCCGCCTGCTCACCCGGCGGGCTTCACCCGCACCATCGTGTCCAGCAGGTGCTCCAGCGCGCGCTCCGGGTCGTCACACAGGCCCGCGTGCACCGGGCCCGTCTGGAGCATCGTGCTCCGCGGGGCCACCAGCCAGTGCCAGCGCTCCTTCTGCGGCAGCCGTCCAATGGGCCCCGCGTCCTTCCCGCCCACGCACACGCGGCGGAAGCTCTCCAGGTGCCCCGCGAGCAGCTCCACGTCCGCGTCCGGCGACAGCGCCTTCAGCCGCGCCACGTCCAGCTCCACGCGCGCCCCCAGGTAGCGGTGCTGCACGCAGAAGAGGACCACGCCCACGTTGATGAACTCCTCGCGCTCCACGCGAGGCACCAGCCGGATGATGGCGTAGTCAAACGAGCTGGGCGTGGGCACGCGTCGCCTCCTCGATGAACGCCGGCGCCGCTTCCAGCCGGCGCATCAGCCACGTGACGTACGCCGCGCGGTGCTCCGCCGTGGACGCGAACGCGGGCTCCCGGCCCAGCCACGCCTCCGGAATCGCTCCCACGATGCGCTCCACCACCTCCCGCGTCACCCGCGCCTGGAGCAGGTCCCGAGCCTCCGCCAGCCCGTGCGCCCACGGCAGCAGCACGTGGTCCTTGATGGGCGCGAAGCGCGTCTGGCTGCGCTCCTCCCAGCCGTCCCACGAGTGGTGGAAGTACAGCGCCGCCCCGTGGTCGATGAGCCAGAGGTTGCGGTGCCACACGAGCAGGTTCGGGTTCTTCGGCGTGCGGTCCACGTTCGTCACGAACGCGTCGAACGCGACGATGGCGGACGCCACCTGCGCCTCCGGCACCGGCACCGCCAGCGGGTCGAACGTCACCGAGCGCGGCAGGTAGTCCAGCGCCAGGTTCAACCCCGCGCTCGACTTGAGCAGCTCCCGGATTTCGCTGTCCGGCTCGTTGCGCCCCAGCGACACGTCCAGCTCCACGAACACCAGCTCCGGGACGCGCAGGCCCAGCACCCGCGCCAGCTCCCCCGCGAGCAACTCCGCGATGAGCGCCTTGGCCCCCTGGCCCGCCCCACGGAACTTCACGACATAGAGCCCCGCGTCGTTCGCCTCCACGATGGCGGGCAGCGAGCCCCCCTCGCGCAAGGGCGTCACGTAGCGCGTGGCGGTGACCGTCCTCAGCATCCCTCGTCCTCGACAGTTCCCGGGCACTCCGGGGGTGGCGGCTGTACCACGGCCCTGCCCGACGGGGGAAACACCCTACACCTGACGACGCTTCCCCTCGCGCATCGTTGATTCAGTTGCGCACAATTTAATTGCGCACTACATATTCCCCATGTCGACGGATGACTTCCTCCGGCTGGACCTGCAGTTGTGCTTCCCGCTCTACGCGGCGTCGCGCGCGATGGTGCAGGCCTACACGCCGCTCCTGGCGAAGCTGGGGCTCACCTATCCGCAGTACCTGGTGATGCTGGTGCTCTGGGAGACGGACGGGGTGTCCGTGAAGGAGCTGGGGGAGAAGCTGTACCTGGACTCGGGGACGCTCACGCCGCTGCTCAAGCGTCTGGAGACGCAGGGCTTCGTGCGCCGCGAGCGCTCCAAGGAAGACGCGCGGTCGGTGACGGTGTCGCTCACCGCGCAGGGAAGGGGCCTGCGCCGCAAGGCCGCGTCCATCCCGGAGGCCATCGTCTGCCGCACCGGTTTGACGCTGGAGGAGCTGGCGCGGCTGCGCCGGGACATCCAGCGGCTGTTCGAGAAGGTTTCCTCACGCAGCGCTTGAGACACACGCCGTATCCACTCACCAAGGAGCACCACCATGGCCCCGGTCCAGATCTCCCCCCTCTACTCCACCACCGCCATCACGCACGGCGGCCGCAACGGCAAGCTGCTCCTGGAGCACAGCCCGCTGAACGGCCTGGAGCTGGCCATGCCGAAGCAGTTGGGCGGCTCCGGCAAGGAGACGGCCACCAACCCCGAGCAGCTCTTCGCCGCGGGCTTCTCCTCCTGCTTCGAGAGCGCGCTGCGCCTGGTGGCGGGCAAGGCCGGCAAGAAGCTGGATGAGAAGGCCGGCGTGAAGGCCACCGTCACCATCGGCAAGACGCCCGAGGGCGGCTTCGGCCTGGCGGTGGAGCTCCAGGGCATCCTCCCCGGCGTCCCCCGCGAGGAGGCGCAGCAGCTCATGGAGGCGGCCCACCAGGTGTGCCCGTACTCCAACGCCACGCGCGGCAACATCGAGGTGAAGGTCTCCGTCGCGGAGTAGCCCTCCACCCGGTCCCTGTCGCGAGCTCAGGCGGCGGAGTCGTCGCGGGCGCTCGCGGCGGGGGCTGGCAGCAGCGCCAGCAGGTTGTTCTGGATGTTCTGGCAGATGGTGTCGAGCGGCAGGTCGTTGTCGTCCGTGCCGAAGGGGTCCTCAATCTCGACGCCAATCTCCTCGATGCCAAAGAAGACATACGCGACGACGAACGTGGCCAGGACTGTCACCCAGCCAAAGGTGTCCACCAGGGCGAAGGGCAGGGTGAAGCAGTAGAGGATGAGCGCGCGGCGCAGGTGCACCATGTACGCGAAGGGCATGGGTGTGCGGTGGATGCGCTCACAACCTCCCAGGTAGTCGATGAGCAGTTGGACGTTCTGGTCCAACTGCATCTGGACGTACTCGGGATAGAGCCCCTGGCGGCGGCCCTCGTCCAGCACGGCGGTCATCCGGCGGGCCACGCCGAGCGGCACGTGCTGGGCCTTGAGCACCTCCGTCACCTCCCCGGAGGGCAGGGTGTCCGTGTGGGGCCCCACATGCCGCTGCTGGCCGCGCAGCCACGCGGCGGTGGCGAAGGGGAACGCGGCCGTCCAGCGGATGAGCGCGGTGTAGAGCGCCGTGCGGCCCAGGAAGGGCTCCGAGGCGCGGACCAGGTTGCGCGTCTCGTTGACGATGCCGCCCCACAGCTTGCGGCCCTCCCAGAAGCGGTCATAGGAGGCGTTGGTGCGGAACACGAGCAGGAGGCTCAGCGAGATGCCCGCCAGCGTGTGCACCGTGGGGGGCACGCCCACGTTGCGCACGTTCACGTGGAAGCCCACCACGGCCGCGGCCCAGACGACGCACAGCAAGACTCGGCCGACGATCTCCTTCACCATCGAACCGCGCAGGTAGTGGAAGTAGCTCCACCAGCGATGCGGGTCATACTCAACCATGCAGGGGATACCCTCCGGGACGGGGGCGCATGCTAACCGCACCGCGTCGCGTCGCGAGGGGGGCTTTGCGAGATTGCGGATGCCGGACGTTTCGGGCGATGGCCGGGCGTCGGGGGCTTCAGCTAAGGAGGAAGGCGGTCCGCTTCATTCCTCGTCACGGAGGTGTCCTCCATGCGCCGTCACCTCAAGCCCCTGCTGATGTTCCTCGCCGCCACGGCGAGCGGTTGCAGCTTCATGCGCACGGACGTCCTGCTGGACACGCTCAACGCCCCGGACACCTCGAAGGCGGAGCCCCCGCCGGCCCGGGTGGCGGCGGTGGAGCGCGTGGCGGGGCTGACGCGCGCGCAGTTGACGGACTCCTACGTGGACCCCGCGCGAGCGGGCGCGTGGATGGAGGCGCTGGGCGCGTCCCCGGAGGCCGTGCTGGACATGGCGGCGTGCCTGGTCGAGCACGCGGGCAACAACTCGGCGTCCTGCTATGAGAACGACGCGCGCACGGGCTACGTCGACCGGACGGTGAAGGCGTCCATGTGGGGCGTGCCGCTGCCGGCGCAGTCCTTCTCCGCGGCGGCGTCGGCGGACGAGGAGGTGGACGCGGAGCGCTTCCTGTCGAACGCGATGGGGATCGGGCCGTCCATCGCGGCCGTGCAGCAGTCGCTGGAGGTGCCGCTGACGCGCGAGGTGCTCGCGCAGGGCATCCAGCGGGGCGCGGCGTCCGCGGCGGCGTACGTGCGGGCGCGCTCGTGGCGCCGGGACCTGCAGCGGCCCAGCAACGCGGTGGTGCTGAGCGGCGGCGGGGCCAACGGCGCGTTCAGCGCGGGGGCCATGTGGCGGCTCCTGGGCATCCTGGAGCAGTGCCGGGGCAAGCCCGCGCCGGAGGGGTGCGGGGACGCGCGAATCGACCTGGCGGCGGGCACGAGCACGGGCGCGCTCATCAGCACGCTGGTGGACCTGTTCCACACGCCGGGCCAGGAGGCGAACGCGCGGCGGCTCCTGCTGGGCAACTACACGTGCACGGTGGAGTCGGACCTGTACTGCGTGAACTCCACGTGGCTGTGGAACCTGGCGGACGACACGCGGGGCCTGGTGAAGTTCGACGGCATCTATTCGAAGCTGGAGCAGTTCATCCAGCCGGAGATGCTGCACAACGGCACGGAGCTGGTGTCGGTGTCGGTGGATTTCCAGACGGGCGACGTGTTCAGCGTGAGCGACCAGGACCCGGCGGACTTCAAGCCGGGCGCGTCGGACAAGCTGCGCAAGGGCGGGATGGCGCACGCCATCGTGGCGTCCATCGCGGAGCCGGTGCTGTCGAACCCGGCGGGCATGCTGCCGTCCGCGGCGGGGGACCGCACGGGGACGTACTACGACGGCGGCGTGCGCTCCGGGCTGCCGCTGCTCCAGGCGGTGCAGCGCGGGGCGGAGCGCGTGCTGGTGATTTCGACGGGGGGGATGCACCCGTCACCGGCGATGGATCCGAAGAACGCGATGAGCGTGCTGATGCGCACGATTGACCTGTTCGTGGCGCAGCCGCGCGTGGCGGAGGTGCAGCAGGCGGAGCTGCTCGCGGTGACGCGCCGGATGGGCGAGTACAACGTCTGCACGCTGCGCGGCGCGACGGAGGACTTCTGCCGCCGCAAGGGCATGGGCTTCCATCCGCGCCTGGCGGGGCCGGGGGCGGGGCAGGCGGTGTGGATGGGCTCGGCGCGCTTCGACCAGGTGGCGAGCAGTTGGCGCAGCGCGTGGATGTTCAAGCCGGAGACGGGGCTGGCTTCGGCGAGCGGCTACTCGTTCACGCCGGAGGTGATGCAGCCGCTCTTCGTGGCGGGCGTGGAGTCCATGCAGAAGCGCTGCAAGGAGGTGCTGTCCCTGTTCGACATCCAGGGCACGCTGGCGGCGAACGAGTGCGCGCGCCAGTTGGTGGAGGTGTCGGACGAGGCGCGCGCGGCGCTCCCGTCCCCGGCGCAGTGCCGCGAGGACAAGCCGGAGCGCCGCACGTGTGACTGAGGCGCGCTACCGGCCGCCGTCGATGACCCACTTGCCCCAGCCGGCGAGCGCGGTGCCGTCCTCGGGCACGCGCTTGCCCTTCGGCGGGGCGCGGTAGACGGCGTCTGCGAGCGGGAGGAAGCGGGCCTCGTCCGCGAGCCCGTTGAGCGCGGCGCCCCAGGGGTCGGCGGCGTAGGTGGTGACCTGCACGCGGCGCTCGGCGCCCTCGCCCGCGGGCGCTTCCAGGACGAAGGCGGGGACGGGGTGCTGGGCGACGGTGAACGTCTCCCGGCGCGGCGGCGCGGTGCCGGCGGTGACGGGGGGCCACTGCTGCGGCTGGCTGACGGCCTCGCTGACGGCGGCGAGCAGGGCCTCCTCCAGGGGCTGGGCTTCCGCGTCGTGGAAGTCCGAGCAGGGGGCGTCGCCGGTGGGGCCGGTCAGCTCCTTGCGCAGGACGAAGCCGCGCTCGGCGCCCAGGCAGACGCGGCGCACGGAGGACGTGCCGGACAGGTCCTGGCGCACGTCGTACCAGGTGCCCGGGCCCCAGGGCCGGTCGAGCACGGGCACGGCGCCCCCGGCGTCGGAGCCCTGGCGGAAGGACACGAGCGTGAGCTGCTGGCTGCCGCTGGCGCCGAAGCCGGAGAGCGTGGTGCTGGCGTCGAGCAGGCCGTGGGTGAGGTACAGCGGGCCGGGCTCGTTGGCGTAGAGGCGGTTCTGGAGGGGACCGTCGCTGGGGCGGCGGTCGTCCAGGAAGCGGCGGGCCTCCCAGGTGCGCCCGGCGGCGGTGGTCTGTTCGGCGGAGCGCTGGCCGCGGTGGTCTTCCTTCCAGGGCTGCGTCTCCTCCAAGCGCATGGGCAGCACGCGGGGCTGGGAGAGGCGGGGGTGGGCCAGGGGCCTGCCCTGATCATCCGTGAAGGTGACGGTGAGCCACGCCCACGGCGCCTGGAGGGCGACGACCTCCAGCACGACATGGCCCGCCACGCCCACGCCGGTGTCCGCGCCGGGGCGGCCCCGGTGGGCGGAGAAGGCGTACTCCACGCGGTCGCCCACGCGGGCGCGTTGCCACGGTGAGGGCGTGGCGGCGGTGTCCATGTCAGGAGTCCCGGCGTCCAGCACGGAGGCCTCGGCCGGGGCGGAGGCGTCGGGCTGTTCGGTGGCGGTGGGGGTGCCGTCGGAGGGGGAGACGGCACGGGGCTTCATGCTCTCGCAGCCGGTGCTCAAGAGGAGCGCGGAGCACAGCAGGAGGGGAGCGCGGAGGAGGGGGCGTCGCATGGGGCCGCTAGATACACGGAGCCCCGCGCGGAGCCGCGTGGGCGGTAGGGTCGCGCACCGGAGGAGCGTGTCCTTCTCGACAGGACCGGGCGTGTCGGGGCCGTCCCAGCAAGTCTCCCCAAGAACCGAACGCCTGACGGCCTGGTCCCTTGGGATTACCGGGCTCGATTGACACTGTCGGAAGTCAAGCCGATATTATCACCAGGAGATGGTGATGATTTCTGGCGCGCTTACAGAACTGCGTCCCTGGCGCAGATTGAGCGTCGAGGAACTGGCTGCTCTCGCGGAGGTTCCAAGTCGGCGTGTCTGGCAGGAACTGGAGGAGGGTATCCTGCCCGGCCGTGCGAAGGGTCGCACCCGGCACAGCTTCGGGCCCCGAGATGTCTTCTACCTTCGTCTGGTGCGGCACCTGGAGAGGGCGCTGACTCTGAATCAGAGCGCACGTCGTGAACTTCACGAAGCGATCTCCCGAGTGCATGACGACCGCAAGTCTCATCCATCGTCGTGGCGCAAGACCGACACCGGCTGGGAGTTCACCTCCGTCCAGGCGAGCTTCGACGCTCGGCAGCCGTTCGCTGAGTCGGTGAAGAAGGTCCGCCTGTTCATCCACGGCAAGCGGCGTATCGAATCACGCCCGGACATCCTGGGGGGGGAGCCTGTCTTCAAGGGCACGCGCATCGCGGTCCGGCACGTGGGAGACCTGCTGCTGAAGGGCGTGCCGCGCGCCGAAGTCAGGGAGGACTTTCCCCGGCTGGATGACGAGGACCTCACCTTCGCGGCGCTCTTCGCGCAGCTTCCCCGTCCGCCGGGGCGCCCGCGCAAATCACTCGTGTCTCGTCGAGAGGGCGCCTAGTCTGCCTTTTCGATGAAGTTGCTGGTCGATGAAAACCTCTCTCCCAGGCTCGCGGTGCGTCTCCATGCCAAGGGCCTGGAAGCCGCGCATATCGTCCACCTGGGGAGGGCCGGCCTGACGGACCCCGAGCTCTGGCGTCTGGCCTTTGAGCGCAGTGAGGTGGTTGTCACCACGAACGTGGGAGACTTCATCGTGCTCGCACGGGATTGCGAACTTCACGCGGGCATCATCGCCTTCCGTGTGGCCGGGCTCAGCGCCGATGAGCAGTGGATGCACCTGGAGCCAGTCGTGGACCATGTCCTCGAGCAGGGATTGGATCTCACCAACAAGCTGGTCGAGGTGTGGGCAGTCGGTGACTTCGTTGTGAGTGACCTTCCGGAGCCTTGAGCAGGCTGCATTCAGCGGGCATCCAGTAGAGTGGGCCTTCTCACTTCCGGAGCCCCGCGCATGCCTTCGCCCCTGTCCATCCGCCGCGTCGTCCTCTACAAGCACGGCGTCGGCTACTTCGAGCGCCGGGGCAAGGTGACCGGCAGCGAGACCGCGCACCTGGACTTCAAGGCGCGCGACATGAACGACGTGCTCAAGTCCATGACCGTGCTGGACCTGAACGGCGGCTCCGTGTCCGCCGTGAGCTACGACTCCACCAAGCCCCTGGAACAGCTCCTCTCCGAAGCCACCATCCGCATCCCCGAACACGGCAGCCTCACCGCGCTGCTCGGCCAGGTGAAGGGCGCTCGCGTCCGCGCCCGCGTCGGCGGCGCGCAGGTGGAAGGTGCCATCGTCGGCCTGGAGTCGCTGCCCGTCGTGCAGGGCGAGGCCAGCGTCGTGCGCCCCTTCCTCACGCTGCTCGTCGGCGCGTCGCTGCGCACCTTCGACGTGCTGGAGCTGGGCGAGCTCGAGTTCCTCGACGAGGCCGTGCGCAAGGACCTGGAGTTCTACCTGGCCACCGTCATGTCCTCGTACAAGAAGGACTCCAAGCGGCTGTCCATCCTCACCGCCGGAGAGGGCTCGCGCGAGCTGTTCGTCAGCTACGTGCTGGAGTCCCCCGTGTGGAAGACCAGCTACCGCATCCTCCTGGACGAAGGACAACCGCCGCTGCTCCAGGGCTGGGCCCTGGTGGACAACACCGGCGACGAGGACTGGGTGGACGTGGAGCTGTCCCTCATCGCCGGCCTGCCCGTGTCCTTCGTCCACGACCTCTACAACCCCCGCTACCTGCGCCGCCCCGTCGTGGAGGTCCGCTCGGAGACCGGCGTCGCGCCCGTCATCCCGGAGGAGGCCTACGAGCGCTCCGCCGAGCCCCTGATGGAGTCCGTGGACGAGTCCTTCGGCTCCTCCGCGGACATGGCATCCAACGTCATGCCCGCCATGGCCGCGCCCGCGCCGGCGCCCCGCATGCGCGCCAAGGGCGGCCCCATGATTGGCGGCTCCGGACGCGGCGGCCTGCGCGAGACGCTGGAGCAGAGCACCGCCGTGACGACGCTGACCAAGGAGGTGGGCGACCTCTTCGAGTACGGCGTGGACCGCCCCGTCACCGTGCACCGCAACCAGAGCGCGCTCGTCCCCATCCTGCACCGCCCCTTCGAGGGCCGCCGCGTGCTGCTCTACAACCGCGCCACGCGCGAGAAGAACCCGATGGCCTGCATCGAGTTCAAGAACACCACCGGCCTCACGCTGGAGGGCGGCCCCGTCACCATCACCGAGGACGAGACCTACGTGGGCGAGGCGATGCTCGACACCCTCAAGCCCGACGACACGCGCTTCGTCCCCTACGCCGTGGAGCTGTCCTGCGCCGTGTCCGTGGAGGAGGACCAGGAGGACGGCCCCGTGTTCCGCGCGCGGCTCAACCGGGGCACCCTGGTGGTGGAGTTCTTCCACCTGCGCCGCACGAAGATTCTGGCGCGCAACAAGGCGAAGCGCCCCCAGGTGCTCTTCGTGGAGCACCCGCGCACCGGCTGGGAGTTGAAGGACACGGTCGCCCCCGCGGAGACCACGGACGGCTTCTGGCGCTTCAAGCGCGAGCTGGCCCCGAGCACCTCCGACACGCTCGTCGTCACCGAGCGCACCAAGGGGCACCGCCAGTACTACCTGGGCAACCTGGGGCTGGAGGAGGTGACGTTCTTCCTCGACTCGCGCTACATCGACCCGCGCGTCGCCCAGGCCCTGCGGGACGTGGTGGCCATGCGCGAGAAGCAGTCGAACGTCGCCCGCGACCTCCAGCGCCTCAACGAGGAGCGCACCCAGCTCTTCAAGGACCAGGAGCGGATCCGCTCCAACATCGACTCGCTCAAGAGCGGCGCGTCCCAGCGCGAGCTGGTGGAGCGCTTCGTCACCAAGCTCAACGCGCAGGAGGACCGGCTGGAGGGCATCGGCCGGGAGCTGGAGCGACTCGAGCAGGAGCGCACCCGCCTGCAGGCGGAGGTCAACCAGCGCATCGAGTCGCTCTCCTACGAAGCGGACCTGTAGCTACTTCGCGTCCGCGCGGAACACCTCGCGGCCCGCGACCACCGTCAGCCGGACCTGCCCGGTGAGCAGGTCCGCCGGGGGCGCGTCCACCGGGTCCACCGACAGGGCCACGAAGTCCGCGTCCATGCCCGGCTTCAGCCGGCCGCGCTGCCCTTCCGCGAAGGAGGCATAGGCCGCGCCGGCCGTGAAGCCCTCCAGCGCCTCCTCACCGCTCAGGCGCTGGTCGGGGTGCCACCCGCCCGGGGGCTGGCCGCTGGCGTCCTGCCGCGTGCGCGCCGCGTACAGCCCCGCGAGCACGTCCGGCCGCTCCACCGGGAAGTCGCTGCCCAGCGCCAGCACGGCGCCCGCGGCCTTCAGCTTCTGCCACGCGTAGGCGTTCCGGATGCGCTCCGCGCCCACGCGCTTCTCCGCCCAGGGCATGTCGCTGGTGGCGTGCGTGGGCTGCACGCTCGCCACGAAGCCGTTGGCGCCCAGCCGCTGGATGTCCTCGGCCGTCATGATCTGCGCGTGCTCCACGCGGGGGCGCGCGTCCTTCGTCCCCGTGGCCGCCAGCTCGCGCGACAGCGTGTCCAGCAGCAGCGTGTTGGCGCGGTCGCCAATCGCATGCGTGGCCACCTGGAAGCCCCGGCCCACGAAGGCGTGCACGCGCGACGCGTACTCCTCCGGGGAGAGCAGCAGCAGGCCGCGGTGGCCGGGCTCGTCGCTGTAGGCCGCGCCCAGCGCCGCGCCCCGGCTGCCCAGCGCGCCGTCCAGGGTGAGCTTCACCGCGCGCATCGTCAGGAGCTTGCCCTGGAAGGGGCCGTCCTTCAGGTACTGCACGCGGTCGTCCGTCTGGCCATCCGCCATGGCGTAGACGCGCAGGGGCAGGGTGCCCGCCTGGTCCCAGGCCTGGAACAGGCGGAACGTCCGCAGGTCCATGCCCGCGTCGTGCACGCCGGTGAGCCCCACGCGCGCGCAGTGCTCCAGCGCCGCGCGCATGCGCGCCTCGTGCTGCTCCTTCGTGGGCTGCGGCAGCGCCTTCAGCGCCAGGTCCATGGCGTTGTCGATGAGCACGCCGCTCGGGTCGCCCCCCGGCAGCCGCAGGATGCTGCCGCCCTCCGGGTCCTTCGTGTCGCGGGTGATGTTCGCGCGCTGGAGCGCCGCGCCGTTGAGCCACAGCGCGTGCCCGTCGATGCGCCACAGCACCACGGGCGTGTCCTTCAGGGGCTCGCCCATGTCCGCGACGGTGGGGAAGCGCGGCGTGTCCCAGTCGTTCTGGTCCCACCCCTGACCCACCAGCCAGTCGCCCTGGTACGCGGTGGCCGGGGCCTTCTCCAGCCGCTGGCGCACCTCCGCCAGGGACGTGGTGCCCTCCAGCCGCACGCCCGCGAGCGCCTGGCCCAGGCCCGCCAGGTGGCCGTGCGCATCCGTGAGGCCGGGCACGACCGTCGCGTCGCCCAGCTCCACCACGCGCGCGGTGGCGCCCGCGGCGGCGAGCACCTCCTCGCGCGTGCCCACGGCCAGCACCTTGCCGTCCCGCACGGCGAGCGCCTGGGCCTCCGGCTTCGCGGCATCCAGCGTGCGGATGCGCTGGGCCACGTACACCGTGGGCGCGTGGGCGACCGCCTGCTCCGCGGGCGCTCCCTCCGGCACGCGCCGCGAACAGCCCGCGCCCGCACACAGGACCAGCGCCCCCAGCATCCAACCGAGACGTCCTCGCATCATCCGCGCACCCGCCATGACCGTTCGCCCGGGCAGGAAGGTCCCGGGACATCGCGCGCGGCACTCTGACGCACGCCCCGCGAGACGGCCAGTCCGGGATGCCTGCAAGGCGGGCGTGGACCGGACCGCGCCGCGACGCACAATCCGTGCACGCTCCGCGCGAAAGGGCGTATGGAACAGCGCGTGAGCACTGTGACCCCTCGCGGCATCTGCTTCGACCTGGACGGCACGCTGGTGGATTCACTGCCGGACATCATCGACAGCTTCCTCCACGGCTTCACGCACCACGGCCTGCCCGCGCCCTCCGTCGCGGAGGTGCGCGCGCTCATCGGTCAGCCGCTGGAGGCCATGTACGCGCGCTTCGCTCCGGAGCACGCCGCCGCGCTCTGCGTGGCCTACCGCGAGCACTACCCGCTCCACTTCCACCGGCGCTCGCGGCCCTTCCCTGGCGTGGAGCGCGTGCTGCGCACGCTGCGCGAGCGGGGCTACCTGCTCGCCGTCGCCACCACCAAGCGCGGCGACATGGCGCGGCGCTTCGTGGACGCGATGGGGCTGGGCGGCCTGCTGCACCACGTGCAGGGCACGGACGGCTTCCCGCACAAGCCCGCGCCGGACGTCATCCACCACGCCCTGGAGGCGCTGGGCACCGGCGGCCTGTGGATGGTGGGCGACACCACGCTGGACCTGCGCGCGGGCCAGGCCGCGGGCCTCAAGACCTACGCCGTCACCTGGGGCACGCACGCCCACGAGGAGCTGGCCACCGCCACCCCGGACGAGCTCCAGCCGGACCTGGAGCGGCTGCTGCACCACCTGCCGCCGCTCGCCTGAGCGGAGGCAGGGCTCAGTGCTGCGTGCGCGACTGGAGCGCCTGCACCTGGCGCACCTGCTGTCGGCTGTTGAGCGGCAGGGCCGGCAGCGTGAGCTGATCCAACTCCCGCGGGCCGATGACCTGCACCACGTCCTTGTGGAAGAACAGGTCCAGCGTCCAGCCCAGGGCCACGCGCACCTTCGTCTCCAGCTTCGGCAGCTTGAACAGGTAGATGGTGCGCCACAGCACCCACGCGAAGGTGCCGGAGAACTTCAGCCCCAGGATGCGCGCCACGCCCGAGCGCCGGCCAATCGTGGCCAACTGCCCCAGCATCTTGTAGCGGAACGGCGTCCCCGGCCGACCGTTCAGCGCCGCGCGCACGTTGCGCGCCACCGCCACGCCCTGGCGGAGCGCGTGCTGCGCGGTGGGCGGACAGGGCTTGCCTCCGTTGGTGACGTCCGGCACCGACGCGCAGTCGCCCAGCGCCCACACGCCCGGGAAGCCGGGCACCTCCATGCGCTCGTTCACCTTGAGCCGCCCGCGCTCCTTCTCGCACGGCAGCGTGGACAGCAGGGACGGCGGCGTGACGCCCGCGGTCCACACCACCGTCTTGGTGGGCACCACCGTGCCGTCCGGCAGCTCCACGCCCGCCTCCGTCACGTCCTTCACGTGGACGCCGGTGCGCACCTCCACGCCGTGCTCGATGAGCTTCTGGCGCGCGTACGCGCCCAGGTCCTCGCCCAGCTCCGGCAGCACCTCCTGGCCGCCGTGCACCAGCATCACGCGCACGTTGGCGTGCTGGATGTTGGGATAGAAGGGCAGGGCGCCGTGGATGAAGTCGTTGATGGCGCCCGCCGTCTCCACGCCGCCGAAGCCGCCGCCCACCACCACGAAGGTGACGATGGCGTTGCGCTGCCCCGTCGTCACGCAGTCCGCGTCCGCCTCCTCCAGCCGGTCGATGAGGCAGTTGCGCAGCAGCATCGCGTCGCCCAGCGTCTTCATGGTCAGGCTGTAGTCGCGCGGGCCCGGCTTGCCGAAGAAGTTCGTCTCCGAGCCCATGGCCAGCACCACGTAGTCGTACTCCAGCGTGTGGCTGTGGCCGTCCAGCCCGCCGTGCGCCACCGTGACCCGCTTCGACTCCAGGTCCAGCCCGCTGACGTCACCCTCCACGAACGTCAGGCGCGGCAGCAGCTTGCGCAGCGAGATGACGATGGCGGTCGCGTTCAGGTCGCTCGCCGCCACCTCGTGGAGCATGGGCGTGAAGAGGAAGAAGTTGTCGCGGCTGACGAGCGTCACCTCCACGTCGTCCCGCTTCCCCAACTGCCGCTCCAGGTGCAGCGCCGCGTACATGCCGGCGAAGCCGCCCCCCAGGATGAACACCCGCTTGCGCCGCGGCGTGTCCACGCAGAGTCCTCCCAACGTCTTGTCCGCTCCCATGCCCGCCTCCTCGCGGCGCGAAGAACACCCCCCTCCAATCTCGGGGCGCCCTGTCGCATCCGCACCCCGGGCCGGCGGGGGCCTGCCCGCCCGCTCGCCTCAGGGGTGGTCCGGGTGCATCCGGTGCCGCCACGTCGTGCGCTGCGACGTGTAGCGGGGGTTCTCGAAGAGTTTGATCAGCACCATGCCCGCCACGAACCCGCCGATGTGCGCCCACACGGCGACGCCGCCGGACACCTCCGGCCGCAGCGTCATCAACTGCGGCAGGCCGGTGATGACCTGGAGCACGAACCACCACACCAGCACGGCCCACGCGGGGACGGGGATGACGCGGATGAGGATGAAGATGATGAACAGCATGTTCACGCGCACGCGCGGGTAGAGCACCAGATACGCGCCCAGCACGCCCGCGATGGCGCCGGACGCGCCCACCGTGGGCACCGGCGACGTGGGGTCCACCGCCACGTGCGCCGCCGCCGCCACCAGCCCGCACACCAGGTAGAAGACGAGGAAGCGCAGGCGCCCCATGCTGTCCTCGATGTTGTTCCCGAAGACCCAGAAGAACAGCACGTTGCCCAGGAGGTGCCCCCAGCCGCCGTGCAGGAACATGGACGTGAGCGGCGTGAGGCGGTTGATGGACGCGTCGTCCACCACGCACGCGAGCCCGTCCCCCAGCGGCACCGCCTGCCCCAGCGGCGCGCGGCCGGTGAGCTCCCCGGGCACCATGCCCAGCTCGCAGATGCTGGTGGCGAGCCGCACCACGTCCAGGCCCGCGCCCTGGAAGAACACCCAGGTCAGCCCCAGGGCCGCGAGCAGGAGGTACGTCATCACCGGGGTGCGCAGGGTCGGGTTGTCGTCGCTGATGGGAATCATGTCCGCCCGCCAGCATGGCCCCGCCGCCGGCCCCCCGGAGAGCCTCGTGCGCACGGATGTGCGGCGCCGGACGCATCACCGGAAACCGGCCGGGCTCTAAGCCAAATGAAGGTTGCCTCTTGGAGGTGACCCTCTCCCGGAAGGGCCTGGACCTGGCTTCCAGGCCCGCGCCGGGCGACATTCCGCAACCGTCTTCCTTCTCATGGAGTCCGGAGCAATGAATCCCTCGAAATCGTCCCGCGCCTCGGCGCTGCTGGTGGTGTCCGTCCTCGCCCTCGCCTTCAGCGGCTGCGCCGCGCGCCGTCAGCAGGCGTACCTGGAGGACAAGGCCATGGGGCACGTCTACCGCAAGCCCATCGCGGAGGTGTGGCCGGAGGCCCTGGCCCTGCTCAAGGAGAAGGGCTTCTCCGTCACCAACGCGCAGACCGGCTTCGAGACCACGACGGAGTGGCTGATGACCAGCGCGCCCTCCTCGCTGGGCACCTCCTACGCCCGCTACCTGGTGCGCGGCTTCGAGCGCGGGCCCGGCCAGTGCGCCGTGGAGTTCCGCCGCCAGGACCGCTCCGAGTCCCGCGCCGCGGACGACACCGGTGGCCGCGGCAAGGACATGGGGGAGAGCGCGGTCGGCGCCGGCAACTCCCAGATGCGGCGCGACTCCGAGCTGGAGTGGGAGCTGCTCCAGAAGGTGGACCCCGACGCCGCCGCCGCCCTCAAGGCCGAGGCGACGAAGGTCGATTAGCCCGCCGCGCCGTGGCAGGGCCCGCCGCTCGCGCGACCCCGGACGTCAGTCGCGCAGCGGCAGCTCCACGGTGAGGCCGTCGAAGGCCACCTCCACCGGCCCCTTGAACGCCTCACGCGCCTGCGTGAGCAGCCGCCCGGGGTCGGTGTCGTGGCGGCTGGACAGGTGGGTGAGGATGAGCCGCTTCGCCCCCGCCTCCCGCGCCACCTGGGCCGCCTCCCGCGCGGTGGAGTGCCGCGTCTCCAGCGCGCGCGACTGCTCGTCGTCGGAGAAGGTGGACTCGTGCACCAGCAGGTCCGCGTCCTTCGCCGCCTGCACCAGCGCCGGGCAGGGCCGCGTGTCGCCGGAAATCACCAGCCTGCGCCCGGGCCGCGACTCGCCCAGCACGTCCTCCGGCCTCACCACGCGCCCGTCCGTCAGCGTGACGGGCTCGCCCTTCTGCAGCTTGCCGAAGGAGGGCCCCTCCGGCACGCCCAGCTCCCGCGCCTTCTCCAGGTGGAACCGCCCCGGACGCCCGTCCTCCACCAGCACGTAGCCCAGCGCGTGGATGCGGTGGTCCACGCCCACCGCCTGCACGGTGTAGCCATTGCGGCGCACCGTGTCCCCGTCCTTCAGCTCGTGGATTTCCACCGGGAAGGCCAGCGACTCCAGCCCCAGGTGCACGGCCTGGTGCAACAGCCGCCGCGCCGGGGGAGGCCCGTACAGGTGCATGGGCGCGGTGCGGCCCATCATCCCCAGCGTGCGCAGGAAGCCGATGATTCCCAGGTAGTGGTCGGCGTGGAAGTGCGTGAAGAACGCCGCGTCCACGGTGAAGCCCGTGCCAAAGCGCACCATCTGCCGCTGGGTGCCCTCGCCACAGTCGAACAGCAGCAGGTCCGCGTGCGCCTTCACCGCCAGGCCGGAGAGGCCGCGATGCAGCGTGGGCTGCGCGGCGGAGGTGCCGAGGAAGGTGAGCCTCAGTAGGGACATGCCAGCGCTTCCCACGTCGAGAGTGGCCTCCTCGCACGCGCGGAGTCTGCCTGCGCGCGCGTGCGTTCCCGGGGCATTTACCAGGGTGCGAGGGGGCGTGCTATGCAGCCGGCCCTTTCGGACCCGCCCCCATGCCTGATTCCCTGACGGTCGGCCCCACGGCCGACCCCCGCCGAGTGAAAGCCCAGGACGGCCGCCTGCTCACCGTCCCTGACGGCTGGGCCCTCCTCCCCCCCGGCGACGCCGGCCTCACCCGCCGCGTGAAGGCCGCCGGCCCCTCCTGGACCGTGGTGGAGAAGGTGGGCCGCAAGCTCTTCTCCCGCGGCGTGTGGGCGCCGGAGGCCCACATCCTCCACGCCCGGGCCGCCCTGGAGGACGAGCGCGCCACCCCCGCCTACGCGAAGAAGCTGGCCCAGGGCCGCGAGCGCCGCGCGAAGGAGCAGGCCGAGTACGAGGTCGACTTCGCCAACGCCGTCCTGCGCTTCCTCGCCTTCAGCCCCGCGTGGCTCCCCCACGCCAAGCGCCTGGCCGTGATGGTCGCCGGCCACGCCACGCCCGTGGGCAGCGGCACCGTCGCCCGCACGGAGCGCATCCCCATTGAGAGGCGCGCGGAGGCCGCCGTCATCGCCTGGATGCGCCACCAGACCACCGGCTACGACCACATGCGCATCGAGCGCGTGAAGGGCGCCCGCCGCGAGGTGCGCCGCGAGCTGGCGGAGGTCTCCCGCGCCATCCTGGACCTGCACCGCCGGGACGCCCCCCACGCACCGCCCGCGTGTCCGCTCTGCTCCGCCCTCCTGCGCCCTCCGCCGACACGCCCCTCGGATTCCTGACCCGGCGTTCAGCAACGACTGTTCTATTCCTGACCGGCGGGTTAGGAATGCGTCCGCCATGCCCCGCCCCGCCGACCCCAAAGCCCGCAGCGCGCTCGTCGCGTCCGCGCGGGCGGAGTTCGCCCGGCGGGGCGTGAAGGGCGCGCGCATCAGCGACATCACCGCCGCCAGCGGCCTGTCCAAGGGCGCCTTCTACCTGCACTTCCGCTCGAAGGAGGCCCTCTTCGCGGCGCTGGTGGAGGGCTTCCTGGCGGCGCTGGAGCGGCTGGCCACGAAGCGCCTGTCCTGCATGGAGCGCTTCCGCGCCGACCACGGCGGCCTGCCGGGCCCCGGGGACGTGGCCGCGCGCTCGGAGCGCTACCGCGACTTCCTGCGCATGGAGGCCGCGCTGGACGTGGAGATGCTGGAGCTCATGTGGGAGCAGCGTGAGCTCGTCACGGCGCTCATCGTGGGCAGCCAGGGCACCGCCTTCGAGTCCGTCATGTGGGACGTGGTGGACCGCGAGGTGGAGCGCATCGCCGGGGAGTTCCACCACCTGCGCGGCCAGCACCCGGACACCCCGGACGTGGACCCCAGCCTCTTCGGCTCCTTCATCGTGGGCACCTACCTGCTGCTGGCCCGGCGCATGGGGCGGCTGACAGAGAAGCCGGACCTGGCCACCTGGGCCGTGGGCCTGCAACGTCTCATGCACGAAGGCTCGCTGCCCCGCGAGGCCGTGCCCGCGACGCACGCGGCCCTCGCGCGTCCCTCTTCGCCTCCTTCCACGCGCCGGCGCCACGCCCGCGCGGCCCACCCGCACCGCCCGCCAAGGAAACGCCCGTGAAACCGTCCACGAAGCCCTCCGCCTCCCGCGCCCTCACCGCCCTGGGGATGGCCGCCGCGCTCGCGCTCTCCGGATGCGACAAGGCGGACGCGTCCGCGCCGCCCGCCGCCGCCGCGGCCCCCGGCCAGGACAAGCCCGCGCCGGCCGTGAAGGTCGTCGCCGCGCGCGGCGTGCAGGCCTCGCAGTCGGAGGAGGTGACGGGCACGCTGTACCCCGCCCAGGGCCTCCAGGTCGGCTTCGAGGTGGGCGGCCGGCTGGAGGCGGTGCGCGCCCACAAGGGCCAGGCCGTGAAGAAGGGCGACACGCTCGCCCAGCTCAACTCCGAAATCGTGGACGCGCAGGTGGCCGGCGCGGAGGCCGCCGTCGCCGCCGCGGAGGCCGGCGCCTCCATCGCGAAGGACGCCGCCGAGCGCACGGAGAAGCTCAGCACCGGCGGTGGCGTCAGCGACCAGCAGCACAAGAGCGCCGTGGCCGCCGCCGCGCAGGCCCAGGCGCAGGTGATGGCCGCGAAGGCGCAGTTCGCGCAGGCCCGCGCGGCGCGCCGCCGGCACGACCTGAAGGCGCCCTTCGCGGGCACGCTGATTGAGTCCCCGGACCAGACGGGCGCCACGGTGGGGCCGGGCGCGCCCCTCTTCACGCTGGAGCAGTTGGACACGCTCGTCTTCCGCACCACCGTGGCGGAGGGCGCGCGCGCGCTGCTCAAGCCCGGCACGAAGGTGCGCGTGGCGGCGCTGGGCAACGGCGCGTCCACCGACGAGGCCGTGGTGCGCACCATCCTGCCCTCCGCGGACCCCACCACCCGCCGCATCCCGGTGGAGATCGCCGTGCCCAACGCGGACGGCCGCTTCGTGGCCCACACCCTGGCGCGCGCCATGCTGAAGCTGGGCGAGACGCAGGACGCGCAGCTTCTGCCCACGACGGCGCTGTCCTCCTCCAACGGGGACCACGTCCTCGTCGTCAGCGACGGCACCCTCCAGCGCGTGGACGTGCAGGTGCTGGAGCGCCGCGACCGCGAGGTGGTGGTGCGCGCCGCGGCCGTCCTCCAGCAGGTGGTGGACTACCCCACGCCCACCCTGACCCCCGGCACCCGCGTCTCCGTGAAGTAGCCGCAAGCCGCCCCTTTTCGCCGAAGCCGTCCTTGAGGGCGGCCGCGGCGTGCGTGAGCTCTTCCCATGATTCTCAGTGACGTTTCCATCCGACGGCCGGTGTTCACGGCCATGGTGTCCCTGCTGCTCATCGTGCTGGGCGTGATGGGCCTCAAGCGCCTGGGCACCGACCTCTACCCGGACGTCAGCTTCCCCGTGGTGGTGGTCAACACCCTCTACAAGGGCGCGGGCCCGGGCGAAATCGAGACCCAGGTCATCAAGCCCCTGGAGGACGCGGTCGCCGGCATCAGCGGCGTGGACAAAATCCACTCCTTCAGCCGTGAGAACGTGGGCACCGTGGTGGTGTCCTTCACGCTGGGCACCGCGCTGGACACCGCCGTGCAGGACGTGCGCGACAAGGTGGGCCAGGCCGTCAACAAGCTGCCCACGGACGCGGACGCGCCCATCGTCAGCCGCGTGGACCTGTCCGCCGCGCCCATCCTCACCTACGCCATCTCCGCGGACATGAAGTCCCAGGCGCTGCGCAAGCTGCTGGATGACCGCATCAAGCCCGCGCTCGCGCAGTTGGCCGGCGTGGCGGAGGTGCGCATCACCGGCGGCGACACGCGTGAGATTCAAGTCGACATCGACCTGGACAAGGCCCGCGCGGTGGGCATCGCGCCGTCGCAGGTGTCCCAGCGCATCGCCATGGAGAACCTCAACCTGCCCGCGGGCCGTCTGCAGTTGGGGCCCAACGAGCTGACGGTGCGCGCCATGGGCGAGTTCCGCACCGTGGAGGAGTTGAAGAAGCTGCCCATCGCGCGCAGCGGCACCGGCGCGCAGGTGCGCCTGGAGGAGGTCGCCACCGTCACGGACGGCGTCGCCGAGCGCCGCACCACCGCGCGCCTCAACGCCCGCGACGCCGTGGTGCTCGAAATCGTGAAGCAGCCGGGCTCCAACACCGTGAGCGTCAGCGACGCGGTGAAGAAGACGCTCGCGGACATGACGCCGGTGGTGGGGCAGGGCTTCCAGGCCACGCTGCTCATCGACCAGTCGGACCTCATCCGCGCCAACACCCACGAGGTGTGGATCGCCCTCATCTTCGGCGGCCTGATGGCGGTCCTCATCATCCTGATGTTCCTGTTGGACCCGCGCGGCACGTTCATCTCCGCGCTCGCGCTGCCCACGTCCGTCATCGGCACGTTCTTCGTGATGTACGTGCTGGGCTACTCGCTCAACCAGATGACGCTCCTGTCGCTGTCGTTGGCCATCGGTCTGCTCATTGACGACGCGGTGGTGGTGCGTGAGGCCATCACCCACCGGCTGGAGCAGGGCGAGGACCCGATGAGCGCCGCGTACAACGGCACCAGGGACGTGGGCCTGGCGGTGCTCGCGACGACGCTGGCCCTGGTGGCGGTGTTCATCCCCGTGGCCTTCATGCCCGGCATCGTGGGTCAGTTCTTCAAGCAGTTCGGCATCACCATCTCCGTGGCGGTGCTCATCTCGCTGTTCATCTCCTTCACGCTGGACCCCATGCTGTCCGCGCGCTTCGCCAAGGCGCACACGCCGGGCGCGCAGCGCAACGAGCCCGCCGTCTTCCGCGCGCTGCGCCGCTTCCTGGAGGCCACGGAGTCCACCTACGCCCGCATCCTGGGCTGGGTGCTGCGCCACAAGTGGACCACCGCCGGCCTCACCGTGCTGGCGCTGTTCCTGTCCTTCGGCGCCGCCAGCCGCCTGGGCGTGGAGTTCATGAGCGCGGAGGACCGCTCGCAGCTCATCGTCGAGCTGCAACTGCCGGACTCCTCCAACCTGGCCCAAACGACGGAGCGCGCCGCGGAGGCGGAGGTGCTGCTCAAGAAGATCCCCGAAGTCACGGACATCTACACGACGGTCGGTCCCAACGGAGACGTCTACAAGGCGCGCCTGCGCGTGCTCACCGTGGGCAAGGACCAGCGCACCAAGAGCATCGCCGTGCTCAAGGACGAGGCCCGCGCGCTGCTGGTGCCCAACCTGGTCTCCACCGCCATCACCCTGTCGGACCCGCCGTCCATCGAAGGCCTGGGCGACTGGTTCCCCATCATGGTGCGCGTGGTGGGCCCGGACCTGAAGCGCGTCAACGAGGAGGCCGAGCGCGTGGCCAGCATCCTGCGCACGCTGGGCACCTCCGACGTGCGCGTGGACTCCAACCCGGCCAAGCCGGAGCTCCAGATCCAAATCGACCGCGCGCGCGCCGCGGACATGGACCTGTCCGCCGGGGCGCTCGCCTCGCAGTTGCGGCTGGCCATCGACGGTGACGTGACGGCCAAGCTGCGCGAGGGCACGGACGAGACGGACATCCGCGTGCGCCTGCGCGAGGAGGACCGCGCCACGCCGGAGCGCGTGCGCCAGTTGATGATCTCCACGCCCAAGGGCCTGCACCAGGTGACGGACGTGGCGGAGGTGTCGCTCAAGGACGGCCCCAGCGTCATCGAGCACGAGAACCGCGAGCGCCAGGTGGCCGTCGTGTCCCAGTTGGCCAAGGGCGCCGCGCTGGGTGACGTGGCCACGAAGCTCAAGGCCGCCATCGCGGAAAAGCCGCTGCCGCCCGGCTACGCCATCGTCTACGACGGCCAGATGAAGAGCCTGGATGAGCAGAACGACGCGTTCGGCATCGCGTTCCTGCTGGCCTTCGTCTTCATCTACATGGTGCTCGCCAGCCAGTTCGAGTCCTTCAAGCACCCCTTCACCATCATGGTGTCGCTGCCGCTGGCGCTCGTGGGCGCGCTGCTGGGGCTCGTCGTCACGAACTACCACGTCAGCATGGGCGCGATGATTGGCGTCATCCTGCTGATGGGCCTGGTGACGAAGAACGCCATCCTCCTCATCGACGGCGCGCTCCAGCACCTGCGCGAGGGTGACTCCGTGGACGAGGCCCTGCTCAAGGCCGGCCCCCGCCGCCTGCGCCCCATCCTCATGACGAGCGCGGCCATGGCCATTGGCATGGTGCCCACCGCCGTGGGCACGGGCATCGGCTCCGAGTTCCGCGCCCCCATGGCCATCTCCGTCATCGGCGGCGTCATCACCTCCACCTTCCTCACGCTGCTGGTGGTGCCGGTGGTGTTCGCGGCGATGGAGAAGCTGTCCTTCCGCAAGAAGCAGCCCCGCGCGCAGGGACCGCACTCCAAGCCCGCCGTGGACGCGTCCGCCGCGCACGACCGCGCGGCCTGAGGGCTGACGGCAGACACACAAAAGGCGCGGGTGACGGTGTCGTCACCCGCGCCTTTCATTTGAAACAAGGGGGATGAAACATTTCCCGGCCAGGCGTCCTTTCGCGGGGCCACCGGCTCCGGGCTTCGCCGGAGACGGGGCGTTCGCGGGCGTCCTGCCCGGAAGGAACAGCTCTAGCGAGCGGCCGAGAAGCCTTCGCCGTTGAGCAGGCGCACGCGCGCCTTGGCGAGCTGGTTCTGCGCTTCCTCCAGCGACACACAATCCACGGTGATGTCGTCGTTGGGGGATGCTTCCGACGCCACGCGGGCCGTCTGCAGCCGCGCGATGGTGGAGTCCGACACGTGCGCGCACATCGCGCAGCCGTTCTTGCGCCCGTGGTCGACGATCTCGGAGAACAGCTTCGCGGATTCCGGCTCCAGCGGGCGCAGGCCCCGCATGTCGGCCAGAACCAGGTGCCGCCCTCCGCCGTAGCTGTCCGTGGCCTTCTTGTAGACGGCCACGTACTCCTTCATTTCGTTGGGCCGCATGAAACCGCTCATGCGGGCAGTGATGGTCCGACGGCTGACATCGTTGGTGACTTCGAACATAGGTGCGCCCTCCCTCGCAGGATCAAAGCCTAACAGACGTCTTTCGGACTTTCACCAGCCCCCCCGTGATTCCCGGTGGGATGGAAGGTTTGAAAGGGATTGCGTGTTTTTCCTTCCCGGCAGGTTGTAAAAATGAAGAAGCCCGGCCCGCGCGAGCGGGACCGGGCTTCCGTGCTCTGGGGTTGACCCGGAGCGGGTTGTTATCCACCCACTGCGCGAACGTTCTGCGCCTGGAGGCCCTTGGGGCCGCGCGTCACCTCGAACTCCACCTTCTGGCCTTCGGCCAGGGTGCGGAAGCCGTCCATGTTGATGGCGCTGTGGTGGCAGAACACGTCCTCACCACCGCCGTCCTGCGTGATGAAGCCAAAGCCCTTCGCATCGTTGAACCACTTCACCGTACCAGTAGCCATGAATCGTCTTCTCTTTGTTGGGTGGGGCGCGGCACCCACCGCGTTCGGAGCGGTCGGCCCTCTCGAAATGTGAGGGCCTGAGTGCGAACGACAGTCTGCCCGGCGGAGCGGGGTGGGTGGAAGCCCCCTTGCTGAGCAGCCAACAGTTCGCGGGGTGGTCGCACTCCCCACCCATGGCGGGCGCAGGCAGGCGGGCGTGGGGCAGGGGCCGCCCTGGCGCCCGGCTCTGGGGGCGTGGCTACCGTTCCTTCGCGAGGCCACGACGGCCCGCGGAGGAGTCACGTCATGTACGAGGTCCGAGGCCCCGAGCGCCTGCTGCCCCCAGTCCCTCCGCGCCCGGAGGGCGCCGTGCGCCGCGAGTGGCGCCGGCTGCGGGACCACAGCGCGGCGGCGGGCATCCTGTCGCGTCCGCTGTTCGGCCGGCTGCCCTTGCGCCGTTGGGTGTCGCAGGACCTGCACTCGGTGCTGGACTACGTGGGAGGCGCGGCGCTGGTGGCGGTGGGGAACGCGTCCGGGGACAGCAGGGCGAAGGCGGCCGGCTGGGCGCTGGGCGGGGCCGCGGTGGGCGTGTCGCTGTTCACGGACTACCGGCTGAGCCTCACGAAGCTCATCCCCATCGAGGCGCACGAGCTGGCGGACTACGCCTATGGCCTGGGCGCGGTGCTGGCGCCCTTCGTGCTGGGGTACGCGAAGCGCTCGCCGGTAGCGGCGGCGCTGCACGTGCTGCTGGGCGTGAAGGTGCTGGCCGCGTCGCTCGTCACGGACTACCGCTGCCAGACGGGCATGCACCTGGGCGGAGAGCTGGCCACGGACCCCGAGGGCATCGGGGCCTGACGTCAGGGGTGGAGCCTGAGCAGGAAGCCGTCCTGCAGCGGCCGTGACGGTCCGTCCTCCGGCACGGGCCGGTTGAATCCACCGGCGAGCAGCACGCCGCCGGTGGCGTCCACGCTCACGCTGCGGGCCTGGGCCACGGTGCCGGGGCTCGCGAACCCGCGCACCCAGAGCGACGTGCCCTCTTCCGGCAACAGCTTCGCGACATACAGGCCCGGAGGCAGGGCGCCGCCGCCCAGGGCGAGGCCGCCGTCATGGCCGCCCGCCACCGTCAACTGGCCCGCGTCGTCGGTGGCCACCATCGGCGCGCCGGTGGGGAAGGTGCGCGCCCACCGCTGGCTCCCGTTCGCGTCGTAGGCCAGCAGGAAGCCGTCGCGCGAGTCCGCGCGGTGGAAGGTCTTCTGGAAGTACAGCCGGCCGCTGAAGCCTCCGCCCACGAAGACGCGGTCCGCCCCCACGGCCACGGACACCGCCGTGCCGTCCGTGCCGCGCACGTCGTGGCTCCAGACGGGGTCGCCGTCCCGGGTGAGCTTCACCACGAAGGGCGTGTGCTGGCGCACGGTGACGAAGGTCGCGTCGCCGAACGACACCGCTCCCGCGTAGCCGCCCACCACGTGCACGTCGCCAAAGACATCCACCGCCACCGCCCGCGCGGAGACCTCGCCCTCGCCTGAAGGCATCCACACGCGGCTCCAGCGCTGCTCACCCCCGGGCCCCACGCTCAGCGCGAAGCCCGCGTGCCTGCCCTGGGGCGTGCGCTGCAATCCCTCTCCCAGGTCGCGCGCGCCGGCGAAGTCCCCCACCAGCACCGCGCCCCCATGGTGGTCGGACGTGACGCCGTTCACCGCCACCGGCCCCTCTCCCGGCAGCGAGCGCACCCAGTCCAGCGCGCCGCGGCCGTCCAGCCGGGCCAGGAACGGCCCCTCCGGCAGCGCGGCGCCTTCGCGGGTGAAGCCCGCGGACATGCCCGTGAGGAAGATGTTGTCGTGGGCGTCCACCGCCAGGCCGCCCACGCGGGCCCGCGCCTCGTGGTCGGGCGTCCAGCCCCGCGCCCACCTCAGCGTGCCCTCCGGCGAATACCGCGCCACCAGCAGGTGTGGCGCCACGACGTTGCGATTGAAGGGCAGGGGACCCGCCCCCAGGTCGATGGGTTCTTGGTAGGTCGCCGCCACCAGGACGTCCCCGTTGGAGGTCACCACCGCGTGCGGAGCCTGAGGGTCCCCAACCCTCAGCGTCCGCGACCACACGTGGCCCTCCACGCCCTCTGGCGCTCCCTGTCCACCCACCTCACCGAGTACCGGGATGCGCGGTGCCGTGGCTCGGGCTTCCTCGCACCCCACGAGGAAGAGCCCCCCCACGAACACCGCCATCCGAATCCACGCCACCGCCGCCCCCCGTCCCGGACCCGCCCCACCCAACCCCGACTCCCCCGCCCTTCAACCGCGCCCTGGCCCTACTGCAAGGGCGCGGCCAAAGGGGGATGGCAAGGATGTCCCCTCGGGGGCGCCCGTGGGGAGCCGGATGCGAGGGCGGGGGCGGTGTCCGTCAGCCGGTAATTCCTGCCGACCGCGGGGAGGGGAGCCGGTAAAGAAAGACGCCCGCGCGGGTCTCCCCGGCGGGCGTCGATGGATGTGTCGTGTCCTGGACGGGCTGAAGGACTACAGCGCCTTCACCTGCACTTCCTTGAGCACCTGGTCGCCGCGCATGACGGACACGGTCCACGCACCAGGCTTGGCCAAGCGCACGCCGGTCCACTGACGCGAGCGCCAGCCCTCGCCCTTCACCTTCACGTCCTTCGTCTCGCGCACGGTGGCGCCCTGCTTCACCTGCACCGTGATGTCGTCGATGGAGTCGCCCTGGGGCACCAGGTAGCTCTGCCACATGTAGAGGGGCGTGCCCGCCTTGACGCCCTCGGGGCCCACCTCGGCGGTGCACTCGAACTTGTTGGGGCCTTCCTTGGGCACCTCCGTGCACAACTTGGCGTCCACCAGCACGGGGCCCTGGCCCTTGGCCTTGTAGAAGTAGTTCCAGGTGTCGCGCACCGCGTCCGCGCTGGGGGCCTTCACCGGCTCCGCGGCCGGCGCCGCCGCCTCCTGCGCCCCCGCCACCGCCGCCACACCCAGCACCGCGCACAGCACGCTTCCGTTGAACAGGCTCTTCATGACTTGGGGTCCCCTCGTTGTTGTTGAAGGCGGCCGGCCCACGTCCGGCCGCTCGGTGTGCGTGTCTACCATGAAACATCCCGCGCCATTCCCCGAGTCCCGGATACCGGGGTTTCACACCGGGGACGCCGCGCCGCGCTACCCGAACAGGAAGAAGCCCAGCGTCACCAGCGGCAGGTACGCGAGGAAGGCCACCAGGAGGAAGCCGAGGATGTCCTTGAACTCCAGGCGGGCCACGGCCAGCAGCGGCAGCGCCCAGAAGGGCTGGATGAGGTCCGTGGCCATGTCGCCCCACGCGTACGCGAGCACCACCTTCTCCGGCGCCACGCCCAGCCGCCCCGCCGCGTCCAGCAGGTAGGGCGCTTCGATGGCCCACTTGGAGCCGCCAGAAGGCACGAAGTAGTTCACCACGCCGCTGTACAGGTACACGATGGCGGGGAAGGTCTTCTGCGTGGACAGCGACACGAAGAGCTCCCCGATGCGGTCCGTGAGCCCCGTGGCCTTGAAGATGCCGTAGATGCCCGCGTACAGCGGGAACTGCAGCACGATGCCGTGCAGCACGCTCGCGGCCTCCTCGCTCGCCTTGAGCAGCCGGGCGGGCGTGCCGTGCAGCAGCACCGCCAGCGTGAGGAAGGTGAAGTTCACCCCGTTGAGGTTGAGCGCCTTCCAGCCGCCGTTGAGCCACAGGTGCCGCGCGAACCACGCCAGGCCCAGCACGCCGAAGAGGACGTTGAGCAGCCACGCGTGATCCAACCACTCCGCGGGGCTCAAGCGCCCTCGCGGCTTCCCTGGCGGGACGAAGTCGCCCAGCTTCTCCAGCACCGCGGGCTCCACGCGCACCGTGCGCTCCGGTGAGGGATGCAGCGCCCACGCCAGCGCCGTGAGCAGCGCCACCGCGGCCAGCGTGAGGCCCACGTTGAAGGGGGAGAAGAGCGTCCGGTCGATGGGGATGACCCCCAACTGCTTCTCCAGGAAGTGCCCCGGCGTCGCCACCAGCAGCGGCGCGGAGGCGGACAGGCCCGCGTGCCACGTGGCGCCCAGGCCGAAGTAGGCGCACGCCACCAGCAGCCGGTAGTCCACGTCCGGGCGCCTGCGCGCGATGAAGCGCACCAGCATGGCGCTGGCGACGAGCGACAGGCCCCAGTTGAAGTACGCGAGCGCCATGGACACCGCCGCCATCAGCGCGGTGGCGCTCCGGGGGCTTCGGGGCAGGCGGGCCACCCCTTCCAGCAGCGCCTTCACCGGCGCGGTGAGCGCGAGCAGGTAGCCGGTGAACATCACCAGGGCCATCTGCATGGAGAAGGTGAGCAGCTCCCAGAAGCCCCCGCCCCACGCGTCCAGCACCACCGGCGGCGCGGCGCCCACCCAGCCCAGGGCCAGCGCCATGGTGAGCAGCGTGAGCAGCACCGCGATGGCGAAGGCGCTGGGGACGAAGCGCGCGGAGAAGCGGCCCAGGCCTTCGGCGAACCGGACGAGGGTTTCCACGGTGAGGGCTCCAGGGGGCAGGGGGCCCCGGCGCGAAACTCCCAGGGCGACACCCCGGGTTTTACGGTATGAGCGGTCGTCATGTCCCCTAGCGAGCAGCACCCCCCCGTCTTCGAGCGCATCGCGACAGGCGTTCCCGGACTGGATCCCATCCTGGGCGGTGGCCTGGTGGCCTCAGGCGTCTACATCGTGGTGGGGGAGCCCGGCGCGGGGAAGACCATCTTCGCCAACCAGCTTTGCTACTCGCAGGCGCGCCAGGGCACGCGCTGTCTGTACGTGACGCTGCTCGCCGAGTCGCACTCGCGCATGCTGGCGAACCTGCGCAGCATGGCGTTCTTCGACGCCTCCCAACTGCCCCAGCGCATCTACTACGTCAGCGGCTTCCGCATGCTGGAGGAGCAGGGGCTGCCGGGCCTGCTGGAGCTCCTGCGCCGGGAGATGCGCAACCACGGCGCGGGCATCCTGGTGCTGGACGGCCTGGTGCAGGCGCAGGAGGCCGCGGGCAGCAGCCGCGACTTCAAGAAGTTCATCCACGAGCTCCAGGTGTCCGCCGGCCTGTCGCGCTTCACCGCGCTCCTGCTCACCAGCAGCGTGGGCCCCACCGTGCACCCGGAGTACACCATGGTGGACGGCATCCTGGAGCTGCGCGAGCGCACGGCGGCCATGCGCTCGTGGCGCGAGCTGCAGGTGCGCAAGTTCCGCGGCAGCGCCAGCCTCAACGGCGCGCACCACTTCCGCATCTCCGAGGCGGGCCTGGAGGTCTTCCCCCGCCTGGAGACCATGGTCAGCCGCACGCAGCCCCCGGACTGGGGCACCCAGCGCGTGCGCTTCGGCGTGCCCACGCTGGACGCCATGATTCCGGAGGGCATCGCCGCGGCCTCCACCACGCTGGTGATGGGGCCTCCGGGCTGCGGGAAGACAATCCTCGGCGTCAGCCACCTGGCGGAGGGGCTGCGCCTGGGCGAGCCCTGCCTGATGGTGAGCTTCTACGAGGGGCCGGACCGGCTGATGCACAAGGCGGCCAACGTGGGGCTGTCGCTGGGCAGCGCGGTGAAGGACGGCCGGCTGGTGCTCCAGTGGAACATGCCCGCGGAGTGCAACCTGGACCTGGTGGCGCACACGCTGGTGGAGGACGTGCGCAGACGCGGCGTGAAGCGCCTGTTCGTGGACGGGCTGAGCGCCATGGTGGAGACCACCCACGAGCCGGCGCGCATCAGCCCCTTCTTCGCCGCGCTCACGCAGGAATTGCGACGCCACGGGGTGACGACCGTCTTCACGCTGGAGACGCCGCGCCTCTTCGGCCCGGACATGGACGTCCCCCTGGGGACCGGCCTGTCCGGCGTGGCGGAGAACCTGCTGTTCATGCGCCACCTGGAGCTCAACGGCCGCCTGCGGCGGCTGCTGTCCATCTTCAAGCTGCGCGACGCGGACTACGACCCGACGCTGCGCGAGTTCGTCATCACCTCCCAGGGAATCGAGATCCAGCCGCCCTTCCAGCCGTCGCCCGAGTTGCTGCTCACCGGCATCGCCCGCTTCCCGGGCAACCACTCCTGACCTCAGAGGCTCCGTGGTTCCCGCGACCGAGACCGTGCTGGTGGTGGACGACGAACAGGGCATCCTGGAAGCGCTCGCGGACCTTCTGAGGGAGGAGGGCTACCGCGTGCTCACGGCGTCCCATGGCCGCGAGGCCCTGGAGCGCATGGCGGAGGTGAAGCCGGACCTGGTGCTGACGGACTGGATGATGCCCGTGCTGGACGGCCCCGCGCTCATCGCGCGCATCCAGGAGGACCCGCTCCTGCGCCACATCCCCGTGCTGGGCATGAGCGCCGTGGACGTCAACGGCCTCAAGCGCCTGCACCCGGGCATGGAGTTCCTCCAGAAGCCGTTCGACATCCGGGCCCTGATGAAGCAGGTCCGCAGGTCCCTGGACGCGAATCCCCGCGCCCGGGGAGGGTGAGGCGCACCGCCCGCGTGCCCGGAGGGTCCGCCATGTTCCACCTGCTCAAGCTGGGTCCCGTGCCCCTCTCCGTGGGCACCACCGGCGTCTACCTGCGCATCGGCGAGTCGGGGGACCCGTCCCCTCCCGTCTTCGAACAGACGGACCTCGCCGGCGTGCGCGCCCTCATGTCTGGCCTGGAGCCCTCTCAGGTCGCGTGCGAGCCCGCCCTGGCGGACGCCGCCGCCGAGCTGGGCCTGTCCGTGGCGCCCCCGTCCCTGGCGGCGCTCTCCGCCCGGGCGGCCATCGCCACCTTCCTCGCGTGGGGCCAGTTGGGCGTGTCCGGGCTGGGCAGCGACAAGGCGCTGCTCTTCGTCCAGGCCGCCACCGAGTTCTGGGACGCGAAGCCCTGGATGCACTGGGATGACAGCCAGGCCTTCACCGTGGACGTGACGGGCGCGCACGAGCACACCTACGAGGGCTGCGTCTTCCACGGCGAGGACGAGGGCCCCTCGGGGCTGGCCCTCTACCTGTCCCCCGGCTCGCTGGGGCGGCTCCTGGAGCTCCAGGTGCACGGCGCCGACAGGGAGGCGCAGGCCCTGCCCGCCATCACCGTGTCGCTGGAGTCCCGCCCCGCCTACGCCGTGGACGCGCTGTCCGCCGCCGGCCGCGCGCCCCGGCTGCCCCTGCCCGTGAAGGCCGGCCCCCAGGGGCTGTCCGTGCCCTCCAGCCTGGAGTCCCTCATCCTGGTGGCCGCCCTGCGCGCCGTGGCCCGCCTGTCGCCGTCCCAGCCGGAGGCCCTGAGCAGCATGGTGGCCGGCGACGCCCGCATGGACGTCCGCGTCCGCGCCCCCGCCCCGCGCGTGCGCAACTAGGCGGAATCAGGCGCCCCCTGGCGTGACGCACCCAGAGCAGGCAGGCCACCAGGCTCGTGTGGGACTGTGAACAACCGCCCCTACCGAAAAGGTTGATTCACAAAGTATCTGGGTTCATAGGTGGAGACGTGACTGACGCCGGCCTCGCACCACGGGTCCAGCGCTTCCTCACGACGCACATCGATTCCATCGAGAAGCTGGAGGTGCTCCTCCTGCTTCGCGCCCGGACGGAGCGGGCGTGGACGGCGCCGGCGGTGGCCCTGGAACTGCGCATCACCGAAGCCTCCGCGGCCCGCCGTATGGCGGAGCTGAAGACGGGAGGGCTCCTTCTCCAGGATGGGGTGGAGGCGGACGCCTACCGCTTCAGCCCCGGCCGCTCGGAGGACGTGCAGGCCACGGCGGAGCTGGCGGCGGCGTACGCGGCGCGGCGGGTGAGCGTGATTTCGTTCATCTTCTCACGCCCCATGGACCGGGTGAGGGGCTTCGCGGATGCGTTCGTGATCAAACAGGACAAGGACGGCGACGGACATGGCTGAGGCGGTCTACATCCTGTGCGCGTTGACGAGCGCGGCGTGCGCGGTGCTGCTGCTGCGGGCGTGGCGGCGCACGCGGATGAAGCTGCTGCTCTACAGCGGCCTGTGCTTCTCGCTCTTCACCGTGAACAACATGCTGCTCTTCGTGGACCTGGTGTTGGTTCCGGCGGGCGACCTGTCGCTGGCGCGCACCGTCACGTCGCTGGCGGGAGCCAGCGTGTTGCTCTTCGGCCTCATCTGGGACGTGTCCTAGGGGGGGACACCATGTTCAAGATCCTGCTCGATGGCGCGGTGTTGATGGCGTACCTGGCGTGCGCCCTGTTCTTCCTGCGCTTCTACCTCCAGTCGAAGGACCGGCTGTTCGCGCTGTTCTCCCTGGCCTTCACGCTGATGGGGGTCCACAGCCTGCTGGGCACGCTGGTGGCGCCGGACCTGGACACCGAGCGCCTCCACTACCTGTATGTCGTCCGCCTGATGGCCTACCTGCTCATCCTGGGGGCCATCTGGGACAAGAACCGCGCGGGGCGTGGCGCGCGGTGAGATGCTGTGCGCCTCCTTGTCCCACGGGAGGACTCCTGCATGAGCACGACACCGCTTCCCCGCTTCACCCCGCGCCGCGCGCTCGGGCGCACGGGCTTCACCGCGACGGCGGTGGGCATTGGCGACCTGGCGGACCGCACGGTGCCGCGCGAGGAGCTGGTCGCCACGCTCGCGCGGGCGCTGGACGCGGGGCTCAACGTCATCGACACGGCGCCCGGCTACGAGGACGGCCTGAGCGAAGAGGTGGTGGGCGAGGCGCTGCGCGGCCGGCGTGAGGGCGTGTTCGTCATCGACAAGGTGGACGAGCTGGACGCGCCGGTGGCGCCGCAGGTGGAGGCGTCCCTGCGGCGGCTGGGCCTGCCGTCGGTGGACCTGTTCGCGCTGCACGCGGTGAAGTCGCTGGCGCAGTGGGAGGAACTGGCCCGGCCGGGCGGCGCGCTGGCGCAGTTGGAGGCGTGCGTGGCGAAGGGGCAGGCGCGCTTCAAGGGCATCTCCTGCCACCACCCGGACGCGCTGGTGGCGGCGGTGCGCTCCGGGCGGTGCGACGTGGTGATGTTCCCGCTGGGGCCGTTCGTGGACGCGCGCTACGTGGAACAGGTGCTGCCCCTGGCCAGGGCCCACGGCGTGGGCGTGGTGTCCTTCAAGACGTTCGGCGCGGGCAAGCTGCTGGGGGACACGGAGGGCTACGGCCGGCCGCTCCAGGCGCGCCCGCGCGGCAAGGTCGGCTCCGGCGGAGCGGCGCCGGGCACGCCGCTGCTGCCGCACCTGTCGGTGGCGGAGTGTGTGCGCTACACGCTGACGTTGGAGCCGGACGTGATGTTGATGGGGATGGGCTTCCCGAACGAACAGGACGCCGCGCTGCACGCGGCCTCCGCCTTCCAGCCCCTGGACGCCGCGGGGATGCGGGCGGTGCGGGAGCGGGCGCACGCCGCCATCCAGGGGAAGGGGGCGGTGTGGTGGAACCCGCCTTCACCGGACGTGGCGGCGGGCTGAGCCGCCGCGCACGGGCGGGCCGGGCGGGTTGCCTGCCGGACACTCGCCAGGAGTCAAGCGGCCCTGAAGGCTTGTCGCCCGCCGGGGACCGTCATTATCGGAGCGTCCCTTTGGTGGGGCGTCATCCCCGTGACGCCATGACCCGCGCTCCATGCCCGAACCATCTCACGAGTCTTCGACCGAACCTCCCGGTGAGCCCCCGCCGCCGTCCGCCGTGACGGCGAACGGCGCGGCGGTGTCCGTGTCCGGGGAGGGCGTGCCGCCGGGAGCGCCGGCCATCACGCGCGAAGGCAACACGGCGGAGGCGGTCGCGTCCCTGGCCGGTGCTCAAGAGGCCCCGGCCCCCGCGGAGGAGGGCCGCTTCGCGTTCCTGGCCCGCGCGGGCGAGGTGTTGTCGTCGTCGCTGGATGAGCCCACGGTGCTGCGCCAGTTGGCGGAGCTGGTGGTGCCGGCGCTGGCGGACTGGTGCACGGTGGACGTCGTCACGCCGTCCCTCGCGGTGGTGCGCCGGGCCGCGGCGCACCGCGACCCCTCGCTCGTGCCCACCGTGTATGCCATTGCCGAGCGCTGGGCCCTGCGGGACAACGGCTCCCAGGGCGTGGCCCAGGTGCTGGGCACCGGCCAGCCCCGCCTCATCCGGGAGGTGCCCGAGCAGGACTTCCTGGCGCTGGCCCGGGGCAACGAGGCCCTGGAGGAGACGTGGCGCCTGGGCTGCCGCTCCGTGATGCTGGTGCCGCTGGTGGCGCGGGGGCGGGTGCTGGGATGTCTGTCATTGATGTCTGGCACGGCCGGCCGCTTCGGTGAATGCGACCTGGAGCTGGCGCGCGAGCTGGCGCGCCGGGCCGCGCTGTCGCTGGACAACGCGCTCCTGTATGGCGAGGCCCGTCAGGCCCAGGCGCGCACGGCGCGGCTGCAGGCGGTGACGGCGGCCCTGTCCCGCGCGGCCACGGAGGACGCGGTGGCGCAGGTGCTGGCGCGCGAGGTGTGGGAGGCGAGCGGCGCCACGCGCGTCGCGGTGCTGGCGCTGGAGGAGGACGGCCTCGTGCGCCCGCTGCGCGTGCTGGGGTACCCCGAGGACGCGCTGGCCGCCTTCGAGCGCCCGCCGAGCGGCGCCGCCCGGAGGGGGCTCCAGGACCTGCGGCGCGAGGCGGGGTGGTTCGGTTCGCTGGAGGAGTTCCTCGCGCGCTACCCGGACAACGCGGAGCTCGCGCGCCGCCTGGGGCCGGGGGCCCGCGCGGTGGTGCCGCTGTGGGGAGACACCCGGGCGCGGGGCCTGCTGCTGCTCGCGTGGCCGGAGCCGCGCGTCTTCCCGGTCGCGGAGCGCGCGTTCCTGGAGGCGCTGGCGCACCAGTGCGCGCAGGCGCTGGAGCGGACCGCGCTCTACGAGGCGCTGCGCGAGCGCACGGAGCGGCTGCGGCAGGCGCTGGTGACGGGCGACATGGGCACCTGGCGCCTGGACCTAGTGCGCGGCAAGGAGCTGCGAGACGCGGCGCTCAACCACATGCTGGGCCTGCCGGCGGTGGACTCCTCGGTGCGGGTGGGGGACATGCTGGAGCACCTGCACCCGGAGGACCGGCCGCACGTGGAGGCGGAGTTCCGCCGCCACCAGCGCGGGTCGCCGGGCTTCTTCGAGCTGGAGTTCCGCGTGATGCGCCGCGGTGGCGGCGTGCGCTGGCTGCACAGCGTGGGGCAGTCCTTCGCCGGACCGGACGGGAAGGTGACGGAGCTCACCGGCGCCATGGCGGACATCACCCGGCGCAAGGAGGCCGAGGAGCGGCTGCAACTGCTCCTGGACGCGAGCCGCGTGCTGGCGCTGCGCCTGGACGACGTGGAGGCCGCGCTGCCGGAGGTGGCGCGGCTGGTGGTGGACCACGTGGCCACCGGCTGCCTGGTGGACCTGGCCGCGCCGGACGGCACCCTGCGGCGGGTGACGGCGGCCCACCGCGTGCCCGAGCACGACGAGCGGCTGCACGCCGCCCTGGCCGGAATGGACCGGGGACCGGCGCACCCGGCGCTCCAGTGCTTCCGCACGGGCGAGGTCTGCTTCCTGTCGCGCCTGGACTTCAAGTGGTGCGGCGCCGTCTCCGCCAGCGACGCGCACCGGGCGCTGGTGGACAGCCTGGAGCCCACGTCCGTGCTGGCGGTGCCGCTGCGCGCGCGGGGCCGCACGCTGGGCGTCATCACGCTGTTCACCGCCGAGCCCCAGCGCACGCTGGTGGCCGCGGACGTGACGATGGCGGAGGAGCTGGCGCTGCGCTTGAGCGTGGCGCTGGAGAACGCGCGCCTCTTCCACGATGCCCAGTCCGCGGTGCGGCTGCGCGACGAGTTCCTCTCCGTGGCGAGCCACGAGTTGAAGACGCCGCTCACCAGCCTCATCCTCCAGCACAACCTCATCGGCCGGGCGCTGGAGACGGCGGGCACGCCCGGGCCCGTGACGGGGAGGCTGAACACCGCGCGGCGTCAGGTGCTCCGGCTGACGGCGCTGGTGGACAACCTGCTGGACGTGAGCCGGATGTCCCTGGGCAAGCTGGCGCTGGAGCGCGCGGAGGTGGACCTGGCGGAGCTGACGCGCGACGCGCTGGAGCGGCTGGGGGACGTGTTCACCCAGGCGGGGTGTTCCCTCCGGCTGGAGCTGCCGCGCACGCTGACGGGCCAGTGGGACGCGCTGCGCCTGGACCAGGTGCTGGTGAACCTGCTCTCCAACGCGGCGAAGTACGGCGCGGGCCACCCGGTGTCGGTGCGCGCGGGCGTGGACGCGCGCGACGAGGCCTGGGTGGAGGTGCGCGACGAGGGCATCGGCATCGAAGCGGACGCGCTGCCGCGCCTCTTCGGCCGCTTCGAGCGCGCCGTGAGCGAGCGGCACTACGGCGGCATGGGGCTGGGGCTCTACATCAGCCGCCAGATCGTCGAGGCGCTGGGCGGCCGCATCGACGTGGACAGCCAGCCGGGGCGGGGCGCCACCTTCACGCTGCGGCTGCCCCGGAACGCGGTGGAGGCGCGGCCCCCGCCTCCCCTGGAGCCGTGAGGGGGGCGGAGGGCGCGGCCTTCAGTGCTGGGGGCCCTGGAGCGGGGGCCCCGCTTGTTCGAGCGCGCGGTGCTCGTCGTCCGTGAAGAGGCGTGAGCGGATGAGGAAGCGCACGCCCTCGGGGGCCTCGACGGAGAAGCCGCTGCCGCGGCCGGGCACCACGTCCACGGTGAGGTGGGTGTGGCGCCAGAGCTGGAACTGCGGGCCGGACATGTAGAAGGGCGTGCCGGCGATTTCACCCAGGTACACGTCCTCCTGTCCCACGCGGAAGTCGCCGCGCGGGAAGCACATGGGCGCGCTGCCGTCGCAGCAGCCGCCGGACTGGTGGAAGAGGAGCGGACCGTGAAGGCCCTGCATCTTGTGGATGAGGGCCTCGGCGGCCGGCGTGGCCTCGACGCGCGGCACGGACATGGGCGGCCTAGAAGAAGCCCATGGGCTTCGGGTCGTAGCTGACGAGCAGGTTCTTCGTCTGCTGGTAGTGATTGAGCATCATCTTGTGCGTCTCGCGGCCGATGCCGGACTGCTTGTAGCCGCCGAACGCCGCGTGCGCCGGGTACAGGTGGTAGCAGTTCACCCAGACGCGGCCCGCCTGGATGCCGCGCCCCATGCGGTACGCGGTGTTGGTGTCGCGCGTCCACACGCCCGCGCCCAGGCCGTAGAGCGTGTCATTGGCCATGGCGAGCGCGTCCGCCGCGTCCTTGAACTTCGTCACCGCGACGACGGGGCCGAAGATCTCCTCCTGGAACACGCGCATCTTGTTGTTGCCCTCGAAGATGGTGGGCTCCACGTAGAAGCCCTCCGCCAGCGCGCCGGGCAGGGCCTTGCGCCCGCCGCCGGTGAGCACCTTCGCGCCCTCCTTCCGGCCGATGTCCAGGTAGCTGAGGATCTTCTCCAGTTGGTCATTGGACGCCTGCGCGCCAATCTGCGTGGCGGTGTCCAGGGGGTTGCCCTGCACGATGCGCTTCGTGCGCTCCACCGCCCTGGCGATGAACGCGTCGTAGAAGCGCTCGGCGACGAGCGAGCGGGACGGGCAGGTGCAGACCTCGCCCTGGTTGAGGGCGAACATGGCGAAGCCCTCCAGCGCCTTCTGGGCGAAGTCGTCGTCCTGGGCGAAGACGTCCTCGAAGAAGATGTTGGGGGACTTGCCGCCCAGCTCCAGGGTGACCGGGATGATGTTCTCGGAGGCGTACTGCATGATGAGGCGGCCGGTGGTCGTCTCACCCGTGAAGGCAATCTTGGCGATGCGCTTGTTGCTGGCGAGCGGCTTGCCGGCCTCGATGCCGAAGCCGTTCACGATGTTGAGCACGCCGGGGGGCAACAGGTCGCCCACCAGCTCCGCGAACTTGAGGATGGTGACGGGGGTCTGCTCCGCGGGCTTGAGCACCACGCAGTTGCCCGCCGCCAGCGCGGGGGCCAGCTTCCACGCGGCCATGAGCAGGGGGAAGTTCCAGGGGATGATCTGCCCCACGACGCCGAGCGGCTCCGTGAAGTGGTAGGCGACCGTGTTGTCATCCAACTGGCTGAGCGAGCCCTCCTGCGCGCGGATGCAGCCGGCGAAGTAGCGGAAGTGGTCGATGGCGAGCGGCAGGTCCGCGGCGAGCGTCTCGCGGATGGGCTTGCCGTTGTCCCACGTCTCGGAGACGGCGAGCATCTCCAGGTTCTGCTCCATGCGGTCGGCGATCTTCAGCAGGATGTTGGCCCGCTCGCCGGGGGCGGTGCGGCCCCACGCGTCCTTCGCCCTGTGCGCGGCGTCGAGCGCCTTCTCGATGTCCTCCGCCGTGGAGCGGGGAATCTCGCAGAAGGGGCGGCCCGTGACGGGGCTGGGGTTCTCGAAGTACTGGCCCTTCACGGGCGGGACGAACTCACCGCCGATGTAGTTGCCGTAACGGCTCTTGTACTCGACCTTGCTGCCCTTCTGACCCGGAGCTTCATAGACCTTCGACATGAGGACTCCCTGCGTTGGGTTTTGACGCACTCCCGTGGGGTTTGACGCGGGACAGACCATAGGCCGGTGACGCTCCGCGTCGCGCGCGCGGGGCTGGAGGCAAATGTTTGTTAATGGTTGATGGCTGAATCGGGTGCCCGGTGACTCGGGTGTGATGGGAGCGGGCGGGCAGGGTGCCCTTGCTGCCATCCGGCACGTCTTCCACCTCAAGGAGGAGGACGTCACTGGGGGCACGTCATGCAATTGTTCAGAGACCGCGTCGAGGCGGGCCGCGCGTTGGGCCAACGGCTCCGCGACCTGCTTGGTGGAGGCGGGGACCTGTTGGTGTTGGCGCTGCCGCGCGGCGGGGTGCCGGTGGGCTTCGAGGTCGCTCGAATCCTCGGGGTGCCGCTGGACGTGTTCGTGGTGCGCAAGCTGGGCACGCCGGGGCACGAGGAGCTGGCCATGGGGGCCATCGCCACGGGGGGCGTCACGGTCCTCAACGAGAGCGTCGTGCGGAGGCTGGGGATTCCCCGGTCGGCCATCGCGGCGGCGGCCGAGCGTGAGGCGCGGGAGCTGGTCCGGCGGGAGCAGCTCTTCCGCGACGGCAGGCCGCCCGCGCCCGTGGAAGGGCGGACGGTGGTCCTGGTGGATGACGGGCTGGCCACGGGCTCCACCATGCGGGCGGCGCTCCGGGCGCTGCGTCAACATCAGCCCGCGCGCATCGTGGTGGGAGTGCCGGTGGGCGCGCCGGAGACGTGCGCGGACCTGGAGCGCGAGGCGGACCTGCTCGTCTGCCTCCAGACCCCGGAGCCGTTCTACGCGGTGGGGCAGTGGTTCGAGGACTTCACGCAGACCACCGACGACGAGGTGCGCGAGCTGCTGGCGCGCGCGGCGCACGGTGAGGGGATGGCCCCGGAGGCGCCGTGAAACCAATGGAGGGTTGAGACATGGCGGAGCGACGAATCTCGGAGCACGCGGTGCGGGTGGAGGGGGAGCCCGGCGTGTGGTTGGACGGAACGCTGAGCGTCCCGGAGGCGGTCTCGGGCGTGGTGTTGTTCGCGCACGGCAGCGGCAGCAGCCGCTTCAGCCCGCGCAACCGGTACGTCGCGGGAGTGATGCAGCGGGCGGGGCTGGCGACGCTGCTCATGGACCTGCTCACGCCGGAGGAGGAGGAGGCCGAGCGGTGGACGCGGCACCTGCGCTTCGACATCGAGCTGCTGGCGCGGCGGCTCGTGGGGGCCACGCGGTGGCTGGCGCGGGTGCCGGGGCTGGAGGGGCAGCCGCTCGGGTTGATTGGTTCGAGCACGGGGGCGGGAGCGGCGCTGGTGGCCGCGGGGCGAATGCCCGAAGCGGTCCAGGCGGTGGTGTCCCGGGGCGGGCGTCCGGACCTCGCGGGCGCGGTGCTGCCGGCGGTGCGGGCGCCCACCCTGCTCATCGTGGGGGGGGATGACACCGAGGTGATTGCACTCAACCGGCAGGCAATGGAGGCGCTGCGGACGCACAAGTGGCTGGAGATCGTGCCCGGGGCGACGCACCTCTTCGAGGAGCCGGGGACGTTGGAGCAGGCGGCGCGGTTGGCCCGGGACTGGTTCCTCGAGCACCTGGCCACGGCCGCGCGGGAGCGCCCGTCCGGCGAGGCTCCGCCATGAAACCGCGCATCGTGGTGGTGGGGGGCGTGGCCACGGACTACCTGGTGCGCGGGCCGTCACTGCCGGAGCCGGGAGGCAGCGCCGAGGGCGACGTCTTCCAGGAGGCGCTCGGAGGGAAGGGGGCGAACGGCGCGGTGGCCGCCGTGAGGTTGGGCGCGCGGGCCTCGCTGGTGGCGCGGGTGGGGACGGATGGGCGCGGCCTGAGGCAGGTGGCGGGGCTGGAGCGGGAGGGCGTCGCGCTGGAGGGGGTGGTGCCGGATCCAGCCGCGCCTTCGGGCGCGGTGCTGGTGATGGTGGATGGACGTGGGAGGAAGCAGACCCTCTTTTCGCCGGGCGCCAATCACAGACTTTCCATCCGGGATGTGTTGCGGAGCGCGGAGCGGATCGCCACCGCGAAGGTGTTGCTCGTGCAGTTGGAGGTGCCGTTGGACGCGGTCCAGGCGGCGGTCCGTCTGGCGCGAGCGGCGGGTGTCCGGGTGGTGATGGATCCCGCGCCGGCGATGCCGTTGCCGGAGGTGTTGCTGGAGGACGTGCACGTGCTCCGGCCCAACGCCTTCGAGGCGAGGGCGCTGACAGGCATCCGGGTGCATGACCGTGCGTCCGCGCGGAGAGCCGCCAGCAACCTGCTGATGCGTGGAGTGGGGGCGGCCATCATCGCGGCGCCCGGGGGCAGTCTGCTGGTGTCGAGGGAGGAGGAGGCGTGGCTGCCCGAGCTGCCGGTGGACACGGTGGATACGACCGGAGCAGGGGACGCGTTCTCCGCGGCGCTCAGTGTCGCCCTGGCGGAAGGCCAGCCGCTGCTCTCCGCCGCGCGCTTCGCGCACGCCGCCGCCGCCATCGCGACGACGCGGCTGGGAGCACAGGCGGGGCTGCCGTACCGGGATGAGGTGCTCGGGTTGCTCACGGACGTAAAGCCAGACGTCCAGCTCGCGCCGTGAGAAGGGCGCCGTCAATCCGTCACTTCTGGGGCCGCCGTCGCAGCTTCTGCTGGACCTTGTTCTCAAGCGTGAGTTGCTCCGACAGCGCGTGCAGTTCCTGCCGCGACAGGACCGGGCACTTCCAGTCCAGGTCCCGCATGTGTCGCAGGAGCGCATCCGGAAGCGCCACGCCGTAACGCAGAACGTAGTACGCAAGGTCCGCCCGCCAGTGCCAGACGCCATCCGTCTGCGTGTGGTGGGGCGCGATGTTCTTCTCGCCCGTGAACCAGTCACTCAGCGGCCCCGAACTGACCGCGAAGACGGCGCCCGTCGCGAGATAGCGCCCGATCCGGCTGCGCTCCGCCTCCGGAATCTTCCCGCACGCTTCCACGATGGATGGACCCTCGTCGGATCCCGGATTGAGCTCGCGGAAGTTCCCTGCGGACCGGAGCGGCATGCTTCCTTCCTATCAGCAGTCGTGCTGCCATTGGCGCGTGTGCTCGCACAGTAGGGTGCACCCATGATCATCAAATGCAATGAGCTCACGTGTCGGTTCACGGTTCTGGTGAGCGCCTTGCTCCTCTCTGCATGTGCCGAAGGGCCAACGCCCAACCCCACCCCCAGTGCCCGGAAATGGGTGGGCCCGTTGGTGAATGTCCCTGGTGGAGGCCAGTTCCGCACCGTCATCCACTACGGCCCCTGGCAGTGCAGCGCTCAACTCATGGACTACTGCCGCGAGAAGTGTTCTGGCTCCGGCCATGTCCTTCAGGGCTGCATGTGGCTCGCGGATGTGAAGATGGACTTCGAGGGTTCAATCGTGCGAGCGGGAAGCCGGTTCGGCATGACGCACTGCTGCTGCAACTACGGCACGCTCTCCGTGGCCCAGAACGCCGCGGCCCGCGACCGTTGGGACAACATCCGCGACGGATTCCGAGGCCGCTGGGCCGAACGCTTCGGTGCATGGCCCACCGAGGCCAACGGGAAGCCCTACCAGGGCCACCACATCCGGGACCTCAGCCATGGTGGCAATCCCACGGACTGGGACAACATCCTCCCGTTCCCCAAGGACATCCACCAGACGCTGAACGGGCTGTATGCCCAGTGCTACGCGAACCAGCCCCCGTGGACCGGCGTGGGCCCGAGCTATCCCTATGGCGAATGATCCCATGTCGATGAGCGCCCTGCTCGAAGAGGTCTCGCGCCTCCACCACGCACGCTTTCCCGCGACGCCCGCGCAGATTGACGCCTTCGAGCAACGCGCCGGCTGGCGCCTGGACCCGGACCTCCGCGCCTTCTACCTGCACTGCGACGGCGCGGACCTGTTCGACCGCGCCGACCCCGCGTTCTCCTTCGCCCCACTGTCCGAACTCCGCCGCGCGCGGATCGTCATGAGCCAGGACGACACGGACCGGTCCGGGCCCGCGTCCTGGTACGCCCTCTGCGAGGTCCGCGACGGCAACTACATCCTGCTCGACGTCAGCGAGCAGCACGACGGCCGCTATCCCCTGCGCGACGGCTTCCGCGAAGGCTTCCCGGATCCATCCCAGTGCCCCCGGATCGCCCGCTCCTTCTCCGAGTTCCTGGCGGGCGCGCTCCGCTCCAAGGGACGCTGGTTCTGGCTGAAGGAGCTGATGCAGGACGGGTGACGGACCCCGCGTCCCCACCGCACGCAGCCGCGTCCCGCCAGAAGCCCGGAAACCCCCGCCATCCGTGCAGGACTCTTCATCCCGGGCCGATTTGTCGGCCTCACGACACCGTTGGATCCGTACGTTCCTCGTGCGCCACAGGGCCTTCCCGGCTCCCGCCGCCAGACACGCAATCACGGCTTACTTCGAGACTGAACGAGATGTTTTCCAGTCTGGATGTTCGTGTCGCTGCGCACTGGAAACCCGCACGGCGTGCTGTCATCTTGAAGGGACTTTCGCGGCGCGGCAGGACGGTTGAAGGGAAGGCAGGGCGGAAGTCGTCCAAGGTCTTGCGGACTGAACGTATTGGGATGTGCAGGACGGAAAACGGTTCCGTCCCGGGGCTGTAAAAACTCCCCGAAAGCGAGGGGTGTCTGTCCATGAGCTGGGACCCAGGCCGCATCCGAGTATCGCAAAGGCGAAGCGGATCAACCGGTTGGCGCACCCGTCCGCGCGAACCGGAAAGCCCCGGTTCCTGGCACACCGCTCGCATCGGCCGCTGACGCTGTCCGCATCCCCACACCGCATTCCCCTGGTTACCGGTCCCTCGTGCTCGCCCCGTCGCCTGTCATCTGCTCTTGCGGTCAGCCCCACTCGGACGCGGAGGCGTGTCCCACGCTGATGCGCGGGCTGGACCTCAACGGCGGCACGATGCTCTACGCCGGCACGCCGCCTCCCGGGCCCGCGTCGGCGCTGCCGTCGCCGCCCACGCCCATGTCGTCTCCCACGCCCGTGGTGCCGTCGCTCGTGGGCCAGGAGTTCGGCCGCTTCCGCGTCGTGCGCGAGCTGGGCCGCGGCGGCATGGGCACCGTGTTCCTGGCGGAGCACACGCTCATCCAGAAGCGCGTGGCCATCAAGGTGCTCCACGCGCACCTGGCCCAGGCCCCGGAGCTGGTCGCGCGCTTCCTGTCCGAGGCCCGCACGCTCACGCTCGTGCAGCACGAGAACGTCGTCACCCTCTACGACCTGGACTCGCGCGACGGGCGCCCGTACCTCGTCATGGAGTACCTGGAGGGGGACAGCCTGGCCAGCTTCGCCCGCGGCCCCATGGCCCCGGCGCTGGTGGTGGAGCTGATGGCGCAGGTGTGTGACGCCCTGGGCGCCGCGCACGCGCACGGCATCGTCCACCGCGACCTGAAGCCCGCCAACGTCTTCCTCGTCCCCAGCCCCAGCGGCAAGCAGCGCGTGAAGCTGCTCGACTTCGGCATCGCCAAGCTCCTGTCGCGCCCCGCCGGGGAGATGACCACCGAGGTGGGCGTCCTGCTGGGCACGCCGGAGTTCATGGCCCCCGAGCAGTGCGGCGACGGCATCGTGGACGCGCGCAGCGACCTGTACGCGGCCGGCGTGCTCGCGTACCTGCTGCTCACCGGCCAGGTGCCCTTCCACGGCCGCACCGCCGCCGAAATCCTGGTGGGCCACCTGCAGAAGGACCCCGTCCCGCCGCACGAGCTGAACCCCACCGTGCCGGAGGCCCTGTCGCGGGTGCTGCTGCGCGCGCTGGCCAAGCGGCCCGAACACCGCTTCGCCTCCGCCGCGGAGCTGAGGGCGGCCCTGGAGGCGTCGCTCGCGCCGCCGCCCGCGCCCACCGCGCCGCCGCTCACCGCGCTCCTGCGCGGCCCGGGCGCGCAGGCCCCCGTGGAGCTCAAGGGCGAGTGGGTGGGCCGCTCCGGCCTCTTCTTCCAGTCGCTCGCGCCGCCGCCCGCGCTCCTGTCGGAGGTGTCGCTGGTGCTGCGGCTGCCCGGCGGCGAGCTGCCGTGCACCGCGCAGGTGGTGCGCCACGTCACCGCCGAGCAGGCCCAGGCGTGGAACATGCCCCCGGGCTTCGGCGTGCAACTGCGCGACGCCAGCCCCGCCTTCCAGGCCCAACTGGCCCAGCTCCGCAACGCCGCGCGCGCGACGTCCGCGCGGAGCGCCGCCACCGCCGCCATCCCCACGCCCGAGGACGCGCAGGCGGAGGCCGTCCTCCAGGGGTTCCGCCGGCGGCTCGCCGGGGACCCGTACGCCGTGCTGGAGCTGCCGCGCGACGCCACGCTGGAGTCCGTGCGCACCGCGGCCCAGCGCGCCCGCGGGGCGCTGGAGCTGCTCAAGGCCCGCCCGCTGTCGGAGGGCCAGCGCGCCCAGGTGGAGCGCGCGCTGGAGCGCGTGGCCGGGGCGCTCCACACGCTGGGCCACGTGGAGCGGCGCGTGGAGTACGACGCCACGCTGGGCAACGTGGAGGGCATCGAGCGGTGCCTGGCCGCGGGCCTCACCGCCACCATGCTGGAGCAGTGCCGCCGCCGCTTCCTCGCGGGCAACACCGGCCGCGAGGGCCGCGCCGCCGTCCACCGCCTGTCCGGTGACGCGCTCGCGTCCGTGGGCAGGCTGGAGGAGGCGCTCGCCGCCTACGAGCTGGCGGTCCGCGCGGACCCGCTGGACCTGGAGGGGCTCAAGCGCTGGCGCTTCCTCCGGGCCCGGGTGCGGGGCTCGGCCGCCCCCCGGTAGGGGTGCCGGGCTCGCATCCACCCTGGGGGCGTCTTGCGTATGGGAGGGGAGTCTTCGTTAATCCTCTGCTCTCCCATGGCTTCCGAACCCGACGACAAGCTGCCGCCCCAGGGGCGCTTCAACCGCCTGCGCAAGCTGGCGGGCCTCTCCATGCACGTGGGCTCGGAGGTGCTCAAGGCGGGCGCCAAACAGCTCTCCGGCGGCAGCCCCTCGGACCTGCTCAGCCTGGGCACCGCGGAGAAGCTGGTGGCCACGCTGGGGGAGATGAAGGGCGCGGCCATGAAGCTGGGCCAGGCGCTCTCCATGGACCCGGACCTGCTCACGCCGGAGGTGCGGCAGATGCTGGCCCGGCTGCAGAACCAGGCCCCGGCCATGTCCTACGCGCAGGTGTCGCGCGTGATTCAGCAGGAGCTGGGCGCGCCGCCGGAGGCGCTGTTCAAGGAGTTCTCCCCGGACGCGCTCGCCGCCGCGTCGCTGGGCCAGGTGCACCGCGCGGTGCTGCATGACGGCCGCGCCGTCGCCGTGAAGGTGCAGTATCCCGGCATCGACGCGTCCATGGGCCACGACATGGACAACCTGGGGCTCGTCGTGAAGACGGTGTCCAAGACGTCGCGGGTGATGGACGGCACCGCCTACTTCCAGGAGTTCCGCGACGAGCTGATGCTGGAGCTGGACTACCGCCGCGAGGCGAAGCTCGCCCAGGGCTTCGCGAAGAGCGTGGCGCGGCTGCCGGACCTCTACGTGCCCCAGGTCATCGAGGAGCGCAGCGCCCACCGCGTGCTCACGCTGGAGCTGCTGGAGGGCCAGACGCTCAAGGACTGGGTGACGACGTCGCCGGACCCCGCCGAGCGCTTCCGCGTCGCGCGCCAGCTCATCCGCGCCACCTACGGGCCCTTCCTGGACGCGGGTGAAATCCACGCGGACCCGCACCCCGGCAACTTCATGGTGATGCCGGACGGGCGCATGGGCCTCTTGGACTTCGGCTCCATCAAGCGCTTCAGCCCGGGCTTCGTCGCGGCCAACCGCCGCATGTTCCAGCAGGCGCTGCGGCTGGAGACGCTGGACGTGCTGGGCCTGTGCCGGGAGGTGGGCTTCTCCGTGGAGCTGCCGGAGGCGGAGGCGGAGCTGCTGCTGCGCGAGGTGCTCCACATCGCCGGGCGGCCCATGCGCGCGGCGCCGTATGACTACGGCACCTGCGACATCAACCGCGACATGCGCAACCACTTCACGCGCAACGCCGCGCGCATGATGCGCATCCGGCCTCCCCCGGAGGCGATGATGTTCTTCCGCGCCACCGGGGGGCTGGCCCAGAACCTGCGCCTCGTGGGCGCGCAGGGCGACTTCCGGCAGGTGTTCCTGGAGGTCGGCGCGCTCGTGGGCGAATAGCCCGCGTCCCGTCAGGTGCCGGCGGCGACGCGCGGGCGCTTGTGCAGCCGCTCCAGCTTGCGCGCCAGGTCCGCGCCCTGCGTGCTCTTGGACAGGTAGCCGTCCGCGCCCGCCGCCAGCGCCAGCGCGCGCAGCTTCGACTCGTCGGAGGCGGAGTAGAGGACGAAGCGGGTGTTCTCCGGCGCCTGCTGCCGGGCCAGCGCCAGCACCTTGTCGCCGCTCAGCGCGGGGATGTTCACGTCCAGGAGCACCAGGTCCGGCGCCGTGGTGCGCACCAGGTTGGAGACCCCCAGGGACGAGCGGTGCGTCCGCACCTCGAAGTTGTACGAGGACAACGAGCGCTCCGTCAGCGCGAGCTGGTCCGGGTCATCGTCCACGATGAGGACGCGAATCTTGGTCTCCGACATGGTGGCTCCCCCTGGAACCGACAGTTGGGTGCCCCGGTCGGCAGGATGCCGCCCCAAGGAAGACAGTGACCCGGGCACTTCCCGAGTATCACCCACCCCTCTCCCTCCTGGCCAGCTTCCCTGGAATTTTCTGGAGACTTCCGATGGGAACCACACGTCTCGCCCTGGCGGGTGGGCAGCCTGGAGGCTCGTCCCCAGCCTTGGGGTGAACACACGTCGTGCGGCAGGTGGGTGGCCGCCCGACCTGGAGGACCCCGATGGCATCCCAGCGGAAGGCGGAGGAGGCGGACTCGCGGGAGCGCGCCCTGGAGGTCCGCGCGGACGCCCGGCGGCGGGAGTCCCTGGCGGCCCTGGAGCAGGCGGAGGCCTACGCCGCGCTCTCCCGGGCCTGCGCGCGGCGGGCCCGGGCGCTGAAGGCGGTGTGCCTGGCGGATCAATCCGTGGCCCGGCTGGGCGGGAGCGAAAACGAGCGGACCTGGGCCTGGCATGACGGCCGGCGGGCCGGGACCCACGCGGAGCTGATGGACCGGGAGGCCTCCCTCCACGCGGCGCAGGCCCGCCGGGCACAGGCGGAGGCGGGGCGGGCGGAGGCCGAGGCGCAGGTGTCCTCGCGGAAGGCGCGCCTGGCCTCCATCGAGGGGCCCCCCCATCCGGCGCGCACAGGGAGATGAGCCACATGCAACGTCGCGACATCATCGTCATCGGCGCGTCCATGGGGGGGCGTGGAGGCGCTGACCGCGCTCGCGAAGCAGCTTCCCCGGGACCTGGCCGCCTGCGTGCTGCTGGTGCTGCACGTGCCGGCCCAGCACCGCGGCTACCTGCCGGACATCCTCTCCCGCTCCGGTCCGCTGCCGGCCCACCATCCCCGGGACGGGGAGGAGCCCCTGGAGCCGGGCCGCATCTACGTGGCGCCCAATGACAGACACCTGCTGGTGGAGCCGGGCCGCGTGAGGGTGCTGAAGGGCCCCAGGGAGAACGGGCACCGGCCGGCGGTGGATCCGCTGCTCCGCTCGGCGGCGAGCACCCATGGCCCGCGCGTGGTGGGCGTGGTGCTGACGGGCGCGCTGGACTGCGGCACCAGCGGCCTCATGGCGGTGAAGCGCGAGGGCGGGCTGGCGGTGGTGCAGGACCCGCGCGACGCGCTCTGCCCGGACATGCCGCGCAGCGCGCTGGAGTACGTGGCGGTGGACCACTGCGTGCCCCTGGAGGCCATGGGGACGCTGCTGACGCGGCTGGTGGACACGCCCGTCGCACCGCGCTCGCGCAAGCGGTCGCGGCAGTTGGAGACGGAGGTGAAGGTGATGAAGGTGGACATCCCCTCCATGGACGACCCGCCCTCGCCCATGGAGTACGCGAAGCCGTCCTATTACGGCTGCCCCGACTGCGGCGGCGTGCTCTTCGAGCTGGAGGAGGGCACCCTCCTGCGCTTCCGCTGCCGCACGGGCCACGCGTACACGGCGGAGGCGCTGGCCGGCTCGCAGCAGAACCCGTTGGATGGCGCGCTGTGGGCCGCGCTGCGCTTCGAGGAGCGCGCCCGCACGGCCGAGGCCCAGGTGGAGCTGCTGCGCCAGGCGGTGCTCGCGGCGCCTCCGCCCGATGCGCCGTCCGCGGGCTCCGAGGGCTCCTCGGGCTCGGGAGACTCCGGCGGGCCCGACGGGTCGGAGCAGACGGGCTGAGGGGGCCCTGCTTCAGCGCGCCACGCTGCGCGCCGGGGCGGCAGGGGCCTTCAGCGCGGGGAAGGTGAGCGTGAACACCGCGCCCCCTTGCGTGCGGTTGGCCGCGGTGAGCGTGCCGCCCGCCTGCGTCACCACGCCGTGGGCCATGGACAGCCCCAGGCCGGTGCCCTTGTCGCCCTTGGTGGTGAAGAAGGGCTTGAAGATGTTCTGGAGGTGCTCCTCCGGGATGCCGGTGCCCTCGTCCTCCACCGTGACCCGCACCGCCTTGCCGAACCGGAAGGCCCTGAGGCGGATGGCGCCGCCCCGGGGCATGGCGTCGCGCGCGTTGATGATCAGGTTGATGATGACGTAGCGCAGCTCCATGGCCGAACCGGACACCTGGGGGAGCCCGTTGGGAAGCTCCACGTCCAGGCGCATGGGATGGCCGCCCTGGCGCGCCTGGTGCTCGATGCCGCCCCGGACGACCTCCACCGCGTCGCGGACCACGTCCATCAACTGGACGCGCTCCTGGGCGGTGTCGGGCTTGCGGCGGGAGAAGTCCTGGAGCCGGTCCACGCGCGCCTCCGCGTCGGACACGATGCGCGTGAGCGCGTCCAGGTGCTGCTGGCCCTGGCCGGCGGGGTCCAGGCCGGGCTGGAGCAGCTCCAGCCGCAGCCGCATGGCGTTGAGCGTGGCGCGCAGGTCGTGCGCGATGCCCGCCGCCAGCTCCCCCAGGGCGCGCACCTTCTCGCGCTCCAACAGGGTGGCGCGCGCGTTCGCCAGCTCCTCCTCGGCGCGCGCCTGCTCCGTGATGTCCCGCGCGAGCACCAGCACCTGCCCCTGCATGTGGCCGGTGACGCGCTCGGCGCGCACCTCCAGCACCCGGGGCTGGGGCTCGCGCGCCTGCCGGTAGCGGGTGACGCGCGCGCCGCCTTCGGGGAGCGCGAGCACCGCCGCGGCCTCCGCCTGGCCCACGTCGCGCAGGGCCATCCGCTCCGAGCCGTCGTCCCCGCGCCGCCAGGGGCCGCGCAGCCGCCCCAGCACGTGCCAGCGGCTGTTGGCCAGCACCACGCTGGTGGTGTTCATCACCGCGAGCGCGCTGTCGCTGGTCTCCAGCGTCCAGCGCGACAGCTTGGAGGTGATGGCCTGCTGCCGGGTGTGCTCCCCCAGCTTGCGCACCAGGGCGGTGTGCTTCTTCATGAGCTCGCGGTACTTGCGCAGCAGCCCCTGGGACTCCCGGACGCTGGGGCCGGGGACCGCGGCGGGCGGTGGCTCGCGGCGCGGGCTCATGCCTTGAGCTTCTTCTGCAAGAGCCGGTTCTCCTCCAGGAGTGCGCTGGCCCGGGTGGTGTCCTCGAAGAGGATGATGGAGCCCAGCACCTGCGTGTCGGTGATGAGCGGCGTGGCCACGAGCGTGGCGCTGCCCTTGCCCCCGTGGGGAAGCTGGTAGGGGATGCCCTCCAGGCGCAGCGAGCGCTTCTCCTGCAGGTGGCGGCGCAGTTTGAGCAGCAGCGTGCGCTGCAGCGCGGGCACGTGCAGGGACCACAGGAGCTGGCCCACCGCCTCGCGCTCGGTGAGGCCCAGCAGCCGCTCCGCGGCCAGGTTCCACGTGGTGATGCGGCCTTCGCCGTCCAGCACCAGCACCGCGGCGGAGAGGGTACGGATGATGGTGCGCTGGCAGAAGGTGAGCGCGTCCATCTCCAGCGTGCGGTGCGCCAGCTCGCGGTTGATGGCGTCCAGCTCCGAGTTGGCGGACTGGAGCTCCTCGTTGGTCGTCTCCAGCTCCTCGTTGGTGGACTGCAGCTCCTCGTTGGTCGTCTGCAGCTCCTCGTTGGCGGACTGGAGCTCCTCGTTGGTCGTCTCCAGCTCCTCGTTGGAGGCGCGCAGCTCCTCCGTGGAGGACTGCATGCGCAGTTGCATGGCCTGCAGCTCCTCCTGCGCCGCGCGCAGGTTCTGCTCCACGCCGCGCAGGGGGGAGATGTCGTGGACGACGTACAACAGGCCCTGCCGGCCTCCCGCCGCCTCGCGCAGGGCCACCACCTGGAAGCGCAGGATGATGGGGTCTCCGCTGGACAGCTCCATCACCCCGTCGGCCACCTCCCGCTCGGAGGTGCCGGAGCGCACGCGCTGGCTCTGTTCGATGAGCAGGTCACCGCCGAGCCCGGGCAGCGCCAGCGCCGAAAGCTTCTTGCCCAGCATCTCGCTCTCGTTGCGGTTCCACATCCGCGCCGCCGCGCGGCTCCACAGCGTCACCGTGCCGTCGTTGTCTGTCGCGATGTGTGGGCAGGGGTGCGAGTCCAGCAGGTTGCGCATGAAGGAGCGCTCGACGTCCGAACCCGGTTCAAGGATGCGCGGGAGGTTCATGGGCTCCGAGGGCAGGCGGTCCAGGGTCGTGCTCGTCACTTCCACCTGACCGTCCTTACGGTAGATGCGCCGGGCCAGATCCATGGGCCGGAAGAGCCGGGCCGCGAAGGGGATGAGCTCCGAGCGGCCCAGCACCATCAGGCCGTTGCGGCGCAGCGCGAACTGGAAGCGCGCCAGCACCCGCTTCTGCAGCTCCGAGTCCAGGTAGATGAAGACGTTGCGGCACAGGATGAGGTCGATGCGCGACACCGGCGCGTCCGACACCAGGTTGTTCACGCCGAACACCACCGCGCGGCGGATCTCCTTGCGCACCGTGTAGCTGTTGCCGGTGCGCACGAAGAAGCGCGCCAGCCGCTCCGGGGAGACGTTCTCCAACTGCTCGGGCGTATAGACGCCCCGGCGCGCGGTGGCGATGGCGGCCTCGTCCACGTCCGTGCCGAACACCTTCAAGTCCGCGCTGGGGTTGCCCGGGCCCAGCGCCTCCGCCGCGAGGATGGCCAGCGAGTACGCCTCCTCGCCGGTGGCGCAGCCCGCGCTCCAGATGCGCAGCTCCGCGTCCGGGCGCTGGCGCACGAACTCCGCCAGGTTCTGCTCCAGCGCCTGCCAGACGTCCGGGTCCCGGAAGAACGTCGTCAGCTTGATGAGCATGGAGGAGACCAGCGTGCTCACCTCGGTGGGGTCCCGCTCCAGCAGCGCCAGGTAGGCCGCCCGGCTCCGGCAACGCGTGGCCTGCATCCGCCGCTCGATGCGCCGCTGCAGCGTGGCCCGCTTGTAGTTGCGGAAGTCGAAGTTCCGCACCTGACGGATCTTCTCCAGGATGGCTTCGAGCTCGCTGTCGCGTGGGGAACGGGTCGCCATGCGACGGACGTAGCCCGGAGGGCTTGAACGGGCAAGAACCGGATCTCCTGCTCGCCAGCGCACTGTTGGCGGCCCTCCGCGTCAGGGTCGCGGACGACGCAACGTTCGCTGCGCTTCGTCCGCGCCGTACCCGTACTGGGAGCGGTTTCACGAGGCAGGGCGGGATGGCGTACGGTGAATGTCTCTTCCCAGGGGGTGCTGACCAAACGATGGGAAGATGAGGTGTCATCCATGGATCTGAACTCAACGGAGCGCGCGATCCGCGTCGCGCTGCTCGAGGATCAGCAGGTGTTCCGTGAGAGCCTGGTGGCCCTGCTGGAGGGGGCGGGGATGAAGGTGGTGGCCCGGTGCGCGGAGACAGGCTCGTTCCTGTCCAACGTGCGCGCGGCCGCGCCGGACGTGGCGGTGGTGGACCTGCGGCTGGAGCACGTGGGCCGCGAGGGCGCGGAGGACGGCTTCAACGCGCTGAGGTACCTGCATGACTTCCATCCGCAGGTGCGCGCGCTGGTGCTGTCCGGGCACCGGGAGCCGGACGTGGTGGAGCGCTGCTTCCAGGCGGGCGCGGCGGGCTACCTGTGCAAGCTGAACGCGGGCGTCGATGACGTGGTGCGGGCCGTGCAACGCGTGGCCCGGGGCGAGCGGCTGCTGCCCGTGGACATGCTCCACGCCAGTGCCATGCACCTGGACGACCTCCAGATGCCGGCCTCCGCGCTGTCACGGCTGACGCTGCGCGAGCGCGAGGTGCTGGGTTACGTGGCGGCCGGCGCGGACAACCTGAAGATCGCCGCGCACCTGGGCATCACCGAGCGCACGGTGAAGGCCCACCTGACGAGCATCTACCGCAAGCTGGGGCCGGAGAACCGCGCCCAGCTCGCGGTGCTGGCGTGCGAGCTGGGCGTGACCCGCCCCGTGCTGGCCTGAGCCATTCCCCTCAGGGCGGCGCGGCTTCCCGTGCGCCGTCCCGGGGGTCGCCCAGGTGCTGGAGGAACCACTCCCCGGCGAGCTCGGCCACCTGCTCCAGCTCCGCGTCCTCCTGGAAGTGGTGGGTGGCGCCCGGGATGATGTCCATGCGCTTGTCGGCGCGGAGCGCCTCGTAGGCCCGGCGGTTGATGTCCAGGCCCAGCGTGTCCGCGCCGCCCACCAGCAGCAGGGTGGGGGCCTGCACCTTGGGGAGCACCGCGCCGGCCAGGTCCGGGCGGCCGCCGCGCGACACGACGGCCTCCACCTGGTCGGGCCGGAAGGCCGCGGCCGACAGCGCCGCGCCCGCGCCGGTGTGCGCGCCGAAGTAGCCCACGTTGAGGCCCGCGGTGGGGCCCTCGCGCTTGAGCCACCGGGCCGCGCCCGCCATGCGCATGCCCAACAGGCCCACGTTGAAGCGCAACTGCCGCGTCCTGCGCTCCTCCATCTCCTCGCGGGTGAGCAGGTCCATCAGCAGGGTGCCCAGCCCCATCGCCTGGAACAGGCGCGCGGTCTGCGCGAGCCGTGGACTCTGGAGGCTGCTGTCGCTGCCGCGCGCCAGCACCACCACGCCCCGGGCCCCCGGGGGCACCGCCAGCCGCCCCCGGACGAGGACGGCGTCATCCACCGGCACCATCACCTCGCGCTCCAGGTGCGTGCGCGCCGCCGGTCTTCCACCCCGTGGCGCTTCAGGCTCCCGCGCCTCTTCCCACCGGTGGTCCTGCCCTACCGCATTCAACCCCGTTCGTGACCGGGGACCTGGCATACAGGCTCCTCCCGTCTGCGTGTGGCTGGTTACCGCGTCTGGCCAGGACACAGTCTGAACATCCCCCCTCCCGTTGTGACCTGGAGGAGGGGGTCAGGTGTCCAGCGTAGGACAGGGCCCGCGGGGCAGGCCAGGACGTCCCGGGGAGGCTCAGGGCTTCGTGGCCACCACCAGCTCGAAGGGGCCGGGGAGCACGTGCGCGAGCGTGAAGCCCGCGGCGGTGAGCGCCTCCAGGTAGAACTCCACCTCGCGCAGCCGGCTCACGCACGTGTCCACGCCGATGAGGAAGTAGGACCAGAAGAACTGGGCCGCCAGCCGCTCCGGGGTGCGGAACTCCTCGCAGATGAGCACGCGTCCGCCGGAGGGCAGGGCGGTGAAGGCGGCCTGCATCAGCGACCGCGCCACCTCCGCGGGCCAGTCATGCAGCACGCGCACGAACGACAGCGCGTCGTAGCCCGTGGGCAGGGGCTCCTTCAGGAAGTCTCCGCCCACGAAGCCCATGCGCTGCGCGGACAGGCCCGCGCGCTCGCGCGTGCGCGCGACGAGCGCCTCCGTGGCGGGCAGGTTGTAGACGTCCACGGCGAGCGCCGGGTGCTGGCGCAGCAGGGCTTCCGCGAGCGTGCCGTCCCCGCCGCCCACGTCGAGCAGCCGGGACTCGGAGGGCCACAGGGTGCCCGCGTGCGCGCGGAACGTCTCCAGGATGGGGCCCAGGCCCGCGGCCATGCTGGCCTCGAAGCCCTCCACCTGCTCGGGCGTGCGCGGAGGCCAGTCGAACGACGCGGCGGACATGGAGTGCTGGCCGCGCAGCGTCTCCGGCAGCCGGCCGTGCAGCGCCTTCCAGTCGTACTTCTCCCGGTCGCGCTCCAGGGACTTCGGGCCCAGCACGGCCTCCGCCGCCGCGCGCAGGCCGGGCACGCCGCGGTAGCGCGCCGCCTCCAGCGCGTCGCTGGGCTGCTCGCGCTGCACCAGGCCCAGGCTCTCCAGGCAGTCGAGGAACTTGTAGAGCCGCTTGGGGACCAGGCCGTGCTTCGCCGACAGCTCGCCCAGCGTCACCGGGCCGGGCTCCAGCGCGTCCAGCAGGCCCAGGCTGAGGGCCGTCTCCACGACGTCCAGCGCGCGGGCGCCGTTGAACAGCAGGTGCAGGAGGGCGCGGGGCGAGGGCGCCTCGCGGGTGAGGGGAGGCATCTGGCTCATGCGACCTCCTTGCGCTGCTCCTCGAGGAGCGCGTCCATGAAGGCGTCCACTTCCTCGGGCGTATTGTAGAAGTGCGGCGCGGCGCGCAGGAAGCCCCGGTGGCTGCAGATGAAGCCGCGCGCCACCAGCCGCTGGGTCACCCGGGCGTCGCCGGGGAAGCTCAACGCCACCACGCCGCCGCGCTGGTGCGGCTCGCGCGGCGTCACCACGCGCAGGCCCGCGGCGTCCGCGCGGGCCATCAGCCGGCCGGTGAGCTTCAGCGAGTGCTCGCGCACGGCGTGGATGCCCACGCCCTTGAGCAGCTCCAGGCCGGGCTGGGACAGCAGGACCATCAGCGGCGCGGGCGTGCCGCCCATCATCCGGCGCGCGTCCGGGGCGTAGTCCGTCGTCTGCTGGAAGCCGAGCGGTGAAGCTCCGGCCAGCCACCCGGTGGCCGCGGGCCGGAGCGTGGGCAGGAGTCCCGGGCGCACGTACAGGAAGGCGGCCTCGGAGCCGCCCAGCCACTTGTGCGCGCCGCCCATGAGGAAGTCCACGTCCAGTTGGCGCACGTCCACGGGGACGGTGCCCACGGTCTGGTACGCGTCCGTGGCGATGAGGGCCCCGGCCGCGTGCGCGGCCCTGGCGATGCGCGCGACGTCCAGCACGGCGCCGGTGGCGAAGGCGCCGTGCGCGACGCAGACGATGCGCGTGCGCGCGTCGATGGCCGCCTCCAGCGCGGCTTCGTCCACGCGGCCGTCCTTCGACGGGACGACGACCAGCTCCGCCCTGTAGCGCGCGAAGCCCTTCCAGATGAAGGGCACGGTGGGGAACTCCAGGTCGGTGACGACGACGCGGCGGCGCTCTCCGGAGAAGTCCAGGCACGAGGCCAGGCGCGACAGGTGCGCGCTCAGGTTGGTGTCCAGCGCGACGGAGCCGGCGGGCGCGCCGATGAGGTCCGCCACGCCGTCCGCGTAGGCCTGCATCTGGGACAGCCAGGTGTCCCAGGTGTCATCGCGCCACGCGCGCATCGTGTTCCAGTACTGCGCCAGCACGCCCTCCACGGCCCGGGGCAGCGCCCCGGTGGAGTTGCTGTTGAGGTACGTGCAGGTCTGGAGCAGCGGGTACTCCGCGCGCAGGGCTCCCGGGAGTGCCGCCACGGTCACGACTGGCTCCGCAGCTCCTGGGCGTGGGCGTACGCCGACACATGCGCGGCATGCGAGTGCGCGTGAGGCCCGTGAGGTGCCGGAGCGTGGGGCACCGCCGCATGCGGCCCGTGAGCCACCGGCGCATGGGGAGCGGGCGCGTGCGGGGCGTGGGCCACCGGAGCATGCGCCGCCGCGTGCGGAGCATGGGGCACGTGCGGGGCCGGAGCCGGCTGCGCGTGCGCGGCCGGAGCATGGGGCGCCGCGTGCGGCGCATGGGCAACGTGAGAGGCCGGAGCCGGCTGTGCGTGGGCGGCCGGAGCATGGGCCACCGGCGCGTGCACCGCGTGGACCGCCGCCGCATGGGCCACCGGCGCGTGGACCGCGGACGCGTGCGCCGCCGGAGCGTGCATGGCGTGCATCGGGCAGCCGCCGCCGGTGCGTGCCTCGTGCGCGTGGGCCGGGGCCGCGTGGGCCACGGGCGCGTGGTGCGCGTGCGCCGCCGGGGCGTGGGCGTGCGCCACGGGGGCGTGCGCCTGGGCCACCGGCGCGTGCACCGCCGTGTCCTTCATCGCGTTCATCGCGGCCATCGGGCAGCCGCCGCCGGTGCGCGACTCGCCGGGCGCGTAGCCACCCTCGCGCTTCCAGCCCGCGGTCAGCTCCACGCGCACGTCCCACAGCGCGCGGAACAGCGGCAGCGTCATCCGCGCCTGCAACACCTGCGAGGGCAGCCCGTCCAGCGCCTTCACCGTGCGGTCGATGCCAATCGTCCGGCGCACCAACTGGTAGTGCGCGTACAGCCACCCCTGGAAGCTCTCATCCACCGTCAGCAACTGCTCGCAGACGTGCTGCAGGTCCTTCGGCCCCCCAGCCGAATAGACCTGGAACAGCGTCAGCCCGCGGCGCGCCAGCATGCGCTCCATCGCGGCCTCCAGCCCGTCCGCCGCGTGGCGGAGCGTGTTGTAGCCCGGCGACTCCTGGCCGCTGCCGTTGCCCAGGCTGCGGCGGATGACCTGGTACTCCGCCGGCGTCATCGTCTCCAGGATGGCCATCTCCGCGCTGATGCCGGCGATGATCTTCTGCACGCGCGCCAGCCGGGCCACCACCGCCCACAGCGCGTCGCGGTCCATCTCCGCCACCACCTCCACCATCTCCCGCGACGCCAGCTTCAGGTACAGCTCCTGGGACTGGTGGACGATCTGGAACATCAGCTCGTCATGCGAAACCAGCTCCCCCTCCGGCGACTGCAGCGACAGCAGGGTGTCCGTGTGCAGGTAGCGCTCGTAGTCCAGCTCGCCCTTGCCCACCCACTTCTTCAACATCACGTTGAACATGGGTTGAGTCAGCTCCTGCTTCAGCTTTTCCGCATGGCTGTAATCAGTCGACGTATGCAAGGTGCCTCCGGGGGGACGCAGGCAGTACATGGTGGGTGAGGCGCGCCCCAGTCAGGAGGAACAGTGAGCGCGTAAATCTCTAGAAGCGACTACCTTACAGCCCTTTTGGTGAACTTCAAGTCATACAGGGCTTGCGGGTTATCGATTTTTGAGATTCCCATCCGTCCGGAGTACGGGGTGGCCCGAGGGGTCGGGCTCACCCAGGGGGCGGGTCAGCTCTCAACCGGTGAGGGATTCCGGTTGGGCGACGCCGGGCGAGGCTTGAGGCGCATGGCGTTGAGCTTCTGCGCCAGCTCCGCGCCCTGGACGCTCTTGGAGATGTAGCCGTCCGCGCCGGAGGCGATGGCCAGCGAGCGCAGCTTGGCCTCGTCCGAGGCGGAGTAGAGGATGAAGCGGGTGCCGGGGGGCGCGTACTGGCGCGCCAGGCCCACGACCTTGTCCCCCTTGAGGGCGGGGAAGTTGACGTCGATGAGCACGAAGTCCGGCTCGGAGGCGCGCACGATGTTGGACACGCCCAGGGCGGACGTGTGGGTCTGCACATCGAACCCGTACGCGCTCAGCGAGCGCTGCACGAGGTCGAGCAGGTCCGGATCGTCGTCCACGACAAGGACGCGCGGTTTTGCTTCAGCCATGGCTTCTCCCTAGGTACTGACGAATCGTCTCGATGAGCTGATCGCGGTCCAGGGGCTTGGTCATGTAGGCCGTGCAACCGGCCGCCTGCGCCTTGTCCTGGTATTCGCGACCCGCGTGCGCCGTGACGGCGATGACGGGCACGTTCTGCCCATCCGGCAACGCGCGGAGCCTGCGGGTGACTTCCCAGCCGTCGAGCCGCGGCAGGGACAGGTCCATGAGGATGAGGTCCGGCGCGTCGTTGCGGGCCCGCTCCAGCCCCTGCTCGCCGTCCTCCGCCTCGATGAGGTCATACAGTCCGCCAAGATACCTGCGGACGATGTCGCGGTTCTGCTCGCTGTCCTCCACGTACAGCACGCGGGGCAGCTTGCCCGCGGACGCCGCCCGCTGGGACATCAGCAGGCCCTTCGCCTGCGCGATGACGTCCTCCAGCGCGTGGCCGCCCTTGCGCACGAAGCCCGCGAAGCCGTCGCGCAGGAGCGTCTCCTCTTCCTTGGACAGCGTCTTGCCGGTGAGCACCACCACCGGCACGGACAGCTTCTCCGCGCGCAGCCGGCGCAGCACCTCGAAGCCGTCCAGGTTCGGCATCATCAGGTCCAGCACCACCAGCGACGGCGGAGACACGCGCGCCTTGAGCAGCGCGTCCTCGCCGTTGCGCGCCTCGTTGGTGGAGAAGCCCGCGCGGCGCAGGTTGCGGCTGACCAGCTCGCGCGTGGCCGCGTCGTCGTCCACCACCAGCACGTCGCCCGTGGCGGCGGAGGCGCCCGCGGAGGCCAGGCTCTTCTGCACCACGTCCACCAGGCGCTCCGGCTCCACCGGCTTCACCAGGTACTCGCACGCCCCCAGGCTGAAGCCGCGCGCGCGCTGCTCCTCCACGGAGACCAGGATGACCGGGATGGCCGCCAGCGCCGGGTCGCTCTTGAGCTGGCTCAGCACGGACCAGCCGTCCATGCGCGGCAGGTGGATGTCCAGCAGGATGGCCTGCGGCTTCACCTCGCGGGCCAGCTTCATGGCCGCGATGCCGTCATTGGCCGTCACCACCCGGAAGCCCGCGGGCTCCAACTGGCCGGTGACGAGCTGCTGGATGAGCACGTCGTCGTCCACCACCATCACCGTGCTGCCAGGGCGCGCCATGGGCGCGAGCTTCTGGGCCACGTCGTGGAAGGGGACCAGGCGCTCCGTGGCGTGCGGGCTGTCCGCGCCCACCGTGGTCGCCAGCACGTCCGGCAGCCGCACCGTGAAGGTGGAGCCGCGGCCCAGCGTGCTCTTCACGTCCACCGTGCCGCCCAGCACGCGGGTCAGCTCGCGCACGATGGCGAGCCCCAGCCCCGTGCCGCCCACCTTGCGCGTGGTGGTGCCGTCCACCTGGCGGAACTTCTCGAAGATGAAGGGGAGCTGATCCGACGGGATGCCCACGCCGGTGTCCTCCACCGTCATCAAGAGCTCGCCGCCGCCCGCGGGCACCACCGTGAGCGCCACCTCGCCGGTGTCCGTGAACTTGGCCGCGTTGCTCAAGAGGTTGAGCATGATCTGCCGCAGCTTCAGCGCGTCGGTGCGGATCTCCTTCGCCTCGGTGTCCACGTTCACCGTGAGGGCCACGTCCTTGCCCTTCAGGTACTCCTTCACGGTGGCCATGCACTCGTCGGCCAGCTCCTGCACGTCCACCGGCTCGGTGACGACCTCCACGCGGCCCGCTTCGATCTTGGACAGGTCCAGGATGTCGTTGATGAGCGCCAGCAGCGTCTTGGCGTTCGTCTTCACCACGTTGAGGTCGCGCCGGCCGTGCGGCGTCAGGCGGCTGCCCTCCTCGCGCATGAGCAGGTCGCAGTAGCCGATGATGCCGTTGAGCGGCGTGCGGATTTCGTGGCTGAAGTTCGCCAGGAACTCGCTCTTGAGGCGCACGGCGCCCTCCGCCTCGCGGGCGCGCTCCTCTTCGTTGCGCTTGGCCACGGAGAGCTCCTGGGCCAGCCGGTCCAGGTCCTCGTTCTGCTGGCGGATGATCTCCATCTGGAGCGCGCGCTGCTGGTAGCTCGCCAGGGAGCGGGCGGACACCGCGCGCGTCTTCTTGATCTCCTCCAGGCTGGCGGCGAGCTGCTTGTTGGCGGCCTCCAGCTCATCGCGGGAGGCGCGCAGGGCCGCCTCGTTCTGCTTGCGGTCGGAGATGTCCTCCGTGACGCCCATCACGAAGCGCGCGACGCCCTGGTCATCCAGCAGCGGAATCTTGCGCGTGGCGAAGATGCGGTCCACGCCGCCCGCGCGGGCCACCTCCTCGAACGTCTTCATCTTGCGCGTCTCGAGGATCTCCGTGTCGATGGCGATGAACGAGTCCGCCTGCTCCTTGGGGAAGTAGTCGTGGTCCAGCTTCCCCAGCAGCCACTCCTTGGTGACCTTGAAGGCGTCCGCGAACGTCTTGTTCACCACCACCAGGCGGCGCGTCTCCGCGTCCTTCACGAACAGCACGAAGGGCAGCGCGTCGATGATGTTGCTGAGCAGGTAGTTGGTGCGCTTGAGCTCCACGCCCGTCATCTGGTGCTGGGCGCGCTCGGCGTGCAGGCGCAGCTCCCGCGCCACCACGAAGGGCAGGTGGCCGTAGCGGTCCTCGCAGACGTAGTCGCGCGCGCCGGCGCGCATGACGGCGGCCAGCGTGTCCGCGCTCCAGGTGGGCGCGCTCACCACGAAGGCCGTCTCCCGGCCGCGCTTCACCCAGGTGGCCTGGACGTCCTCCCAGCCCATGCCCGGCAGCTCGGAGCCCACCAGCACCAGGGCCCAGGGGCGCTCCAGCGCCTGCTCCAGGGCCTCCGGCGTGTTGGCGGGCTCCAGCGTGAGCATGGAGAGGATGTCCTCCCGCTCCAGCGCGTCGCGCATGGCGCGCGTCTCACGCTCGCTGCCCACCAGGAGCAGGGACAGGGTGTAACCGAGGGGCGCCTCGGCGTGGGCCACGTCGAACGGGTGCTGGGCCATGGTCTGGTGACTTAGTTGGAGCCGAACGCGAGCACGGTCAGCGTGGTGTTGATGTGGAACCCCGAGTAGATCTCGAAGTGCACGTTCATCCCAGCGGCGGAAGGCGCGAGCTTCATGGCCTCGGAGAGCTTCGGCACCGTGCCAGTGGCTCCCGCGTACCACATGCGTCCGCTGCAGTGGAACAGGAGGGCGGCCTGGGGGTTCTGTACCCGCCTGGGCAGCTCCTCCTGGAAGAAGTCCCGCGTCATGGCCGCCAGGTCGCCGGCCTTCATCAGGTCCAGCTCGCTGCCCTCCTCCAGGAGGTTGGCGAACAGGATGGAGCCGTCCTCCAGGGGACGCCAGGCGGCGCGGATGAAGTACTCGCGGCCCACCTTCAGCGCGGTGGGGCGTGACGCGAAGCCGCCCGGCCGCCCGAACTCCAGGTCCGCGATGTTCTCCACGCCCAGGATGTCCGCGTAGCGCCGCGCCGCGGGCTTGCCGTCAATCTCCAGCGCGCGCGTGTGCGTCTCGTCCACCTTGGTGATGGTGAGCCGCTCGCCGGTGGGCACGTACCAGTGCGAGCGCAGCGCGGCCCAGGGGGCGTTCGTCTTGAACAGGGCCACCAGCACGCCGTCGCCGGCCACCTCGCCATCCACGTGGATGAGCGCGGACTGGCGCGCGGGGTCCGTCTCCGAATCGCTGGCGCCGCCGCCCACGAGCACCAGGGTCTGGTTCTTCTCCAGGATGCCCAGCAGCAGCTCTTCCTTTTTGTAGCGGAAGCCGTCGTCAATCACGAGGCCCACGTACCGGCGCGCGTCCAGGTCCTGCTGGCGCACGCCCAATTCCTCGCACGCGCGCTTGATGGCCATGGCGCCCGCGGCGATGGCGTCCCCGGCCAGGCCGCTGCCCAGGCCCAGGCCCACCTCGAAGTCGCCGGACAGCGCGCCCATCACCACGCTGTTCTCGTGGATGCCGTTGTTGTCCAGCTCCCCGGCGGTGGTGGCGCCCACCAGCCGGGTGTCCTTGGGCAGCCGCTCCCGCAGCGCGCGGTTGAGCGCGCGCTGGTCCCGCTGGCGGGCCGCGAACAGCGTCACCAGCTTCGGCGGGGGGCCGTGCAACTGGCGCAGGAGGTCCTCGGCGACGGCGACCGGATCCGTGAGGGTGGAACGAGCCGTCTGCATCTTCACGTGCGCCATGAGGACCTCCGTGCGAACCGGCGGCGGCTAGAAGCCGCTGCCGGGGTGTGTCTTGTGACAACTGCCGGTGCACTGCTGGAACGACTCGCGGCCCCCGCCGACGTACATGGACTCGATGGGGCCGAACTTGGCCACGTGGCTCTCCGGGTAGCTCTTGTGGCACGACAGGCACGCGGCCTTGCTGGTGCGCTGCGTGGTCTCCTGCTTCAGGTGGCAGGACGAGCACTTCTCCAGGGGCGCGTCGAAGCGGTTGGAGCGCGAGTGGATGAAGTGCGTGCGCACGAAGATGGGACCTTCCAGTTCGAAGCCCAGCGGAGCATGGCACGACGAGCACGCCGCGCGGTTGTCGTTCGCATGGAGGACTTCACCCAGCTCGCCGCCCTTGCTGTGGCAGGTGTTGCACGGACCCGTGGTCAGCACCGCGCTGGTGTGCGTCTTCGTCCCCACCTGGATTTCGATGGTGCGCGACGCCGGCACGTCCTCGCCCATGTACACGCGGCGCGCCTTGGCGGTCACCAGGTAGGTGCCGGGCTTCACGTCCGCGGGCAGGGTGTAGGTCCAGGTGTCGCTCACGGGCGCGTCCCAGCGGCCGTCGTTGGGGAAGAAGGCGCCGCCGAACAGCTTGTTGGACGGGGGGAAGGTCATGAACTGCGCATAGACGCCGTCGCGCGCCGGGGTGGCGATGGTCTGCACGTCCTGCGAGTCATCCAGGAAGGCCTCCAGGTCCACGATGGTCCGGATGGGCTGGATGTCCTGCGCCGGCCCGATGAGCTGCGTCATCATCATCCGTTCCTGGTGCTTGCGGCGATAGTAGGTCGTCGTGGGGTTGAAGAAGGCCTGATAGTACTGGATCCCCGCCGGGCTGCCGGGAGCGCCCGGAGGTGCGACCTCATTGTAGGTTGGGAGGCTCCCGGCCGGGTGCAGGCGCTTGCCCTTGCCGTCCTTCAAGGTCATCTGGAAGGTGACCTGTGACCCGGGGGCGTACGTGCCGTCCTTGCGGGGCGCCGTCAGGGGCTTGATGTCGATGCCGAACCCGTAGCTGAACTCCGGCTTGGACACCTGGGTGACCGGGATGAAGTAGGGGGCGAACGGGCGCAGGCTCCAGCGCAGGCGCAGCCCCACCGTGCGGGCGTTGAACGTGAGGGTCTGCTTCTTCGCGTGCTCGTACGCGTTGCGCAGCTCCACCAGGGCCTCTTCCTCATAGGCCGTGGCGCCGGTGCAGTCCGTGAGCGAGCGGCAGTCGCGCGTCCACTGGATGGCGCGCATGCGGCGGATGAAGAAGTCGTCACGCTCCGTGCGGCGGGTGTCGTCGCTGCCGATGTTCAGCAGCACCGGCGCGCCCGTCAGCACGCCGCGCGCGTCCACCGGCTCCACCGTGAAGAGGCTGGTCGCCTTCATCCACGCCGCGTCCCGGTAGAAGCGGCGGCGGGTGAACGTGCCGTCCGGGTTCGACAGGCCCACGAACTCCTGGTCCGCCAGGCGCACACCCGCCCATCCAATGGCCAGGAAGTCGCTGTTCTGGCGCAGGCCGTCCACGCCCTCGTCCCGGGTGGCGTTGATGGAGGCGCGCAGGTCAATCTGGTTCACCCAGAAGGTCTGCCCGGCCTTCACCTTCAGCGGCACGCCCTGGCCGTTGTCCACCTCCAGCGCCAGGCCCACGGGGGCCTCGCGGTTGCCGCCGCCCATGAGGTCGCCCAGCGACAGGTCCTGGCCCTGCGTCGCGAGCTGGGGCTCGGCACCGGACTCCACGAGGGCGGAAGGCGCCAGCTCCGTGGACTCCGGACCACCGCACGCCACCGTCAGGCTGGCGAGCGCCGCCAGCAGGCTCGCGCGGCCCGCCGTGAACAGGCGGGAGGAAGTGCGAGGACACAGCTCCCGAATCGTGACAGCTCCACCCATGAGGGGACTCCTCCGAACGCGTATGTGCGGACGGCTGCCGGAGCAGCGTCGCGGCCAGTGGACCCGGGTGCCCTGGCGTCGGGGGGACGCTGGCGGAGGGTCGCGCTCAAATCCGGCTTTTGCCGGAAACAAGCAGTTCTAGCCGTACGGAGAATATCCACAATCAACAGACCGATTCAACTTCTGAGAATAATTCTACTCAGAGGAGAATCCGAACTGTTCGTGACTGGATGGGAAGGGGTCGTGGGGCGCAACCCACCCAGGAGGGTCAGGCTCGAATCACGTTTCCCGTTTCCTCCTGTGCTTCCTGGGTGAACGGGAGTTCGACGGTGAACTCCGAGCCCTCTCCGGGCCGCGAGTGGACGCGGATGGTGCCGCCGTGGGCCTCGACGAGCTGGCGGACGATGTAGAGGCCCAGGCCGAAGCCCGGCGCGCGGCTGTCCGTCGTGACCCGCTCGAAGCGGGTGAACAGGCGCTGCTGGGCCTCCGCGGGGATGCCGGCGCCGTGGTCCCGCACCGACATCTGGACCCGGTGTGAGTGCTCATCCACGTTCACATGCACCTCCACCGGCTGACCCCGGCCGAACTTGAGGGCGTTGCTGACCAGGTTGGTGAGGACGCGGTCCAGGCGCTGGCGGTCCCAGCGGCCGCGGGCCGCGCTCCGGGCGTGGACGGTGAGGGCGCAGCCGGCGGCGGCGGCCTGGTCCTCGTGGCGGGCGGCCACCTCGTGGGCCAGCTCCGCCAGGTCCATGGGGCGGGCCTCCAGCACCAGCCGGCCGCCGGACAGGCGCGACAGGTCCAGCAGGTTGTGCACCAACTGGCCCAGGCGCTTCGTCTCGTCCTCGGCCAGCAGCAGCCCCTCGCGCAGGCGCGGGTCCTGAGCGTCCGCGGGCGCGCACTGCAGGCGCACGCGGCGCAGGCGCAGTTGCAGGGAGCTGAGCGGGGTGCCCAGGTCGTGCGCCGCCACGCCGATGAGCTCCAGCGCGTTCTGCGTCGCCGCGAGCAGGCGGGCGTTGTCCAGCGCCAGCGCGGCGCGGGCGGACAGCTCTTCGATGAAGGCCTGGTCCACCGCGCCGTAGTGGCGGTGCGGCCGGGTGGACAAGAGGCACAGCGCGCCCAGCACGCGGTTGTCCACGACGAGCGGCACGCTCAGCGCGGAGCGCACGCCCAGCGCGCGCCACAGCTCCGCGCAGGTGCTGTCGCTGACGGAGGAGGGCAGCCGGTCCGGGTCCACCTCCGCGAAGCGCTCGGCGCGGCCGGTGTGCATGACGCGCGCGGGGCCGGGCTCGTCCTGGGACGGCCTGCGCATCAGCGGCTCCCACAGCCGCGCCTGGGTGGCCGCGTCCGCGCACGCCACCGCGCCGGGGCGCACGCCCTGGCCGTCCGGCAGGTAGAGCACGCACGCGTCCGCGATCTCCGGCACGCACAGGCGGGTGAGCGCGTTTCCCAGCTCCTTGGCGCCGGCCTGCGGCTGAAGGACGCGGCCGGCCTCCGCCAGCAGCGCCTGCATGCGCTCGGTGCGCTTGCGCTCGGTGATGTCGCGCGTCACCTCCGCGAAGCCCTGCAGCGTGCCCCCTTCCGCGTAGAGCGCGGTGAGCAGCGTCTCCGCCCAGAAGCGCGAGCCGTCCTTGCGCAGCCGCCAGCCCTCCGACTGGAGGCGCCGCTCGCGCGCGGCCCGCTCGCGGTGGGAGGCGGGCAGCTCGTGCGCCACCGCGTCCGGCACGTGCAGCACCTCCACGCGCTGGCCCACGATGTCGGAGGACGTCCACCCGGTGAGCCGCTCCGCGCCCGTGCTCCAGCAGGACACCGTCCCATCCGGCTCCAGGAAGCACAGCGCGTAGTCGCTCACGCCATCCATGAACAGGTGCAGCCGCTGTTCGCTCTGCACGGCCTCCGCGTGCATGGGGCCCAGCGCGTTGCGCAGCACCATCACCAGCGCGACCAGGGCGCCCAGGCCCAGCAGGCCCGCGAGGATGTCCGCGACGTGATGGAAGAGGGCCCCGTCGTCCACCGTCAGCGTGTGGGCCGCGAACACCAGGGTGGCAAGCAGGATGAGTCCGGCCAGAAGGCACACGGACAGACCCGCTCCGACCCGCTGAGCGAAGGTCCAACGTCGCAGCATGTGGCACTCCCCCCCGACGGCACCGAGCGCTTCTGTGCAGAAGGACGCTCAACATCACCGAAAAGGTGGGGTGAGCGACATCGCACTGTCGGGCAGGGTATCCTATAACCCTGTTTTTACCTGTTTGTCATGAAATCATGGACCCTACCCGCGAGGATGGGAAATTCCTGGCGGGCAGGACGCGGCGGGGCTGTCGGATGCTGGACGGTGCGCGGCGCTCCTTCCGGGAACTCGGGCCTGGAATCAAGGGGTTGGAAGGGATGGAGGTGCCTGCGAAATGGCCTTCCGGGCGCCGGGACGTTATGAGCGCCCCCCTCCTCGTCACCCGGGTGTTGCACGGCATATGGCGTCTCTCGTCGAAGGTCTGAAGGTCCGCTACCTCCCGCAGCCCGAATGGGGCGTGGGGCATCTGGTGTCGCTGCAGGAGCAGGGGGCCAAGGCCCTCATCGCCTTCCCGTCCCGCGAGGATGCGCCGGTGCTGGTGTCCACGCGCGGCGGTGCGCTGGTGCCCTATCCGTTGCCCCGGGGTGAGCCCATCCAGACGCCGAAGGGACGCAAGGCCACCATCCTGGGCGAGGAGCCGGGCGCGCGCGGGCTGCGCCGCTACGTGGTGCGCTTCGAGGACACGGGCGAGGAGGACGAGCTGCCGGAGTCCGAGGTCCGCGCGCTGGCGCCGCGCTCCGACCTGTTGTCCACGCTGCGCGACGGGCGGGTGGGGGACGCGAAGGCGTTCATGCTGCGCAAGCAGGCGCTGGTGCTGGACGACGAGCGCCGGGGAGACGCGCTGGGCGCGCTGCTGGCCAGCCGGGTGATGGTGAAGCCGCACCAGGTGGGCGTGGTGCAGCGCGTGCTGTCCGCGCGCCGGCCGCGCTTCGTGCTGGCGGACGAAGTGGGCCTGGGCAAGACGATTGAAGCGGGCATGGTGTTCAGCGCGCTGCGGCTGGTGGGCCTGGCGCGGCGGTGCATCGTCGTGGCGCCCAGCCACCTCACGGTGCAGTGGCTGGTGGAGCTGTTCCACAAGTTCAACCAGCTCTTCACGCTGATGGACTCGGACCGCTACGAGCAGTCGCTGAAGGAGGCGCCGGACGTCTCCCCGTGGGCGCGCTTCCCGCTGGTGGTGACCAGCCTGGAGCTGCTCAGCCGCACCCGCGAGCACCGCGAGGAGGTGGCCGCCGAGGACGCCTTCTGGGACCTGGTCATCATCGACGAGGCGCACCACCTCAAGGGCGAGAAGGCCTTCGCCGCCGCGAAGGGGCTGGCCGCGAACTCGTGGGGCCTGCTCCTGCTCACCGCCACGCCCATGCAGTTGGACCCGGCGGAGTACCACGGCCTGCTCACCCTCATCGACGCGGCCACGGCGCCGTCCGTGAAGGGCTTCGAGGCGCGGCTCCAGCGCCAGGAGGAGCTGTCCGCCGCGGTGCGCGCGCTCATGGAGGGCAAGGGCGACGGCCAGGACGCGAAGGCCGCCGTGGCCGCGCTGGCGAAGCGCTTCCCGGAGGACGCGCGGCTCCAGACGCTGAAGGACAGGGAGGCGCTGCTCGCGCACCTGGCGGAGACGTACAGCCTGTCGGACCGGCTGGTGCGCAACCGGCGCGCGGTGGTGGGCGGCTTCTCCACGCGCAGGCTCCACCGGCACCCGGTGCGGCTCACGCCGGAGGAGCTGAAGGCGCGCGATGCGGCCCTGGCCACGCTGGCGAAGGGCACGCTCCGCGGCGCGCCGCTGGCCAACGTGCTGCGCCGGCTGGAGTCCAGCCCCGCGGCGTTCGCGGGCGCGGTGAGGTCCAACCCGGCGCTCAAGGGCGCGGACCTGAAGCTGACCGGCCGGGACGCGAAGCTGCTCGCGTTCGTGGACGTGCTGCGCGGCGTCTGGAAGGCGGAGCCGCGCGCCAAGGTGCTCGTGTTCACGGAGAGCCGCGACACGCTGGAGTCGCTCCAGTCGGAGCTGTCGCGCGAGGGCGTGGAGGCGCTGGGCTACCACGGCGACCTGCCGCTCGTGGAGCGTGACCGGCAGGTGGCGCGCTTCCGCGACCCGGAGGGGCCCCGCGTGCTCCTGTGCACGGAGGTGGGCGGCGAGGGCCGCAACTTCCAGTTCGCGCACCACCTGGTGCACTACGACCTGCCGTGGAGCCCCTCCACGGTGGAGCAGCGCATCGGCCGCCTGGACCGAATCGGCCAGGCGCACCCGGTGGAGATCCACGTCTTCGACCCCGCGGGCACGCTCGCGTCGGACGTGCTGATGCTGCTGGCGGACGCCGTGGGCGTCTTCGGTGAGACGGTGGGCGGCCTGGACGCGGTGCTGGAGGAGGTGGAGGACCGCATCGCGGACCTGGCCCTGCTGCCCCGCGAGGCGCGCGTGGAGTACGCCGCGGAGCTGAAGGCCCGCGTGGAGGCGGCGCGCGAGCAGGTGAAGCGCGCGTACGACCCGCTGCTGGACGTGCGCAGCTTCGACAGGCCCGCCGTGGCCCGGCTGGTGGCGCGCGCGCAGGAGCGCATGGGCGAGGAGCCCGAGGAGGACTCCGACGAGGAGGCCGCGCCTCTGGAGGACGGGCTGTGGAGCGTGGCGCGCGACCTGGACGAGCGCCTGGAGGAGACCGTCACGGAGCTGGCGCGCCGCGTGGGCATTGGCGTGGACACCGACGAGCAGGTGGAGGCCTTCCAGGTGGCCTTCCAGTTCGGCCACGCGCTCAACGTCGAGGGACTGCCCGGCATCGACGTGATGCAGGACCGCACCGTGCTGGGCACCTTCTGGCGCGACACCGCCGTGGAGGCGGAGGAGCTGGAGTACTTCGCCACCGGCCACCCGCTGGTGGAGGCGCTGTTCGGCTTCCTCAAGGACGGCCCCTACGGCCGCAGCGGCTTCCGCCACATCGAGAAGCGCGGCGTGAAGAAGCCCGCGCGCGGCCTGGAGCTGCTCTTCCACGTCCAGCTCCCGGAGCCCCAGGACACCTCGCCCGGCGCCCGCGTGCCCAGCCGCCAACTGGCGCGCTTCCTCGCCCGCACCCTGCTGCCCGTCGCCGTGGTGGACGGCCCGCAGGGCCCCGTGGCCGACCCCTCCGTGCTCGCCGCCCTGGAGTCGGAGGGCAAGGCCCTGAAGGGGGACGAGGTCCACCAGGCCTTCCCCGGCTTCGGCGCCTTCGTGGACGCCGCGCTGCCCGTGGCCCTGGCCGCCGCCGAGGCGGAGCTCGGCCGGTCCGCGAAGAAGGCCCGGGCCGCCATCGAGGCGGAGCGGGACGCGGCCGCCGCCCGCCTGCGCCTGTCCCTCTCCCACCAGGGCCTGCCCCCGGAAGCGGTGGACGCCCAGGTTGACGCGGAGCGCCATCACTACGAGCGCCTGCTCCAGGCGCTCGCGGGGGCGAAGGTGGTGCTGGACGCGGCCTGCGGGTTCACCCTCAATCGCTGAGTAAACAGTTGTGTCACAATGGAATCGTCACGGCCGGCGTTCCGGCCATTTGACCGATTCCCCAATCATCGAGAATCTAGGAGGAAGGCAGCCTCCCCCATGGCCCTTCCCCCTTCCCTCCGTCGGCAGCACCAGTCCGGTCAGGCCGCCGTGGAGGCGGCGCTGTGCATGCCGCTCGTGGTGTTCATGGTGCTGGGCACGCTGCAGCTCTTCATGCTGCTGCAGGGCCGCATCCTGGCGCAGGTGGCGGTGTACCGCGCGGTGCGCGCGGGCAGCTTGAACCACGGAAGCTGCGAGGCGATGACGCACGCGGCCCTGGTGACGATGCTGCCCACGGTGGAGCACACGCGCACACCCGCGCAGTTGGCCAACGCCTTCGACGCGCGCAAGCGCAACTTCCTGCGCGTGCGCGGCTCCAAGGGGACGCTCTTCACCGAGGGGCCCATGGTCGAAATCGTCCGCGAGTCCCCGAGCGTCGCGTGGGTGCGCGGCCATGGGGAGGAGGACCTGCTCTTCGACGTGCCCACGGACGACGCGGCGCTGATGCGCCAGCGCACGCTCGAGATCCGCATGGTGGCCTGGTACTACATGCGCATCCCGTTCGCGGACTGGGTGATGAGCCGCATGTTCCTGGCCCAGTTCCACCTCAAGAACTACACGGACGCGAACCCGCTCAACCCGGCGCAGAAGAAGTCGGACTGGTGGGCGGACACGGACGTGGAGCTGGGGCCGGATGACTGGCCCGGCGGCGACCTGGGGGACCGGATGGTGCGCTGGAACGCGCAGGGGCACTACCTGTTCCCCATCCAGGTGCACGCGGCCATGCGGATGATGACGCCCGTGAAGGCGGCGAACTTCCAGGGAGGTGCCGGATGCAGCCTGCACGGCTTCTGAGGCACGGACGCGGCCAGGCGCTGGTGCTGTTCTCGCTGACGCTCCTGCTGCTGACGTTGATGGTGCTGGGGACGCTGGGCTTCGGCATGCGCGCCAAGGAGCGCGTCGAAATCCAGATGGCGGCGGACGCGGCGGCCTACAGCCAGGCGGTGTCCACGGCGCGCACGTTCAACGCCATCGCGGTGATGAACCGCGCCCAGATTGCCCACATGGTGGCCATGGCGGGCACGCAGTCGATGATCAGCTACGGCAGCCAGCACTACGCCGCGCGGCAGGCGTCCCCTTGCGCCATGCCGTCCACCGTCTGGTCCGGCCTGGACGAGGCGGCGGCCACGCAGGTGGCGCAGTTGCAGGGGCGCGCGAGCACCATGTTCCGCGCGGAGCTGGCCATGTACAACACGCTGGTGGGCACGCACCTGGCGGGCCAGAAGCTCACGAAGCACATCGCCCGGGAGGTCAACGGCGAGCTGGACGCCCCGCCCGCGGGCGCCAACAAGTCGCTGGCGGAGGTGTCGGGCGGGTCGTCCACCGGCACCAGCTTCGAGCAGTTCCAGGAGCAGGAGCGCACCGGCGGCGTGCCGGACAGCTCCGGCGCGGTGGCGCTCGCCGGAGGGCAGAGCACCGTCAACCTGAACGCCACCATGGGCAGCCTGGGCTGGACGTGGGTGCACAACCGGGCGTCCGGCAGCGCGGGCTTCGGCTCGGGCGCCGCGGCGCACAACCCCGGCTTCAAGCGCTACGGCAGCGCCTCCTCGATGGACTCCTCCACGTACGAGACCATCTCCGGCCGCAACTCGTGGGCGCACGACCACGGGCGCGCGGTGGTGGTCACCTGCCCGGACGGCACCGTCGTCCCCGGCGCCGCGACGGACGCGTGGGTGATGTCCGACGAGCTCCAGTCCAAGCAGGACCAGCACGTCTACGGCGCGGGCAAGCCGCCCCCGGGGCAGGGCGCGGAGAACAACACCACCGTGGACGAGCGCCACACGCTGGGCGCCTGCAACGTGTGCCCCGGCATCTGGCCGCACGCGGTGGGCTTCAACGCGGGGCACCTGAACGGCGCCCGCCCGGATGAGAACGACTTCGGCCAGCCCAAGCTGTACGCCATGCTCCACCGCGACTACGCCAGCGCGTCGCGCCGGGCGAAGCCGGACCCGTGGAACCTGCTGTTCACCTTCAAGTTCGCGAACCAGGAGACGGAGTTCGACAACGCCGCGCCGCTGGGGCGCATCCAGCCCACCGGCCTGGAGGACGTGCAGCGCAACCAGGTGGCCCTGTCCGCGGGGCTCGCCTACTACCACCGGCCCCGGCCGGCGGCGGCGGGCGGCGGCTGGGAGGAGCCCCCCAACTTCCTCAACCCCTTCTGGCGCGCCACGCTGGTGAGCACCGAGGGCGCCCGCGACGACAAGCCCGCGCGCAGCCTGCAGCAGGCGGGCTTCACCGAGCACGCGGACGCGCTGCGCCGGCTGGACGCCGCGGGCTACCGGGGCGGCAGCAAGACGGGCGGGCGGTACTGATGGACGCGAGGGCTTCCAGGTCGCGCCGCGGACAGGCGCTCGTCGAGACGGCGCTGGGGTCGCTGGTGTTCGTCACCGTGCTGATGTTCGGCATCTACTTCGCGGAGGTGAGCGCGCTGACGCTCAAGGTGCAGGAGGCCGCCAACTTCGCGCTGTGGGAGGCCACCGGGCACGTGATGCACAACCCTCAGAACGGCGTCTTCCAGCGCTCCCACGCCGAAGCGCTGGCGTCCGCGGAGGCCGCCGGGCGCTACCAGGACTTCGACGGGCGCGCGGGCCGCACCAGCGGCGCCATGACGTTCCAACTGGCCCTGGCGCGCGCCACGCGCATCCAGGTGGACTGCGAGCCGACGCGGCCCGCGGGCAGCGACATCCAAATCCTGGGCACCCGCCCACAGGACGCGGATCCGGTCACGACGGCGCTGAGCCAGGCCATGGACGTGCAGTCGGACGGCATCTCGTGCACCGCCTCCACCCGGATGCGCGCGGAGCGGCTGGGCACGTTCATGGAGCCGGAGTTCTTCAAGGTGTCGCACCGGCGCGCCACCGACCCGTTCGTGGTGTGCGCGGCGGGGCGCGCGTCCAACGGGCGCTGCACCCGGCGCTTCTTCATGCTGCTGGACGACTGGGGCCTGTCCACCGTGGCTCAGGGCCAGGAGTGCCCGCTCCAGATCGACAGCGGCGGCGCCTGCGGGAACCTGGACTACTACAACTGGGCGCAGCGCGTGTACCGCGAGAACGGCGGCGGCGGGAACGCGGGCAGCGCGCTGATGGCCGGCGTGGGCGCGGAGGGCGGCGTGAACGAGGACCAGTTCTTCATGAGCTTCCGCGGCCAGGAGAGCCACTACGAGCAGAGCATCGGCGGCTCGCACGCGGGCAACCAGACCGTCTGGGAGACGACGCCCTTCAAGGCCACCAACATCAGCCCCAAGTACGACGTCCACCGCGAGGGCAAGTGGCTGGGAGGCGTGCCGCATTGAGCCGGGCCGGGCGCGTGGCGGGCGCGGCGCTCTGCCTGATGCTGGGCCTGTCCGCCCGGGCCCATGCGTCCCCCGACGCGGGCGTGCCGGACGCGGGCCCACCGGCCGGGCCTCGCTTCGCGTGGCCCCAGCTCCAGGTGCTCGCCCACGTGGAGTCCAGCGACATCGTGGAGGCGGGGGGCATCCCGGTGGCGCTGCGCGCGGTGCACGTGAAGGAGAACATCCGCGACCTGGTGCAGCGCTTCGCGGACGCGTTCCGCGACGGCGGCCTCTACGTGCCGCCCGGCAAGGAGCAGGCGCAGTACGCGAACAACGCCGCCATGCTCACCGCGTTGGACCCGAAGCGGCGCATCACCTACACCGTGGTGATGATGCCGCAGCCGGACGGCACCACCACGCTCTACCTGGGCGAGGCCAACCACGCGCTGGCGCGTCCGCAGGACGCATCCGGGGACTTCGCGCCGCTGCCGCCACAGGCGAGCGGCGTGCTGCGCGTCAACGCGGAGGGGTCGCGCACGCTCACCTTCCAGGCGCCGCTCACGGGGCCGCAGGTGGAGGCCTTCTACGAAGCCGCCCTGACGAAGGCCGGGTGGAAGCGCGGCGACGAGCCCGGCGTGTACTCGCGGCCCGGCGCGGAGCTGCGGCTCACGCACCAGCCTTCCAAGGACGGCCAGCGCGACGTGGTGCTCATCCAGCAGCAGCGCGCGCGCTGATCAGGCGCGCAGCTTCTCGCGCAGCGCCTTGGCGCGGCCCTGCATGTCGGGGTCCAGGCCGGTGAGCTCGATGGACTTCAGCCGCTGGTCCAGGCTCTTGGGCAGCTTCTTCTGGAGCGTGCCCGCCTCCTGGAGCGCCTCCAGCTTCGCCAGCGCCTTGTCCACGATGCGCTCGCGCGGGTGGTCCAGGAGGCTGTCGAGGAAGTACGCGTCCTCGGGCATGTCCGGATACTTCTCCAGGTAGTCCACCACGCCCTTCACCCAGTCCGCGCGCGTCTCCGACTCCTGCACCTTGCGCAGCGCGTCCTTCTGGGCCTTGCGCTTGCCCTCGGGGTCGAACGTCTTGGCCAGCCCTTCGGGCAGCTCGCCGCCGGTGAAGAGGGCGTCCGCGGCCGTCTTGTATTTCTGGTAGCTGGCGCTGCGCTCCAGCTTCTGCTGCGCCGGGTCGTCCTGGCGCGAGTGGTACTTGCTCTTGCCGCGCTGCGCGTCCAGCTCGCGGTAGGACTTGTTGCGCTTGCCGGTGAAGCCACCACCGTCGTTGTCGTCTCGGGCCATCTTCATCTCCCCTTGCGGGCGCGCCACAGCGCCGCCAGTCCCCGCCGGACGAGGGTGCGCACCTGCGCCAGCTCCTCGGGAGCGAGGGGGTGCTCCTCGTCCTGCTCCGCCTCGAACAGCGCTTCCTTCACGTATTCCTGGAGGGCGTCCGGCGCGGGCGGCGCGTCCGGTTCCCTGTCCAGGGCCCTGGCATCCACGGCCGAGAGCCCCGGTGGCCAGCCCAGCTCCAGCATGGCGTGCAGATCGAAGAGCAGGTGGCGGGCGACCCCGTAACCTTCGTCCGTGAGGCCAGCGGCGTCAAGCGCACCCAGCAGGCTGTCCTGCCGGTTCTCGTACGCATGCATCAGCCGCGTGCGCGCCTTGTCGTCGTCCTCCAGGTAACGCCAGGCGGCCTCCACGAATTCGCCGGAGGGCTCGTGCGGATGGAAGGGCGCGGGCGCCTGCAGCCGCTCCTTCTTCGGGCGCGGCGGGCGGGGGCCGTCCTCCAGCCGCACCGCCTTCCCCTCCAGCACCACGTCCCAGAGGCCCAGCAGGTTCTGGTACAGGCGGCGCGCCAGCTCCGCGTCCGGGAAGCGGGGCTCCCCGTCGAAGAGGGTGGGAATCACCTGGCTGGCATCGGCGCCTTCCGCGCGCGCCTCGCGCATGCGCTCGAGCACGTCGGCGGTGTCGCAGGGACTGCCAGCCAGCTCCAGCAGTCCGTCGAGCGTCTGTGCACCCTCGAACTGGCGGACGAAGTCGGGGGCTCGGTTCTTGGAACGGCTCATCGTGGAATGGACGGTAGGCACAAGGCGGGCATCCGCGCACGGGGCAATCACGCCGGGGAAGGGCGCGGCTTCCGTTTCGGGCGCCGCGCCCCTACTGTGCGGCAGTCATGGCCGTGGAAACCTCGTCCGACCCCTTGAAGTCCGCGATGCAGGAGCTCTACCGCGCTCGCGCGGTGGAAGGCCCGCTGGGGGAGAACGGCCTGCGCACCGTCTGGCACCTGTCTCCCCAGGGCGCGGAGTTGATGTCCCTGGTGGACGAGGACGGCCGGGTGCGCCGCCAGGAGCTCACGCTGCTGGATGAACACTGCATCTGGGCCAGCGGCCAGGGCGTGCGCACCGGCCGGGTGGAGGCGGGCGAGGCGCGGCCCGTGTCCACGGAGGTGCGCGCGGACCCGGAGCTGGTGCCGCAGCGGCTGGTGCGCGCCGCGCAGGCGCTCGCCACCTACGAGGGCCAGGACCGTTACATCCTGCACATGCAGCGCGTGCTGGCGCTGGCGCGCGAGGGGCTGGAGATGTCCAGCGTCACGTCGCCAGGGCCCCTGTCCCCGGGCCGCGACCCCGGCGCGCGGGAGACCGTCGCCACGCGGACCGTGACCTTCACGCCGGTGGCGCCGCCCGCGCGCGAGGACGGCCCGGCCGCCGCTTCAACGCCCGCGCCCCAGGTGGCCCCGGAGCCGGAGCCCGTGCTGCTGCGGTACGGTGAGCCGCTGCCCAACGAGGTCCTGCCCCCGGTGGTGCGCAAGTCGGAGGGGCTGGTGATGGTGGCCGTCTTCGGCGTCGCCGTCGTGGTGGGGCTCCTCATGCTGTTCTTGCTGCTGCGGGGAAGCTGAGCCGCAGGGGCGAGCGCTCGCCCATCAGGTGCGTCACGTCCGCGTCGGTGGGGACCGGGCCGGACGTCCTGCGGCCGGTGGTGACGCGCTCCGGGCCCAGCGTGGTGTGCAGCGGGTGCGCGTCCAGCACCAGCAGGACGGCCACCGCGGCGGTGAGCACCAGGCCGCCCACCCAGTCCAGCGCGCGCGCCCGCCGGGCCTCCGCCGCGCGGTACGTCATCAGCCAGGCGAAGCCCAGCACCAGCAGGCAGGAGAAGCAGCTCCAGCGCACCGTGCGCAGCCGCGCCGCCTGCGCCATGCCCTCCGCCATCAGGTCCGGGCGGAGCGCGCCGGGGGCCCGCGACAGGCGCGACAGCAGCGTGAAGAGCTGGTGCGCCTCCAGCGTGCCCACCACCGCCATGCCCGCCAGCGCCGCGGACACCAGGCTGCCCAGAAGCAGGCTGCGGCGCGTGTGGTCCTTCACCGCCCGCGACGTGTTGAGGCGCGCCACGCCCAGCGCCACCGACAGCGCGCCCAGCAGCACCGCGCTCGTCCAGGCGCCCAGCAGCCGGGGGGCCATCGCCTTGCCCAGCCCCGCCGTCAGCGCGAGGCCCGCGTCCGTGGCCGAGGCGGACACCATGGGCAGCGCCGCCTGCATCCGCTCCAGCGACACCTCCGTGCCCAGCAGCCCCAGCGTCCACGGCACCGTCGCCATGCCCACCATCACCGCCAGCGGCACCGCGCGGCCCAGCAGCGTGGAGCCCGCCGCCAGCATGAGCAGCGGCACCTCCACCAGCAGCGCCAGCCCCAGCAGGAGGGAGAAGCCCCCCGCGGAGCTCACCACGCTCATCAGCGTGGCGGGACTGCCCAGGAGCACCGGCAGCGTGCCCCCCAGCACGCACACCGTGGCGGGGACGGCGAACGCCACGACGAACAGCCCGGGCGCGACGTGAGGTCTGACTGGAACAAGCATTTCCAGTGAGGATAGGGGGTCCGTGATTCCTTGTAATTCAGACGGGGGGACGCCCCACGAGCCAGTACACGACAGAGCAGACGGCGCCGGCCAGGGGCGCCAGCACGATGCTCCAGAGCAGCGTCTGTCCGCAGTCCGCGCCCTCGCAGCCGATGCGCCCGTAGGCGAGCACGCCGCCCGCGAGCATGGGCACGTGCATGCCGGCGATGAAGAGCCCCAGGCCGCGCAGCACGAGCCCCCGGTACCAGGGCCGCGTCCACAGCCGGAAGACGAACGGGACGAGCACCAGGGTGCCGGTGAACGCGGCGGCCAGCGCGAAGTGCCGGGCGGCCACCGCGACGCACGCGCCCGCGGCCAGCAGCAGGGCGGGCACCAGCAGGAGCGCGTTGAGCGACAGGGGCTCTCGTTCGCGGGGCGGCGTCGGAGGCATGGACCGGGGCGGAAGGCTCGCAGGGCGTGCCCGGTCGCGCAAGCTCGGCGGTGGCGTGGGACGGATGGGCACGGGGGCCCATGAACACCCCTTCGGAAGCGAAGGCCATGGCCCCGCGGGGCGGCGTTCAGGCGGCGACGGCGCCCTCGCCCAACAGGCGCGCGTAGCGGCCCCGCAGCGCGAGCAACTGCTCGTGCGTGCCTGCCTCCACCACCTGTCCGCCCTCCACCACGGCGATGAGGTCCGCGTCGCGCACGGTGCTGAGCCGGTGCGCGATGACCAGCACCGTGCGGCCCTTCATCAGCGCCTGGAGCCCCGCGCCCACCGCCGCCTCGCTGGTGGCGTCCAGGGCGCTCGTGGGCTCATCCAGCAGCAGCAGGGACGGGCGGCGCAGGAAGGCGCGCGCCAGGGCCAGCCGCTGCCGTTGTCCGCCGGACAGGCGGCTGCCCCGCTCGCCCACGGGCTCATCCAGGCCGCCGGGCAGCGCCCGCACGAAGTCCTCCGCGTGCGCCAGCCGCAGCGCCTCCCACAGCGCGTCGTCCGGCGCGTCCGGCTGGCCCAGGCGCAGGTTGTGGCGCACGGTGCCGGAGAAGAGGACCGGCTCCTGCGGCACCCACGCGAGCTGCGCGCGCACGCTGGACGCCTTGAGCGAGGACAGCGGCAGGCCGTCCCACTTCACCTCGCCGCCGCTCGGCGGCAGGAAGCCCAGCAGCACGGAGAACAGCGTCGTCTTGCCCGCGCCGGACGGGCCCACCAGCGCCACGCGCGCGCCCGCGGGAATCGTCAGGTCCACGCCCTTGAGGGCCTCGCGTCCGTCCGAGTAGGTGGCGCGCACGCCGGACAGCTCCAGGGCGCGCGACAGGGGCGGCGCCTCCGCGCCCACGTCCGGCGGCACCGGCGAGTCCGCGAGCGCGAACAGGCGCTCCGCCGCCGCCAGCCCCGTGAGCACCTGGGACAGCGTGCCGCTCAGCGACTTCACCGGCTGGTAGAGCAGCAGGGCCGCCGCCATGAAGGACAGCAGCCGGCCGGCCAGCGTCGGGTCCATGGACACCGCGCGGGCGCCCCACGCCACCGCCGCCGCCACGCCGACGATGCCCAAGAGCTCCACCGTGGGGCTGAAGGCGCCGCGGATGAAGAGCGAGCGGCGCATCTCCGCCAGGTAGGCCTCGGCCTCCGCGTCGAACGACTCCAGCGCGCGGGGCACCGTGCCGTAGGCCTGCACCACGGGGAGGTTCTGCAACTGCTCGGCGGTGATGGCGCTGAGCGCGCCCAGGTTCGCCTGCGAGCGGGTGGCCACCTTCTTGAGCGACCGCGCGAAGCGGCTCACCGGCACCACCGTCACGGGCACGACGACGAACGTGAAGAGAAAGAGTTTCGCGTCGATGAGGAAGCAGGTCGCCAGCAGTGCGCAAATCTGCAGCCCATCCCTCACGTACGATGACAGCGCCTGGGTGACGGAGAACTCCACCAGGGGTACGTCCGAGGTGAACCGGGAGACAAGCTCTCCTGAGTGCCGCTGCTCGAAGAACGTCGGCGGCTGGGCGAGCAGCCGGCCGTAGAGAAAGCCCCTCAGGTCGGCCATCACCCGCTGGCCCAACCGCTGCATCAGGCCGCCCTGGAGGAACTGGGCGGTGGCCTTCACCAGCGCCACCGCGACCACCAGCAGGGGCAGCCGGGACAGCAGGGCCTCCGGCGCCAGGGTCATCCCCGCGACGGTGACGGGGGCGCCGGTGAGGATGGCGCGCAGCAGGGGCCCGACGATCCAGGCGTACGCGGCCGTGGCGGCCGCGGCGGTGAGCGAGGCCAGCGTGCCCGCCAGGAGCAACCGGCGGTACGGGCGCAGGTAGCCCAGGAGCCGGCGATAGACGTGCGCGGAGGGACGGGGTGCCACGGAGGGGGCGCACTCTGTCACCGAGGCGACGGTGCCGTCCAAGCCAAAGGGAAGTGGGAAGCGCGCGTGCATGGCCGCCCGCCCCACGGCCGGTCAGGGAGCGCTCGCGCCCGCCTGCGTTGCCGCATCCCACACACGCGGACAGCTTGAGATGCGCCATGGAAACCAACTCCGAGAAAGAAGTCCTGTTCAATCCCGGCTGCGAGTCCGTCGTGGATGATGAAGAGCGCCGCCGTCTGCTCTGGCTGATGGCCGAGTACTTCCGCACCATCGGCTACTCGGACATCAAGGCGCGGCTCCCTGGCTTCATGCCGCCGCCCGTGCTCTCCGGCACCATTGAAGACCACCGGCCGGACTTCACCTGCCGCCAGTCCGACTCCGCCCGCACGCCCATCATCCTGGAGATCGTCACCCCGGGCATGGTGGATGATCCGACCGCGGAGAACCGCTGGAGCCTGCTGGCGAGCGCCGCGAAGCTCTACAACGCGGAGCTGCACTTCGTGGTCCCCAAGTGGTCCATGAACGGCCCCGTGGACCCGGCCCTCAAGCGCCGCCTCGCTCGCATGGAGCTGACGGTCAACCGCGTCTGGACCGTGTAGCGCACGACCCCTGCTTCACGAAGGGTTGGACCCGGGCCTGGATTGCTGGCGTGTTTCGCTGCGTTATAGTGACTCCGATTCTCTACGCAGCTTGAAAACGCCAGCAAATTCCAGGGGTTCGATTCAATGGCAGGGGCCGCAGGGCAGAAGCGCGACTACTACGAGGTCCTGGGCGTCCAGAAGAATGTCTCGGCGCAGGACCTGAAAAGCGCGTTCCGGAAGGTCGCGTTGCAGTACCACCCGGACCGCAACCCCGGGAACCACGAGGCCGAGGAGAAGTTCAAGGAGGCCTCGGAGGCCTACGAGGTCCTGAGCGATCCAGACCGGCGCACGAAGTACGACCGCTTCGGACACGCGGGCAACCCCTTCGGGGACGCGGGCGGCGGCTTCCAGGGCGTCAACATCAACGACATCTTCGGGGAGATCTTCGGCGACATCTTCGGGGGTGGCGGCGGGCGTGGCCGGCAGCGTCAGAGCCGGGGCGCGGACCTGCGCTACAACCTGGAGATCAGCTTCGAGGAGGCGGCGTTCGGCTGCCGCCCGAAGGTGACCATCCCCCGTCCGAAGAAGTGCGAGACCTGCTCCGGCTCCGGCAGCAAGAGCGGCGCGGCGCCCCGGCAGTGCGCGGCGTGCGGCGGCAGCGGGGAGCTGCGCTACTCGCAGGGCTTCTTCGCGGTGTCCCGGCCGTGCGGTGACTGCGGCGGCTCGGGCGCCACCATCCCGGATCCGTGCGCGAAGTGCCGGGGCTCCGGCAAGACGCCGTCGGAGGAGGTCATCGAGGTCGCCATCCCGGGCGGCGTGGACAACGGCACGCGCGTGCGGCTGGGCGGCATGGGCGAGCCGGGGGACCGGGGCGCGCCCGCGGGCGACCTGTACGTGACGGTCATCGTGCGCGAGCACCCGCTGTTCCAGCGCGAGGAGTACGAGGTCTTCTGCGAGGTGCCGGTGTCCTTCACGCAGGCGGCGCTGGGCGCGAAGATCGACGTGCCCACGCTGGACGGCAAGGTGAAGATGACCATCCCGGCCGGCACGCAGTCCGGCAAGGTGTTCCGCCTGCGCGGCAAGGGCATCCCGCACCTGCACAGCCAGCAGCGCGGGGATCAGCACGTGCGCGTCATCATCGAAACGCCCACGGAGCTGTCCTCCAAGCAGCGCGAGCTGCTGGAGCGCTTCGCGGAGGTGTCCGGCGAGGAGACCCATCCCCAGTCGAAGACCTTCTTCGACAAGGTGAAGGAGCTCTTCGGCTGATTCACCTGGGGCTCTTTCCTTCGCAGGGAGAAGGAAAGAGCCATCCATGGTGGCGAGTCACCCCACTGGGACGACGACGACACGAACAGGCATTATTGACGCGGTACGCTCCAAATCCCGGATGAAGCCCGCAACATTGGGAATCCGGTGGTCTGGGTCGTAAACGAAGCAGACCAGTGTCTTGCAGTCAGGGTGTGCTTGATAGCGGGCGATGTCCGCAATGAGTTCGTCGTTCAGGTCCCTGATGCTCAGGTTTTGACGAGTCTTTTTGACTTCGATGACGATCTGCTCCTCTTTGAGGAGGAAATCGAAGCGTGGCCGACCTCCGGCGTGGCTTGGCCCGGTTTCTTCATCACGCACATCAGAGAAAGACACGAGTAGTAACGCGTGAAGGAGATCCTGAACGTCGTACTCATCTGTGATGTTAAGCGTCGGCCGGTCATCATGACGTTGCCGCAGTCGAAGGGCATCCGCTTCCGGTTTAGCCGCCGCTCCCGAGAGAAGCCTCACGCTTCCGTCGTTCGCGCTCTCGGCGCTGCTGGC